>NZ_JBFBCC010000008.1:0-43873 GCF_040682955.1 Amycolatopsis sp. NPDC051045
GCACCCGTGAAGGCTTGTCGAAGAAAGAGATCATCCGCTGCCTCAAACGCTACATCGCCCGAGAGCTCTACCAGCTGATCACCACAAATGATCTTAAACGGAGCTCTTGACCTCCATAGGAGCATCCTTCCTCCGACGACACGCCGGGAGCCACACGGCTCCCGGCGTGTCGTCCATCCAGGTACGCGAGTCGTCCATCTGAGTGCGCGTGTCGTCCGCCCGGGTACGCGTGAGAGCCCCTCAAGCGCGCGAGTTCCGTGTACCGGAGCGGACGACTTGCGTACGTGGATGGACGACTTGCGTACCTGGACGGACGACACGCGTGCCGGGATGGACGACACGGGCGGCGGGCGGGTCAGGCGCGCTGGCCGGACCAGGCTGCCCAGAGCTTTGCGTACTGACCGCCCGCGGCGACCAGGTCGTCGTGGGTTCCGGACTCCACGACCGCGCCCGCGTCGAGGACCACGATCCGGTCGGACGCCGCCGCCTGCGTCAGGCGGTGGGCCACCACCAGGGCCGTGCGTCCCGCCAGCGCTGCCGCGGCCGCCGACTCCAGCACCTTCGAACCCGCGCTGCCCGCTTCGGCCGTGGCTTCGTCGAGGATCGCGATCGGCGGGTCGGCCAGCACCAGCCGGGCCAGGGCCAGCTGCTGCGCCTGCGTCACCGTCAGCTGGTGACCGCCTTCGCCGACGACCGTCGCGAGGCCGCCCGGAAGGGACGAAACCCAGGTCAGCGCCCCCACCTTCGCCAGCGCGGCCCGCAGTTCGGCGTCGGTCGCCGACGGGCGGGCCAGCCGCAGGTCGTCGGCCAGCGAGCCCGCGAAGACGTGGACCTCCTGGCTGATCAGCCCCACCGTCCGCCGCGTGGCTTCCGGCCCCAGCTCGTCCAAGGACACGCCGCCGAGCGTGACCGAGCCCGCGTCCGGGCGGTGGATCCCGGCGATCAGCTTGGCCAGCGTGGTCTTCCCGGCCCCGCTGGCGCCGACCAGCGCCACCCGTTCGCCGGGCGCGACACCGAGGTCGACGTCCCGCAGCACCGGGTGACCGTCCACATAGGAGTAGCCGATTCCCGCGGTCTTCACCGACGCGTCGACCGGCCGTGACGGCTGCGTGGGCGACGCCTCGGCGGGCAGGTCGGCGACGCCGATCAGCCGCGCGAGGCTCGCCGCGGCCGCCTGCGCGTCGTCGACCAGCGCCAGCGCGGTCGTGATCGGGCCGAACAGGCTGTGGAAGTACAGCGCCGCCGCCGTCGCGACGCCGACCGTCACCGCGTCCGCGCCGACCAGCAGGAACCCCAGCGCCAGCACCGCCGACAACCCGACGAACTCCGCCAGGTTGAGCCGCGCGTAGAACCGCGTCACCAGGCGGATTCCGCGCAACGCGAGCGAGACGGCCGCGTCGGACCGCTCCCGCACCCGCTCCAGGTGCGTGTCCGCCAGGCGGAACGCGCGGACCGTCTTCGCCCCGCCGATGGTGTCCAGCAGCTGCTGCTGTTGCGCCCCGACCGCCTCGCGCTGGGCGGCGTACAACGGCTTCGCGCGCGGCACGTACCAGCGCACGGTCCACAGCTGGATCGGCACGGCCAGCAGCGCGGCCAGCAGGAACCGCCAGTCCAGCACGGCCAGCGCGCCGAGCGTCAAGACGACCGTCAGCACCGAGCGGCCCAGTTCGGGCAGCGCCTGCCGGACGCCCTCGGCGACCACCGAGACGTCGTTCGTCACGCGGGCGGTGAGGTCGCCGGACCCGGCGCGCTCGAGCTGTTCGAGCGGCAGGCCGAGGGCGCGTTCGACGAAGCGTTCGCGCAGCTCGGCCAGGATCGTCTCGCCCAGCCGCGCCACCAGCGACACCCCGATCGCGGTCGCGACCGCCTGCGTCACCGCGACGAGCACCAGCCCCACGACCGGCGTGACCAGTTCGGCCGCCGGCCGGCGCGTGGCGACCAGGTCGACGATCCGGCCGAGCAGGGGCGCGGTGAGCAGGCCGATCGCGGTGGCCGCGACGAGCGTCGTGAACGCGGCGGCCGTCCGGCCCTTCGCCCGGCCGGCCAGTTCGCCGACGACGGCGCGGATCCGGCGGCCGTCGGCCACGGGGAGGAGTTCGCGGGTCACGAGAGCACCGCCGCTCGGTAGTCGGGACGGCCGGTCAGCTCGGCGTGACTGCCTTCGCCCGCGATCCGCCCGTCGTCGAGCAGGACGACGCGGTCGGTGGCGGCCAGCAGCGCCGGGCTGGTGGTCACGAGGATCGTGGTGCGGCCGCGCCGCAGTTCGGCCAGCCCCGCGGCGATCCGGGCCTCGGTGACCGTGTCGACGGCGGTCGTCGGGTCGTGCAGGACCAGCACCGGCGCGTCGGCGGCGAGCGCCCGCGCGAGCGCGACCCGCTGGCGTTGCCCGCCCGACAGCGACCGCCCGCGTTCGGTGACGGCGGTCTCGGCGCCGTCGGGCAGCGCGCTCGCCACCTCGTCGACGGCGGCCGCGGTCATCGCCTCGGCGGCCAGCGGTCCGGTCGCGATGTTCTCGGCGACCGTTCCGGCGAACAGGTCCGCGTCGTGCGCGGCGACCAGCACCACCTCGCGGACCCGGCCCGGGTCCACAGTGGACAGATCGACCGCGTCGACCGACACCGAGCCGCCCGCGGGATCGGCGGCGCGGCCGAGGCAATCGAGCAGATCCGTCGCGGCGGCCGGGTCGGTGGCGACCACGCCCAGCAGCTCGCCCGGCCGGGCTTCGAAGCCGACGTCGAGCAGGGCGCCGCGGTTCAGCGCCGACAGCTTGACGTGCCCGGCCGCCGGAACCGGCAGCGTCGCGTCCCCGGCGCCGACGGCCGGCGGCGCGTTCAGCACGTCGGCGATCCGCGCGGCCGACGCCCGGCCCTGCGCGAGTTCGCCGTTGACCCACGAGAAGATCGTGAACGGCGTGATCAGGTACTGCGCGAGCCCGACCGCGGCGACCAGGTCACCGACGCTGATGTCGCCCGCCGCGGCGAGGTGGCCGCCGACCAGGGCGACGACCGCGATGAAGATCCCGGTGAGCGCCAGCAGCGCGCCGTTGTGCCACGCCTGGGCGCGGGCCGCACGCAGCGTCGCCCGCAGTGAGTCCTGGCTGGTCCGCCGGTAGCGGTCGACGGCGGCGCGCTCGGCGCCGACGCCCTTCAGCACGCGCAGCCCGGCGACGAGGTCGGTGGCGACACCGGAGGCGAACGCGGAGCGCTCCTGTTCGGCCTCGCTGCGGCGCTCCAGCGGCTTGCCGATCAGGTGCGCCAGGTACAGCATCGGCGGCGTGCCGAGCAGCACGAGCAGGCCGAGCGGCAGCGACATGGTGAGCAGCACGACGGCGCTGACCAGCAGCCCGGCCAGGCCGGCGACGCCGAAGGGCAGGACGCCGTTGACCGTGCCGACGCGCTTGGCGTCCGACGTGCCGATGCTCACCAGTTCGCCGGCGAGGGTGCCGGAGTCGGCCACGCCGCCGGGGTGCAGCACCCGGCGTCCGACGTCGAGGCGCAGGTCGTGGGCCGCGCGTTCGGCGGCGCGCTCGCCGAAGCGGGCACCGAGGCGGTAGCTGGTCGACAGCGCGGCGAACAGCACGCCCAGCACCACCAGCCAGACCAGCAGCGTGCCCACCGAGCGGCCCGCGACGGCTTGGTCGATCACCACGCCGATCACCACCGGAACCAGTGCTTCGCCGCCTTGGTGGCCCGCGGTCAGCAGCGCCGCGAGCACCACCGATCGTCGTTGCCCGGCGATCGACCGGCGGAGGACTTCCCGTCCCGTCGTGCTCACCCGCGCCTCCCTGTCCAGAGCTGGGATAGGTAAGGCTAGTCTAAGTAAAGAAGTTACGGGAACACGGTGGGCTTCGTCTCGGTCCGCGGTTCGGTCGCCGGCTCGCCGAACCGCGCCAGGGCGAGCGCGGCCAGCACGGCGAGGGCGAACCCGGCGACGGCGACGGCCGCGAACCCGGGCCGGGTGCGGTCGCCGAGCGCCAGCACGCCGACCAGCGACGGGAACACCGTTTCGCCGAGCACCATCATCGCCGTCGAGGTGGTGACGCTGCCGCGCTGCAACGCCGTCGCGTAGAACAGCATCGCCATCCCGCCCGCGACCGCGACGGTGTAGGTCGCGGGGTCGGTGAGCAGGTCCAGCGGCGCGAGGCTGGGGATGATCCGGCCGGCGATCGCGACGACGCCGAAGCACAGCCCGGCGACGAGCCCGAGCGCCGGCGTCCTGATGCGGCGGTTCGCCTTGCCCGCGGCGATCCCGGCCGCGGCGAGGACGGCGACGGCGCCGACGAGGGTGAGCCGGAAGCCGAGCCCGACCGGGTCGGAGCCCTCGCTCTCGGCGGCGGCGCCGAGCAGGGCGAGCCCGGCGCACACGACGGCGATGGCCGCCCACTCGCGACGGCCGAGCCGCACGCCGAGGAACCGCGCGGCGACGGCGGTCACGGCGAGGCTCGCGGCGAGCGCGGCCTGGACGACGAACAGGGGCAGGACGTGCAGGGCGGCGATCTGCGCGACGAACCCGAGGACGTCGAGGAACAGTCCCAGCACGAACTTCCCCTGGCCGAGCACGCGGACCAGCAGTTTCGGGTCGACGCCGTCGGCGCCGGTGTCGGTGGCCCGTGCGGCGACCGACTGCATCACCGAAGCCACGCCGTACGCGCATGCCGCGCCCAAGGCGCAGAGCAGTCCCCACCACATGCCGATCACTCTATGGCGGGTTTTGTCGGACCCGCGAGGTAGGTTGCGGTCATGTCGAACACGAGTTCGAAAACGCACCGGCGGTGGCCGGCGCCCGTGGCCGGCGACGAGCTGCGCCTGCTGCTGGATTTCCTGCAGTTCCTGCGGGCTACAGCGGTGAACAAGCTGGCCGGGCTGCCCCGCGAGCAGGCGGCGGCGACGCCGTTCCCGGCCTCGCCGCGGATGAGCGCGCTGGGCGTGGTGAAGCACCTCACCGCGGTCGAGCGCTGGTGGCTGGCGATCGAGGCGGGCGGAGCGGACCTGCCATCACTGTGGGTGGGCAGCCCGGATCCGAGCTGGGACCTCGCGCCGGACGACACGCCGGCCACGGTGGTGGCGGCGTACAAGGCGGAGTGGGCGAGGGCGGAGAAGGCCCTGCGCGGGCTGGGCCCGGACGACCGCACCCGGCGGCGGTCGGAGTTCACCGTGCGGTGGGTGGTGGCGCACGTGGTCCAGGAGACCGCGCGGCACGTGGGGCACCTGGACGTGCTGCGCGAGCTGGCGGACGGGGAGGTGGGCGAGTGACGGAGCAAACCGGGTGACCGGGTCGCTACCCTGGATTCGTGGCCGTCGTCGCGGAGTACCGCCGATTTACCGGCCCCCTGGCCCTTTCCGGGTGCCGGCGGGGTTCCGGTGCCACGTCCGCGGCCGGCGCTGCCTGAACAGGCTGCGCCCCAGCGGCTCGATTCGATCCACCTCTGATTCCCGAAGTCCGCCCCGGCTGGGCGGGCACCGGGTGCAGCCTTCGCCGAGCCGTGACCGTCCGTCCGCACTGACCTCGCCGGGT
The DNA here is from genome assembly GCF_040682955.1 of Amycolatopsis sp. NPDC051045. Taxonomy (NCBI): domain Bacteria; kingdom Bacillati; phylum Actinomycetota; class Actinomycetes; order Pseudonocardiales; family Pseudonocardiaceae; genus Amycolatopsis; species Amycolatopsis sp. NPDC051045. The sequence goes on from NZ_JBFBCC010000008.1 coordinate 5,515, forward strand.
GTCCGGGCCAGGGGGAGCCGTCCCCACTGCCGTCCCGCTCACCTCGGAGGTTCTGTCATGCCCGAAGCACTCACCCCCGCCCAGCTCGCCCGCGATCTCGCCGTCCGTGATCTCACCGATCCGGCCGCCGGGCCGCATGCCGTCCAGCTCGTCGTCGACCGGGCCGTCGCGGCGGTGGCCGCCCGGTGGCCCGGTGCCGTGCGGCGGTGGCCGGGCGACCGCGTCGTCACCATCGCCGACAACTACGACAACCTCGGCTACGACCCGGCCGACGTCACGCGCGATGCCCGCTACACCCGGTACGTCGATGCCCGCCACGTGCTGCGAAGCCACTCCAGCGCGATGATCCCGGCGGCGCTGCGGGCCCTGGCGGCGAACCCGGCCGATGACGTCCTGCTCGCCTGCCCCGGCGTCGTCTACCGCCGCGACAGCATCGACCGGCTGCACAGCGGCACACCCCACCAGCTCGACCTCTGGCGGATCACCCGTGGCCCCACCACCCGCGCCGACCTCGAGGAGATGGTCGCCGCCCTCGTCCCCCACGGCCGGTGGCGGCTGGAACCGCGGCGCCATCCGTACACAGTGGACGGTGCCCAGCTGGACGTCGAGCACGCCGGCGGCCGGCTCGAGATCGGCGAGTGCGGGCTCGCCCACCCCGCCGTCCTCGCGCGCGCCGGACTCGGGGACGGCTGGTCCGGGCTCGCGCTCGGCCTGGGCCTCGACCGGATGGTGATGCTCCTCAAGGGTGTCCCGGACATCCGCCTGCTCCGCTCGGCCGAGCCGGCGGTCGCCGCCCAGATGACGGACCTCGCGCCGTACCGGCCGGTCTCGGCGCTGCCGCCGGTGCGCCGCGACCTCTCGATCGCCGTCGCCGCCGGCGACCGGGCCGAGGACCTCGGCGACCGCGTCCGCGACGCCCTCGGCGAAGACGCCGACGTCGTGGAGTCGGTCGAGATCCGGCAGGAGACGCCCTGTGCCGGGTTGCCACCACAGGCGCGGGCGCGGCTGGGTGCCCGGCCCGGCCAGAAGAACCTCCTGGTCCGCCTGGTGCTCCGCCCCCTGGACCGGACGCTGTCCGACCACGAGGCGAACGTCCTGAGAGACCGCGCGTACGCGGCGTTGCACCAGGGGAGCGTGCACCAGTGGGCCGGCTCAGGCCTGCAGTCCCCGGATCACGAGCGCGGCGAAACGCCGGGAAGCCGCGACGCGGGCCGCCGGTGAGGCGCCCTGGATGCCGCTGTTGGCCATCAGGACGAGGATCACGTCGTCCAGCTCGACGTCGGGGCGCAGGCAACCGGCTTCCTTGGCGCGGCGGGTCAGCTCCGCGATCGACTGCACCGCGCGTTCGCGGTCCGCGGCGAAATCCAGCGCGTGCGGGAACTCCGCCGTGAACGCCGCGGTGAACCCCCGGTCGCGGGCGTGCAGCTCGAACAGCCCCTCGACCATCGAGGTGAAGCCGCGCCACGGATCGCGGTCGGCGAGTCCTTCGTCGACGATCGCGTAGCACGCGTGCATCCGGTCCGCGAACGCCTCGGTGGCCAGCGCCTCCTTGGTCGGGAAGTGGCGGTACAGGGTCGCCGGGCCGACGTCGGCGCGGCGGGCGATCTCCCGCATCGGGACGGCCAGGCCGTCGGCGGCGAACACCGCGCGGGCCGCCTCGAGGATGCGTTCGCGGTTGTCCCGCGCGTCCGAGCGCAGGAGCTGAGACAAACCCTCGGTCACTTCCTCACTTTAGCCAACCGGACGCCGGCGTCCGTTACCGTCCGCTGTCGATCATCGATCCCGGAAGGACGGAGCAGACGGTGAAAGCAGTCGCGGTGCAGGCGTTCGGCGGTCCCGGCGGGCTGGCGGTCGTCGACCTCCCGGTCCCGGACCCGGCCGGCGGGCAGGTGCTGATCACGACCGAGGCGATCGGCGTCGGCGGCGTCGACGTCCTGATCCGCAGCGGCGCCCTCGCCGCCTACGGCTTCCAGGACGGTCACGTCCTGGGCGGCGAGATCGCCGGCACGGTGGCCGCGGTCGGCGACGGCGTCGACCCGTCCTGGATCGGCCGCCGCGTCTGGGCGTTCGCCGGCGTGGGCGGCGGCTACGCCGAGCAGGCGGTCGTCCCGGCCTCGACGCTCGTCCCGCTGCCGGAGACCCTGTCGCCCGTCGACGCGGTGACCCTCGGCAGCTCCGGGGTGGTCGCCCACTTCGGCCTGCGCCACGCCCGGTTCGCCCCCGGCGAGTCGGTGCTGGTGCGCGGCGCGGCCGGGGGCATCGGGATCATGGCGGTCCAGCTCGCCGCCCGCGGCGGCGCGGGGGCGATCGCGGTGACGACGTCGTCGGCCGAACGCGGCGAGCGCCTGCGGGAGCTGGGGGCGACCCACGTCCTCGGCCGCGACGGCGGAGGAGCCGACGGCACGGGCTACGACGTGGTCATCGACGTCGTGGCCGGTCCGGATCTCCCGTCGTTCTTCGCCCGGCTCAACCCGAACGGCCGCCTGGTGGCCGTCGGCGCGGTCGCCGGCGACCCGCCCGCCGACTTCGGCAAGGCGCTGTTCGCGGCGTTCCGGAAGTCGCTGTCGTTCGCGACCTTCAGCGCCGACACCGTGCCGGTGGCCGACCGGACCGCCGCGACCGCCGAGCTCTTCACCGGCGGCCTGCGTGCGGTCGTGCACGAGGTGCTGCCCCTGGACCAGGCCGCGCTGGCGCACCGGAAGCTGGACGCGGGCGAGGTGTTCGGCCGGATCGTGCTGACCACCGGGAGCTTCGGCGGGGCACGCGACAACGCAGGGGCGTGACCGAGGCCGCCGCGGTCACCCACGCCGCCGCGACGGCGGGGAACGGACCGTAGGGTGTCCGGCATGACTGATCGGCTCTACTTCCGGCAGCTGCTGGCCGGGCGCGACTTCGCCGTCGGCGATCCCGTCGCGACGCAGATGGTGAACTTCGCCTACCTGATCGGCGACCGCGAAACCGGGGACGCCGTGCTCGTCGACCCGGCCTACGCGGTGCAGGACCTGCTGGACGTCCTGGCGCAGGACGGGATGCGGCTCACCGGGGTGCTGGCGACCCACCACCACCCCGACCACGTCGGCGGCGAGATGCTCGGCTTCTCGCTGCCGGGCATCGCCGAGCTCCTCGCGATCGAGCAGGTGCCGATCCACGTCAACGGCGCCGAAACCGAGTGGGTCCGGCGGGTCACCGGCGTGTCCGGCACCGACCTGCGCGCGCACGACCACGACGACGTCCTCGACGTCGGGGCCATCCCCATCCGGCTGCTGCACACGCCCGGACACACCCCGGGCAGCCAGTGCTTCCTGGTCGAGGACAAGCTCGTCTCGGGCGACACGCTGTTCCTGGAAGGCTGTGGCCGCACCGATTTCCCGGGCGGCGACGCCGACGAGATCTACCGCAGCCTGCAGGCGCTCGCCGGCCTGCCCGGCGATCCCGTCGTCTACCCGGGGCACCAGTACTCGGCCGAGCCGTCGGCCGCGTTGTCGGAGGTGAAGCGCACCAACTTCGTCTACCGGCCGCGCTCGCTCGACGAATGGAAGGTCATGTTCGGCGGCTGAGCCAAGCCGTTCCACGGGGTGAAACGCGGCGCGTTCACGGAGTGGGCGCGCATTGACTTCGCTTCCCGGGGACCGGAAGGTCGGGACCACGCAACCCCGATCGTCCCCGTCCCCGGGAGAAATCCGTGTCGATTTCCACCACGGGCGTGCTTGCGCACGTCCGAAAAGCCGCCGACGGGCCGCCGCCCCGGCCGGTCCGGCGTCCCGATCTGCGGCGCTGGATCAGCCCGGTGGTGCTCGTCGCCGCCTGGCAGATCGCCAGCGCCACCGGTGTCCTGCCGCCCGACAAGCTCAGTTCACCGTGGACGGTCGTGCAGGCCGGCATCGAAGCCGCGCGCAGCGGCGAACTCGGCGAGGCCTTCGCGGTGTCGCTCGGCCGGGTCGGCGCCGGCTTCGCGCTCGGCGCGGTCGCCGGGGTCCTGCTCGGCATCGTCTCCGGGCTGTCCCGCTGGGGCGAGGCGCTGGTCGACCCGCCGGTGCAGATGCTGCGCACGCTGCCGTTCCTCGGCCTGATCCCGCTGTTCATCCTGTGGTTCGGCATCGGCGAGGAGACGAAGATCGTGCTGGTCGCGCTCGGCGTGGCCTTCCCGCTCTACCTCAACGTCCATTCGGGAATCCGCGGCGCCGACCCGGCCCTCGTCGAAGCTTCGCGCGCGCTCGGGTTCAGCCGCGCGGAACGGCTCTGGCACGTCGTCCTGCCCGGCGCGCTGCCGCAGGCGATCGTCGGGCTGCGGCAGTCGCTCGGCCTCGCCTGGCTCGCGCTGATCGTCGGCGAGACGGTCAACGCCGACGCCGGCGTCGGCTACCTCATCAACAATGCGCGGGAGTTCCTGCGGACCGACGTCGTGGTCGTCGGGCTCGTCCTGTACGCCCTGCTGGGCCTGGTCACGGACGCGCTCGTCCGGCTGCTGGAACGGAAGGTGCTGCGATGGCGAGCCCGGTAGCCGAGGTCCGCGGCCTCACGAAACGCTTCGGTGCCCGGACCGTCCTCGCCGGTCTCGACCTGACCGTCGAACGCGGCGAGTTCGTCGCCCTGCTGGGCCGCAGCGGCTCCGGCAAGTCGACGCTCCTGCGGGTGCTGGCCGGTCTCGACGGCGACGTCGAGGGCCACGTGGACGTGTCCGGGACCGTCTCGGTCGCCTTCCAGCAACCCCGGCTGCTGCCGTGGCGGAAGGTCTGGCGCAACGTCGTCCTCGGCGTGCGTCAGGACGGCGTCGGGAAGTCCCGCAACCGGGCACTGGCGGACCGGGCACTGGCCGAGGTCCAGCTGGCCGCGCACGCCGACGACTGGCCGCTCACGCTGTCCGGCGGCGAAGCCCAGCGCGTATCGCTCGCCCGCGCGCTGGTGCGCGAACCCGACCTGCTGCTGCTCGACGAGCCGTTCGGCGCGCTCGACGCGCTCACCCGGATTTCGATGCACGGCCTGGTCCAGGACCTCTGGCGGCGGCACCGGCCGGGCGTGCTGCTCGTGACCCACGACGTCGACGAGGCCCTGCGCCTCGCCGACCGGGTGCTGGTGCTCGACGGCGGCCGGATCGTCGCCGGGCACCGGCCGCACGAAGCCGCCGGCCACGACGACCTCCGCCGCCGTGTGCTGGCCGACCTGGGAGTGACCGAAGATGCAGTGGCGTAACGGAGTGGCCGTCGTCGCGGCGGCGCTCGCGGTGAGCGCGTGCGGAACCGCGATCGGCGAAGGCCCCACCGCCGTGCCGGCGCCGGTGAGCGCGGCGGACCTGGCGAAGGTGACGCTCAAGGTGGGCGACCAGAAGGGCGGGGTGAAGTCCTTGCTCACCGCGGCGAACCTGCTGCAGGGGACGCCGTATCAGGTGGAATGGGCGACGTTCACCTCCGGCCCGCCGCTGCTGGAGGCCGCCTCGGCCGGCGCGATCGACGCCGGGCGCGTCGGCAACACGCCGCCGATCTTCGCGGCCGCCGCGAAGGCGAAGATCAAGGTGATCAGCGTGTCGCGCAGCAACGTCGAGCGCGAAGCCGTCCTGGTGCCGCCGGACTCGCCGCTGCGGGACGTCGCCTCGTTGAAGGGCAAGACGATCGGGGTCGCGAAAGGCACCTCGGCGCACGGGCAGCTGCTGAACACCCTGCACAAGAACGGCTTGTCCACAAAGGACGTCAAGCTGAGCTTCCTGCAGCCGTCCGAGGCGTACGCCGCGTTCACCCAGCACACCATCGATGCGTGGGCGATCTGGGACCCCTACACCGCGCAGGCCCAGCTCGAGGCCCACGCGCGGGTGCTCGCCGACGGCCGGGGCGCGTCGAACGGCCTGGGCTTCCTGACGGCGAGCACGGCCGCGCTCGGCGATCCGGGCAAGAACTCCGCCCTGCGCGACTTCGCGGTGCGCGTGGTCAAGGCGCAGAAGTGGGCCGACACGCACCGCGACGCGTGGGCGCAGGCGTGGGCCAAGGAAACCGGCTTGAAGCCGGAAGTCGCGCAGAAGGCCGTCGAGGCGGGCCGCGACCTGCCGATCGTGCTGGACGACTCCGTCGTGGCGTCCGAACAGCAGCTCGCGGACGCCTTCACCGACGAGAAGACTTTGCCGGGCAAGGTGGACTTCGCCGCCTTCGTCGACCGGCGGTTCGGTCCCGACCTGGACCAGGCGAGGAGCAACGGATGAGCATCAGGCTGCACTGGTTCCTGCCCACCAGCGGTGACGGCCGCACGATCGTGGAACGCTTCCACGCCAACCGGTCCGCGGGCCCGGCCGCCCAGCGCGACCCGGACCTGGACTACCTGGCCCAGGTCGCCCGCGCCGCCGAGCGGCAGGGCTTCGAAGGCGTCCTGACGCCGACGGGCACGTGGTGCGAGGACGCGTGGCTCACCACGGCCGCGCTGATCCGGGAGACGACCCGGCTGAAGTTCCTGGTCGCCTTCCGCCCCGGCGTCCTCTCCCCGACGCTCGCCGCGCAGATGGCGGGCACGTTCCAACGACTGTCGGGCGGCCGGGTGCTGCTCAACGTCGTCACCGGCGGCGACGCGGTGGAGCAGCGCCGCTTCGGCGACTGGCACGACCACGACGCCCGGTACGCGCGCACCGACGAGTTCCTCACCATCGTCCGCGGCGTCTGGTCGGGTGAGCCGTTCACCTTCGCGGGCGAGCACCTGAGCGTGGCGGGCGCGACGACGCTGGCCGCGCCGGATCCCGTGCCGCCGATCTACTTCGGCGGCTCGTCGCCGGCCGCGCTGCCGGTCGCGGCGCGGCACGCCGACGTCTACCTGACCTGGGGCGAGCCGCCCGCGCAGGTCGCCGAGAAGATCGGCAAGGTCCGCGAACTGGCCGCCGGGCGGGACATCCGGTTCGGCGTCCGGCTGCACACGATTTCCCGGGACACCTCGGCCGAAGCCTGGGCGGAGGCGCAGAAGCTGCTCGACGCGCTGAGCCCGGAACAGGTCGCGAAGGCGCAGGCGCAACTGGCCGCGAGCGAGTCGGTGGGGCAGCAGCGGATGGTCGCCTTGCACGGCGGCCGGTCCGGCGGCGGCGTCCGCGCCCTGGAGATCCACCCGCACCTGTGGGCCGGCATCGGCCTGGTGCGCGGCGGCGCCGGCACCGCGCTGGTCGGCAGCCACGAAGAGGTCGCCGACCTGATCGAGGAGTACCACGCGGCCGGCGTCACGGAGTTCGTGCTGTCGGGCTACCCGCACCTGGAAGAGGCGTACTGGTTCGGCGACGGCGTCCGGCCCGTGCTGGCGCGGCGCGGGCTGCTGAAGGAGTTCGTCGCCTAGCTCCAGCGGGTCGAGGCGTAGGCGACGATGTTGTCCCGGTAGGACCGCTTCGCCGCGTCGAAGCTCCCGCCGCAGGTGATGAGCCGCAGCGCGCTGCCCGGCGCGGGTCCGTACACCGCGTCGGTCGGGAACGCGTCCTTCGGGTAGCGCTGGACACCGTCGACGACGAACCGGGTCTCCCGGCCGTCCGAGCGGGCGACGAACACCTCGTCGCCGTCACGCAGGTCGCGCAGCCGGAAGAACGGCGCCGGCCCGGACCGGGAGTCGACGTGCGCAGCGATCACCGAGGGGCCCGGGTCGCCCGGGACCGGGCCGGCGGCGTACCAGCCGACGTCCGCGAACCGCGCGGGTGCTTCCAGCCGGTGATCGGCGCCCAGCCCGAGCGGGACGAGCGCGGCCGCGTCGACGCCGATGGCGGGGATCCGCAGCCGGACCGGGCGGACGTCCGCGGCGGCGGGCAGCGGCTGGGGCCCGGTCGCCGGTTCGGGTGCGGACGAGGACGGGACGACGGACGGCGGTGCGGCCGGGGCCGCCGAGCAGCCCGCGGCCAACACGGCCACGACGAGCAGTACGCCGAGGTCAGCGCGCACGAGCCGCCCGGCGTCCCAGGAGGAGCGCGGCCAGCAGCCCGGCCGCCGCGAACACCGGCCAGAGCGGTGTCCCGGACGACGGCGCCGTGCCGCCGCCCCCGGTCTCGACGCCGAACTTCGGCGGTTCGGGCAGCGTCGCGCCGTCGGAGATCGGGTTCGCCTTGAGCGCCCCGGCGTCCTCGGTCACCAGCAGCGTCGTCGACGTCCCGGCCTTGACGTCGACGTCGGCGGTGGACTTCACCGAGCCGCCGCTCAGCTGCAGCGGCCAGCGTCCTTCCGGCACGTCGACGTAGGCCGACGTCCGGCCGTACGGCGCGTCCTTGGCCAGTGAGAGGCCCCGCGGCCCGTCGACGCTCACCGGCGTGATCGCCGCCGACCCCTCGACGACCCGGACCCGGCCCTGGCCCGCGGCCGGCGGGGTGAGGTCGTCGGTGACCAGGTCACCCTGGAGCGAGCCGCCGGGGCCGTTCGTGAAGACCAGCAGGGAGTAGGCGCTGCGCTCGGCGATCGAGATCGTCGCCGACAGCGCGGGGGGAGTGCTCGACGAGGCGCCGGCGGGGCGCATCGACAGCGTGTACTCGCCGGGGCCGAGCGAGGAGTACGGGGTGACCGCGCCGTACCCGGCCTTGCGGATGACGACCTTCTGCGCCTGGCCGAACGGCGCGAAGTAGATGTCGACCGGCGGCACTTTCGGGGACAGGTGGCCGACCCGGATCCAGCCGACGCCCGGACCGGGGGCGGTCGCCGCCTCGGCCGTCACCGGCGTCAGCGCGACGAGCAGGAGGGCTGCGGCGGTCAGCCCGCCGGGTCTGAGCAGGAGCTGGGGGAGAGTACGCATGGCAGCGGCCTTTCGCCGGGTCAAGGGGAGGAGAACGGGACGAGCAGGCCCGTCGGCGCGAACAGCGGATAGGTGACGAGCACGCCGTCGGCGGTCCGGGTGACCGAGGACGGGCGGAACAGATCGCGCTGGCCGGTGTAGAACGCGGCCGCGCCGTCTGCGCCGCCGGTCAGCAGCACGCGGCGGCGCGGCCGGCCGGCGGGGTCTTCGCCGGGGATTTCGGGGAAGGCGCCGACCGTCGCCGGCTGGAGCGCCGCGAGCGCGGCGATCGTCGCGATGAGCCGGGGGTCGACCTGCCCGGCGCGGAGCACGGCGGCGGCGTCCGGGGTGAAGGTGATCCTGGGCGAGGCCGTCAGCGCCGCACCGGCATGGGCGCGGGCCGACGCTTCCGACGCTTCCGACGGTGCCGCCGGGTCGGTCAGGGGCACGCCCAGCCGGGAAACGGTGACGCGGCGGTCGCCGGTGCCGAACACGGCGGTCGTCACGGTGCCGGCGAAGGCGGCCTCGAGGGCGGGATAGCGGCTTCGGAGCCCGGCCTCGTCGTCGCCGAAGACGGCCCACTCGGCGGGCGGGCAGGTGGCCGCGCACGCGGCGGGCGAGGCCAGCATGCCGGTCGGCCAGCCGGCGTCGGCGAGTTCGGCCCAGGCGGCGTCGTCGACGAGCAGCCGGGCGCCGGAGGCGTTGGCCCGCAGCCAGTCCCGCGCCGCGGCGAGGGGCCCGGACCGGTCGGTCGACAGCGGTAGCGCCGGGTAGCCGTACCCCCAGCCGACGGCGACCGTCGCGACGAGGACGACCGCGCCCGCCGCGACCGCGGGGGACCGGCCGGTGGGCCACCGGTGCGCCGCGGTGCGTGGCCGGGTGACGGCTTGGGCGACCCCGGCCAGCAGCAGCGGGGTCACCGGCAGCAGCAGGGCGAGTACGGCGGTGCCGGGGACGCCGGGGATGAGCAGGGTCGCGGCGAGCAGCAGGCCGGACACCGCGAACGGCCGCAACGAGGTGACGGCCAGCGCGGCCACCAGCGCGACGGTCGACAGCACCGCCCACGCCGGGTCGAGCGCGACCCAGTCGGCGACGGACGGGCGGCCCGCGGCCGCGAGGTGCGGCCGCAGCACGGCGGCCGCCGGGCCGAACGCGATGCCCAGCCCGAGGTTGAGCAGCACGGCCACCAGCGCCGCCCGGGCCGGCCCGCGCCGCACCAGCAGCCAGCCGGCCGCGGGCAGGATGGCCAGGGCCAGCGGCGAGGTGAGCACCGCCGCCAGCAGGCACCCCGCGGCCGCGACGTCGTGCCGGATCCGCGCGCCGGGCTTGGTGATCAGCACCAGCGCGCCCAGTGCCCACACCGCCGCCAGGTGCTCCACCACGACCAGCCGCTGCAGGCCGAGCGCGAGCGGTGACGCGGCCAGGAGCGCCACCGCGGCCGCCGACGCCCACCGCGTCAGGCCCAGCCGGCGCGCCAGCACCCACAGCAGCAGGGCGCCGGCCACCGCCGTCACGATCATCGTTTCGCGGACCGCCGCCAGCGCCGTGGCCGAGCGGCCGAACGCGTCCGACACCATGGTGGCGGCCGAGAGCTGCAGCCAGCCGAACGGGCTGACCCCGGCGCCGCCCGCGTCGGTGAACGGCGTGAGGTGCCCGAGCGCGTAGGCGTGGGCGACGTTCGCGGCTTCGGCGGGCAGGGCCGGGGCCGGGGCGGCGAGGGCGAGCACGCGCAGGCCGCCGGCCAGCGCCAGCAAGGCGAGCACGATGTCCAGCGACAGCAACCACTGCGCGGCCGGCGGACGGGTGCCCGCCGGTGGAGGACGCGTGGCGGGGGAGCGGCCCGAGAACGTCGTTCCCCGGCTGTGCTGGGCCATTGGACGGATCGTAGCCGCTCGCGATCACCGGTCCAGCACGGGGCGGTCACGTTCAGCCGGACGGCCCAGCCGGCGGAAAAGCGTTGTCCCGCAAGATTATTTCCGACTGTCCGCAGTGGATCCGGAAAGTGTCCGGGTCAACGCGAGTGCGACCGTCCGGACGGCCGGAGCGACCCGTTCGGTCCGCATCCGGTTGGCCCAGCCGGAGATCGACACCGCGGCCACCGCGACGCCGCGGGAATCGAGCAGCGGGCTGGCCGCGCACACGACGCCGACGCCGGATTCCTCGCGCTCCAAGGCGATCCCGTCCTCCCGGATCCGGGTGAGCTGACGGCGCAGCAGGCCGGGCGCGGTGATCGTCCGCGCGCTCAACCGCGGCAATCCGGCGTCGATGACCTGATTCACCACGGATTCCGGGGAAAACGCGAGGATCGCCTTGCCGACGCCGGTGGCGTGCGCGGGGAACCGGCCGCCGATGCGCGAGGGCAGCGTCGGCGCGTCCGGGCCGCGCAGCACGTCGAGGTACACGACCTCGGTGCCTTCGAGCATCGCGAGGTGGACGGTGTTGTGCGTGGCCTCGCGCAGATCCGCCAGGTACGGGCGGGCCGCCTCGACCAGGCCGCGGCGGGGCGAGGCCAGTTGGCCGATTTCGAACAGGCGGAGCCCGAGCCGCACCGCGCCGGCTTCGCGTTCGAGCAAGCCGGTTTCGGTCAGGTGCCCGACGAGCCGGTGCACGGTCGTCTTCGCCAGGCCGGTCCGGCGGGCCAGCTCGGACACGCCGAGGGTCTCGTCACCCGGCCGGAAGGCATCCAGGAGCGCGGCGAGCCGGGCCGCGACGAGGCCGTCGCCGCTCGCGCCGTCGTTCCGCCCAGCGGTACGCATGGGTTGAGTGTGCCCGATCCGCCGCGCGACTGTCAGCAGGTGGGAGGTGAGGTCAGTGGCCGTCGGCGCCGAGGACGAGTTTCACGCAGTGCGCGACGAGCCGCTCGCGCGACACCTTCAGCGACCCGTCGAGGTAGGCGATGAAGACGTTGCTCAGCGCGCCGACCAGCCCGACGGCGACCATCCGGCGTTCGGTCTCGTCGCCGTGGGACAACTGCTCGCCGACGAGCGCGGCGAACACCGGCAGCAGGTGCAGGCCCCGGCGGGTGAGTGCGGGGTCGGTCAGCGGGGCGAGCAGCAGGATCCGGCCCTTGCGGGGGTCGTCGACGATCAGCTCGACGAACGCGCGCACGGCGTTCTCCGCCCGCAGGAGGGGGGTGGGGGCGTCCCGCACCGCGTCGACGAGCGCCTGCCGCGCCTCTTCGCCGACGTGCTCGTACACCGCCGCCACCAGCTCTTCGCGGTCGGCGAAGCTCTCGTAGAAGTAGCGCTCGGTCAGCTTCGCGTGCCGGCACACCGCGCGGACGCTCGTCCCGGCCGAGCCTTCGGTGCCCAGCAGGGCGAGGCCGGCGGCCACGAGCTGCTCGCGCCGGAGCGCCTTCCGGTCGTCCAGCGTCGTGCCCGCCCACGTGCGGCCCGGCATGGCGGCTCCTCGGTTGACTACGTGTGTTGTCAGATCCTAGCCTGACAACACACGTAGTCAGTTCAGGACTCGACGAGGAGCCGCCGATGACCCGGGAGACACCCGAACCGCTGGGGCCCGACTCGCTGACGTGGAAGTACTTCGGCGACTGGCGCGGCCTGCTCATCGGCCTGTGGGCCGGGTCGATGCAGAACATGCACCCGGGCCTCGGCGCCGGCGTCGAGCAGCACTCGCGGTTCTTCGAGGAGCGCTGGCAGCGGCTGTTCCGCTCGCTGTACCCGATCGGCGGGGTGGTCTACGACGGCCCGCGCGCCCACCGCACCGCCCTGGAGGTCCGCGGCTACCACGACCGCATCAAGGGCGTCGACGCGCAAGGACGGCGCTACCACGCGCTCGACCCCGACACCTACTACTGGGCGCACGCGACGTTCTTCGTCAGCACGATCCTCATCGCCGGCCACTTCACGGGCGGCATCGGCGAGGCCGAAAAGCGGCAGCTGTTCGACGAGCACGTCCGGTGGTGGCGGATGTACGACATGACGATGCGGCCGGTGCCGGAGAGCTGGGAGGACTTCCAGCGCTACTGGAAGCACATGTGCACCGAGGTCCTGGAGGACAACAAGGCGACCAGGGACGTCCTGGACATCCGCGGGCTCGGCAGGCCGCCGTTCCTGCCCTGGCTGCCGGACGCGCTGTGGCGGCCGGTCCAGCGGGTGATCGCCCGCCGCTTCGTCTGGCTGACGATCGGCCTCTACGACCGCGAGATCCGCGACCGGCTCGGCTTCCGCTGGACCGACCGCGACGCGCGGCGGCACCGGCGGTTCGGCAAGCTGGTCGACGCCGTGTTCAAGCTCGTCCCGCACGACCGCCGCTACCACCCGCGGGCCCGCGCCGGCTGGCGTCGCGTGCGCGGCGAGGTGGCTCCGGACGCGCCCGTGGTCGAGACTCCACGCAGGAACCTGCCGCCGCTGCCGGAGCGGGGCAAGCCCGAGCACTACGCGCCGAACGTCTAGGAGGCATTCGTGAAGCTGGGATTCCACGTCGGGTACTGGGGCAGCGGCCCGACCCCGGGCGCGCTGGAAGCGGTCCTCAAGGCCGAGGAACTCGGCTTCGACTCGGTGTGGACGGCGGAGGCCTACGGCTCGGACGCGTTCACGCCGCTGGCCTGGTACGGCGCGGCCACCAGCCGCATCCGGCTCGGCACCAACATCGTGCAGATGGCGGCGCGCACCCCGACCGCGACGGCGATGAGCGCCATGACGCTGGACCACCTCTCCGGCGGCCGGATGGTGCTCGGGCTCGGCGCGTCGGGCCCGCAGGTCGTCGAGGGCTGGTACGGCCAGCCGTACCCGAAGCCCCTGGCCCGCACGCGGGAGTACGTCGACATCGTCCGGCAGGTGATCGCCCGCGAGGCGCCGGTGACGCTCGACGGCGACCACTTCCAGCTGCCGCTCAAGGGCGGCACCGGGCTCGGCAAGGCGCTGAAGCCGACGGTCCACCCGCTGCGCAAGGAGATCCCGATCCACCTGGCCGCGGAGGGCCCGAAGAACGTCGCCCTGGCCGCGGAGATCGCCGACGGCTGGCTGCCCCTGTTCTTCTCCCCGAAGAGCAACGGCTTCTACCAGGCCGCGCTCGAAGAGGGCTTCGCACGGCCGGGCGCCCGGCACACCCTGGAGACGTTCGAGGTGCCGTGCTCGCTCCCGGTGATCGTGCACGACGACGTCGAGGAGGCGGCGGGCTGGATCAAGCCGTCGCTCGCGCTGTACATCGGCGGGATGGGCGCGAAGAGCGTCAACTTCCACCACGACGTCTTCGCGCGGCTCGGCTACGAGGACGTCGCCGACAAGGTCCAGGAGCTGTACCTGGCCGGCCGCAAGGAGGAGGCGACGGCCGCGATCCCGACGTCACTGGTGGAGGACACGTCGCTGATCGGACCGCCGGCGAAGATCCGCGAAGAGCTGAAGGCGTGGGAGGACACCGTGGTCACGCAACTGCTCCTGCGCGGTGACGCCGCGACGCTGACGAAGATCGCCGACGCCCTTTTGTGACCGGGTAGCGCGGGTCGCTCCGTGTCCTCGGTCACGGCGATGGCACGATTCCCCTCGACCCACCGGGCGAGTGCGCCCGGCACGCCTTCGAGGAGGACCATGGCGACGCTGTCCGGCCGGACGAGATTCCGCTATTCGCTCGGCTCGTTCGTCACCGGGTCCTTCGGCACGGTCCCCGGCCTGGTCCTGGTCAAGTACCTGACCGACACGATGGCCGTGCCCGCCGGCTGGGCCGCCGCGATCGTGTTCGTGCCGAAGGCCTGGGACGTGCTGTTCAACCCGATCGCCGGCCGGCTGTCCGACGCCGACCTGCTCAAGACCGGCAGCCGGCGGCGCTTCCTGCTCATCGGTGGCATCGGCGTGGCGATCCTGTTCGCGGCGATGTTCGCCCACCCCGGGTTCGGCGCCCCGCTGCCGGACGCGCTGTACGTGGCGATCACGTTCGCCCTCTGCGCCACGGCGTACGCGTTGTTCCAGGTGCCGTTCAACGCGCTGCCCGCCGAGCTGACCGAGTCGGCGACCGAGCGCACGAAGCTCACCAGCGTCCGCATCGGCGTGCTGGCCGTGACGATCCTGATCTGCGGCGGCGGCGCCCCGGCGATCACCGCCGCGATCGACGGCGTCGCCGGCTACCGCGTGATGGCCGTGGTGATCGGGCTGATCGTGCTGGCCGCGACGCTGCTGGTGTACTTCGGGCTGAAAGACGCGCCGGTCGGCTCGCTGCGGCCGAACACCGTCAACCGCAAGGAGCTGGTGCGCACGCTGGCCGCCTGGCGGCCGTTCCGCTGGCTGCTCGGCACGTACTTCATCCAGGCGCTGGGCATCGGCACGGTGCTCGCCGCCATCCCGTTCTTCGCCCAGCGGATCCTCGGCAGCGAGGGGTACGGCACGATCCTGTTCGTCATCTTCGTCGGCCCGGCGCTGATCACCATGCCGCTGTGGCCGCGGCTGGGCGACCGGGTGGGCAAGCTCAACGGCTTCCGCCTGGCCACCGCCGCCTTCGCGGCCGGGCTGCTCGGCCTGGTCTTCGCCCAGTCGATCCCGCTGGTCGTGTCGTTCGTCTTCGTGGCGCTGTGCGGGGTCGGGTACGCCGGGATCTCGGTGTTCCCCCTGGCCATCCTGCCCGACCTGATCACGGCCGAGGAGGAGCGCACCGGCGAGACCCGCGCGGGGATCGCGGCCGGCGTGTGGACCGCGGGGGAGACCCTCGGGCTGGCCTTCGGCGGCGGGCTCTGGGCGCTGATCCTGGCCTTCGGCGGCTACGTGTCCAGCACGGACGCCACGGCGTTCCAGCCGCACAGCGCGATCGTGGCGATCCTCATCGGAGCGTCGATCGTCCCCGGCGTGCTGATCGCGCTCGCGCTGCCGCTGCTGCGGCGCAAGGTACTGGAGCCGCGCCCGTGATCCCGCCCGAGGACGTCCTCGCGGCGCTGCGGGAGCTCCGCGCGGGTGACCTGCCGACCCACGGCGGCCGCACCCTGGCCTACGTCTACGACAGCGGGCTGTCCGAAGTGGACTCCCTGGGCGCGGCGGCGCACGCACTGGCGTCGTCGGCGAACGGCCTCGATCCGACGGCGTTCCCGAGCCTGCTCCGGTTGGAGAACGACCTCGTTTCCGCGGCCGCTGCCCTGCTCGGCGACGTTCCGGGCGTGGTCGGTTCGGTGACGTCCGGCGGCACGGAGTCGTGCCTGCTGGCGGTGCTGGCCGCTCGGGACGCGCGGCCTTCGGTCGCGGCACCCTCGATCGTGCTGCCGACCACCGTGCACGCGGCGTTCCACAAGGCGGCCCACCTGTTCGGGCTGCGGCGGATCGACGTCCCGGTCGACCCGGTGACGTTCCGCGCCGACCCGGCGGCGATGGCCGCGGCGATCGACGACTCGACGGTCCTGGTGGTGGCGAGCGCGCCGTCGTACGCCCACGGCGTCCTCGACCCGGTGCCCGAGATCGCGGCGGCGGCTTCCGCGCGGGGCGTCCGGATGCACGTCGACGCCTGCATCGGCGGCTGGGTACTGCCGTACTTCGCCCGCCTCGGCGCGGACGTCGGTCCGTTCGACTTCCGCGTCCCCGGCGTCACGAGCATCTCGGTGGACCTGCACAAGTACGCGTACTGCCCGAAGGGGACGTCGGTGCTGCTGCACGCCTCGGCGGAACTGCGGCGCACGCACTACTTCGCGAGCGCGGCCTGGCCGGGCTACACGATGCTGAACACGACGATCCAGAGCACGCGGTCGGGTGGACCACTGGCCGCGGCGTGGGCGGTGGTCCACCACCTGGGCGAGGAGGGCTACCTGCGCCTGGCCGCTTCGGCGCGGGAAGCGGTTTCCCGGATCCGTGCCGGGATCGCGGACATCGACGGGCTGCGGGTGCTCGGCGACCCGGTCTCGACGCTGATCGCGATCACCGGCGACGACGACGGCTTCGACCTGTTCACGGTGGCGGACGAGATGAAGGTCCGCGGCTGGTACGTCCAGCCGCAGTTCGCTTTCGCAGCCTCGCCGGTGAACCTGCACCTGACGGTCACCGCGGCGAACCGTGGCAGTGAGAAGGAGTTCCTGGCGGATCTCGCTGCTTCGGTCGACGCGGCCCGGGCGGCGGGCCCGGTGACGGTGGACCCGGCCGTGGCGGAGTTCGTGGCCGCCTTGGATCCGGCGACCCTGACGTCCGAGCAGTTCGCGGGCCTGCTCGCGGCGGCCGGCCTCGGCGGCGCGGCCGGCCTGCCGGAGCGGATGGCGCCGATCAACGCCCTGCTCGCAACGGCACCGGCGCCGTTGCGGGAGCGCCTCCTGCTGGAGTTCCTGGGCGCGCTCTACACGCCGTGACGGCTACTGGGTGCGGGAGGCGAGGCCGGGCGGGGCGGACTTGACCGCCGCGTGGATCGCGTCCGCCAAGGCCAGCGCGTCTTCTTCGGTGAGTTCGAGCGCGACTCGCGCCGAAGCGCCCAGCCCCGGATTGCGGAAGTCGATGTTCACCGTGTGCGCGTACGGCGCGTGGACCGGGTGGTCGACGTACACGGTGCCCTCGTTCAGCCGGAACCAGCCGCGGGCGCCCTTGCCGCTGCCTTCGAGCGCGAACTTTTCCGTCAGGTATGTGCACATGGGCTGGTCCTCTCAGGCGGTGAGCGTGCGGGCGTAGAAGTCGAGGATGCGTTCCCAGCCGTCCTTCGCGGCTTCGGGGCGGTAGCTCGGGCGGTCGACGGCGAAGAACGCGTGGCCGGCGTCCGCGTACGTGTGGAACTCGTGCTCCTTGCCCAGCTTCTCCAGCTCGGCCGCCAGCACGGCGACCTCGTCCGGTCCGGGGAACTGGTCGTCCGCGCCGAAGATGCCCAGCAGCGGGCAGGACAGCTGGGGCGCCAGGCCGAGCAGCGGCTTCATCTGCTTCATGGCCTCCGGCGGGTCGTTGACGACGAACGCGCCGTAGCAGTCCACCGCCGCGTCGAGGTCCAGCGAACAGGCGGCGAGGAACGCGTGGCGGCCGCCCGAGCAGTGCCCGATGACGCCGACCCGGCCGTTCGCGTTTTCCAGGGCGCGGAGGTAGTCCGCCGCGCCGGAGACGTCGCCGACCAGGCGGTCGTCGGGGACACCGCCCGACGCGCGGACCGTCGCGGCCGCGTCGTCCGGGTCCGCGCCGGGTGCTTCGCGCGTGTAGAGGTTCGGGCAGAGCGCGTTGTAGCCCTCGACGGCGAAGCGGCGGACCATCTCCTTCGTCGCCGCGTCGTAGCCGGGCAGGTGGTGGATCACCACGACGCCGCCGCGCGGGGTCTCGTCGGTCGGTTTGGCCAGGTAGGCCTCGAGTTCGTCGCCACCGTGGCCGGTGATGGTGACGGTTCCGGCGATGATCTCGTCGGTCATCGGTGCTCCTTCGATCCTTCGGGGTGTGGACGTACCGCGCGCCGCGCGAAGCGGAAGCGAGCGCGGCGACGACGGCCATCGCCGCGGCCGCGGTGAACACGACCACCAGGCCGTGGTGGAACGGGCCGGAGACCAGCCGCGGGAAGAACTCGCCGCCGGTGAGCGCCGCCCGGTCGGGCGGCGACAGCACCGGTCGGACAGGTACCCGGACACCGGCCCGGCGATCAGGAACCCGACGGTCAGCGGCAGCAGGTGGATGCCCGCCCACAGCGGGGTCTGCTCGTAGCCGTGCAGGGGCAGCCAGATGCCCTGCAGCCAGATGATGAGCATGAACTGCATGCCACCACGGGCGACCGAAGTCAGCAACGCGGCGATGGTGCCGGCCGCGAACGCCCGGATCCTGAACAGGCCCAGCTGGAACATCGGCGCGGCGACGCGGGTCTCGATGACGCCGAACAGCACGAGCAGCAGCACGCCGGCGCCGATCCCGCCGAGCACCCAGGGGTTGCCCCAGCCGGTGGGGGCGCCGCCGTAGGGCTGGATGCCGTAGGTGATCGCCGCGAGGACCAACGCGGTCCCGGCCGCGAAGGTGACGTTGCCGCCCCCATCGACCTCGGCCCGCCGGGGCGTCCCGGCCTCGCGGAGGCTGCGGATCTTGACGCGGCCGAACATGTCGCCGCGCCGCCCCAGCGTCACCACCAGCACCGCCTGCACCAGCAGGTAGCCGAGGATCATCCAGAGCAGGTAGCCGATGTTGCCCGGCGCGAGGGGATCGAGCCCGATGCCGCGGAAGATCGCCGGCAGCGAGATGATGACGATCGAGCCGTCGAGCGCGGACATCAGCACACCGAGCGTGGTGTTGGACAGCGCGACCCACTTGTAGCGGCTGTTCGTGGTCGCCGTCGTCGTCACAGCTCGTCCGCCAGCCGCTCGATCAGCGGGATCGCGGCGACGAGCTTGCGCTGCTCGGCCGCGGTGAACTTCTCGGCCAGCGCGGTCGCCATCTGCTGCGTCGTGTGCGAGCGCCGGTCGGTGAGCAGCCTGACCCCGGACTCGGTGACCGACATCAGCACCTTGCGGCCGTCGGAGTCGTCCTTGCGCCGCTCGACGAGCCCGCGCTCGACCAGCCCGGCCAGGGTCACGCCCATGGCCTGCGGTTTGACGCGCTCGAGGTCGGCGAGGCAGCCCGGGGTGGCCAGGCCCTCCCGGTCGAGCCGGGAGAGCACCGACCGTTCGGGCAGGGTGAGCTCCCCGGCGACGTACCCCTGCCGCAGCCGCCGGATCACCCGGCCCAAGGCGACGCGCAGGTCGGTGCTCGCCTGCAGGAGCTCCTCGTCCGTCACGATCGTCAACCTAGGCTGATAAATCTGGGTTGATCAACTCGGACGGATCGGGCGCTATCGGGTGAGCGGGGAGCTTTCGCTCAGTGGACGTGGACCACGTCCCACGCGGGGAACGGGTCCGGCCCGGTGGCGACGTCGGCCAAGCACTCGCGCAGGGCGCGAAGGAGTGCTTCGCCCGCCAGCTCGACGCCGATGAACACCAGCTCCTGCCGGGGCTCGGCCGCGACGCCGTGGGGTTCGAACCGCGCCACCGTGCCTGCCTGGGACCACAGCCCGGTCACCCCGGGCCGGGAGGCCAGCGCGAAGAACCCCTTCGAGCGCACCACGGTCCCGAACTCGCCGGAGTCCAGCCGCCGTGTGACGAAGTCCCACAGCGCCGCCGGATCGAACGCCCGCGACGCGCGGAACACCACGCTGGAGATGCCGTACTCCTCGGTCTCCGGCACGTGGTCGCCGTTCAGCTCGGCCACCCAGCCCGGCGCTTCCCTGGCCCGCAAGACGTCGTAGCGGCCCGTCCCGAAGACGCGCTCCAGCGGCACCTCCCCGAACCGGCCGGTGACGACGTCCGCGGCGGGATTGATCCGCCGCAGCGTCGCCACCAGCCGGTCCACGTCCGGAGCCGCGACGAGGTCGGTCTTGTTCAGCAGGAGGACGTCGGCGAACTCGACCTGGTCCACGAGCAGGTCGCTGACCGTCCGCTCGTCATCGTCGTACTGGTCCAGCCGGCGCTCCACGAGCGAGTCGCCGTCGGCCAGTTCGCGGGCGAAGTTCGCCGCGTCCACCACCGTCACCATGGTGTCGAGGCGGGCGAGCGGCTCCAGGAACGAGAACGTCGCCGCCACCGGCATCGGCTCGGAGATCCCGCTCGACTCGATCAGCACGTGGTCGAAGCGGTCGTCCGCGCACAGCGCCGCCACCTCCTCGAGGAGGTCCTCCCGCAGGGTGCAGCAGATGCACCCGTTGGTCAGCTCGACCAGCCGCTCCTGCGAGCGCACCAGCGCGGCGTCGATGTTGACTTCGCTCATGTCGTTGACGATCACCGCCACCCGCACCCCCGCCCGGTTGGCGAGGATGTGGTTGAGCAGGGTCGTCTTGCCCGCGCCGAGGAATCCCGACAGGACCGTGACCGGAACGCTCACTGGTGGAAGTGCTTGATCAGCCGGCGCGGCACGAGCTTCGTCTCGCCGTCGACCTTGATCGGCACCAGGTCGGGCACTGCGGCCTTCCACTGGGCGCGCCGGGAGCGGGTGTTGCTGCGCGACTTCTTGCGCTTGGGGACGGCCATCAGCGCGTCCCCCGCTTCCCGTAGCGGCGGTGGAACTTCTCGACCTGGCCGGCGCTGTCCATGATCCGCTGGGTGCCGGTCCAGAACGGGTGCGACCACGAGCTGATGTCGACCATGACGAGCGGGTAGGTCCGGCCGTCGGACCACTCGACGGTCTTGTCGGAGGTGATGGTGGAGCGGGTCAGGAACGCGTCACCGGTGGAGGAGTCCTTGAACACCACGGGGTGGTAGTCGGGGTGGATGCCGTTCTTCACTGGTCTTCCTTTCGGTTCGCCGCGGTCGCGTCGTGCCGCGCCGGGTCGGTTTCGGTGTCCTCGCACGGTTCTTCGTGCCAGTCGCCGAACGGGTCGGGGTAGCGGAGCCACTCCTCGGGGCCGGCGGCCAGTTCTTCTTCGGTCAGTAGAGCGCCGCGCAGGGCCGCGTCGATCTCGTCGGGCGTTGTCTGGTCCGTCACCACGACGAGCTCCTGCGCGCGGTCGCCGTGCACCGGGTCCCAGCGCAGGGACGCCAGGGTGCGGCGCTCGGGGGAGACGTCCGCCCACGCCGGACCGTCCGGCGCGGCGAGCCACGGCCCGGCGTGGCCGATGCCCAGCCCGCCGCCGGCGGACTCGATCCAGAAGGCGACGTCCGGCTGGCTGGCCACCCAGGCGCGGCCGCGGGTCCGGACGACGCCGTCCAGGAGGACATCGAGGGCGTCGTGGAGCCGTTCGGGGTGGAACGGCCGCTGGGCGGTGAAGGTGACCAGGCCGATGCCGCAGTCGACGTGCACTGGCGGCTCGCCGCGCAGCAGGGCTCCGTGCATGTCGGTGACTTCGCCGCGCCGGGCGTCCTCCGGCACGGCGTCGAGCACGCTGGGCCCGTCGAGGCGGTTCAGTGCGACCCGCGGGACCGACGGCGCGACCCGGTCGAGGACCGCGGACGCCTTCGCGGCGCTCCACGCGTCGGTGGCCGCGCCGGCCAGCACGAGGACGTCGGCGAACTCGACCTGGGCCAGCGCGACCTGCGCGACGGTGCGCTCGTCCTCGGGACTGGCTCGGAGGTTCCGGTCGGCCAGTTCGTCGTCGCCGGTGGCGTCGGCGAGCCAGGTCGCGCAGTCGACGACGGTCAGGACCGCCCGCAGGTCGACGTCGTCGCTCACCGGGTGGGCACCGACCAGGACGTTCCGGATCGCCCAGCTGACCGGCTCCGGCTCCATGGCCTCGTCGAGCCGGACGACGATCCGGGTCACCTCCGGGCGCCGGGCCAGCCGCCGCAGCAGCGGGAGCAGGTCTTCGCGCAGGGTGCAGGACACGCAGCCGTGCGCCAGTTCGAGCACGGTCAGTTCGTCGCGCTCGCCGAGGCGCAGCCGGCGGCGGACCACACCGGAGTGGATCTCGCGCAGGTCGTGGTGGACGACGGCGGTACCGGGCCCGGCCACGCGCAGCAGTTCGGCGAGTTCGGCGTTCGGTCCCGGGGCGAGGCCGCTGACGAGGACGAGCGGGACGCGGGGGTGAGGGGTCACGAGAGCTCCAGGAATACGGGCGGGGTACGGTGCGTAGAGTAAATGAAAACGACAACCACTATCAACTCGGGAGGGTCCGTGTCCGCCGTGTGCCAGGTCACCGGCCGCAAGCCGGGCTACGGCAAGCAGGTCTCGCACTCGCACCGCCGTACGTCGCGGCGCTGGGAGCCGAACCTGCAGAACCGTCGCTACTTCGTGCCCGGGGAAGGCCGCTGGGTGCGTCTGCGCGTCTCCGTCAAAGGCATGAAGACGATCGACAAGCGCGGCATCGAGTCCGTCGTGGCCGAGCTGAAGGCAAGGGGAGTGAAGCTGTAATGGCGAAGAGCACCGACGTCCGCCCGATCATCAAGCTGCGGTCCACCGCGGGCACCGGCTACACCTACGTCACGAAGAAGAACCGGCGGAACGACCCCGACCGGATGGTCCTGCGCAAGTACGACCCGGTCGCGCGCAAGCACGTCGAGTTCAAGGAAGAGCGCTGATGGCCAAGAAGTCGAAGATCGCGAAGAACGAGCAGCGGAAGGTGGTCGCGGCGCGGTACGTCGACCGGCGTCGTGCGCTCAAAGCCCTGATCGCCTCACCGTCGTCGGCTACGGAGGAGAAGGCGGAAGCCGTTGTCGCGCTGCAGAAGCTGCCGCGCGACGCGAGCCCGACGCGCATCCGCAACCGGGACGCCGCCGACGGACGACCGCGGGGATACCTGCGCAAGTTCGGGTTGTCGCGGGTGAAGATGCGCCAGGCCGCGCACCGGGGCGAGCTGCCCGGCGTCACGAAGTCGAGCTGGTGAGCCGGATGCCGAAGCCGAACCGGGACCGTCCCGCCAAGCGCAAGGTGAACCTGTTGCGCGTCAACAAGGTCACCGAGGTCGACTGGAAGGACGTCGACCTGCTGCGGAAGTTCGTCTCCGACCGCGGCAAGATCCGCGCTCGCCGCGTGACGGGATTGACGCCGCAGCAACAGAAGCAGGTCGCCACGGCGATCAAGAACGCGCGCGAGATGGCCCTGCTGCCGTACCCGGGCTCGGGGCGCGCCGGCTAAATCGGATGCGCACGCTGGGCGGGCGCGCGATCATGGGCTCCGGGGAAGGGGGCGTCGAGGGGATGTCCTGACACCAGGAGGTCCACGCTTGCACGCCCAGCTCACGGTCACGCCCGCCCAGCTGCCCGAAGTCCTGCTGAACACCGCCGTCGTCCGGCCGGTGTTCCTCTGGGGTGCGCCCGGCATCGGGAAGTCTTCGCTGGTGCGGGAATTCGCCGCTTCGCTGGGGCTCGAATGCGTGTCGCTGCTGGGCACCCAGCTCGCGCCCGAGGACCTGATCGGCGTCCCGCAGGTCGTCGAGGGCCGCAGCCGGTTCTGCCCGCCGGAGGAGATCGCGCGCGACGAGCCGTACTGCCTGTTCCTCGACGAGCTGAACGCCGCCGCACCCGACGTGCAGAAGGCGTTCTACTCGCTCATCCTCGACCGCTGCATCGGCTCGTACGAACTGCCGCTCGGCTCGGTCGTGATCGGTGCCGGCAACCGCGCCACCGACCAGGCGCTCGCCCGGCCGATGGCCTCGGCGCTGGTGAACCGCCTGGTGCACGTCCACCTGCGCGCCGCGGCGGGCGACTGGCTCGCCTGGGCGGCCGGGAACGGCATCCACCCGTGGGCCGTCGAATACCTGACCCAGCGGCCGGACCACCTGTGGAGCCCGCCGCCGAAGACCGAGGAGCCGTTCTCGACGCCGCGGTCCTGGCACATGCTCTCGGACCTGCTGCACTCCTCCGGCGACCCGGCCGGCGACGAGACGATCGCCCTGCTCGCGTACGCCACCCTCACCCCGGCGCACGCGGGCGCGTTCCGCGCGTACCTCAAGGTGGCGCGGCACGCCTTCGACCTGGAGGCGATCCTCGAGGGCGACGCCCGCTGGCCCGCCGAGCCGGCCGACCGTGACCTGCTGTACTTCCTCGCCGAGACGTTCCGCGCGCGGCTGGTCAAGGACCTGCCCGCGGACAAGCGGCACGCGTCCACAGCCGTGCGCCAGTTCGCCTTCCGCGCGAAGAGCCTGCTCGTCGAGCTGGCCGAGATCTCCCTGGAGATGGCCCAGCTGGTCATCGCCGACGACGAAGCCGGCCACCCGCGGCTGCCGTCGTGGTTCCTGATCGAGGTGGCCCGTGACCTGCCGCGGCTGGTCGCGGCGCGAGCGTGAACGCCAAGGCGGAGGCGAAGCGCCGCGAACGCCGGAACAAGGCGATCGCGGACGGCGGGATCGACCCGGCTTACGCGGCCGCGTGCTGCGTGGCCGTCCACCGGTTCGCCGAGGCGGTGCCCGTCGGGACCCCCGTCGTCGACCTGCCCGAACTCCCGGGGACCGACGAGCTCGCGCTGACCCGCGCGTGGCGCGAGGCGGGCGTCCCGGCGCCGTTCACCCGCCTGGGCACCGGCGGGCCGTGCCTGGTGCTCGCGCCGCCGCTCTCGCGCTGGCAGCTGCAGTACCACCCGAAGCCGGAGCCGTGGACCGAACGGTTCGCGCGCGGGCTGATCGCGTCGGCCACCGAAGCGATGGAACGCGCCGCCGACGCACGCGGGCAGACGCGGCACCGCCGGGCGATGGGGGAGTGGGACCGCGCGCTGGCGTGGTTCGTCTCGTCGTTCCCGCTGCTCGGCGCGGTTGCCGCGGGGTTCACGCTGGTCGTCGACGCCGAGGTCGTCCGCGCCTGGGACATCGCCCTCGCGGCGGTCGACGCCGAGCACGGCGAGATCGACGTCAACCCGAGCGCTGCGCTGACCGTGGAGGAGTGGCGGTTCGTCCTGGCCCACGAGATGCTGCACGCGGCTCTGCGGCACGACCGCCGCGCGCTGGGCCGCGACCCGTACCTGTGGAACGTCGCCTGCGACTACGTGATCAACGGCTGGCTGGTCGCCATGGGCGTCGGCGAGCTGCCCGACGGCAGCCTGCACGACCAGCAGCTCACCGGGATGTCCGCGGAATCGGTGTACGACACGCTGACGACCGACATCCGCCGCGCCCGCAAGCTGGTGACCCTCGGCGGTCGGTCCGCCGGTGACGTCCTGGGCGGCTGGCTGTCCGAACCGGAGGCGGCTCGGCGCCGCTCGTCGCGGCGGCCGCCGAAGCCGCTGCCGTGGCGGACCGGCGACCGCGCCGGCGGCGTCGACCTCGACGAGTTCTACCGCCGGGCGCTCACCCAGGGGCTCGAGTACCACCACGCCCGGAGCCGGGGGCTGCTGCCGCTCGGGCTGGAGCAGGAGATCCGCGCCCTCGACCACCCGCCGCTGCCGTGGGACGCGCAACTGGCCCGCTGGTTCGACGAGCACGTCCGGGCCGAGCTGCCGGTGCGCAGCTACGCGCGGGCGTCGCGCCGTCAGTCGGCGACGCCGGACATCCCGCGGCCGGGTCCGCCCGGACCGCCTCGACCGGCGCGTCACCTTCGGCGTCGTGCTGGACACCTCGGGGTCGATGAACGCGGAGCTGCTGGGCAAGGCCCTCGGCGCGATCGCGTCCTACGCGCTGGCCAGGGACGTCCCGGCGGCGCGTGTGGCGTTCTGCGACGCCGTCGCCTACGACGCCGGCTACCTCGCGGTCGAGCAGATCGCGGGCCGCGTCCAAGTGCGCGGCCGCGGCGGCACGATCCTGCAGCCCGGCGTCGACCTGCTGCAGCGCGCGGAGGACTTTCCGGCCGACGGGCCGATCCTGATCACCGACGCGATGTGCGACCACGTCCGGCCGCGCCGGGAGCACGCGTTCCTCGTGCCGCGGGGCGCGCGGCTGCCGTTCGTGCCGCGGGGGCCGGTCTTCCGCGTGGCGTGACCCACGCTGGGCTGGCGCGGGGGTGAACCGTCAATAAACTCCCGGCCATGGACGACCCGCACTACCTTTCCGGCCTCCAGCTCACCGGCCGCCGTGTCGTGATGTTCGGCGGTGGCTCCGTCGCCCAGCGACGGCTGCCCCGGCTCATCAGCGCGGGCGCCCGCGTCGAGCTGGTGTCACCGCACACGACACCGTCGGTGCAGGGCATGGTGGACGCGGGCGAGCTGGTCTGGCACGAACGCCCCTACGCCGAGGGCGACCTTCGCGCCGCCTGGTACGCGTTGGCCTGCACGAACGATCCCTCGGTGAACGCCGCCATCTGCGCCGAAGCCGAGCGCGAGCGGGTGTTCTGCGTCCGCGCCGACGAGGGTGAGTCGGGCAGCGCGGTGACCCCGGCGTCCGGGCGGCACGGCGGCCTGCTGTTCGGCGTGCTGTCCGGAGGCGAGCCGCTGCGCTCGGCCGCGGTGCGCGACTCGATGCTCGACGGCCTGCACAACGGCACGATCGAGGACGGCCGTCAGCCGCACCCGGAGGGCACCCTGCCCGGGGTGGCGCTGGTCGGCGGCGGCCCGGGCGATCCGGAGCTGATCACGGTCCGCGGCCGGCGCCTGCTGTCGCGCGCGGACGTCGTCGTGGTGGACCGGCTGGCGCCCCGCGAACTGCTCGACGAGCTCGCGCCCGAGGTGGAGATCGTGGACGCGGCGAAGATCCCGTACGGCCGCGCGGCCAGCCAGGACGTGATCAACAGCACGCTGATCGAGCGCGCCAAGGAGGGCAAGTTCGTCGTCCGCCTCAAGGGCGGCGACCCGTACCTGTTCGGCCGCGGCTTCGAGGAGGTCCTGGCCTGCGCCGAGGCGGGCGTCCCGGTGACGATGGTCCCGGGCATCACGAGCGCGTTCGCGGTCCCGGCGGTGGCCGACGTCCCGGTGACCCACCGCGGCGTGGCGCACGAGGTGGTGGTGGTCTCCGGCCACGTCGCCCCCGGCGACGACCGGTCACTGGTCGACTGGGCGCTGCTGGCCCGCATGCGCGGCACGATCGTGCTGATGATGGGTGTGGAGCGCCTGCCGCAGTTCGCCAAGGCGCTGCTGGACGGCGGCCGCCCGGCGGACACCCCGGTGGCGATCGTCGAGGACGGCACGATGCGCACCCAGCGCGCGCTGCGGTCCACATTGGACAAGGTGGTCGCCGACGCGGCCGCGGCGGGCGTCCGGCCGCCCGCGGTGATCGTGATCGGCCCGGTGGCCGGCCTCGGGCCCGTGTCCTGACGGGGATCCTGCCCGTTCAGTCCTCGTAGCAGCTCGCGGCGAAGTCGCGGATCGCGTCCGAGAGCCGGGTCGGGTCCAGACGGAGCTCGACCGGGCTGCGGGCCTGGACGAACTCCGCTTCCGGCATGTCGACCGCCAGCGAGTCCGCGTCGCCGAAGGGGTGGATCGGGTCGCGCTGGTGGCCGATCACCAGCGCGCGCGTGGTGATCTTGCGGCGCACCGCCTTCGGGGGCGCGATCCGGCCGAACAGCACGCCGTGGATGAGCGCCGCCATCGGGGCCGGGCGCTGCGAGAGCGTGTCCGTGACGACGTCGACCCACTGGTTGCCGTGGGGGACCAGGGACGCGGCGAGGGCCACCGCCTGCACCGTCACCGGCAGGAACCGGGCCGCCATCAGCAGCGGGGCGAACGTGATCAGCCCCGCGACGATCGCGTTGTCCAGCACCGGCATCTCGACGATCAGGCCGCGGGCCCGTGCCGGCGCCGACACCGCCACCTCCAGCGAGACGTTCGCACCCAGGGACGTCCCGCCGATCACCGCCGAGTCCACCTCGAGGTGGTCGAGGAGGGCGAGGGTCTGCTCGGCGAACGCGGGCATCGAGTACTGCCACGACTCGGTGGGGCGGTCGGAGTCCCCGTGGCCGAGCAGGTCCAGGGTGATGACCCGGAACCCGGCGCGGGCCAGCCGGCGCGCCAGCGGGGCGTGCATCCGGCGGGTCAGCATGATGCCGTGGGTGAGCACGACGACGCGGTCGCCGCTGCCGAACTCCGTGTACCAGAGCCGGTGGCCATCGTGGTCGAACGAGCCGGTCAGCTCGATCGGGCGCGACGCGCGCCGCGACGGCGCGGCCGGGGGCTCCGGTTCGATCAGGGTCGCGCTGCCGGCCGGGCTCATGTCCCACCGTCCTCCCCACGTCGTGGTCGTGCACGTTCAGGAAAACATCCCATGACCACGTTGGCACAGTGACGTTGACGTTGGCACAGTGACATCGACACGTTGGCACAGTGACTCGCGCGTCAATTGACAACGTGCCAATGGCGGCTCGTCGCGGGCATGGGTGAAGATGACCCCATGACCGCTACTGCTGACAGTCTGCCCGACCTCGTCTCCCTGAAGGTCGACGTCGACGGCCACGTGGCCGAAGTGACGCTTCTCGGCCCGTCGAAGGGCAACGCGATGGGCCCGGACTTCTGGCGCGAACTGCCGCTGGTGTTCCGCGCCCTGGACGCCGACCCGCAGGTCAGGGCCGTGGTGCTGACCGGCAGCGGCGCGAACTTCTCCTACGGCCTCGACCTGCCGGCGATGATGGGCGACTGGGCGCCGATGCTGGGCGGGGACAACCTGGCCGGCCCGCGCACGGCGTTCCTCGACCAGGTCCGGTCGCTGCAGGCGGCGGTCAGCTCGATCGCGGAATGCCGCAAACCGGTCGTCGCGGCCGTGTCCGGCTGGTGCATCGGCGGCGGTGTCGACGTGATCGCCGCCGCGGACGTCCGCCTGGCCGGCGCCGACGCCAAGTTCAGCGTCCGCGAGGTCCGCGTCGCGATCGTGGCCGACCTCGGCAGCCTCCAGCGGCTCGCCTCCATCATCGGTGAAGGCCACCTGCGGGAGCTCGCGCTGACCGGCAAGGACATCGACGCCGCCCGCGCGGAGAAGATCGGCCTGGTCAACGACGTCTACGCGGACTCCGAAACCCTGCTGAAAGCCGCGCGGGAACTCGCCGGGGAGATCGCTGCGAACCCGCCGCTGGTGGTGCAGGGTACGAAGCAGGTACTGGCGGTGAACACCGAGCGCCAGGTCGCCGACGGCCTCCGGTACGTCGCGGCGTGGAACTCGGCGTTCCTGCCCAGCAAGGACCTCGGCGAGGCGGTCCAGGCGTTCATGGAGCGCCGCAAGCCGGAGTTCAAGGGCGAATAGACACGACCGAGGAGGCAGGGTGAGCAACGGCGCTTCGGAAGTCCACCACGCGTTCCGCGTGGCGCGGGACTACCTGCAGACCCACCGCGAGGACTACGACACGGCGTACCGCGACTTCGCCTGGCCGGAGTTCGACGAGTTCAACTGGGCGATCGACTGGTTCGACGTCGTCGCGCACGACCCGGACAACGCCGAGCGGTACGCGCTGTGGATCGTCGAGGAGGACGGGACCGAGAACCGCTGGACCTACCCGGAGATGTCCGGCCGGTCCAACCAGGTCGCCAACTGGCTGCGCGGTCTCGGCGTCCGCCGCGGTGACCGGCTGATCCTCATGCTGGGCAACCAGGGCGAGCTGTGGGAGACGATCCTCGCCGCGATCAAGCTCGGCGCGGTGATCATCCCGGCGTCCACGCTGCTCGGCCCGGCCGACCTGACCGACCGCGTGGAGCGCGGTGCGGCCAAGCACGTCGTGGTCCGCTCGGTGGACGCGCCGAAGTTCGACGGTGTGACGGGCGGCTACACCCGGATCGCCGTGGGTGAGCCCGTCGAAGGCTGGCACTCGTACTCGGCCGCCTTCGCCGAGTCGCCGGAGTACACCCCGGACGGCCCGACCAAGGCCAGCGACCCCCTGCTCCTGTACTTCACCTCCGGCACGACCGCGAAGCCGAAGCTGGTGCAGCACACGCACGTCTCGTACCCGGTGGGCCACCTGTCCACGATGTACTGGATCGGGCTGGAGCCCGGCGACGTCCACCTGAACATCTCCTCGCCGGGCTGGGCGAAGCACGCCTGGAGCAACTTCTTCGCCCCGTGGAACGCCGAGGCGACGGTGTTCCTCTACAACTACAGCCGGTTCGACGCGGGCGCGCTGATGGCCCAGATGGACCGGTGCGGGGTGACCAGCTTCTGCGCGCCACCGACGGTCTGGCGGATGCTCATCCAGGCGGATCTGACGGCGCTGCGAAACCCGCCGCGCAAAGTCGTGGGCGCCGGCGAACCGCTCAACCCCGAGGTGATCGACCAGGTCGAGAAGGCGTGGGGCGTCACCATCCGCGACGGCTTCGGCCAGACCGAGAGCAGTGTCCAGATCGCCAACACGCCGGGCCAGGACGTGGTGCCCGGCTCGATGGGCCGCCCGCTGCCCGGGTTCGTGGTGGCACTGGTCGACCCGGTCAGCGGCGAGCGCGCGGCGGAGGGCGAGATCTGCCTGGACCTCGCGCACCGGCCGGTGGGCCTGATGACCGGATACGCGGACGACGACGAGCGCACGTCGGCGGCCTTCGCCGGCGGCTTCTACCACACCGGCGACGTCGGTTCGATCGACGAACGCGGCTACCTCACCTACGTCGGGCGCACCGACGACGTGTTCAAGGCGTCGGACTACCGGATCTCGCCGTTCGAGCTGGAGAGCGTCCTCATCGAGCACGAGGCGGTGGCGGAAGCGGCGGTCGTCCCGGCCCCCGACCCGATCCGGCTCGCGGTGCCCAAGGCGTACGTCGTGCTGGCGGCGGGCTTCTCCCCGGACGCCGCGACCGCGCGGTCGATCCTGGCGTACTGCCGCGAGCACCTGGCGCCGTACAAGCGGATCCGGCGGCTCGAGTTCGCGGAGCTGCCGAAGACGATCTCCGGCAAGATCCGCCGCGTCGAGCTGCGCGGCCGCGAGAACGACCCGAAGCGGCCGGAGGGCACCGAGTACCGCGAAGAGGACTTCCCCGACCTCAAGTCCTGACAGCCGGCGTGGGGCGCTTCTCAGCCGCGGGTGCCCTCGACCTGGCGGCCGTCCTCGGTCGAGCACGCCGTCACCGGGTCGTCGGCGCCGCTGCCGCACGTCCACTCGTCGAGGACGACCGGGCCCGGGCCGTCGGGGGAGGCGGCCTCGGCCGGGGTCAGCTTCGCGAAGTAGTCCTTCAGCAGCTTCGTCGCCGCGGCGCAGTCCACCTGGCCGTGCGCGACGACTGCCGTCTTGGCGCCGCCCGTGCCGGTGACGTCGCCGCACGGAACGCCGGGTGCCGTCGACCCGGCCGCGGCGGCCGCGGCGGGGACGGGTGCGGGACCGGCGGAGGACGGCGCGGCGGGTGCCGGGTCGCGACCACCGCAGCCGGCCAATGCGGCGGCCGCGGCGACGAACAGCAGGGGGTACGCGAGTGTCTTCATGGGCCCTTCAGGAGCGCGACGGAACGGAACGGACTCACTCGGACGGCACGACGGCGGCGAACACCGTCTGCTCGCCCTTGGTGCAGGTGGTGCCGCCCTGCGCGGCGGGCGGCCCGGAGGTGCACAGCCAGCCGTCGACGGTCTCGTTCACCGCGTCGTTCGAGCCGGTGCCCTGGCGCCCGGCGATCGTGCGGTGGAAGTCGCCGACCAGCTTCGTCGCCGCGACGCAGCTGACGCCGGCGGAGCCGCTGTCGAACACGTAGAGCGTCAGCCCGCTGGCGGCGGTCACCGTGCCGCACGACCCGGGCACCGACGGCGGTGGCCCGGACGGCTTGGTCACCGGAGCCGGTGCGGACGAGCCGCCGGTGGTGGCCGGTGGCGGCGGCGGGGTGCCCGTCGGCGTCGTCGTGGCCGCCGGGGCGGCCGAGGACGGCGGGGGCGGGGGCTCCTGCGCGGCCGGGTCGCCGGCGCAGGCCGCGAGCGCGGGGACGGCGAGACAGGCCGCGAGCAACGGCCGCCACGTCCTCGTGGTGGTCGGGTGGGGCACCGCGATCCTTCCTCCCCGCCTGGCTGGTCCGGGCCTTCCGGCCCCTCCGGGCCGGCGCCCCGCGGACCGGCTCGCCCACGGGTGTGCCGGAGATTACTCCAGCGGTCCGGCGGCCCGGTCCGGTGGCCACCGGACTACTGTCCACAGTGGACAATTAACATTCCGTTCACGCTCCGAAACCTCACGCTGCCATCCAGAATCGATCGGTCTAATTCCGGCCGTATCCGTTAACATCCCGGCCCCGGGCACCGAAGATCTTGGTGGAGGCCGACGAGCTTCCCCTCCCCGACACCCGTCCCGAATCCGTGAGAGCGATGAACGCCGACGCTGTGACCAGCACCGAAGACCCGTCCAGTCCGCCGACCGTCCCGAGCGCCGTGGTGTGGTGCTGCGGCCGCCCGTACGTCCTCGAGGGCCGTGCCGGCCGCGCCCGCTGGATGGGCACCGACTACCGCGGCCGCCCCGAAGCGCTGAGCAGCGCCGAGCTGCAGCGACGCGGCTGGAGCCACCGCCGCCGCGCGTGCTGAGCACCGCTCTAAGCTGACTCCTCGTGAGCACAGCCGCCCCGGAACCAGCCGCTCAGGCCGAGCCGTCTCTGCTGAAGCAGGTTCTGAACGTCCCCAACATCCTGTCGTTGCTGCGGCTGGCCGGGGTGCCGGTGTTCCTCTGGCTGCTGCTCGGCCCGAAGGAGGACGGCTGGGCGCTCGCGCTGCTGGTGTTCAGCGCGCTGACCGACTGGCTCGACGGCAAGCTGGCCCGCTGGCTCGACCAGATGTCCCGGCTCGGGCAGCTGCTCGACCCGGCCGCCGACCGGTTGTACATCCTCGCGACGCTCATCGCCTTCCTGGTCCGCGACATCATCCCGTGGTGGGTCGTGGTGCCGCTCGTGCTGCGCGAGGCCGTGCTCGGCGTCTGCGTCGTCGTCCTGCGCCGCCGCGGCTTCGCACCGCCCGAGGTCACCTACCTCGGCAAGGGCGCCACCTTCGTCCTGATGTACGCCTTCCCGCTCCTGCTGCTCGCGCAGGGTGGCTCCGGCGTCGCCGCGGTCGCGCGGCCGATCGGCTACGCCTTCACCATCTGGGGCGCCGTCCTCTACGTCTGGTCCGGCGTGCTCTACGTCGTGCAGGCGCGTAACGCCCTGCGCGGCGCCGGCGACGACTGAGCGCGACCCTTTCCCCGGGTCGTGGCGGGCGGCTGCGCCGTGTGGGTGTAAGACTTCGCCCAACACTTTTGCCATTGAGGGCAGGAAAGGGGACCGGCGGTGTCCGCTCCTGAAGAGCTTCGCTACACCGAGGAACACGAGTGGGTCGCCATCCGCGGCGAGGAGACCCTCGTCCGCGTGGGCATCACCGAGTACGCGCAGGACCAGCTCGGCGACGTCGTGTTCGTCGACCTGCCCGACGTCGGCAGGCAGGTGACCGCCGGTGACGTCTTCGGCGAGGTCGAGTCGACCAAGAGCGTCTCCGAGCTCTTCGCGCCGGTCGACGGCGAGGTCGTCGCGGTCAACGACGCGGTCGCCGACTCCCCGGAGCTGATCAACAGCGACCCCTACGGCGAGGGCTGGCTGATCGAGATCCGGCTCGACGACCCGGCGGGGCTGGAAGCCCTGCTCGAAGCCGAGGCGTACGACGCGCTGACCAAGGGCTGAAGCCCGCTCCGCCGGTTCGGGGAGCCGGGGCTCGTTGAATCGATCAGGCACGGTACGTTGGCAGCTACACGTTCTTGAGTACTGGCAACACAGCATGTGTGGAGGAGAGCTCAGGTGAGCACGAACGACGGGCCCGGCGGCGTTCCCCCGGAGCAGTCTCCGGAGCGGACCTCTGTCTTCCGGGCCGACTTCCTGGCCGAAGCCGAAGGCCACGAGTCCGCCCCGGCCCCGGAGGCCCCGGTCCAGGGTGTCGACGCCCTGCCGGCGGGTTCGGCCCTGCTGGTCGTGAAGCGCGGGCCGAACGCGGGTTCGCGGTTCCTGCTCGACCGCGACACCACCAGCGCCGGACGGCACCCGGACAGCGACATCTTCCTGGACGACGTCACGGTCTCCCGCCGGCACGCGGAGTTCCGGCGTGAGGGCGGCGAGTTCGTCGTCATCGACGTCGGGAGCCTCAACGGGACCTACGTCAACCGCGAGCCGGTCGACCAGGCGGTGCTCGCCGGCGGCGACGAGGTCCAGATCGGGAAGTTCCGCCTGGTCTTCCTGACCGGCCCGGGGCACGGGGGCCAGGGGGCGCAGTGACGGCGGCCGGGCGGCCACAAAGTCAGGGACTGAGCATCGGGGCCGTGCTGGCGCAGCTGCGCGGCGACTTCCCCGATGTCACCATCTCCAAGATCCGGTTCCTCGAAGCGGAAGGCCTGGTCCAGCCGGGCCGGACGCCTTCGGGGTACCGGCAGTTCGCCGCGGCGGACGTGGAGCGCCTGAGGTTCGTCCTGGCCGCCCAGCGGGATCACTACCTGCCGTTGAAGGTCATCAAGGAACAGCTGGACGCGGCGGACTCGGGTGCCGGGCCCGCCGCGGCCCTGCTCCGCCCGCCGCGCCGGCTGGTGCCGATCGACGCGCCGGCCGAGAACGTCGGCCTGCCGGTGGCGGACGACTTCGCCGCGGGCAAGGAGCTGCGCCTGACCCAGGAGGAGCTCCTGGAGCAGGCCGGCATCGACGCGCCCGCGCTGGCCGAGCTGCAGCAGTACGGTCTCGTCCGGTCCGGTCCCGCGGGGTTCTTCGACCCCGACGCGGTGCTGGTCGCGCGGACGGTGAAGGCGATGACCGAATTCGGTATCGAGCCGAGACACTTGCGTGCCTTCCGCGCCGCGGCCGACCGCGAGGTCGGGCTGCTGGAGCAGATCGTGACGCCGGTGTACCGGCATCGTGACCCGGAGGCCAAGTCACGGGCCGACGAGGTGGTGCGGGAGCTCGCGGCACTGTCCGTGACCCTGCACACGCTCCTCGTCAAGGCCGGAATCCGTGGCGTTTCCGGGTGTTGATCGGTAACGGGGCAGTGAGATCCTCTTTGCGGTCCCATGTCAATGACTGAATGTTCGGACCCTCATGCCGTACCGTGAGAGCAAGGGTTTGCGGCAGGCGAACCGAGAGAGTCCGGACAGCGAGCACAGCGCACGGATGACGGGTAGCGTCGGCAGTGGCGGCGTGAAGCCGTTCCAACGCTGAGGCCCGTGTGCACGAGAGGGAGGCGAAGCCCGATGAGCGAAATGCGCGTCGTCGGTGTGCGGGTCGAGCTGCCCGCGAATCAGCCGATCTTGTTGCTGCGGGAGACCGAGGGTGAACGGTACCTGCCGATCTGGATCGGCTCGGTCGAAGCCACCGCCATCGCCTTGGAGCAGCAGGGGGTCCGCCCCGCCCGTCCGCTCACGCATGACCTGCTGAAAGAGGTCATCGGAGCGCTCGGCCGGGAGCTGGAGCAGGTCGTCATCACGGACCTGAAGGAGGGCACGTTCTTCGCGGAGCTCGTGTTCGACGGCGACATCCGGGTGTCCGCCCGGCCGAGCGATTCGGTCGCGCTGGCCCTGCGGATCGGTGTCCCCATCCACGCCGTGGACGCGGTGCTGGAGGAGGCCGGCCTGATCATCCCGGACGAGCAGGAGGACGAGGTCGAGAAGTTCCGCGAGTTCCTCGACTCGGTCTCTCCGGAAGACTTCCGCGGAGCGGACACCTGAGGGTTCGGAGTTTGGGTGGGGTGTGCTCGAAGCTTGGGTGGGGTGTGCTCGCGGACAGCGCTCGCCCGGAGCTCCTCGCCGTGTCTTCTGGGGGTGCAACCCCCAGACCCCGCCCGGGGGCACGCCCCCGGACCCCCGCGTTCTCCCGCAGTAGGGCGTTTTGCTTGCCTTGACGCGTGAGACCTTGCCTTGACGCGGACGTCAACGTCTAGCGTCGACGGCATGCGGATCGGAGAACTGGCGCAGCGCACGGGTACCACCACCCGTGCGCTGCGTTTTTACGAGGACCAGGGCCTCCTGACGGCCCGTCGCTCGGCGAACGGCTACCGCGAGTACGACGAGGACGATCTCCAGCTGGTCAAGGAGATCCTGACCCTCCAGACGGTCGGTCTGACGCTCGAGGAGACCCGGCCGTTCGTCGACTGCCTGCGCAGCGGCCACGAGACCGGCGATTCGTGCGCGAGCTCGATCGAGGTGTACCGGCGCAAGCTCGAAGAAGCCGACGCGCTCCTCGCGCGGCTCGGCGGCATCCGCGGCGAACTGGCCGCGAAGCTCGCCGGTGCGCTCGCCCGGCAGGCGCCCGATCCGTGTGTCGTCCCCGGAGCACCCCGCCCGTGAAGGAGCCCGCCATGTCCGAAAACACCACAGGCACCACAGTCCGCGAAGTCACCGATGCGACGTTCACCGAGGTCCTCGGCAGCGATGTCCCCGTGCTGGTCGAGTTCTGGGCCACCTGGTGCGGCCCGTGCCGGATGGTCGGCCCGGTGCTGGAACAGCTGGCCGCCGAACGGGCCGGGGAGCTCGCCGTCCGCAAGATCAACGCGGACGAAAACCCGGAGACCACCCGCTCCTACCAGGTCATGTCGCTGCCGACGATGATCCTCTTCCGCGCAGGTGAGCCGGTCGAGACGATCGTCGGCGCGTTCCCGAAGGCCCGCATCGAAGACCGGCTCGACCGGGCCCTCAAGGCGCCGTCGCTTTGACGAACGCGTCCGCCAGCTCGCGCCCGTACTTCTCGACGTTCAGCGACGGGTCGGCCGCGTAGGCCGCGGCGACGCCGTCGATGGCCTGGGCGATCGACATCGCCATCACCTCGGGGGTGAACTCGCCGAACAGGCCCTCGGCCTGGCCCTGCCGCAGCTGGCGGGCCAGGCCGTGCACGCGCAGGTCGTCGACCAGCACCTTGGTCATCATCCAGCCGTCGGCGTCGTCGGCGTTGGCGGACAGCTCCGTCAGCGCCCGGACGCATTCGGGGTACGCGCGCAGGAACGCCACCGACGTCTCGATGTGCGCCCGCAGGTAGCCGGGCCGGTCGGCCGGGTCGAGGCCGCCACCGGTGCGTTCGGCGAGGAACTCGTTCTTCGTCTCGACGACCGTGCTGAGCACGGCCTGCATCAGGCCGGCCTTGTTCGTGAAGTGGTACGAGATCAGCCGGGTGCTGCTGAGCCCGGCCCGTTCCTTGATCTTGGCGAAGGTGGTCCTGCGGTAGCCGAGGTCGGAAAGGACGCCGATGGTCGCGCCGATGATCTGCGCCCGGCGTGCGGCCTCGGTGACGCTCAGCCCCAGCTCGGCCATGAGGTCGGTGTTTACTTGCATGAGTAAAAATTAACACGGCTGAGTAAAAACGTCCACCGTGTTTGAATCGCCCCGGACGGGGTACGGCGAACGGCGCAAAGGCTCAGCCGACCGTTGAGGCTTGCCGCGCGTCGCGTTGACCGGCACTGTCCGGGCGCTTACCGTCGAAGGAGGTAAATCGTCACGGTGTGATTCACGGTCTGGGGCCGGACCGTGGCGGTTGATCTCCGGCGGGTCCCGCTCCTGGGACCGTCCGGCTGTCATTCGCCGGCCACCAGGTCGGGCGAGGGGAGGCTTGCGTGGTCGAGGCTGGTTCCGAGAAGCAGCCTGTCGAGGTCGCGGCTGGTGAGCAGGGTGAACTGTTCCCCGACGACTCGCTGCCCGACGAGCTGGTGGGCTACCGGGGGCCGGCGGCGTGTCAGATCGCCGGGATCACCTACCGCCAGCTCGACTACTGGGCCCGGACCAAACTGGTCGCGCCCAGCATCCGCACCGCGCACGGCTCCGGCTCGCAGCGGCTGTACTCGTTCAAGGACATCCTGGTCCTCAAGGTCGTCAAGCGGCTGCTGGACACCGGCGTCTCGCTCCAGAACATCCGCGTCGCCGTCGACCACCTGCGCCTCCGCGGCGTCCGCGACCTGGCCAGGGTGACGCTGTTCTCCGACGGCACCACCGTCTACGAATGCACGTCGCCGGAGGAGATCGTCGACCTGCTCCAGGGCGGTCAAGGCGTCTTCGGCATCGCCGTCAGCGGAGCGATGCAGGAAATCAGCGGCACCATCCACGAGTTCCCCGCCGAACGCGCCGACGGCGGCATCGTCGAGACGCACCAACCGGACGAACTCACCCAGCGCCGCAACGCCCGCAAGACCGGGTGATCACCACTGCGGCGGACGGAGTAAGGTTCACCCCGCGGTCGACGAATCCGCGCGGGAGAGTCCGAGCCTCACCTTGAGCTCGGCGCCGAAGGAGCAAATCCTCCCCGGAACCTCTCAGGCACCCTGGACCGCGCGGACGAGACGCCTCTGGAAAGCGGGTCGTCAGGAGACCACCTGACGACCCCGCCGACGGTGCAAGCCCGGAAAACTGCGGGCGAAACTCTCAGGCGCCCAATATGGGTACGGACAGAGTGGGGAGGGTTCCTCCGGGCTTCGGGCCGGTGTGCTCGCGGAAAGCGCTCGC
The DNA here is from genome assembly GCF_040682955.1 of Amycolatopsis sp. NPDC051045. Lineage (NCBI taxonomy): Bacteria > Bacillati > Actinomycetota > Actinomycetes > Pseudonocardiales > Pseudonocardiaceae > Amycolatopsis > Amycolatopsis sp. NPDC051045. The sequence continues at coordinate 43,754 of NZ_JBFBCC010000008.1, forward strand.
CGTCGAGCCCTCCGGAGTGTCTTGTGGGGGTGCAACCCCCACGCCCCGCCCGGCGGGCTCCGCCCCCGGACCCCCGCCGTGGTCGCCTCTCGAGGTTGCTTCCGTTCTGGAGCTGGTCGG
>NZ_JBFBCC010000008.1:43972-395703 GCF_040682955.1 Amycolatopsis sp. NPDC051045
GGTGGTCGCCTCTCGAGGTTGGCTCCGTTCTGGAGCTGGTCGGGTGGTCGCCTCTCGAGGTTGGCTCCGTTCTGGAGCTGGTCGGGTGGTCGCCTCTCGAGGTTGGCTCCGTTCTGGAGCTGGTCGGGTGGTCGCCTCCCGACGTCGCTTCCGTTCTAGAGTCGGTCGCGTAGACACCGCCGCTCGCAGGAGGCTCACGTGGATCCGTCACTCGCCTCGCTGGAACAGGGCATTCCCTTCGCCGACCGGCACATCGGACCCGGTCCGGACGAACTTCGCCACATCCTCGACGTCATCGGCGTCGCCTCCCTCGACGCACTCGCCGAGCGGGCCGTGCCGTCGTCGCTGCGGGAGTCCGCCGAGCCGCTCGAGCTGCCTCCGGCCGCTTCCGAAGCGCAGGCGCTTGCCGAACTGCGGGAGCTGGCCGCGCGCAACCGGCCGACCGCCGCGATGATCGGGCTCGGCTACCACGACACCGTCACCCCGCCCGTGATTCGCCGGAACGTGCTCGAAAACCCGGCCTGGTACACCGCCTACACGCCCTACCAGCCGGAAATCTCCCAAGGGCGGCTCGAAGCGCTGCTCAACTTCCAGACCATGGTCTCGGACCTCACCGGGCTGCCCGTCGCGAACGCCTCCCTGCTCGACGAGGCCACCGCCGCCGCCGAAGCCATGACTCTCGTGCGCCGCGCCGGCCGGTCGCCTTCCCGCCGCTTCGTCGTCGACGAAGACACCCTGCCGCAGACCCTCGCCGTCCTCCGCACGCGCGCCGAGCCGCTGGGGATCGAGCTCGTCGTCGAGGACCTTTCCCAGGGACTCACCGGGCTCGGGCTCGGCGGTGACTTCTTCGGCGTCCTGTTGTCCTACCCGGGCGCCTCGGGCGCGGCCCGGGAACTCGACCTCACCATCGCCGACGCCAAGAAACACGGCGCGGCCGTGGTCGTCGCCGCCGACCCCCTCGCCCTGACCCTGCTGCGGTCGCCGGGGGAACTCGGCGCCGACGTCGCCGTCGGATCGACGCAGCGCTTCGGCGTCCCGCCCGGCTTCGGCGGCCCGCACGCCGCGTACCTGGCGGTGCGCCACGGCCTGGAGCGGCAGCTGCCCGGCCGGCTGGTCGGTGTCTCGAAGGACGCCGACGGCGCGCCCGCGTACCGGCTCGCCCTGCAGACGCGGGAGCAGCACATCCGCCGCGAGAAGGCCACCTCGAACATCTGCACCGCGCAGGTCCTGCCGGCGGTGCTGGCCTCGATGTACGCCGTGTACCACGGGCCCGACGGGCTCCGCGGGATCGCGCTGCGGGCCCACCGGATGGCCACCGTGCTCGCCGCCGGGCTCGCCGAGGGCGGCGTCGACGTCGTGCACGGCGAGTTCTTCGACACGGTCGCCGCGGCGGTGCCCGGCCGGGCGGACACGGTCGTCGCGGCGGCCCGCGACCTCGGCGTCTCCCTGCGCCGGATCGACGGAGACCACGTCGGCATCGCCTGCGACGAAACCACCACGCGCGAGCGGCTTTCGCTCGTGTGGAAGGCTTTCGGTGTCTCGGTGTCCGATGTGGACGGCCTCGACGCGGACACCGCGGACGCGCTGCCGGCCCCGCTGCGGCGCACCAGCGCGTTCCTCACGCACCCGGTGTTCCACGCCCACCGGTCGGAGACCGCGCTGCTGCGGTACCTCCGCCACCTGGCCGACCAGGACGTCGCGCTCGACCGCAGCATGATCCCGCTCGGCTCGTGCACCATGAAGCTCAACGCCACCGCGGAAATGGAGCCGATCAGCTGGCCGGAGTTCGCCGGGCTGCACCCGTTCGCCCCGGCCGAGGACGCCGCCGGGCTCCTGGACGTGGCCGCCGATCTCGGCGCCTGGCTCGCGCGGATCACCGGCTACGACGCGGTTTCCCTGCAGCCCAACGCCGGCAGCCAGGGCGAGTTCGCGGGCCTGCTGGCCATCCGCGCCTACCACCGCTCCCGCGGCGAGCACGCGCGTGACGTCTGCCTGATCCCGGCCAGCGCGCACGGCACGAACGCGGCGAGCGCCGTGATGGCGGGCATGCGAGTGGTCGTGGTCCGCTGCGACGACGACGGCAACATCGACCTCGCGCACCTGAAGTCCACTGTGGACTCCCATCGGGCCGACCTGGCCGCGATCATGCTCACCTACCCTTCGACGCACGGCGTCTACGAAGACACCGTCGGGCAGGTGTGCGCGGCGGTGCACGACGCGGGCGGGCAGGTGTACGTCGACGGGGCCAACCTGAACGCGCTGATCGGCGTCGCCCAGTACGGCCGGTTCGGCGCCGACGTCTCCCACCTCAACCTGCACAAGACGTTCTGCATCCCGCACGGCGGCGGCGGGCCCGGTGTCGGCCCGATCGGGGTCCGCGCGCACCTGGCCCCGTTCCTGCCGAACCACCCGCTGCAGCCGGCCGCCGGCCCCGCCACCGGCGTCGGCCCGGTCAGCGCGGCGCCGTGGGGGAGCGCGTCGATCCTGCCGATTTCGTGGGCCTACATCCGGATGATGGGGGCCGACGGCCTTCGCCGGGCGACGCTCGTCGCGGTGGCGAACGCCAACTACGTCGCCCGCCGCCTCGGCGGCCACTACCCGGTGCTGTACACCGGCCGCGAAGGGCTCGTCGCGCACGAATGCATCCTCGACCTGCGCCCGCTGACGAAGGCCACCGGCGTCACCGTCGACGACGTCGCGAAGCGGCTGGCGGACTACGGGCTGCACGCGCCCACGATGTCGTTCCCCGTCGCGGGCACGCTGATGGTGGAGCCGACGGAGAGCGAAGACCTCGCCGAACTCGACCGCTTCTGCGCCGCGATGATCGCGATCCGCGGCGAGATCGACCGGGTCGCGGCGGGGGAGTGGCCGCTCGAAAACTCGCCGCTGCGGCAGGCGCCGCACACGGCGGGCTGCATCGCGGGTGCCTGGAACCGGCCGTACAGCCGCGAAACCGCGGTGTTCCCCGCCGGGACGGGCGCGGCGAAGATCTGGCCGCCGGTCCGCCGGATCGACGGCGCCGCGGGCGACCGGAACCTGGTCTGCTCCTGTCCGCCCCCGGAGGCGTTCGCCTGACGGCCGGTTCCGCGTACGCGGGCGCACTGCGGACGCACAGGAACGGAAGGTAGGTTGACGCCCATGGTGAGTGGGCACGGTCCTGATCGGACGTCCGTGGTCGTGACCGGCGGCAGCGGCTTCATCGGCCGGGCCGTCGTGCGCGCCCTGCGCGGCCGGGGGGTGCCGGTCACCGTCGTCGACCGGGTGCCGTTCCCCGAGGACCTGGCCGGCGTGCGCGTGGTGACCGGCGACCTGCGCGAAGCCGCCGTCCGCGAGGAGGCCGTGACGCCGGAGACCGCCGGGATCGTGCACCTCGCCGCGCTGACTTCGGTGCTGCGGTCGGTCGAGCTCCCCGAGGACACCTTCGCCGACAACGTCCTCGTGACCCAGGAACTGCTCGAACTGGCCCGGCGCCGGGAGGTGCCGAAGTTCCTGCTCGCCTCGACCAACGCCGTGATCGGCAACGTCGGCTCCGCGACGATCACCCCGGACCTGCCGCTGCGTCCGCTGACGCCGTACGGCGCCACCAAGGCGGCGTGCGAAATGCTGCTGTCGGGCTACGCCGGCGCGTACGGCATGACGACGTGTGCGTTGCGGTTCACCAACGTCTACGGCCCGGGAATGTCCCACAAGGACAGTTTCGTGCCGCGGATGATGCGGGCCGCGCTGGCCGGCACCGGGGTGAAGATCCACGGCGACGGCCGCCAGCGCCGCGACCTCGTGCACGTCGACGACGTCGTCCGCGCGATCCTCCTGGCCCTCGGCAGCGGTTACTCCGGCCGCGCGATCGTCGGGGCCGGTCGCTCGGTGTCCGTGCTGGAGATGGTCGCGGCCGTGCGGGAGGTGACCGGGGCCGAGCTGCCGGTCGAGCACGTCGAGGCCCCGGCCGGCGAGATGCCCGCCGTCGTCGTCGACGTCTCGGCGAGTGCGGAGACCATCGGCTACCGGCCCGAGGTGTCGCTGACCGACGGCCTCGCCACGGCGTGGAAGTACTTTTCCGGCCTCACGCCGCCGTGACCGCGTTCCTCCGGCGCCACTGGCTGCTGCTCCTGCTTCTCGTCCCGGCGATCACCCTCCGGGTGCTGACCTGGCTGGCCTACCGCCCCGCGCTGCTGTTCATCGATTCGTTCCGGTACCTCGACAACCTGCACGCCCTGCGCGCCGACCAGCTCGACCCGATCGGCTACGACCTGGTCCTGCGCCCGCTGCTCGCCGTCGGCGGCCTGGCCTGGGTGGCGGCTGTGCAGCACGTCGGCGGCGTGCTCGTCGCGATCGGTGTGTACGGGCTCGTCCTGCGGCTGGGCGGGCGCCCGTGGGTCGCCGCGCTCGCCGCCGCGCCGGTGCTGCTCGACGCCTACCAGCTGCAGATCGAGCAGAACATCATGTCCGAGGTGACCTTCGAGGCCGTGCTGCTGGCGCTGCTGTGGCTGCTGCTCGGCCGCGGCGCCCCCGGCTGGAAGCGTGCGGCGGCCGCGGGCCTGCTGGTCGGGTTCGCCGTGCTGACCCGGCTGATCGGGATCTCCTTGGCCTTGCCGCTGCTGGTCTACCTGGTCGTCGCCGGGGGAGCGTGGCGGCACTGGGCCGGGTGGCGGCGAGCCGGTGCCGGCCTCCTGGGCCTGCTCGTCGTGCTCGCGCCCTACGCCGCGCGGGTGCACGCGGAGACCGGCAAGTGGGGCCTGACCGGGCCGTCCGGGAACATGCTCTACGGCCGCACCGCCGCCGTCGCCGACTGCGCGAACCTCCACCTCGAGCCGGCGCTGCAGGTCTTCTGCCCGGCGGAGCCGCGCGAGACGCGCCTGGTGGACAACTACACGCACGCCGACCTGGACCCGAACTGGCCCGGGCCGCTGCCCCCGGGCGCGGACAAGCAGGCGCTGGCCCACGAGTTCGCGGTCGAGGTGCTGAAGGCCCAGCCGGGCGACGTCGCCGGCGCGATCCTGGACGACTTCGCCAAGAGCTTCGCCTGGACGCGGGACCAGGACCCGGCCGACGTCCCGCTGGACCGGTGGCAGTTCCAGCCGAGCTATCCGCAGTGGGCCGACCAGTCGCTGATCGACCTCGTCACGCTGCAGAACGACGGCGTCGTCGCGAGCGTCGACCGGCCACTGGCGGAAATGCTGCGCGGCTACCAGCTCGGCGGCGGTTACGTGCCCGGCGCGGTACTCGGCATCGGCGCGCTGCTGGGCCTCCTGACGGTGTTCCGCCGCAAACGGCCCCTCGATCCCGCGCGGGCGGGCGCGCTGCTGGCGGCGTCGAGCGGCCTGGTCCTGCTCTTCGCGTCGGCCGTCTTCCTGTTCTCCTGGCGCTACCAGATCCCCGCGCTGGTGCTGCTGCCGGTGGCCGGGGCGCTCGGCTTCACGACGCTGACCTCGGCCGGCCGGAAACGTCTCGCCGCGTTCCCCGACGACGTCGACTCCGGCGCCCTCGACGACTTCCGCGGCCGCCACCCGGACCTGAAGCTGGCGCCGCTGACCGTCGTCATCGCGGCCTACAACGAAGCCGGCGGGATCGGCGAAGTCCTGGAGAAGATGCCGGACGAGTGCCTCGGCATGCCGGTCGACGTGCTCGTCGTCGTCGACGGCGGGACCGACGACACGGCCGCCATCGCCGAAGCCCACGGCGCCTACGTCTGCGTCGCGCCGCGCAACCGCGGCCAGGGCGCCGCGCTGCGGCTGGGCTACCACCTCGCGGCCTCCGCCGGCGCCGAATACCTCGTGACGACCGACGCCGACGGCCAGTACGACAACAGCGAACTCGAAGCGCTGGTGCGCCCGGTCTTCGACGGCACCGCCGACTTCGTCACCGGGTCCCGCCGGCTCGGGCACGAGGAGGCCGACAGCCGCGTCCGGTGGCTCGGCGTGCGGGTGTTCGCGGTGCTGGCGTCGGTGCTGACCGGGCGGCGGATCACCGACACGTCGTTCGGCTTCCGCGCGATGCGGGCGGAGCTGGCGTGCTCGGTGCCGCTCCACGAGCCGCAGTACCAGTCCTCGGAGCTGCTGCTCGGCGTCACCGCGCGCGGCGCCCGGGTCGCCGAGCTGCCGATGAGCATGCGGTTGCGCAAGGCGGGCATGAGCAAGAAGGGCGGCAGCCTCGTCTACGGCGCCAACTACGCCCGCGTCATGACCGGGACGTGGTGGCGGGGGTACGTGCTGCGCCGCGGCCGAACACGAGCCGGTCGAGCAGGGTGAACTTGACGACGAACACCAGCGCGTAGCTGCCGACGTACGCGCCGTCGACGAGCGCGACCCACCAGAAGTGCGGCAGGTCCAGGGGCGTCAGCAGGAAGCCCGCGAGGGTCGTCAGGCCGATCGAGGCCAGCCCGCCGAGGCCGATCACCCCGAGGTAGGGCAGCAGCTCGCGCCGGACCTGCGGCCGCCCGGTGCGGCCCCACACCCAGCGCCGCGTGACCAGGAAGTTCAGCACCGCCCCGGCGGCCCAGGCCAGCGTGCTCGCCAGCGCCGGGACCCCGCCGGCGGTGAGGACGGCCAGCAGCACCACCTGGCTGACCACCGTCGCCGCGACCGACGTCGTCGCGGCGCGGGCCAGCCGGGCCCAGCCGCGACGGCGGGTCTTCTCCGCCGTGCGGGGCCGCACGCCGTTGGTTACGGTCGTCATGCCCCCATCCTCCCCGCGGGCCGGCCGCCGCGCCGTCCGACCCCCTCACGCATAGGAGATTCACAGCTCATTGCCAGGTCTTCATCAGCACGTGATCTATAGCGTTCGGGGCGTAAACGAGCAGGAAAGGCGGCACAATGCGGGTGCTGGTTCTCGGCGGTGACGGATATCTGGGCTGGCCGACCGCGCTGCACTTATCGGACAAAGGCCACGACGTGGCCGTCCTCGACAATTTCGCGCGGCGCGGGTACGACGCCGAACTCGGCGTCGAAAGCTTGGTCCCGATCGAATCCCTCGCGGACCGCATCACCACCTGGCGGGAGGTCTCCGGCCGGACGATCACCAGCTACGAAGGTGACCTCCTCGACGCGGAGTTCCTGTTCGGGGCGGTGCGCGACTTCGCGCCGGACGCCGTCGTCCACTACGCCGAGCAGCGGTCGGCGCCGTATTCCATGATCGATCGCGAACACGCGGTGTACACCCAGCACAACAATGTGGTCGGGACGCTGAACCTGCTCTACGCGATCGCGGAGATCGATCCGGCGATCCACCTGGTCAAACTGGGCACAATGGGTGAATACGGCACGCCCAACATCGACATCGAAGAAGGCTGGCTGGAACTGGAGCACAACGGGCGCAAAGACCGGGTGCTGTTCCCGAAGCGTCCGGGCTCCTTCTACCACCTGACCAAGGTCCACGATTCGCACAACATCGAATTCACCTGCCGCGCGTGGGGGCTGCGCGCCACGGACCTCAACCAGGGCATCGTGTACGGCCAGCAGACGCCGCAGACCGCGCTGGACCCGCGCCTGGCGACCCGCTTCGACTACGACGCGGTGTTCGGCACGGTGCTCAACCGGTTCGTCATCCAGGCCGTGCTGGGCCAGCCGCTGACCGTGTACGGCCAGGGCACGCAGACCCGCGGCCTGATCGACGTCCGCGACACCGTGGAGTGCATCCGCCTCGCCGTCGAGCACCCCGCCGGGCCGGGGGAGTTCCGCGTGTTCAACCAGATGACCGAGAGCATGTCCGTGGCGGGCATCGCCGAGCTGGTGGCCGACCGGTTCCCCGGCCCGGTGCAGATCGAGCAGCTGGAGAACCCGCGCACCGAGGCGCCGGAGCACTACTACAACGTGAAGCACACCGGACTGCTCGAGCTCGGGCTGCAGCCGCACCTGCTCTCGGACACGCTGATCGAGTCGATGTTCGACATCGTCGGCGCCAACAAGCACCGGGTGAACCCGGAGAAGCTGCGCCCGGCCGTGCGCTGGCGGGGCGCGCTGAAGGCCTAGCGCCGTGGGGACTCCCGGAGCCCCCACGGTCTTTTCAGCCGGGCAGCTTGTCGAGGAAGCCGTGCACCTTGGCGATCTTGCCGTCTTCGAGTTCGACGACGTCGAAGCCGATCGCGACCGGCTCGGCGCCGGGGGTGCCGAGGTGCCACCGGAAGCGGGCGAGGTCGTGGTGGGCGTCGGGACCGGCGGGCAGGCTGAAGGCGAGCCCGGCGAACTGCTGCTGGGCCCCGGCGACGAACTGGTCGATCCCGTCGTGCCCGCGGACGGCGCCGAGGGGATCGGTGTAGCCGGCGTTCTCGGTGAAGACGTCGGCGATGAGGGCGCGCCGCTTGTCACCGTCGGTCTCGTTCCAGACGGCGATGTACTGCTCGACGATGGTGCGGACGTCGGTCATGTCTTGCTCCTTCGCTTGGGGGACAACGGATTCGCCGTCGTCCTGCGCTGGGACCGACTTTGGCCGATGGGCGGCGGCCCGTCGATTACGCGGGAGGTAACGCGGTGGCATTACCCCCGAAGTAATGGCCGCGCCCCGGTGATCGCCGTAGCGTCGCTTTCGTGACGACTATGGTGCAGGCGCGGCAGCGGCCCGTCGGTGAGCTGCTGCGGGAATGGCGCGACCGGCGCCGGATCAGCCAGCTCGACCTGGCGATCTCGGCGGACATCTCCACCCGCCACCTGAGCTTCGTGGAAACCGGCCGCTCGAGGCCGAGCCGGGACATGGTGCTGCGCCTCGGCGAGCACCTCGACGTGCCGCTGCGGGAACGCAACCGGCTGCTGCTCGCCGCCGGGTACGCGCCCGCCTACACCGAGAGTGCCTTGGGGGACCCGGAGATGGACGCCGTCCGCCAAGCCGTCCGGCAGCTGCTCGCGGGGCACGAGCCGTACCCGGCCGCCGTCGTCGACCGGAACTGGGACCTCGTCGACGCCAACGCCAGTGTCGCGCTGTTCGTCGCCGGCGTCGCGCCCGAGCTGACCACCAACGTGCTGCGCGCCACCCTGCACCCGCACGGCATGGCGCCGCACATCCGCAACCTGGGGGAGTGGCGCGCGCACCTGCTCGGCCGGCTGCGGCGCCAGGTGACCCAGACCGCGGACGCCGGGCTCGCCGAGCTCCTGGACGAGCTGCGCGGCTACCCGTGCGACCAGCCGGTACCCGAGGTGGAGGTCCCCGGGCCGGGTGACATCTTCGTGCCGCTCGAGTTCCGCCACGAAGGCACCGACCTGACGTTCTTCAGCACGGTGGCCACGTTCGGCACGCCGCTGGACGTCACCGTGGCGGAGCTGGTGATCGAGTCGTTCTTCCCGGCCGACCCGGCGACGGCGGCGTATCTGCGCGAGCGGGCCGCCCGGGTGGGATGATGGGGGTCCGCGCAGCATCCGAAGTGAGGATCACCGGTTGATGGCCGTCCCGCCTTCGCTCGCCCTGTCCGACGGAATCCGCATCCCCCAGCTGCTGTTCGGTGTCGCGGGCCTGTCCACGGCCGAAACCGGCCGGGCCGTCCGCATCGCCCTCGACACCGGCTACCGCGGCATCGACACCACGCCGGGGACCGAGGCGGCGGTGGGCGCCGTGCTCGCGGCGGCCGAGGTGCCGCGCGAGGACCTCTTCGTCAGCGTGCACGTGCCCGCGCAGAGCTACGACACCGCGCGCCGGGCGGCCGACCAGGCGCTGGCGTCGCTCCAGCTCGAGCGGGCCGATCTCTGCCTGCTGGACGGCACGAACGGCGCGTTCACCGACACCTGGCGCGCGCTGAGCCGGCTGCGCGCCGAGGGCCGGGTCCGCGCGATCGGCGTGGCCGGGTTCGGTGTCTCCGAGCTGCGCCGGCTGATCGACGCGACCGGTTCGGTGCCCGCGGTCAACCAGGTCGAGCTGCACCCGTGGCTGCAGCAGCTCCCGCTGCGCGAGTTCCACACCGGGCGCGGCATCGTGACGGCCGCGGCCAGCCCGGCCGCGAACGCCGCGCTGCTGTCCGACGAGACGGTCACCGCGCTCGCCGCGAAGTACGGCAAGACCCCGGCCCAGATCGTGCTCCGCTGGCACTTGGAGACCGGCACGGTCGCGGTGGCGGCCTCGGCGACCACGACCCGGATCCGCGAGAACTTCGGGATCTTCGACTTCGAGCTGGCCGAGGACGACCTCGCCGTGGTGGCCGAGCTCGACAACGGGACGCGCGTCTAGGGTCCGAGCCGCGGTCGCCGACGACGGCGAGCAGGTCGTCGCGGGTCGCGAAGTGGCGGTAGAGGGTGGCGTTGGTCTCGAAGACTTCGCGGGCCGCGGGTCAGGCGCTCTTGATGCCCGCCGCGGCGAAGTCGGCCTGCTGGGCGGGCTGCTCCAGGTACTCGCGGAAGGTCTGGGCGGCGCGCAGCACGGTGTCGTCGATGCCCGGGCCGGTGAGCCCGATGAACGGGTAGTCCGCCGACCGCGCGTTCGCCACGGACTGGGCGGGCGAGCCGATCATCTCGGGCTTCTTGGTGGTGAGCTCACTGACCCAGTACGACGATTCCGGCAGCCAGGCGGCCGGGAGCCCGCCGATGGAGTCCAGGTTGGCCCGGCCGACCAGCGCGTCGAGCACCTGCGCCGAGGGCTTGGCTTCGATCATGACGTGCACGCACTGGCCGTGGACGACGGTGGCGGCCTGGTTCCACCGGTCGGCCGCGGCGGCGAGCGGCTTCTGCGCGCTCGGGGTGACGACGACCCGCATGTGCGAGGTGCCGCCGTCGCAGCTGGCGGCCTGCGCCTCGGCGCGGCTGTTGAGCTCGTTGTCGGCCCAGTTCCAGCCGACGACGCCGAGCCCGATCAGGACGGCGAGGACGAGGCAGGCGATCGGCCACGTCGCGATCCGGCGGCGCGGGGCCTTCTTGCCGACGATGCGGTGCGAGCCGGTGGCGTCGGCCTTGCCGACGATGCGGTGCGTTCCGGTGCCTTCGCTGCGGCCCGCGCGCTGGGGGCCGGTGTTTTCGTCGCGGGCGGTGCGGTGGGGTCCGGTGGTGTCGCCGCGTTCGGCGGTCCGGGTGCTCTCGCCGCGGCCCGCGGCGCGGGCGGAGCCGGTGTCGTCGCTCCGGTCGAGGGTGCGGGAGGTCCCGGACGCCTCGTTCCGGGAGGTGGCGGCGAGGTCGTCGGAGAACTCGTCCTGCCGGGTGATCACTTCGGTCCGCTCGGCGGCCGATTCGGGGTGGCGAACGGCCGTCTTGCCGCCCTTGCGGCGGGAACGGGTGGCGGTGGGGGCGCCGGGTGCTTCGGCGGGGGCGGCGGCCGGGTACGAGCCGGAGGCTTCGCCACGGCGGGAGGCGCGGGGGGCTCCGCCGCCGGGCGCGGGGTGGGCGCCGGGCGCTTCGATGCGGTTCCCGGCCGGGTGGGCGCCGGAGGTGCCGCCGCCCTTGCGGCGAGAGCGGGTGGTGGAGGCGCCGGGGACTTCCGGGAGGGTGGTGGTCGGGTACGAGTCCGGGGTTCCGCCGCGGTGGGGGGCGTGGGTCATCGTGGATTCGCCGCTGTTCGCGGCGGGGTGGGCGCCGGGGACTTCCGCGAGGGTGGTGGTCGGGTACGAGTCCGGGGTTCCGCGACGCTGAGGGGCGTGGGTCACCGTGGATTCGCCGCTGCTCGCGACCGGGTAGGAGCCTGAGGTCTCGCCCCGGCGGGTGCCGGCGGGGCGCCCGGCGGCCGGGTGCGCACTGCCGGCTTCGGGCTGGAACCCGGGTGCCTCGGCCCCTTCCGTGAAGAAGGCCGAACCGGATGACTCGCCGGAGCCGCGGGAGGAGCCGGTGGCGCGGCCGGCGATCCCGAAGGCGGCGGAGATGGAGCTGCGTCCCGGGGTGCGGAAGGCGCCGGAGGCCTCGCTGCGGCCCGGCCCCTGGTGCGGGCGACCCTCGGCCGGGACGCGCGGTGTGCGGTCCTGAGGGTGCGGCACCGGCTCCTCGTCCCGGTAGTGTCGCCCCATCGTCATCCTTTCGCGGGTGAGCGCATGCCAAGCACGCGCTGCGATGCAATCAAACCGTTATCACCCTAACAGGTGAGTATCGGAGAGAGAATAATCTGACTCACAGTGGCCTGGATTCAGGGTGCTGCGCTGACCAGGCGATGGCAATGCGCAATCAGGCGATGACGCAGCGGCGCCGCCCGGCGGGCGAACTCCCCTTGCGCGCGGGCGTACTCCGCCCGGCCGGCCGCCGTTTCGATCCGCACCGGCGGGTAGCCGAACCCGGCCAGGTCGTACGGGCTCGCCCGCATGTCGAGCGTCCGGATCTCCACCGCCAGTTCGAAGCAGTCCGCCACGAGCTCCGCGGGCACGAACGGGTCGAGCTTATACGCCCATTTGAACAGGTCCATGTTCGCGTGCAGGCACCCCGGCTGCTCGAGGGAGATCTGCGTCTCCCGCGACGGCGTCAGCTCGTTGCGCGGTCGTGCGGGAGCCGTGAAGAAGCGGAACGCGTCGAAGTGCCCGCAGCGGATGTCCAGGGATTCCACGACCGCGTCGGTGCCGGCCGACCCCAGCCGCAGGGGCACCTGGTCGTGCCGGACCGAATCCGCGGGCTCGCGGTACACCATCGCCCACTCGTGCAGGCCGAAACAGCTCAGCCGGGGTGCGCGTGACGCCGTCGCGGTCAGCAGGCCGAGGACGAACTCGGCCGTCCGCACCTTGCCTTCGGTGAAGCCGGTGGGATCCAGCACCACGCCGTCGGCCGTCGAAACGTAGCCCTTGCGGTCCAGGAAGCGCCGCGCCGCGGGCCCGGCGAGCGCGACGCCGGGCCCGGGCTGCCACCGCTGCAGGTGCGACGGCCGGTACGAGTAGTAGGTGAACAGGAAGTCCAGCACCGGGTGCTTCTCGCCCCGCGCCCGGCGCTCCTGGTGCGGGCCGGTCCACCGCCGCATCCGCGAGACGTGCGCCGCCTCCCGGGCCAGCCAGTCCGGCTCGGCGAGCACCTCGACGCCGGTCATGCGCCCACGTGGGTGCCGTCACGCACTGTGCCCACGTACTCCTCGACGAGGTCTTCCAGCGCGACGACGCCGACGGCGTTCCCGCTCGCGTCCAGTGCCCGCGCGAGGTGGCTGCGTTCCTTGCGCATCGCCGAAAGCGCGACGTCGAGCCGGGCGTCGGCGCGCAGTTCGGTGAGCGCCCGCGTCTTCGAGCCGGGCACGATCGCCGCCGGGTCCTGCCCGGCCAGGTCGAGGATGTCCTTGACGTGGATGTAGCCGGTCAGGCGCCCGTCGTCGGTGCACACCGGGAACCGCGAGAACCCGGTGGAGGAAACGGCCTTCTCGACCTCGCCGACGGTCGGCGAGCAGGGCAGCGTGGTCAGCTCGGCGGTGGGCACCAGCACGTCCGCGACCGTCTTCTGCACCGACGACAGCGTCTGGGCGAGCCGCTGGTGCTCGGACTGGTCCAGCAGGCCCTCCCGCCGCGACTCGCTGAGCAGCTCGGCCAGCTCGTCGGACGTGTAGGCCGTCTCCAGCTCGTCCTTCGGCTCGACGTTGACCGCGCGCAGCAGCGAGTTGGCCACGAAGTTCAGCAGCCAGATGAACGGGTTGGCCACCTTCACCCACGCGACGTGCGCCGGCACCAGCCACAGCGCGAGCCGTTCGGGCTCGGCGATGGCGAGGTTCTTCGGCACCATCTCGCCGATCAGCACGTGCGCCACGGTGATGAACGCCAGCGCGATCGCGAACGAGATGGGGTGCAGCAGCGCCTCGGGCAGCCCGAGCAGGTCGAACGCGGCCGAAAGCCGGTGCGCGATGGCGGGTTCGCCGACCCGGCCGAGCAACAGCGAGCAGATGGTGATGCCCAGCTGCGCGCCGGCCAGCATCAGCGACACGTGCTTGCTCGCGTTGATGACGATCTTCGCGCGCGTCTTGCCCTGTTCCAGCAGCGCCTCGAGCCGGTCGCGCCGGGAGGAGATCAGCGTGAACTCCGCGCCGACGAAGAAGGCGTTGGCCAGCAGCAGGACCACCACGAGGGCGATGTTCAGCCAGTCGGTCACGAGACCACCTCGGTTCCGGCCGGTTCTCCGGCGGGGCGGACCGGGGCCACCTCGACCTCGGCGATCCGGCGCTTGTCCATCGTGGTCACGGTGAGCAGCCAGCCGTCGACCTCGGTGGCGTCCCCCTCGGCGGGGATCTTGCCCAGCCGCTCGAGGATCAGCCCGGCGATGGTCTCGTAGTCGCCGTCCGGCATCCGGAACCCGGTGACACCGGTGACCTCGTCCGCGCGCAGCTGCCCGGACACCAGCCAGCTGTCGGCGCCGACCTGCTGCGACGCCGGGGCCTCGCGCTCGTCGTGCTCGTCGCGGACGTCGCCGATGATCTCTTCGACGACGTCCTCCAAGGTCACGAGCCCGGCCGTGCCGCCGTACTCGTCGACGACGATGGCCAGCTGGAAGCGGGAATCGCGCAGGCGCAGCAGCAGGTCGTCGCCGGGCAGGGACTCCGGCACGGTCGGCACCGGCCGCATGACCGAGCCGATCGGCACCGCCGCCCGGTCCGCGGCGGGCACGGCGAAGGCCTGCTTGACGTGCACGGCGCCGCGGACGTCGTCGAGGTCCTCGGCGTGCACCGGGAAGCGGGAGAACCCGGTGCGGCGGGAGATTTCGATGAGGTCTTCCACGGTGTCGTCGACGGCGAGGGCTTCGAGCTGCACGCGCGGGGTCATCAGCTCCTCCGCGGTGCGCTCGCCGAACCGCAGCGAGCGGTCCAGCAGCTCGGCGGTGGACGTGTCGAGCGTGCCGCTCTCCGCGCTGGACCGCACGATCGAACCCAGCTCCTGGGGCGAGCGTGCCGATCGCAGCTCTTCCTGCGGCTCGACGCCGAACTTGCGCACGAGGAAGTTCGCGCTGTTGTTCATCAGCGTGATGAGCCAGCGGAACAGGGCCGAGAACCGCGAGTGGTAGCCGGTGACCGCGCGGGCGGTCGGCAGCGGCCGGGCGATCGCGAGGTTCTTCGGCACCATCTCGCCGAGGATCATCGACAGCGAGGTGGCGATGATCAGAGCCAGCGCGACCGAGGCGCCCGCGGCGAAGCCGGCCGGGAGCCCGATGCCGGTGAGCAGCGGCCGGACGAGCTCGCCGATCAGCGGCTCGGCCAGATACCCGGTGATCAGGGTGGTCAGGGTGATCGCGACCTGGGCGCCGGAGAGCTGGAACGACAGCGTCCGGTGGGCCTTCTGGACGGCCAGCGCGCGGCGGTCGCCGACCTGGCGGACGTTGGCCTCGACGGTGCTGCGCTCCAGCGCGGTCAGCGAGAACTCGGCCGCGACGGCGAGCCCGGTGCCGACCGTCAGCAACACGAAGAGGAGGACGCCGAGCACGGCGAAGAGGATCTGGATCATTCCGCACCCGCCCGGGCGGCGGGGGATGAACCTATCGGACAGCCGGGTCGGTCACCCGGCCCGGTACTGTCACCGGGTGACTGCGCTGCGCGCACGAAACGGTCACTCCTAGCAAGAAATCGGCATGTACTGCGACGATGGGGGCAATCTTAACGCGTCCACCGCACCCGCCGCTGGCGCCACGGGTGTGTCGGCGCGCTCATCTTCGGGCCGCCCGGGTCAGGTGGTGCCGGGCCGGTGGCGCCGCACGGTCTCCTCGACGAGGTCGAGCACTGGTCCCAGCCCGGCGGCGGGCAGGCCCATGGCCAGGTGCGACACGAGTCCTTCCAGGACCAGTTCGAGGAAGGCGGTGAGGACGTCGACGTCGACGTCGTCACGCAGCTTTCCGGCCTCCCGCTGGCGCAACAGGCGCAGCCGGGTGGCGGTGGTGAGCTGCTCCGACCGCTCGGCCCAGCGGGCGCGGAACTCCGGATCGGTGCGCAGCCGCCGGGACACCTCCAGGCGCGTCCCCAGCCAGTCGGCCGGGTGGTCGCCCCCGGCCAGCAGATCACGCATGACCTGGACGAGGCCCTGTTCGGCGACGACGTCGGCCATCCGGAGTGCGTCGTCCTCGGCGAGGGCGAGGAAGAGCGACTCCTTGTCGCGGAAGTGGTGGAAGATGGCCCCGCGCGAGAGGCCGGTGGCTTCCTCGAGGCGCCGGACTGTGGCACCTTCGTAGCCGTGGCGCGCGAAGCAGACGCGCGAGCCGTCGAGGATCTGGCGCCGGCGTGCGTCGAGGTGATCCTGGCTTACGCGTGGCATCCTGAAATCCTGGCACCGGGACCCGCGATCTCGCAATCCGTACGTACGTACTGTGACCCGGAGGGCCGGGAACCGGACGGTCCGCCCCCGCGTCCCACCATTGCGGCGATTCGCTGACACGAAGTGAGACGGTTGGCTAAGGTTTGCCCCATCACGGTGGGTGAGCTGAGGGGAAGGTGCGGGCGTGATCATCGGCGAAGCCGGGCAGGCGGTCCAGGCGGTCTGGGGTGGCGACATCCTGGGCGAGCGCGGCCGGGTCTACGGCGGCGGTGGCGGTGGGGGCGGCCGGTTCGAGATGGATCCGGAGGAGCTCGCCTCGGTGATCGGCCAGTGGGAAGCCGAGCTGGAGAAGATCGTCGACGACGCTCGCACGATCGAGGGGCTCGCGATCGCCGCGGTCGCTCCTGGGCAGGATCCGGCGAGCTCGGGCTACGCGTCGACCACCTACGACTCGATCACTTCGCTGCAGGCGCAGAACGACTCCATGCGCAAGTACGTGCAGAACTACATCAAGAAGCTGAAGGAAGCCCAGACGAAGACGGTCGCCACCGACCAGGGCCTGTCCGAGACCTTCGGGCAGGCGACGTGAACCTGGGCCACGCCACCCGCGCGAGTGTGCTCGGCGGGGTCGCCCTCGCAGTCTGTGCACTCGTCGCCGGCTGCACCCCGACGACCGGTGGTACCGCCCAGCCGGTGGACACTCCTTCTTCGCCGGGTACGGCGGCGCAGCCGAGTCCTTCCGGGAACGTGCCGAAGGTCGCCGTTCCACTGGACGCGACGAAATTCGTGGGCGACCCGTGTGGTCTGGTGCCGAAGGAACTGCTGTCCCAACTGCGGTACACAGACGCGGGTAAGCCGCTTCCGCGCGACAACGCTCCCGAACGCCAGTCCGGTCCCAGTTGTGGCTGGCAGATCCGGGGAGACGGAACGAGCGTGCTGGTCATCCTGGGTACGGGAAACCGTGACGCCGGCGCCGGCGGGCTGGCCGGAATCCAGGCCGCGTACGAACGCCCGAACGGCCTGTTCAAGTTTCTCGAGCCCGCTCCGGACATCGAGGGCTACCCCGCGCTGTACTTCGACATCCGCGACCGCCGCCCGAACGGGAACTGCTCCATGGCACTCGGCATCGCCGACGACCTGGCGGTGTCGATCTTCGCGGAAGGCTACGAGGGCCAACAGGATTCCTGCGACGTCGCCCAGCGCGTCGCAGCTGGGACGGTCAAAACACTCAAGGGGGCTTGACGAGTGGACGGCAAGCAGATCTACGACAACTTCAGGCAGGGTGACACCCAAGGGCTCGAGCAGTTGTCCGAGGGGGTGAACAAGCTGTCCGCCGCCTACCTCGACCGTGCCCAGGGCATCAAATCCCTGCAGGAACGGATGAAGCAGGCCTGGACCGGTGACGCCGCCGACGCGGCCAACGCCGGGGCCGGGCCGCTCGAACAGGCCTTCGCGGAAACCGCCGCGCCGCTGGACGTGACCAAGGCTTCCGTCGACACCCAGGCCGACGTCTTCAACGCGTCGAGCGCCACCGTCGTCAAGGTTCCGCCCAAGCCCGACAAGCCCAGCCCCTGGACCACCGGGCTCAAGGCGGCCATCCCGATCGCCGGGCCGTTCATGGCCAAGGACGACATCGACAACTACCAAGAGGGCATGGCGCGGTACAACGCGGCGAACGAGACCAACGTCCGCGTGATGGACCAGTACAGCAGTGTCACGAGTGGTACCCGGGCGATCCTGCCCACCGACTACGGCGTCCTCGAAGCCGACGGCGCCGCGATCGCCGTCAACCAGCCGAGCCCGCCCGGGCGCGTCGATCCGTGGATCAACGAGCCCACCGACCGGAACCGGTGGTACCCGGAGAACGGCGGCGGCGACCCGGGCGGCGACGACCACACCTCGACGACCAGCGTCGACACCACGCACACCGGTGGCACCGACCAGCCCGGCGGTACCGACCGCCCGGGCGGCACCGATCGTCCCGGTGGTACCGACCGGCCGGGCGGTACCGATCGCCCCGGCGGTACCGACAAGCCGGGCGGCACCGACATCACGCGCCCGACGGACACCACCCGGCCGACCGGCACCCTGCCCACGAAGACGCGGCCCGGCCAGCAGACCGGCGGCGACCTGCCCGGCAAGACGCCGCCGAACACCGGCGGGATCGACTTCTACCCCACCAACACCGGTGGGGGCGGCGGCCAGAACTACTCGAACACCTTCGCCAACGACCCGAACTCGAGCACCGGCGGGCGGGGGCCCAACAGCGGCAACGCCGGCGGACGGCTGCTCGACTCCTCCGGCCGGGGCGGCACCGGAACCGGCAGTGGCAGCGGTGCCGGTGGTGCGGGGGAGCGCGGGTTCGGCGGTGGCCGCGGCTCCGGCATGGGCAGCCTCGGCAACGCGGCCGCGGCGGAGGCCGCCGCGGCGCGGTCGGCTGCCGGGCGGTCCGGGCAGATGGGTCCGATGGGGCCCGGGGGCCGGCGGGGCGAAGGTGAGGACGACGATGAGCACCAGCGGCCGGACTACCTGATCGAAGCGGACCCGGACGCGATCTTCGGCACCGACCAGCGGACCAGTCCGCCGGTCATCGGCGAGTAGGCGGGTGGACGTGGCAACAGGCCGGGTGGACGTTCCGGTCGAGGCGCTGGCCGCGCTGGCCGACCGCGAACAGGTCGGCCAGCTGCACCTCACCCTGCGTCCGGAGCCGCTGTGGCTCTCGGACGAGGAGCGCGAGGAAGCCGGCAAGCGGATCGACGCCGCCCTCGCGGAGGCCGGGCTGGTCGATGCGCGCGGCCGGGCCACCGTCGACTTCCTCGACTGGCTCCCGCTGCTGGTCAGCCCGGCGCGGGAGTGCTACGGCTGGGTCGGTGCCGGTGGCCAGACCTACGGTGTGCTCGCCGCCGCGAAAGGCCTGCAGGCGGTCTTGGCGGTCTCCGACGGGGCCCACGTCGGCGTGCAGGAGATCGACCGGAACCGGCTGGCCGAGTCCCTGGTCGAGCAGCTGCCGCCGGTCGGTCCCGGCGGCGGCCGCCGGCGCACCGTCCGAGTGGCCGACCTGACCGAGGCCGCCCGGCGCGGGCAGGCCGCCTACCCGCTGGACCCGGCCGTCGCCGACGTCGTCAGCCTGGTGCAGCGGCCGGTGTCGGGCAGCGGGGAGCTCTACGTCGGCCGTCGAGACGACGTCGGCCGCCACACCTGCCTGCAGCAGCCGCTCCACTACGCCGACACGGACTGGGGCCGCTACCTCAGCTACACCTCCGGCACGGGTGACGACGCGGTCATCCACATCGGCCCGGCCGGTCCGCAGGAGCTGGCCGACACGCTCGACGAGCTGGCCGGCACCCTCGGCTGAACCGGAAAAGACGGTGCGCGGGGCGGTCTGCGGCGCTAACGTGACAGCGCTGTTGTATTCCGGTGGAAGGACGCGCTGATGGCCGGGCTGTACCCCGAGATCGAACCGTACGCCCACGGGATGCTCGACGTCGGCGACGGGCACGAGATCTACTGGGAGACCTGCGGGAACCCGGACGGGAAGCCCGCGCTCGTCGTGCACGGCGGACCCGGCTCCGGCTGTTCGGAGAACGTCCGCCGCTTCTTCGACCCGGCGCGCTACCGGATCGTCCTGGCCGACCAGCGCGGCTGCGGGCGCAGCACCCCGCACGCCGGCGCCCCGGTCGCCGACCTGTCCGCCAACACCACCGGCCACCTGGTGGCGGACTTCGAGCGGCTCCGCGGCCACCTCGGCATCGAAAAGTGGCTGCTGTTCGGCGGTTCCTGGGGTTCGGTGCTCAGCCTGACCTACGCGCTGCGGCACCCCGAACGGGTCAGCGAAGTCGTCCTGATGGGCCTGGCGACCGACCGCTTCATCGAAATCGAGATGCTCATCCGCGGCCTCGGGGCGTACTTCCCGGAGGGCTTCGCCAAGTTCCGCGCAGGCGTGCCGGAGAGCGAGCGCGACGGGGACCTGTCCGCGGCCTACCACCGCCTCCTGATGAACCCCGACCCCGCGGTCCACCACCGAGCCGCGAAGGACTGGTGCGCCTGGGAGGACGCGATGCTCCCCGGCGTGCCACCGCACGACGTCTTCGAAGATCCGGCGTACCGGCTGTGCTTCGCCCGGCTGGTCACGCACTACTTCAGCAACCGCGCGTTCCTCGAGGACGGCGAAATCCTGCGCCAGGCCGGCAAGCTCGCGGGCATCCCGGCCGTGCTGGCGCAGGGTGTGCTGGACACGAGCAACCTCGTCGGTACGCCGTGGCTGCTGCACCACGCCTGGCCGGGCAGCGAACTGGTGATGCTCGACGACGTGGGGCACACGGTGTCGGCCGCGTCGATGCAGGAAGTCCTGATCGGCGCGACCGACCGCTTCGCGGACCGCTCCTGACTACGGGATGAGCAGCCCCGGCTCGCCTTCGGGGACGAGCGCGGCCTCGGCGCGCCGGGTCCGGTTGGCCTCGGCCAGCCGGAGCCCGGTGAGGCGCAGCGGCAGCCGGTCCATGTTCCACTCGGCCAGCAGCAACGCGATCTTCGCCTGCATCTCCGTGCGCAGCCGCAGGAACGAGTCGGCCGGGTCCGCGCCGACCTCGCCCAGCAGCAGCCACCACGCCCAGGCCGCCGCGCCCGCGTTGGCGACGAAGTCGGGTACGACCGCGACACCGCGGGCCGACAGCGCCGCCTCCGCGTCCGGCGTCGTCGCCGCGTTGGCCGCTTCGACGACGACCTTGGCCTTGACCACGCTCTCGTTGTCCGGCCGCAGCGCGTAGGAAATCGCGGCCGGCACGAAGACGTCGGCGTCGATCCCGACGATCGTCTCGCGGGGCAGCGAGCGGACGCCGGCGGGCAGCCGGGTCCGGTCCACCTCGCCGAAGCGGTCCCGCAGCTCCAGCAGCGCCGGGACGTCGAGCCCGGCGGGGTCGTACAGCGTGCCCGCGGCGTCGGCCACCGCGACCACCTTCATCCCCGCTTCGTGCAGGTACCAGGCCGCGCCGCCGCCCATCGTGCCGATGCCCTGGATCGCCACGGTCGTCCCGCGCACGTCCCAGTCCCACGCCGCCGCGACGCCCAGGCACGCCTGCGCCACGCCGTAGCCGCCGACGACGTCGCCCAGCAGCAGGCCGCCGGGCACCGGCGCGTTGAGGCCCGCCTGCACCCGGCGCAGGGTCCGCGCCGGATCGGCCGAACGGCGGATCGCGGCGTGGTAGGACTGTTCGAGCCCCAGCTCGGCGAACACGGAGTCGATCAGGTGCTGCGGCACCCCGAGGTCCTCGGCGGTCACCCAGTGCGCGTCCAGCCACGGCCGCAGGAACGCGCAGAAGCGCTTGAGCACGTCGAACGCGCGCGGGTCCTTGGGGTCGAAGTCGATGCCGCCCTTGGCCCCGCCGACCGGCAGGTTGAAGGTGGCGGTCTTGTTCGCCATGCCCCGGGCGAGGTCCTCGACCTCGCTCATCGTGCAGCCGGTTCGCATCCGGGTGCCGCCGGTGGCGACGCCGGAGACCAGGCTGTGCACGACGAGGTAGCCGTTCGCGCCGGTGACGGGATCGGTCCACGTGAGCCGCATCAGCGGCTGGGCGGGGGTCATCGGGCCACTCACCTCCAGGGGGAGTCCGGGGCGGTCTCGTGACCGTCACCACGAGCGTGCGCCCCCGGCGGCCTGCCCGTCCATTTACCGCTGCTGCACGATCTCGTTTAAGTTTTGTGTATGGAGCTTTCGTTGCACCGCTTGCGGATGCTGCGCGAGCTGCACCGCCGCGGCACGGTGACCGCGGCGGCCGCGGCCCTGCACTACACCGCTTCGGCGGTGTCGCAGCAGCTCGCGCAGCTGGAGCGCGACGTGGGCGCGAAGCTGTTCGAGCGGCTCGGCCGCCGCGTCCAGCTGACCGAGCTGGGCACCCTGCTCACCGAGCACGCCGAGGAGATCCTCGGCTCGGTGGAGCGGGCCACCCACGCCCTGGAGGAGGCCCAGGAGGCCCGCACGGTCCGGCTGACCGCCGGGGTGTGGGCGTCGGTGGCCTCCGGCCTGCTCCCGACGGCGCTGACCGCGCTCGCCGGCGAGCACCCCGGCATCGAGGTGCGCACGCGCGAGCTGGCCCCCGAGGACACCGCCGAGGCGGTCCGGGACGGCACCCTCGACCTGTCGTTCGTGATCGAGTACTCCGACGCGCCGACGACGTGGGACGCCGGGCTGGAACGCGCCGTCGTGGCCGTGGAACGGCTGCACGCGGCGGTGCCGCGGGGTGCGGTGCCTTCGGGGTCGGCGTCCCTGGACGACCTCGCCGAGCACCCGTGGATCCTGGCCAGCCCCAAGTCGCACTTCGGCCGCGCGATGCGCACGGCCTGCCGGCGGCACGGCTTCGCCCCGAAGATCAACCACGAGGTCGAGGAGCAGTCGACCGCGATGGCGATGGTGGGGGCCGGCCTCGGCATCACCCTCGTGTCGGACCTCGGCCTGCGGCTGCTGCGGCCACCCGGAATCGACGTCGTCACCCTCACCACGCCGTTGCTCCGGACGGTTTCGATCGCCTACCGGCGCGCTACGTCCCGGCGTCCGGCGTTGCACCTGGTGATCGAGGCCGTGCGGGCGTCCGCGGCCGAGCTGGGCCTGGGCACCGAGCCCGCGTTGCCCTGATCCGGGACTTCTTACGGAGTGGTGAGCCGCTCCCGCAGCGCAAGATCCGGCCTGATTTTGTCGTACCCCGCGTGTAGCGTCCGAAGTCAAGAAGTTCCACCACACGGAACAGGAACGCCACATGCAAGCGGTGCACGATTTCCCCGAAAAGTCGGGTAGTGCGTCGAACCGTACCGCGCGGGTCCTGGCGGACCGCGCAGCCGGGGAGGCGTACGTCGCATCGGTGTGTTTCAAGCACGGACCACCGCGCCTGACCGGCGTGGAGCTGGAGTTCACCGTGCACCACGCCGATGACCCGGCCAGACCCCTCGATCCCGATGTCCTCGCCACGGCGCTGGGCCCGCACACCCCGCGGACCCTCCGCCCCGACAGCCCCGCTTCGCCGCTCCCGGCCGGCTCACCGGTGAGCCTCGAACCCGGGGGCCAGGTCGAAATCTCGGCCCTTCCCCAGGCCTCCCTGCGTGCTCTCGACGCAGCCGTGACGGCCGACCTCCACCACCTGCGTGACCGCCTCGCCCGGCACGGCCTCGAGCTGGGCGGATCCGGCATCGACGCCCATCGCGCGCCACGCAGGATCCTGAACACCCCGCGGTACGCGGCCATGGAGCGCCGGTTCGCGCCGATCGGTCCCGGCGGCCTCGCGATGATGTGCAGCACCGCGGGCCTGCAGGTCTGCGTCGACACGGGGGAGCGCGAGCACTACGCCGCGCGGTGGGCGGCGGCCCACGCGATGGGCCCGCCGCTGCTGGCCCTCTTCGCCAACTCCCGCGTCCACGCCGGAC
Organism: Amycolatopsis sp. NPDC051045; assembly: GCF_040682955.1. Lineage (NCBI taxonomy): Bacteria > Bacillati > Actinomycetota > Actinomycetes > Pseudonocardiales > Pseudonocardiaceae > Amycolatopsis > Amycolatopsis sp. NPDC051045. Next base: position 67,464 of record NZ_JBFBCC010000008.1, read on the forward strand.
AGGACACGGGGCACGCCTCCGCCCGCTGGCTCGCCGTGCACGACACGGAAGCGGTCCGCACGCGCACGGCCGGCGCGGCGGGCGATGACCCGGCCGGAGCGTGGGCCGGGCGCCTGATGGACGTTCCCCTGATGGTGCTGCCCCGCGGCGACCGGCCGTGGGACGCGCCGGAGGGGCTCACGTTCGCCGGCTGGATCGACGGCCGGGGCGCGGCCGCTCTGCTGCCGCGGCCGACGGTGGCCGATCTCGACTACCACCTCACCACGATGTTCACCCCGGTCCGCCCCCAGGGTTACCTGGAGATCCGGTACCTCGACGCGCAACCACCGGACGAGTGGCTGACGCCGGTGGCGCTGGTCGCCGCGCTGCTCGCTCGTCCATCCACTGTGGACAAGGTGCGCGATCTCTGCGCCCCGGTCGCGGACCGGTGGACCACGGCGGCGCGGCGCGGCCTGGCGGATCCGGAGCTGGCGGCCGCCGCGGCGGCCCTGGCCGACCTCGGCTGCGCCGAGCTGGCGACGACCGGGCTGACCGAGGAGTCGATCACCGGGATCAGCGAGAGCGTGCAGGGGCGCACGTACCGAGCGAGGAGCGAAGCATGAGCACAGACGCCCTGGGCGAACTGAACGCGCAGGACCTGCGCGCCCGCGCGGCGGAGGCGCTGACCCGGGCCCGGGAGCGCAGCGTCGCGCTCACCGACGCGGTCGACGACGAGGACCTGGTCCGCCAGCACTCCAAGCTGATGTCGCCGCTGGTCTGGGACCTCGCGCACATCGGCGTGCAGGAGGAGCTGTGGCTGGTCCGCGACGTCGGCGGCCGGGAACCGCTGCGGCCGGAGATCGACGACATCTACGACGCCTTCCAGCACGCCCGCGCCGACCGGCCGGAGCTGCCGCTGCTCGGCCCGGCCGAGGCGCGCGCGTACGTCAAGCAGGTCCGCGAGAAGGCGTTCGACGTGCTGGACCGCGTTCCGCTGGGAAGCAACAGGCTGACCGAGCAGGCGTTCGCGTTCGGCATGATCACCCAGCACGAGCAGCAGCACGACGAGACGATGCTGGCCACCCACCAGCTGCGCCGGGGCGACCCGGTGCTGCACGCGCCGGAGCCGCCGGCCGCGCGGTCCGGTGCGCTGCCGGCGGAGGTCCTGGTGCCGGGCGGCGCCTTCACGATGGGCACCTCGGCCGAGCCGTGGGCGCTGGACAACGAACGCCCGGCGCACGAGATCGCCGTCGACGCGTTCTGGCTGGACACCGTGCCGGTGACGTGCGGTGCCTACGTCGAGTTCCTGGACGGCGGCGGGTACGACGACGAGCAGTGGTGGAGCCCGGCCGGCTGGGCTTACCGCACCGGAAACGGCATCACCGCGCCGCGGTTCTGGAAGCGGGAGCAGGACGGCTGGTGGCGGACGCGGTTCGGGGTCTACGAGCGGGTCCCGGCCGACGAGCCGGTCGTGCACGTCTCCTACCACGAAGCCGAGGCGTACGCGGCCTGGGCCGGGCGGCGGCTGCCGACCGAGGCGGAGTGGGAGAAGGCGGCGCGGTTCGACCCGGCCAGCGGCCGGTCGCGCCGGTTCCCGTGGGGCGATGAGGAACCGGGGCCCGAGCACGCCAACCTGGGCCAGCGGCACCTGCGCCCGGCGCCGGCGGGGGCGTACCCGGCGGGTGCGTCGCCGACCGGCGCGCACCAGCTGATCGGCGACGTCTGGGAGTGGACGAGCACGGACTTCCACGGCTACCCGGGCTTCGCGCCCTTCCCGTACCGGGAGTACTCGGAGGTCTTCTTCGGGCCGGAGTACAAGGTGCTGCGCGGCGGGTCGTTCGGCACGGACGCGGCGGCGATCCGGGGCACGTTCCGCAACTGGGACTACCCGATCCGGCGGCAGATCTTCGCCGGCTTCCGCACCGCCCGCGACGCGGCACCCGGCGAGGTGGGGTAGGCGCATGTGCCGCCACATCGGCTACCTCGGCGAGCCGGTCTCGCCCGCCGAGGTGCTCTTCCGCGCCCCGCATGCCCTGCTGGTGCAGTCGTACGCGCCGGCGGACATGCGCGGCGGCGGCTCCGTGAACGCCGACGGCTTCGGGCTCGGGTGGTACCCCGGCCCCGACGCCGCCCCGCTGCGGCACCGGCGGTCCACTCCCCTGTGGACGGACGAGACACTGCCGCCGCTGGCGGCGGCGGTGACCACGGGCGCGTTCGTCGCCGCGGTCCGCAACGGCACCACCGGCCTGCCGGTGACCGAGGCGGCCGCGGCGCCGTTCACCGCCGGTCGCTGGCTGTTCAGCCACAACGGCGTCGTCCGCGGCTTCCCGGGCTCGCTGGCCGAACTGGCCAAGACCTTGCCGGTCACCGAATTGCTGACGCTGGAAGCGCCGACGGATTCGGTGGTGCTCTGGGCCCTGCTGCGGGCCCGGCTCGCCACCGGCGAGGACCCGCTGCGGGCGGTGGCGGCGCTGACCGCCGCCGTCGAGGCGGCCGCGCCCGGCTCCCGGCTCAACTTCCTGCTCACCGACGGCGAAACGCTGATCGGCACGGCCTGGACCCACGCGCTGTCGCTGCTGGAGACCCCGGCCGGCGTGCTGCTGTCCTCCGAACCCTGTGACGGCGACCCGCGCTGGCGGCCCGTCCCCGACCACCACGCCGTGCGCGCCACCGCGGCCGGCGTCGACCTGCTTCCCCTCACCCAGGAGCTGTCATGACCGAAGTCGATCTCGACCACCACCGTTCCGGCGACGCCGTCACCGCGGAACTGCGCGCCGACGTCGTCGCCGGGCTCACCGCGGAGCAGAAGTGGCTGCCGCCCAAGTGGTTCTACGACGCCGACGGCAGCGAGCTGTTCGAGAAGATCACCCGGCTGCCGGAGTACTACCCGACCCGCAGCGAGCGCGAGGTGCTGGCCGCGCACGCCGCCGACATCGCGAAGCTGACCGGCGCGCACACGCTCGTCGAACTCGGCTCGGGGTCGAGCGAGAAGACCCGGCTGCTGCTCGACGCGCTCACCGGGCACGGCACCCTGGAGGCGTTCGTCCCGCTCGACGTCTCCGAGTCCGCGCTGGCCGAGGCCGCCGAGGCGATCTCGAAGGACTACCCGGGGCTGAGGGTCCGCGGTGTCGTCGGGGACTTCACCCAGCACCTCGCCCTGCTGCCCGGTGGTCAGCCGCGAGTGGTGGCCTTCCTGGGCGGCACGATCGGCAACTTCCTGCCCGCCGAGCGTGCGGCGTTCCTCCGCTCGGTGCGGGAGGTGCTCGACGAGGGGGAGTGGCTGCTGCTCGGCACCGACCTGGTCAAGGACCCGGGCACCCTCGAACGCGCCTACGACGACGCGGCGGGTGTCACGGCGGAGTTCGACAAGAACGTCCTGCGGGTGATCAACGCCCGCCTCGGCGCGAACTTCGATCCCGACGAGTTCGACCACGTCGCGCACTGGGACGCGGAGAACGAGTGGATCGAGATGCGCCTGCGGGCCCGTCGCGAGCTGACCGTCGAGATCCCCGGCGCGGACCTCACGGTGCGGTTCGCCGCGGGGGAGCACATCCGGACGGAGATCTCGGCCAAGTTCCGCCCGAGCGGCGTCGAGGCCGAGCTGGCCGCGGCCGGATTCGCCCTGGCGCACTGGTGGACCGACTCGCAGCAGCGGTTCGGGGTGAGCCTGGCAAGATCTGTGCGTGGCTAATCCTCTCCGGGCGCTCGCCCGGGCCGTCGGCACGAAGCCGTGGCTGATGCGCACGGCCCGGTTCGTCGTGTGGGCGGACAAGAAACTGCACAAGGCGTTCGGCGGCCGGGTGAGCCTCGTGGCGCTCGCCGGGCTGCCGTCGCTGCGGCTCACGACGACCGGCCGCAAGAGCGGGCTGCCCCGGAGCACGAACCTGCTCTACTACCCGCGCGGCGGTGACTTCGTGCTGACGGCGTCCAACTGGGGCCGCCCGAACGACCCGGCGTGGGCGCTGAACCTGCGCGCCGACCCGAAGTGCGAGGTGGCGCTCGCGGGAAAGGCGGTCGAGGTCCTCGCACGGGAGCTGCACGGCGAGGAGTACGACCGGATGTGGGACGAGCTGCTCGGCTTCTGGCCGGGGTACCGGATGGAGCAGCGGGAGGCGAGCCGTCCGTTGCCGGTTTTCGTGCTGACCCGGCTGGTCCGGTAGGTGCCCCACCATCCTTTCGGCCGGTGCCGGGATTCACCGGTTTGTGCCAGTCTCTCCCGGGTAACACGCCGTGACGTCGTGACCGCGCGACGGAGGGCGCGCGCACGGGAGGAGACGTCTTGCCGAGATCCACACAGAGCCGGGTCCGGTCCTTCGCGCTGGTGGGGGCGCTCGTGGCCGGCGTGGGATTGACCGGAACGGCCGGCCCCGCCGCGGCGGCCGAAGACGCAGCGGTCAAGCCCGCCGTCGTCGGGGCGACCGCCGCTGTCGACTGGGGTACCTGCCCGAGCGACACCCTCGCCGGCGTGCCGGCGGACCAGGTCCGGTTCTACAGCTGCGCGCGCTACCGCGTGCCGATCGACCACGACAACGCCGGGCTGGGCACCATCGACATCGCCCTGCTGAAGCGGGCGGCGCGGACGCCCGGCATCCGCATCGGCTCGTTGTTCCTCAACCCGGGCGGCCCCGGCGGGTCGGGCCTGACGATGCCGATCGGCGGCCAGTACTACCTCCAGCCGCCGGTCCTCGACCGCTTCGACCTCATCGGGTTCGACCCGCGCGGCGTCGGCCAGAGCAACCCGCTGCGCTGCTTCACCACGCAGGAAGACGCCGAGGAGGTCTTCGGCGCCCAGGTCGCGGTGCCGCTGAGCCGCGCCGAAATTTCCGGCACCCTCGCGAGCTACCGCGACTACGGCCGGTTCTGCAGGAACAACGCGGGTTCACTGCTGAACCACATGTCCACCAAGGACGTCGTGCGCGACCTCGACACGCTGCGCGCCGCGGTCGGCGACCAGAAGCTGACCTTCGTCGGCTTCTCGTACGGGACGCTGATCGGCTCGACCTACACGTCGATGTTCCCGAAGCAGTCCCGGGCGATCGTGATCGACGGCAACGTCGACCCGGCGCTGCGCACCAGTGACGGCGTGCAGTACGACCGGGAACGCGCGCAGGGCTTCGAGATTTCGCTGGACGCCTTCCTCGAGCGCTGCGATCAGGCCGGCGCTAAGTGCGCGTTCAGCGACGGCAACCCGCGGGCGAAGTTCGACGAGCTCCGCGAGCACCTGCGCAAGCAGCCGATCACCATCCCCGGCGGCGCCGCGGTGGACATCAACTCGTTCACCGGCGGGGTCTCGGGCGCGCTCTATTCCCCGGCGGCCTTCCCCGGCCTCGCCGAGGACCTGCAGGCGCTCTACAACGCCCTCCACCCGGCGGGCGCGCAGGCGCAGACCCTGCAGGCCAAGCCGCTCAAGGCGCTCACCCCCGGCAAGCAGGGCCTGGCCGACCAGAACCCGGACAGCCCCTACACCGGCGACGACTCGTACTTCGCCGTCAACTGCTCCGACAAGCCGTTCAAGATCAAGCAGGAGCAGGTGCCGGACATCGCCGCGAAGTGGGAGCGTGAGTCGCGGACCTTCGGCCGCTACCAGGCGTTCGCGGACACAGCGGCCTGCCCGGTGTGGCCGGCGAAGAAGCCGGACGCCTACCGCGGCCCCTGGCGGGCGAAGACGGACGTCCCGGTGGTCGTGGTCGGCAACTTCTACGACCCGGCGACGCAGTACCGGTTCGCCCAGCGGATGGCGGCCGAGCTGGGCAACACCCGCCTGCTGTCGGTCGACGCGTTCGGCCACTGCATCCTCGGGGACTCCCTCGGCGTCGACAAGGCCGTGGCCGACTACCTGACCGACCTGAAGGTCCCGGCGGGCGGCCAGGTGTTCCAGCCGAACGTCCAGCCGTTCGAAACTCCGTAGCAGGACGGGAAACGGGCCGGGGTGACGCTGTCGCCCCGGCCCGTTCTCATGCCCCCAGCAGCCGGTCGAGCAGGTCCCCGGCGGCCGCTTCCGCCTCCGCGGCCGCGCTCCGGTGGTCGTCGGCCCGGGCGAGGAGCATCGCGATCTCGTTCATCCCGGCGAGCAGCACGTGCGCGAAGAGGTCCACGCGCGCGGCCGGGATCCGGCCGTCGCGCCGCAACGCCGCCTTGATCTTGCCGAGGGTGCGTTGCTCGTCGAGCTCGCGCCAGCGCTGCCAGCCCAGCACCGTAGGCGCGTCGATGAGCAGCACCTGCCGCACCACGGGGTCGGCGGTGCTCCGGATCCACGCCATGCAGGCGGCGCGCAAGGCTGCCACCGGGTCGGTCAGGCCCTCGACGGCTCGGGCGCCGTCCGCTTCCACCCGCTCGTACACGGTGTCCAGAACGGCCGCGAACAGGGCGTCCTTGCCGGGGAAGTGGTGGTAGAGCGCACCCCGGCTCACTTCGGCGGTCCGCAGGACGGCCTCGATCGAGGTGCCGTCGTAGCCGTGTTCGGTGAACAGGCCGGTGGCGACCGCGACGAGGTGCCCGCGGGTCGCCTGGCCGCGGTCGATCTTCTTGTTCATGCCGTGCACAGCCTCCGTCGTTGACAAACCGACTGTCGGTCTGTTGATACTAGACCGTCAGTCGGTTTACTTCTGGAGGGACTGTACCGATGGATTTGCGCACCTGGGAGGACCTTCGCGGACGCGTGTCGACGGCGTCCGGCGACGTGAGCTACGTGGACATCGGCGCAGGGCCGGTGGCCCTGTTCGTCCACGGCGCGGGGACGAACAACCTGTTGTGGCGCAAGGCGATGGCCGAGCTCGCCGGGCAGCGCCGGTGCATCGCCCCCGATCTGCCGGGGCACGGCGCCTCGCCGGTCACGCCGGAGCAGGACCTCAGCCTGCACGGGCTGGCCCGGCTCCTCGAGGACTTCTGCGAGGCACTGGAACTCGGCGAGCTCGACCTGGTCGCCAACGACACCGGCGGCGCCGTCGCGCAGGTCTTCGCCGTGCACCACGCCGACCGGCTCCGGACGCTGACCCTGACCAACTGCGACACGCAGGGCAACCTGCCGCCGGTGGCGTTCCGCCCGATCGTCGAACTCGCCCGGCGCGGGGAGCTCGCGCCGCTGTCGGTCCGGCTCGCCGCGGACCCCGACCGGGCGCGGGCCAGTGCGCTCGGCGACGGCTACGAACGGCCGGACCGGGTACCGGACGAGATCGTCGAAGCCTTCGTGCGGCCGGTGTTCGGCACCTTGGCGGCGGCCCGGCAGTTCGAGCGCCTGCTGACCTCGGTGCGCGGCGAGGAGCTGGCCGCGATCGAGCCGCTGCTCAAGGCGTTCACGGTGCCGACCCTGCTGGTCTGGGGCACCGGCGACCCGAACTTCGGCATCGAGTGGGCGCACCGGTTCGCCGACGCGGTTCCCGGCGTCACCGAAGTCGTCGAGGTACCGGGCGCGAAGCTCTTCTTCCCCGACGAGCGGCCCGGCGACCTCGTCCCGCACCTGCGACGGCACTGGGCGTAGTGCTGATCACAGCCCGGGGGCGGGCGCCCGGGGCTACAGTGGTCCGGTTGATCATCCACGAACACGGGAAGCGAGGTGAGCGGCACATGCCGGAGGACAGTCACGGGACGATCGGGCACGCGCTCACCGGAGGCTTCCGGCGGGGCTGAGTTCCGGTCGCCCTCCTGTCCGGCAGTGCGCGCACGCCGGAAAAGAGCCGGATCATGACCATTCTCGAAATGCTGCTGCGCGTCGGCGTCGGCGTCGGCCTGGGTGCCGTCATCGGGTTCGAGCGCCAGTTCCGCGCCCGGATGGCCGGGTTGCGCACCAACGCCCTCGTCGCCGTCGGCGCGACACTGTTCGTGCTCCTGTCGGCGCACGGCTTCGGCGGCCTGAGCTCCAGTGGCGACGCCGACCCGACCCGGGTGGCCGCGCAGATCGTCTCGGGCATCGGGTTCCTCGGCGCCGGGGTCATCCTGCGGGACGGCCTCAACGTCCGCGGGCTCAACACCGCCGCGACGCTCTGGTGCTCGGCCGCGGTCGGCGCTCTCGCCGGGGCGGGGCTGTACGCGGTCGCGGTGGCCGGGACCGCCGTCGTGGTCGGGGTGAACGTGGTGCTGCGGCCGCTCGGCCGCGTCGTCGACCGCCGCCCGGACTCGGGCGAGGAGACCCCGGCGCGCTACGAGTTCCAGGCGGTGACCCGGGACGAGGCCGAGGCCCACGTGCGGGCGTTGCTCGTGCAGGCCTTGACGCGCACGGACTTCCGGCTGCTGTCGGTCCTGAGCACGGACCGGCCGGAGGACCGCACGGTCGAGGTCCGCGCGCAGCTGATCGGCGACCAGCGCGACGACGCCCAGATGGAGGCGGCGGTGTCGCGGCTGTCGCTGGAGCCGTCGGTGTCCAGCGTCCGCTGGGTGGCCGTGCCCGCATAGGAAAGGCCTCCCCGCTCGGTGAGCGGGGAGGCCTTCAGCGGACGAATTCCCTTACGCCTGCGTCATCTTCCGCAGCACGTACTGCAGGATGCCGCCGTTGCGGTAGTAGTCCGCCTCGCCCGGGGTGTCGATGCGGACGTCCGCGTCGAACTCGACCTTGGTGCCGTCATTTTTGGTCGCCGTCACGTGGACCGTGCGCGGGGTCGTGCCGTCGTTGAGCGCCGTGATGCCCGAGATGTCGAACGTCTCGGTGCCGTCGAGGCCGAGCGACGAAGCCGACTCGCCCGCCGGGAACTGCAGCGGGATGACGCCCATGCCGATCAGGTTGGACCGGTGGATGCGCTCGAACGACTCGGTGATCACCGCGCGCACGCCCAGCAGCGAGGTGCCCTTGGCCGCCCAGTCACGCGACGAACCCGAGCCGTACTCCTTGCCGCCCAGCACCACCAGCGGGGTGCCGGCCGCCGCGTAGTTCTGGGCCGCGTCGTAGATGAACGCCTGCGGCGCGCCCTCCTGCGTGAAGTCGCGGGTGTAGCCGCCCTGCACGTCGTCGAGGAGCTGGTTGCGCAGCCGGATGTTCGCGAACGTGCCGCGGATCATCACCTCGTGGTTGCCGCGCCGGGAGCCGTAGGAGTTGAAGTCCTTCTTCTCCACGCCGTGCTCGGTGAGGTACTGCGCGGCCGGGGTGCCCGGCTTGATCGCGCCGGCCGGGGAGATGTGGTCGGTGGTGACCGAGTCGCCCAGCTTCGCCAGCACGCGCGCGCCGGTGATGTCGGTGACCGCGGCCGGCTCCGGCGTCATGCCTTCGAAGTACGGGGGCTTCCGCACGTAGGTGGACTCGGCGTCCCACTCGAAGGTCTTGCCCTCCGGGGTGGGCAGCGACTTCCAGCGCTCGCCGCCGTCGAAGACGTCCGCGTAGTCCTTGGTGAACATCTCCTGCGTGATCGCGTGGTCGATGGTCTCCTGGATCTCCTTGGCCGTCGGCCAGATGTCCTTGAGGAAGACGTCGTTGCCCTGCGGGTCCTGGCCCAGCGGCTGGTTCGCGAAGTCGAAGTCCATCGTGCCGGCCAGCGCGTAGGCGATGACCAGCGGCGGCGACGCGAGGTAGTTCATCTTCACGTCGGGGTTGATCCGGCCTTCGAAGTTCCGGTTGCCCGAGAGCACCGAGACCGCGGTGAGGTCGTTCTCCTGGATGGCCGCGGAGATCTCGTCCGAAAGCGGACCGGAGTTGCCGATGCAGGTGGTGCAGCCGTAGCCGACCAGGTGGTAGCCCAGCTTCTCCAGGTACGGCCACAGGTTGGCCTTGGTGTAGTAGTCGGTGACGACCTGCGAGCCCGGCGCCATCGACGTCTTCACCCACGGCTTGACCGTGAGGCCCTTGTCGACGGCGTTGCGCGCGAGCAGCGCGGCGCCGAGCATGACCGACGGGTTGGAGGTGTTGGTGCAGGAGGTGATCGAGGCGATCACCACGGCACCGTGGTCGAGGACGAACTCGCCGCGGTCGGCGGTGCTGACCTTGACCGGCTTGCTCGGGCGGCCTTCGGCGGCCGCGCCGGTGTGGTGGGGCGCCGGTTCGCCGCCGCCGTTGCCGCCGGCGGAGTAGGCCGGCGCGTCACTGGCGGGGAAGGACTCCGACGACGCTTCGTCGACGGTGGACTGGACGCCCTTCGGCTGCTCCTGCTGGGGAACGCCCGGCTTGCGCGCGGCGGATCCTTCGACCTCGTCGGTGACGTAGTCGGCGAGCGACACGCGGAACGACGTCTTCGCGTCGGTCAGCGCGACGCGGTCCTGCGGGCGCTTCGGGCCGGCGATCGACGGGACGACCGTCGAGAGGTCCAGTTCGAGGTACTCGGAGTAGGCGGCCTCGCGCGACGGGTCGTGCCAGAGGCCCTGCTCCTTGGCGTAGGCCTCGACCAGGGCGACCTGCTCGGCCGAGCGGCCGGTCAGCTTGAGGTAGCGGATGGTCTCGTCGTCGATCGGGAAGATCGCCGCGGTCGAGCCGAACTCCGGGCTCATGTTGCCGATGGTGGCGCGGTTGGCCAGCGGCACCTCGGCGACGCTCTCGCCGTAGAACTCGACGAACTTGCCGACGACGCCGTGGCGGCGCAGCATCTCGGTGATGGTGAGCACGATGTCGGTGGCGGTGACGCCGGCCGGGATCTCGCCGGTCAGCTTGAAGCCGACGACGCGCGGGATGAGCATCGACACCGGCTGGCCCAGCATGGCCGCCTCGGCCTCGATGCCGCCGACGCCCCAGCCCAGCACGCCGAGGCCGTTGACCATGGTGGTGTGCGAGTCGGTGCCGACGCACGAGTCGGGGTAGGCCTGGCCACCGCGGGCCATGACGGTGCGCGCGAGGTGCTCGATGTTGACCTGGTGCACGATGCCGGTGCCCGGCGGGACGACCTTGAACTCGTCGAAGGCGCCCTGGCCCCAGCGCAGGAACTGGTAGCGCTCGCGGTTGCGCTGGTACTCGATCTCGACGTTGCGCTCGAAGGCGTCCGGGCGGCCGAAGACGTCGATGATCACCGAGTGGTCGATGACCAGCTCGGCCGGGGCGAGCGGGTTGACCTTGTCGGGGTCGCCGCCGAGGTCGGTGACCGCCTCGCGCATGGTGGCGAGGTCGACGACGCAGGGCACGCCGGTGAAGTCCTGCATGATCACGCGGGCCGGCGTGAACTGGATTTCGATCGACGGGTCGGCCTTCGGGTCCCACGAGCTCAGCGCGCGGATGTGGTCGGCGGTGATGTTCGCGCCGTCCTCGGTGCGCAGCAGGTTCTCGAGCAGGATCTTCAGGCTGTACGGCAGGCGCTCGGCGCCTTCGACCTTGTTCAGGCGGAACACCTCGTACGAGGCGTCGCCGACCTTCAGCGTGTCTTTGGCGCCGAAGCTGTCCTTGCTGGCAGGTGCGGTCACGTCTAACTCCAGTGGCGGGGACGCCGCGCCGTCGCGGCAGGGAAGTCCCGGGTCAGTTCGGTCGGTTCGGTGTCGTGCAGGTCCGCACGGGGCGGAGCGAGTCTTGCGCACCCCCACCGTAGGACCGGATGCGGGATGGCACACCTCGCGGTGCCTCAAACAGTACGCGTGTCCTGTTAACGGTTCAAGACGACACGCGGTGTGGGCTGCGCCATCCGGACACGCGGGCTCGCGAACGTCCCTCGTTCAGGGGGTTTGATGCCTACGGTGTGTAAGTTTCCCGTGATGCTTGTGATAGTGGTGTGACTGCAGTGATGCGCGGTGTGCGCAGGTGAGCGGAGGTGGCGGTCGTGCCGGGACGGCGTCGGGAACGAAAGGTGCCGGGAGCACGACGGGGACTCACCGTGAGCACGCTCGCCCTGGTGATCTTGTTCGGCGGCGGCGGCACGGGCCTCGCGGCACCCCCGCCGCCGCCCAACCCGAGCGACTCGGAGATCGACGCGGGCAAGGCCGAGGCGAACGCGAAGGCCGGCGAGGTCGGCCGGCTGACCAACCAGCTGGCCCAGGCCGAGCAGAAGCTCTCGCAGCTGCAGGACGACGTCGAGCTGAAGCAGGAAGAGGCCAACAAAGCCCTGGTCGACCTGCAGACCGCGCAGGACGACGCGGCGCGGGCGGAGGACGACGCCAAGGCCGCGCGGACCGAGGCGGACGCGGCTTCGGCGGCCATCGAAAAGGCCCGGGCGGACCTCAAGACGTTCGCCGCGGCGAGCTTCCAGCAGGGCAGCACGGTCGGCTCGCTCTCGGCGTACCTGAGCGCGGACAGCCCCCGTGACATGCTCGCCCGCGCGCAGCTGCTCGACGCCGTCGGCGGCGACCGGCTGAACGCCCTCGACCGGCTCCAGCAGGCGCGGACCGACAAGTCCAACAAGGACGCCGCCGCCCGCAAGGCCGCCGAGATCGCCCAGCAGAAGCAGGACGCGGCCCGCCGGGCCAAGAACAGCGCCGACGCGGCGCAGACCGCCGCCGAGCGCGTCCAGGACAGCCAGGCGGCCCAGACCACCCAGCTCGAGAAGAACAAGGCCGACGTCGAACAGCAGCTCTACGCCGCCCAGGCCAAGGTCGGCGGCCTGCAGGGCCAGCGGCAGCGCTACCAGGACTGGCTGGCCCAGAAGCAGCGTGAAGACGAGGAACGCGCCCGCCAGGCCGCCCTCGCCTCGTCCGGGGGTGCGGACCGTCCGGCGGGCGGTGCGGCGCCGTCGGGCCCGGCCGGTTCGTCGATCGAGGCGGTGATCGCGCGGGCGCTGTCCAAGCTGGGGATGCCGTACGCGTGGGGCGGCGGCAACGCGAGCGGCCCGACCCGGGGCATCCGCGACGGCGGCGTCGCCGACCGCTACGGCGACTACAACAAGATCGGCTTCGACTGCTCCGGCCTGATGATCTACGCCTTCGCCGGGGTCCGCTCGCTGCCGCACTACAGCGGCTACCAGTACGCGACGGGGCGGCGGGTGCCGCTGTCCCAGATGCGCCGCGGCGACCTGCTGTTCTGGGGCGGCCCGGGCGGCATCCACCACGTCGCCCTCTACCTCGGCGGCGGGCAGATGGTCGAGGCGCCGCAGTCCGGCCTGCGGGTCCGGGTCGCCCCGGTGCGCTACGGCGGGATCATGCCCTACGCGACCCGCTTGCTCGGCTGAAACCCGCTCGACTGAAACCCGCTCGACGCCGTGGCCGTCCGGGCTTCAAGCTCACCCGGTGGACGACGAACTGACCGCGCTGCGGCGCTCCCGGATGCGCTGGAACACCCCCCTGTCCGAGCCGCACGCGGAGCTGCTGCTCGACCGGATGGCCCTGGGCGAGGGGCACCTCGTCGACCTCGGCTGCGGCTGGGGCGAACTGCTGCTGCGGGCGGCCGCCCGGGCACCGGGCCTGCGCGCGACCGGCGTCGACGTCGACGTGACCGGCCTCGGCCGCGGCCGGACGGCGGCCGGCGAGCGTGGCCTGGCCGTCGAATTCACCGAGTCGGACGCCGCGACCTGGGACGTTCCCGCCGAGCGGGCCTTCTGCATCGGTGCCGCCCACATCTTCGGCTCGACCACGGCCGCGCTCGAAGCACTCGCCCGGGTGGTGCTGCCGTCCGGCAGGCTGCTCTACGGCGACGGCTTCTGGGCGGTGCCACCGAACGCCACGGCGCTGGACATCTTCGGCCCGGACCTGCTGACCTTGCCGGACCTGCTCGACGCCGCGAACGACGCCGGCTGGCGCGTGCTGCACGTCAGCACCGCCGGCCAGCTCGAATGGGACGACTTCGAGTCGACCTCGCGGGCCGGCTGGGAGGGGTGGCTGGCGGCGCACCCGGCCGACCCGCGGGCGGGAGAGGTCCGGGACTGGCTGGACCGGCGGCTGCGCGAATACGTCCGGGACTACCGGGGCGTGCTGGGCTTCACCTACCTCGTGCTGGGCCGCTAGGGTTCCCCGGTGCGCTACGCGGGGATCGTGGTGGCCGGTGGCTCGGCCCGCAGGCTGTCCGGAGTGGACAAGCCGGCGCTGTCGGTGGGCGGGAAACCGTTGCTGGCCCGCGCGATCCACGCCCTCGACGGCGCCGAGCGGGTGATCGCCGTCGGCCCGCGGCGGCCCGGCTTCGACGTCGTGTGGACCCGGGAACCGGTGCCCGGCACCGGGCCGGTGGCCGCGCTGGCCGCGGGGCTGGTGTTCGTGCCCGAAGACGTCGAGACCGTCGTGGTGCTGGCGGCCGACCTCCCGGGCGTCCGCCGGTCCACAGTGGACAAGCTGGTGGCGGCGATCGGCCCCGGCGACGGCGCGGTCCTGGTGGACGCGGCGGGGCAGCGGCAGTGGCTGCTGGGTGCGTGGCGCGTCCCGGCCCTGCGGGCGGCGCTGCCGGCCACGGCGGAGAACGCGTCCGTGCGCCGGGTGCTGGGCGGGCTGGTGGTCGCCGAGATCCCCGCCGAACGGGGCGAAGCCGACGACATCGACACCCCGGAGGACCTGGAACGGCATCGCTGAGCCACGGGGATCCGGCGGGATCGAGGCCCGAGCCACCTCGCGGAGCGTGGTGACCGGGAAGCCGCCGCGGTCCGCGTGTTCGCGCCGGGACGGGCCCTCCGCATCCTCGCCCCGTCCGGTCGCCCGGTCAGGTCGAGCGGGTGCTTCACAGATGTCACACCGGTGACCGTGTTGGCTACTGACGGGGCCTTCGCGCCCGTCCGCGTGCCGGGCGGACGAACGACCGGGGGACGCAGTACGGTCGCACCGCGTGATCACCGTCGCGGGGGCGGCGCACGAGTTTGAGGAGGCAGAGTGACCGAGCCCGGCTACGCCGAGGGCGGGAACGGGCAGCAGCCCGGGACGCCGGCCCGGGACGCCCAGTTGCTGGAGCGGACCGTGTTCGAGGTCAAGCGGATCATCGTCGGCCAGGACCGCCTGGTCGAGCGGATGCTGGTCGGCCTGCTGGCCAAGGGCCACCTGCTGCTCGAAGGCGTGCCCGGGGTGGCGAAGACCCTGGCCGTGGAGACGTTCGCCCGGGTCGTCGGCGGTTCGTTCTCGCGCGTGCAGTTCACCCCCGACCTGGTGCCCGCCGACATCCTCGGCACCCGGATCTACCGCCAGGGCGCCGAGCGCTTCGACGTCGAGCTCGGCCCGGTCGTGGCGAACTTCGTGCTCGCCGACGAGATCAACCGCGCGCCGGCGAAGGTGCAGTCGGCGATGCTCGAGGTGATGGCCGAACGGCACGTGTCGATCGGCGGGCAGACGTTCCCGATGCCCGACCCGTTCCTCGTGCTCGCCACGCAGAACCCGATCGAGAACGAGGGCGTGTACCCGCTGCCGGAGGCGCAGCGCGACCGGTTCCTGTTCAAGATCCTCGTCGAGTACCCCTCCGCCGAGGAGGAGCGCGAGATCATCTACCGGATGGGCGTCACCCCGCCCACCCCGCACGAGGTGCTCAGCCCCGGCGAGCTGGTCCGGCTGCAGGGCGTCGCGTCGCAGGTGTTCGTGCACCACGCGCTCGTCGACTACGTGGTCCGGCTGGTGCTGACCACCCGGACGCCGAACGAGCACGGCCTCGCCGACGTCGCGGGCTGGGTGTCCTACGGCGCTTCGCCGCGGGCGAGCCTCGGCATCATCGCCGCCGCGCGGGCACTGGCGCTGGTCCGCGGCCGCGACTACGTGCTGCCGCAGGACGTCGTCGACGTCGTGCCGGACGTGCTGCGCCACCGGCTCGTGCTGTCCTACGACGCGCTGGCCGACGGCGTGCCGATCGACCACATCATCACGCGCGTGCTGCAGACCGTGCCGTTGCCGCAGGTGTCGGCCAGGCCGCAGGGCGGGGCCGGCCAGGGCGGCCCGGTCCCGGCGGGCGCGCCGGTCAGGTAATCCGAAATGGCCAAGAAAGCGGAGGGCGTCCGCCCTTCCTGGGCGCCGCCGGTGCTGCGCGGCGACCGGCTGGAAGCCGGGCTCCGGACCCTCGAGCTCGACGTCCGCCGCCGGCTCGACGGGCTGCTGCAGGGCAACCACCTCGGCCTGGTGCCGGGGCCGGGGTCCGAGCCCGGCGAAGCCCGCCCGTACCAGCCCGGTGACGACGTCCGCCGGATGGACTGGGCGGTCACCGCCCGCACCACGACCCCGCACATCCGGGAGACCGTCGCCGACCGCGAGCTGGAGACGTGGGTGGTCGCCGACCTCTCGGCGAGCCTCGACTTCGGCACCGCGCTGTGCGAGAAGCGCGATCTGGTGGTCTGCGCCGTCGCGGCGGTCGCGCACCTCACCGGGGGCGGCGGCAACCGGATCGGCGCGCTGATCTCCACCGGCGCCGAAACGACCCGCATCCCGGCGCGCGGCGGTATGGCGCACGCCCGCGGGCTGGTGCGGAAGCTGGCCGAGACACCGCGCGCGGCCGAAGGCACCCGAGGTGACTTCGCGCAGGCGCTGGAGGCGTTGCGCCGTCCGCCGCGCCGCCGTGGCCTCGCCGTGGTGGTCTCCGACTTCCTGGGCGACACGTCCTGGGAGCGGCCGCTGCGGGCGCTGGGCGGGCGCCACGAACTGATCGCGATCGAAGTCCTCGACCCGCGCGACGTCGACCTGCCCGAGGTGGGCACCGTCGTGCTGGCCGACCCGGAGACAGGGAAACAACGCGAAGTGCACGCTTCGGCCTTGCTGCGCAAGGAGTTCGGGGCCGCGGCCCACGCCCACCGGCAGCGGGTGGCGTCCGGTCTGCGGCGCGCGGGTGCGGCGCACCTGACGCTGCGCACCGACGCCGACTGGATCGCCGACATGGTGCGGTTCGTCGTCGCCCGCAAGCGCCGCTGGTCGGGAGGTGTGGCGTGAGGGAGCTTGCGAACGAACCCCGTCGGCACGGCGTCCCCGGCTCAGGCCGCGCCGAGCGTCGGCGAGGTGGGCGCGTGAGGGAGCTTGCGACCGAACCATTCGACACTGCGCTTTCGGCTCAGGCCGCGCCGAGCGTCAGCGAGGTGGGCGCATGAGCCTGACGGGGTTCGCGTCGCCCTGGTGGTTCCTGCTGCTGATCGCGGTCGCCGCGGTCGCCGTCGGGTACGTGCTCGCCCAGCGCGCGCGCCGGAAGCGGACCATGCGGTTCGCGAACCTGGAGCTCCTCGAAAAGGTCGCGCCGAAGAGCCAGGGCTGGGTCCGGCACCTGCCGGCGGTGCTGATCGTGCTGTCGCTGCTGCTGCTCACCGTGGCGCTGGCCGGGCCGACCGCCGAGCAGAAGGTGCCGCGCAACCGGGCGACCGTGCTGCTGGTGATCGACGTGTCGCTGTCGATGGAAGCCACCGACGTCGCACCGACGCGGCTGCAGGCGGCGCAGGAGGCCGCGACGAGCTTCGCGCGGAACATGACGCCGGGGATCAACCTGGGCCTGATTTCGTTCGCGGGCACGGCGACGGTCCTGGTCAACCCGACCACGGACCGCAACGGCGTGATCAAGGCGATCGAAAACCTGAAGCTGGCCCAGTCGACGGCGACCGGGGAAGGCATCTTCGCGGCGCTGCAGTCGGTGGAGAGCTTCTCGAGCGTCGTCGGCGGGGCCGACGGCCCACCCCCGGCGCGGATCGTGCTGATGTCCGACGGGAAGCAGACGGTGCCGGAGGACCTGTACGCGGCGCGAGGCGGCTACACCGCGGCGCAAGCGGCGAAGCAGGCCGGGGTGCCGATCTCGTCGATCTCCTTCGGCACCACCCACGGCTCGGTCACCATCGACGACAAGCCCCAGCCGGTCAGCGTGGACGACGAATCGCTGCGCGAGATCGCACGCCTGTCGGGCGGCGACTTCTACAAGGCCGCCAGCGCCGAGGAGCTGAAGAAGGTCTACGGGGACCTCGGCGAGCAGATCGGCTACGAGCTCAAGGACGCCGACGCGAGCAAGCCGTGGGTGGTCGTGGGCACGTTGATCCTGATGCTGGGCGCGGCGGCCGGCCTGTTCTTCGGCCAGAGACTCCCGTGACCTACGCTCGGCGGACGCCGTACAGGCTTCCGCCGAGCAGGGTCACGCCGGGCAGGACACCGCTGACGAACGGCACCCAGGCCAGGGCCGGACTGCCGAGCAGCGCCAGGCCGACGACGCCCAGCACGGTCAGCACCACCCCGACCACCAGGATCGAGCGGGTCTTCCACGCCGAGGCCAGTGCGGCGAAGTGGAGCCCGACGATCGTGGCGATCCACGCGACGTTCGCCTGCACCGGTGCGTCGAGCAGGCTCAGCACGAAGAAGCCGGCGACCAGCAGCACGATCTCGCCGATGACGATCACGCGGTAGCTCGGCCCGAACACCGGCCGGCCTTCGAGCGTCGGCCGTCCGCCCGTGCGGACGCCGAGGCCCACCACCGCGGCCAGGGCGAGCACGGCGAGGGCGCGCAGCACCCAGCCGACCGCCGCGGGAAGCGGGTCACCGGAGTTGACCAGGACGAAGACCGTGCCGAACGCGGCGCCGATGAGCGCCCCCAGGAACTGCTGTCGCATCCGGCGAACCTATCGGAAGGCGATCAGGGGACCGCGAACCCGTGCTGGCGCCAGGCCTCGTAGACCGTGATCGCCGCGGTGTTGGCGAGGTTCAGCGACCGGCTCGTCGGCAGCATCGGCAGCCGCACGCGGTCGGTCACCTCGGGTGCGTCCCGGACCGGCGCGGGCAGTCCCACCGACTCCGGCCCGAACATCAGGACGTCGCCCGGGGTGTAGGCGACGTCGGTGTACAGCCGGGTCGCCGACGCGGTGAACGCGTAGACCTTGGCCGGCAGCAACACTTCCCAGGCCGCGGCCAGGTCGGCGTGGACGTGGACCCGCGCCAGGTCGTGGTAGTCGAGCCCGGCCCGGCGCAGCTGCTTGTCCGCCAAGGTGAACCCGAGCGGCTCGACCAGGTGCAGTTCGCAGCCGGTGTTGGCGGCCAGGCGGATCGCGTTGCCGGTGTTGGGCGGGATTTCCGGCTGGTAGAAGAGAACGCGGAACACGGCTCAGTCCCCGAGCAGGCCGGCGTAGACCGTGCGGACCGCGTCCGGTGGTGGCGTGGGCCGCACGGTCGCCGGGTCGATGAAGACGTACCGGATGTTCGCCGCCAGCAGGAGCGTCCCGTCGCGGTGGATCTCGAAGTCGAAGATCAGCGACGTCGTCCCGAGGTGGTTCAGGTACTGGGAGACGACCAGTTCCTCGTCGTACCGGGCCGGCGCGCGGAACTTCAGGTTCGCCTCCGCGACCACGACGTCGGTGCCGTGCGCGAGGAACTTGTCGTGCGAGCCGAAGAGGGCCTTCTCCGCCTCGAAGGCGCACATGTCCACGTAGGCCAGGTAGTGGGCGTTGAAGACGATGCCCTGGCCGTCGCACTCGTGGTAGCGCACGCGCAGCGGCATCTCGGTGATCGGGCGGCGAGGTGCGGTCACCCGCCCAATCTAGCGCTCAGCCGTGCAGCGCCCGGTACGCGGCCGCCGCGCTTGGTTGGAGGGGGACCGGCTGGGTGCCGATGAGGGTCCGCACGTCGAGGAACTGCGTGCCGACGGCTTCGGCGGGCACCAGGGCGGTGGCGCGTTCGACGAGCAGCCGGACGACGGCCGCGGCGACGTCGTCGGGCAGCGAAGGGGCGCAGACCAGCAGGTTCGCCACGCCGATCGTGCTCAGCGCGCCGACTCCGCGGTACGCGCCGTCGGGCACCTGGACCTGGTCGTACACCGGGCCGTACTCCGCGCGCAACGCCGGCACCACCGAATCCAGGGGCAGCAGCGCGATCGGCGTCGTGCGCGTGAGGTCGGCGAGCTTCGGCGTCGGCACGCCGCCGGACCAGAGCATGGCGTCGATCCGGCGGCCGGCCAGCGCGCGGACCGCGTCGTCGAACAGCAGGTGCCGGGCGTCCACCGCGATGCCCGCCTCGGCGAACAGGCGCTCGCCGAGCTGCGCCGCCCCGGAGCCGCCCGCGCCCAGGGAGACCGCGCGCCCGGCGAGGCCGGCGAGCGTCCGCACCGGCCCGTCCGCCCGCACGACGAGCTGCAGGTAGTTCTCGTAGACGCGGCCGAGCGCGAGCAGCGGCACCTTCCCGGCGAACGGCGGGCCGCCGCCGATCGCGGTCTGGGCGACGTCGGCGAGCACCAGCCCGAGGTCGGCCTGCCCCCGGCGCACGAGGTCGACGTTGGCGACGCTCGCCTCGGTCGGCACGGCGGTGGCGTGCAGCAGCGGTTCCGCGCGGTTCAGCTCGGCGGAGAGCAGCTCGGCGAAGGCCAGGTAGAACCCGCCCCGCTCGCCGGCCGCGATGGTGAGCGCGCGTTCCGGGCCGCGGTAGCCGGACGTCGAACACCCGGCCAGCGCGAGGCCGAGGCCGCCGAGCAGGGCCGTGCGGCGGGTGAGCGTCATCCCGGCACCTCCTGCAGCGGCAGCGTGACGCGGGCTTCCAGGCCGTGCGGGTGGGCCTGCCGCAGTTCCAGGACCCCGCCGCGGGTGCGCACCTGCTGGTGGGCGATGGCCAGGCCGAGGCCGGTCCCGCGCGGGGCGCCTTCGCCGCCGGCGCGCCAGAACCGCTCGGTCGCCCGTGCTCTGTCCTCTTCGGACAATCCCGGCCCGTCGTCGGAAACGATCAGCGTGGCGGTCGACGCGCCGCTTTCCCAGTCGGTGGTGATCTTCGCGCCACGGCCGGCGTAGTGGACGGCGTTGTCGAGCAGGACGTCGAGGATCTGCGCCAGCTCGCCTTCCGGGCAGCGCACGGTCACCGGCTCGTCGTGGCCCGGTGGCGGGACGATGACCGATCCCGCGTCCTCGGCGGCCGGGCGCCAGGCGTCGACGCGTTCGGCGAGCACGGACGCGAGATCGCAGGCCTCGTCGGCGCCCCCGGCCGCCACGCGGGTCGCGGTGCTTTCGGCCAGCGCGAGCGCCAGCAGGCCGTCGAGCAGCTTCTCGAGGCGCTCGACCTCGGCGACGGTCGCCCGGTAGGTGGTGCTCTCGCCCTCGACCTGGTGGGCCAGGGAGTCGACGCGCAGCCGCAGCGCGGCCATCGGGTTGCGGAGCTGGTGCGAAGCGTCGGCGACCAGCCGATGCTGCTGCTCGGCGGCTTCGAGCACGGCCTCGGACATCCGGTTGACCTCGGCGGCCAGCGACCGCAGCTCGCGCGGCCCGGTGCGTTCCGGGACGTGCGCGCGGTGCCCGGCGGCGACGGCGAGCACCCCGGTTTCGAGTTCGTGCAGCGGCCGCACCATCCAGCGGGCCAGCACCACGGCGAGCAGCACGAACACCACCGCGACCAGCACCGCGCCGGCGCCGATGGTGCCCCACCGGGCGGCGACGTCCGCGGCCGCCGCCGTGACCGAAGCGCGCAGCACGACCACCCCGGACACGCGGGTGCCGGTACCGACCGGGCGCGCGAAGGAGGCCGGTCCGGCCGACCACGGGTCCAGCCGGTCGACGCGCGGTGCCGGCTCGTTGCGCATGGTCGCTTCCACCAGTGCGCGCACCGCCGGATCGCCCGCGGTCAGCCCGCCCGCCTGCACCAGCGGGACGCGCCGGGCGTCGACGATGACGACACCTTCGCCGTACAACCGGGCGTAGCGCTCCGCGTCGGCCGCGAGCGCGGCCGGGTCGTGGCTGTCGACGGCCTGCTGGGCCAGCACGACGAACCGGTCGACGTCGGCGGTGCGGGAGATGACCAGCTGCTGGGTGCGCTGCTCGGCGGTGGCGGTCAGCAGCGGCACGGCGAACGCGGCGACCACCGCGAGGGCGAGGGCGACCAGGACCACCAGGAGCCGGGTGCGCACGCCGGTTCAGTCCCGCCCGAGCCGGTAGCCGAAGCCGCGGATGGTGGTGAGCAGCCCCGGCCGGTCGAGCTTCGCGCGCAGCTGCGTCAGGTGGACGTCGAGCGAGCGCGACACCGCGAGGTACGCGTCGCCCCAGACCTCGTCCATCAGCTGCTGGCGGCTGACCGCGGTGCCGGGCCGGGCGGCGAGGACGGCCAGGATCTCGAACTCCTTGGTGGTCAGCCCGGCGTCGTGCCCGGCGACGAGGACCCGGCGGGCGCCGAGGTCGATCTCGACGTCCTCGACGCGCACGACGTCCCCGGCCGGGGTGGCGCGGGCCACCGCGCGCCGCACGACGGCGTCCATCCGGGCCAGCAGCTCGGCCAGCCGGACCGGCTTGGTCAGGTAGTCGTCGGCGCCGAGCCGCAGCCCGCGCACCACGGACCGCTCGTCGCCACGGGCGGTCAGCACGATCACCGGGACCGGCGAGACGGCCCGGATCTTGCGCAGGACGTCGAGGCCGTCGAGGTCGGGCAGGCCCAGGTCCAGCAGGACGAGGTCGGCCGCGCGGTGCTGGTGCAGCGCATCGGCCCCGCGGGCGACGCTGGTGACGGGATGACCGCGCGCGTGCAGCGACTCGGCGAGCGCGCCGGCGACACCCGCGTCGTCTTCGACGAGGAGCACGCGCACGGTCATCCCCCTATTGGCGCTCTTCCAGCTCGGAGGTCTTCGAGGTTTCCCGCATTGTGCCGTAGACGATCAGCGACACCAGGACACAGCCCGCGACGTACCAGAAGAACACCGTTTCGTGCCCGGCGCTCTTGAACGCCTGCGCGATCAGCTCGGCGGTGCCGCCGAAGATCGCCACGGTCAGCGCGTACGGCAGCCCGACGCCGAGGGCGCGGATCTTCGTCGGGAACAGCTCGGCCTTCACGATGGCGTTGATCGAGGTGTACCCGGCGACGATCACCAGCCCGGCCAGCACGAGGAAGAACGCGCCGACGGGGTTGCGGGTCGAGCCCATCACCGTCATGAGCGGGACGGTCAGCAGCGTGCCGCCGATGCCGAAGAACAGCAGCAGCGGACGGCGGCCGATCCGGTCGGACAGGCGCCCGAACACCGGCTGCAGGATCGCGGCCAGGAGGATCGCGCAGAACAGCACGATGGTGACCTGCCGGCGCGGGATGTGCGCGGTGTTCTCCAGGAACTTCTGGCTGTAGGTGGCGAAGGTGTAGAACGCCACCGTGCCGCCGAGGGTCAGGCCGACGACGAGTGCGATCTCCTTGGGGTACTTGATCAGCGCGCGCAGCGTGCCGCGTTCGCCCTTGTTTTCGCCCGCTTCCCGCTGGTAGCTCTCCGACTCGTCCATGCCGCGCCGCAGCCACATCACGGTGAGCGCGGCGAAGGTGCCGACGACGAAGGCGATCCGCCAGCCCCACGACGTCAGCTGCTGCTCGGTGAGGATCGCCTGGAGGATGAGCTGCAGGCCCAGCGCCAGCAGCTGGCCGCCGTAGAGCGTCACGTACTGGAAGCTCGAGTAGAAGCCGCGTTTGCCGGGCGTGGCCACTTCGGACAGGTAGGTCGCCGAGGTGGAGTACTCGCCGCCGACCGACAGGCCCTGGATCAGCCGGGCGGTCAGCAGCAGGATCGGCGCGGCGATGCCGATGGTGTGGTAGCTCGGCGTGACGGCGATCAGCAGCGAGCCGCCCGCCATCAGCGAGACCGAGAGCACCAGGGCGCTGCGGCGGCCGAACCGGTCGGCGAACCGGCCGAGCATCCAGCCGCCCAGCGGGCGCATGAGGAACCCGACGGCGAAGACCGCGGCGGTGCCGAGGAACGCGGCCGTGGTGTCGGTCGTCGGGAAGAAGGACTTGGCGAAGTAGGTGGTGAACGCCGCGTAGGCGTACCAGTCGTACCACTCGACCAGATTGCCGATCGAGCCGCGCAGCACGTTGCCGATCACGCGCTTTTCGCTGCCATGCTGGTACGTGGTGGCACCGTCGATCCGGGTTGTCATCGTCGACCTCCTGTGTTGCGACTCACGGTGACCAACCAGCGGGTAACCAGCAAGGTCGGGAGACAGTTCCTAACACCCGCTTAGGACGGTCACGGCGACCCGGGCGCGGCTGCGCGACCCGGCGGCGCTGCCGATAACCTCGTGCGCGTCAGCAGCGCAGGAGTTCACGAAGAGGGAGAACACAGTGGGACGGTCGGTTCTGGTCACCGGGGGCAACCGGGGCATCGGTCTGGCGATCGCCCGGGACCTCGCCGCACAGGGGCACCAGGTCGCCGTCACGCACCGTGGTTCGGGCGCGCCGGAAGGGCTGTTCGGCGTGCAGGCCGACGTCACCGACACCGAGCAGGTCGACGCGGCGTTCAAGCTCGTCGAGGAGCACCAGGGGCCGGTCGAGGTGCTGGTGTCCAACGCCGGGCTGACCGACGACACGCTGCTGATGCGGATGAGCGACGAGCAGTTCGAGCGCGTGATCGACGCCAACCTGACCGGCGCCTACCGGGTCGCGAAGCGCGCGTCGCGCGGCATGCTGCGCGGCCGGTGGGGCCGGTTCGTCTTCATCTCCTCGGTCGTCGGCCTCTCCGGCTCGGCCGGCCAGGCGAACTACGCCGCGTCGAAGGCCGGCCTGGTCGGCTTCGCGCGCTCGCTGGCCCGTGAGCTCGGCTCGCGCAACATCACCTCGAACGTCATCGCACCCGGGTTCGTCCACACCGACATGACCGACGAGCTGTCCGAGGACCGCAAGAAGGAAATCCTCGCCCAGGTGCCCTCCGGCCGGTACGCCGAGCCGTCGGAGATCGCCGCCGCCGTCCGCTACCTGGCCTCGGAGGAGGCCGGCTACGTCAACGGCGCGGTGCTGCCGGTCGACGGCGGCCTCGGCCTCGGCCACTGACGTTCTTCGAAGACCCCCACCCCGAACAAGACCTGGAGGACCCGTGCCCGGACTGCTCGAAGGCAAGCGCCTGCTGATCACCGGCGTCATCACCGACGCGTCGCTCGCCTTCCACGCGGCCAAGATCGCGCAGCAGGAGGGCGCGAAGGTGGTGCTGACCGGCTTCGGCCGCATGTCGCTGGTCGAGCGCATCGCGAAGCGGCTGCCCGAAACGGCGCCGGTGATCGAGCTGGACGTCACCAACCAGGAGCATCTCGACGGCCTCGCCGACCGCGTCCGCGAGCACGTCGACGGCCTCGACGGGGTGCTGCACTCGATCGGCTTCGCCCCGCAGACCTGTCTCGGCGCGCCGTTCCTCGACGCGCCCGCCGAAGACGTCAAGACCGCGATCGAGGTTTCGACGTACTCGTACATGTCGCTGGCGAAGGCGTGCCTGCCGTTGCTCGGCCGGGGCGCGTCGTACGTCGGCATGGACTTCGACGCGCGCGTCGCGTGGCCGGTCTACAACTGGATGGGCGTCGCGAAGGCCGGGCTCGAGTCGGTCAACCGCTACCTGGCCAAGGAGCTGGGGCCGCAGGGTATCCGGGTCAACCTGGTCAGCGCGGGCCCGATGAAGACGATGGCGGCGAAGTCCATCCCGGGCTTCGTCGACCTGGAGGACGGCTGGGGCGAGCGCGCGCCGCTCGGCTGGGACAGCACGGACCCGGACCCGGTGGCGAAGAGTGTCTGCGCGGTGCTGTCGGACTGGCTCCCCGCCACGACCGGCTCGATGATCATGGTCGACGGCGGGGTCCACTTCCTCGGGATCTGAGCCTCACACGACTGCCGGCTCACGGTCGTCGGTCCGCTGGACGGCGGCGGCGACCGTGAGCGCGGCCAGCGTCGCCACGCCGAGGGCGATGCCCGTCCACGCCACGCTCGGGAAGCCGAGGCCGGCTTCGATCGCGACGCCGCCCAGCCACGGGCCGACGGTGTTGCCGACGTTGAACGCGGCGGTCGTGCTGGCGCCCACGAGCGTGGGCGCGTCGCCGGCGACCTGGTAGGTGCGCACGTTCAGCGCCGGATTGGCCCCGAACCCGGCGACGCCGAAGACCAGCACGGCCGCGGTGGCCACGAGCGCGTCGGTGGTGAGGGCGAGCACGAGCAGGGCCGCCAGCGCGAGCCCGAGGCAGCCGTACAGCGTCGCGAACGGCCGCCGGTCGGCGAGCCGGCCGCCCACGGTGATCCCGATCAGCGCGCCGACGCCGAACAACGCGAGGACGCCGGGCACCCACGGCTCGGGGAGGCCGTCGGTTTCGGTCAACAGGGGCGCCAGGTAGCTGAACGCGGCGAAGATCATGGCCTGGGCCAACGCGATCACGCCGAGGGCGAGCCAGACCCGGCCGCGCCGGTACAGCCGCAGTTCGCCGCGAACCGTCGCCGCATCGCCGGTCGTCTCGGGCACGAGGGCCGCCACCCCGGCCACCGCCACCAGGGTCACCGCCGCCACCGCCCAGAACGCCGCGCGCCAGCCCGCGTGCTGGCCCAGGAACGTCCCGGCCGGCACCCCGGCGACGTTGGCCAGGGTCAGGCCGCCGACGAGCACTGCCATCGCGCGGCCGCGCCGGTCGACGGGCACGAGCGCGATCGTCGTCGCCGTGGCGACGGCCCAGAACCCGGCGCAGGCGAGCGCCGCGACCACCCGCGTGGCGAAGAGGAGCGCGTACCCGTCGGCGAGCGCGCCGACGACGTGCGCCGCGATGAACACGCCCAGCATCACCAGCAGCGTCCGGCGGCGGGGCAGCCGCAGCGTGCCGATGGCCAGCAGCGGCGCGCCGACGACCATGCCGACGGCGAACGCGGAGATCAGCAGCCCGGTGTCGGGGATGCTGACCCCGAGGTCGGCGGCCATCCCGGGGAGCAGGCCGGTGATCATGAACTCGGACGTGCCCAGCGAGAAGACGCTGAGCCCGAGGACGAAGACAGCCAGGGGCACGGGTTCTCCTTGGTTGTGTATCGGTCAGTTCAAAACTCGGGCAGGGTTCAGCCGGGTCCCGGCTGCGGGTCAGTGCGCGAGGATCGCCGAGAGCGCCAGGTCGGCGACGGTGTGCAGCGCCTCGCGGCTCGAGCCCCGGCGGCCCATCACCCGCAGGCCCGAGATGGTGCTGAGCAGGAACTCCGCCACGTCGGCCGGGTCGAGGCCGTCGCGGAGGCTGCCGTCGAGCACGCCTTCCCTGGCGCATTCCGCGAACATGGCCAGGTTCTGGGCGGTGTCGCTGCGCAGGGCGGCGCCGACCTCGTCGTTCGGCAGCCCGAGTTCGGCGAGGGTGTTCACCACCAGGCAGCCGCGGTTTCCGAGGCCGGCTTCGATCACCGTGTCGAGGACCGCCGTGAGCCGCTCGGCCGCGGTGCCCGGCCCGTCGAGGATCGCTTTCCGCTTGCCCAGTTCCCGGGTCGTGTAGTGCGCCAGCGCACGCCGGAACAGGGCTCGTTTGCTGGTGAAGGCGTTGTAGACGCTGCTGCGGCCGAGCCCGGTCGCCCGGCACAGGTCTTGCGTCGACGTCGCCTCGTAGCCGCGGTCCCAGAACGCCTGCATTGCGCTCTCGACGGCGGCGGTCTCGTCGAATTCCCGTGGCCTGGCCATGGCGTCACCGTACCAGGGTTTTGGACTGCTCGATTCACAACGAGCCCGAGTCAGCGTGCGGGCCGCCACATCGGCAAGATGACGGGGTGGGATACGACGCGTTGCTGTGGCTTTCGTTCGGCGGTCCGGAAGGGCCCGACGACGTCATGCCGTTCCTCGAGAACGTCACCAGGGGCCGCGGGGTACCGCGCGAGCGGCTCCTGGAGGTCGCCGAGCACTACCAGCACTTCGGCGGGGTCTCGCCGATCAACAAGCTGAATCGCGAAGCGATGGCCGCGGTCGAGAAGCAGCTTTCGGCCGCCGGCATGGAACTGCCGGTGCACTTCGGCAACCGCAACTGGCACCCGATGGTCGAGGAGACCCTGGCTTCCCTGACGTCGGAAGGCGCGAAGCGCGTCCTGGTCTTCCCGACGAGCGCGTACGGCGGCTACTCGGCGTGCCGGCAGTACGACGAGGACATCGAGCGCGCCCGGGCGGCGGTCGGCTCCGCCGCGCCTGAACTGGTGAAGATCCGGCAGTTCTTCGACCACCCGCTGTTCGTCTCGGCGGTCGCCGACGCCGTGCGCGCGGCCCACGCGTCGCTGGGGAACGAGCCCGGGATCCGCACGGTGTTCACGGCGCACTCGGTGCCGGAGAGCGCGGATCTGGCGTCGGGCCCGCCCGCGGAAGGCGGCCGCCGCTACTCGCGGCAGATCGCGGAGGCGGCCCGGCTGGTGGCGGCCGAGGCGGGCATCGATTCCTACGACGTCGTGTGGCAGTCGAGGTCCGGGCCGCCGCAGGTGCCGTGGCTGGAGCCCGACATCGTCGACCACATCGACGCCTTGCACGCCGCGGGGGTGCGTGGCGTGGTCGTCTCGCCGATCGGGTTCGTGTCCGACCACCTCGAGGTGATCTGGGACCTGGACAACGAGGCGGCCGAGCGCGCGGCGGAGCACGGAATGGCCTTCGCCCGCGCGGCGACGGCGGGTGCGGACCCGAGGTTCGCGGAGCTGGTGGTGGAGCTGATCCGCGAGCACACGCACGGGGTGCAGCCGCGGAAGCTGTCTTCGTTCCCGGTGGCGGGCTGCACGACCAACGGCGCGCCCTGCGCCATCGGGTGCTGCGAACCGGCCAAGCGCCCCGGCCGTTAGGTTTTGCGCCCCACCAGGTGGAAGACGCGGCTGAGCCGGCGGTAGGGGTCCCGCCGGCCCGCTTCGAGCTCGACGGCCGCCACCCGCTCCGTTTCGGCCTCGTCCACGGGGGCTCCGCTGAGGTCGAGCCAGTCGACGAACAGCCAGACTCCGTACCACTGCAGCGGTTCCACGCCCCGGGCGCGGAGGGACTCGCCGAGTTCGGCCACCGTGTCCGCCCGCGTCGGCAGGCCCAGTACCCAGCGCGGCCCAGGTGTCCTCGGCCATGGCTGCACCGTATCGGCCGCGCCGGGGCTCAGCCTTCGCGGGCCGTCTGCTCCGCGAACACCCGCACGGCCTCGTTGACCGCCGCGCGCCGGGCCGTCCGGACCGCGTCCGACAGCGGCCGCAGCGCCTGGGCCCGCAGCGTCGACGCCGAGGCCGACAGCGCTCCGCCCGGGTCCTCCGACGAAGCGACCGCCAGGATCGCCGCGATCTCGTCGGCCCGCTGCAGCACCCGCAACGCGCGCCCCGGTGTCCCCGCCGGCCAGTCGACGTCCGGACGGGACCGCAGGTGGGCCGACAGCTCCGCGCGCACGCCCGGCCGGTCCGAGGCCACGTCCAGCGCCTGCAACGCCCCGGCGCTGGCCCGGATCGCGTCCGTCAGCCCGTGCTCGGCGTCGCCGAGGGCGACGTACTCCGGCGTCGTCGGCGACGGCACCGAGTAGACCGTCCAGCGCACCAGGCCTTCGGCGATCGGCTCCGGCACCAGGCCGGACCCGAGGTCCGGCAGCACCAGCGCGTCGCCCGAGCGCAACGCCGCTTCGGTGAACGGACCGCCGCCGCCGAGGCCGCGGACGTCGCCCGGGACCGGGAGCACCAGCTGCAGCGATTTCGCTCCTTGCGAACGCAGCGCCATCAGCAGCTGCACCGGAGTGGCCGCCCGGTTGAAGGCCAGCGGGAGCGCGAACGCCTCGGCCGCGGCCGCGTCGGCGGCCACGACGTCGTGGGCCTCACCCCACGCGAGCAGGGCATCGAGGACATCGTCGGACGCGGCGGCCCCGTTGAGCCACGCGCTCGACCAGACGGCGAAAGTCGCACTGGGTCGGCACACAGTTCGCCATTTTACTGCCCTATTTTACCGGGCCGCCCCCTGCACCGAGCGCGCGCCCACGCTGGAGTCGCTCCACATCGACGGGCCGCCGATCCGGCAGTAGCGTCGAACGGGTGAACGCTGTTCCAGACGCTCTTCCCCGCACCGCCGGGGCCCTGCGCGCGGCCGGGTACGAGCCGCGCCCGATCGCGCAAGAGATCCACGACAACCTGCTGACCGCCCTCAAGAACGGTGAAGACGCCTGGCCCGGCATCGTCGGGTTCTCCCGCACCGTGCTGCCGCAGCTCGAACGCGCGCTGCTGGCCGGCCACGACGTCGTCCTGCTCGGCGAACGCGGCCAGGGCAAGACCCGCCTGCTGCGCACCCTCCCCGGCCTGCTCGACGAGTGGACGCCCGTGATCGAGGGCTCCGAGCTGGGCGAACACCCGCTGCAGCCGATCACGCCGGCGTCGATCCGGCGCGCCGCCGAACTCGGCGACGACCTGCCGGTGGCCTGGCGCCACCGCTCCGAGCGCTACACCGAAAAGCTCGCCACCCCGGACACCTCCGTCGGCGACCTGATCGGCGACGTCGACCCGGTGAAGGTCGCCGAAGGCCGCAGCCTGGGCGACCCCGAGACCATCCACTTCGGCCTGGTCCCGCGCGCCCACCGCGGCATCGTCGCCATCAACGAGCTGCCCGACCTGGCCGAACGCATCCAGGTCGCGCTGCTCAACGTGATGGAGGAGCGCGACATCCAGGTCCGCGGCTACACGCTGCGGCTGCCGCTGGACGTCCTGCTCGTCGCGACCGCGAACCCCGAGGACTACACCAACCGCGGCCGGATCATCACCCCGCTCAAGGACCGCTTCGGCGCCGAGATCCGCACCCACTACCCCCTCGACGTCGAGGCGGAGGTCGCCGTCGTGCGGCAGGAAGCCCACCTCGTCGCCGAGGTCGGCGAGCCGCTGCTCGAAGTCCTCGCCCGGTTCGTGCGCAACCTCCGCGAGTCCACGGTGATCGACCAGCGTTCCGGCGTCTCGGCCCGGTTCGCCGTCGCCGCGGCGGAGACCGTCGCGGCGGCCGCCCTGCGGCGTTCGGCGCTGACGGGGGAGGAGCCCGCGGTGGCGCGGCCGGTCGACCTCGACGCCGTGCCGTCGGTGCTGCGCGGCAAGATCGAATTCGAGCCCGGCGAAGAAGGCCGCGAGATCGAGCACCTCGTGCACCTGCTGCGCCTCGCCGTCGCGGAGACCGCGCGCGACCGGTTCGCCGGTCTCGACCTGCGGCCCCTGGCCGACGCGGTCGGCGACGGCCACCTGGTGGCCACCGGTGAGCGCGTGCCGGGCAAGGACGTCCTCGCGGCCCTGCCGGAGCTGCCGGTGCTGCACGAGGTCGCCGCGCGGGCCGGGGTGGCCGCCGACGAGCCCGCCGGGCGGATCGCGGCCGCCGTCGAACTCGCCCTCGAATCGCTGTTCCTGTCGCGAAGGCTCGCCAAGGACTCCGACGACGCGACGACCGTCTACGGCCGATGACCGCGGTCCCGCTTCCCGACGGCTACTCCTACGGCCCGTGGCACGACGGGCCGGATCCGCTCGCTCCGCCGGCCGACCTGCGCGACGCGCTCGACGAGATCGGCCGCGACGTCATGGCCGGGGCTTCGCCGCGGTCCGCGCTGGAGGAAATGCTGCGGCGCGGCACCGACCGCACCGCGGGCCTCGACGAGCTGACCCGCCGGCTTTGGCAGCGCCGCTCGCAGATCCAGCGGCGCAACCGGCTCGACGGCACCCTCCAGGAGGTCCAGCGCCTGCTGCAGGAGGCCCTCGACGCCGAACGGCGGGAGCTGTTCCCGGATCCGGACGACGAAGCCCGGTTCCGGGAGGCCCAGCTCGACGCGCTGCCGTCGGGCACGGCCGCGGCGGTCAACGAACTGGCGAACTACGACTGGCGGTCCGAACAGGGCCGGGAGAACTACCAGCAGATCCGGGATCTGCTCGGCCAGGAGCTGATGGAGTCCCGGTTCCAGGGCATGAAGCAGGCACTGCAGAACGCCGGGCCCGAGGACGTCGAGCGGATCAACGAGATGCTCTCCGACCTCAACGACCTGCTGGCCGCGCACGCCCGGGGCGCCGAAGACATCCAGGAGCGCTTCGACGACTTCATGGGCAAGCACGGCGAGTTCTTCCCGGAGAACCCGCGCACCGTCGAAGAGCTGATCGACGCGCTCGCCGAGCGCTCCGCGGCGGCCCAGCGGATGCTCAACTCGATGTCCGCCGAACAGCGGGCGGAGCTGGCCGAACTGACCCAGCAGGCGTTCGGCGACCCGCGCCTCGCCCAGCAGCTGGCCAACCTCGACGCGCAACTGCGCGCGGCCCGGCCGGGCGAGGACTGGACGGGCTCGGAACGCTTCCGCGGCAAGAACCCGCTGGGCATGGGCGAAGGCGCCCAGGCCATGGCGGACCTCGCCGAGCTGGACGCGCTGGCCGAGCAGCTCGGCCAGTCCTACCCCGGCGCGCGGCTGGAGGACATCGACCTGGAGGCCCTCGAAGCCCAGCTCGGCAAGGACGCGGGCGTCGACGCCCGCCGGCTGGCCGAACTGGAGCGCGAACTGCGCCGCCAGGGCCTGTTCGAGCGCGCCGCCGACGGCTCGCTCCGGTTGTCGCCCAAGGCGTTGCGGCGCCTCGGCGAGACGGCCTTGTCCGACATCGTGAACGCGCTGCGCGGCAAGACCGGCGAGCGCGAGACCGAGTCGGCGGGCGCGGCCGGCGAGCCCACCGGCGCGTCGCGGCCGTGGCGGTTCGGGGACATGCAGCCCTGGGACGTGCCGCGGACCATCCGCAACGCCGTCCTGCGGTCGGTTTCGGTGGGGGAGCGCCGGGTCCGGCTGGACGTCGAAGACGTCGAAGTGGTCGAAACCGAGCACCGGTCCCGCGCGGCGGTGGCGCTGCTGGTCGACACGTCGTGGTCGATGGTGTCGGAAGGCCGCTGGCTGCCGATGAAGCGCACCGCGCTCGCGCTGCACCAGCTGATCAGCACCCGCTTCCGCAACGACGCCCTGCAGCTGATCACGTTCGGCCGGTACGCGACGTCGGTGGAGCTGCCGGAGCTGGTCGGCCTGGAGGGTGCCTGGGAGCAGGGCACCAACGCCCACCACGGGCTGCTGCTCGCCGGGCAGCACCTGCGCCGCCACCCGGACGCCCAGCCGGTGGTCCTGATGGTCACCGACGGCGAGCCGACGGCGCACCTGGAGCCCGACGGCGAGGCGGTCTTCGACTACCCGCCGCTGCCCCGGACCCTCCACAAGACACTGTCCGAAGTGGACAAGCTGGCGAAGCTGGGTGCGTCGATCACGGTGTTCCGCCTCGGGGACGACCCGCGGCTGACGTCCTTCGTGGACCTGATCGCGCGCCGGTCGGGCGGCCGGGTGGTCGCCCCGGACCTCGACGGCCTCGGCGCCGCCGTGGTCGGCGACTACCTGCGCACGCGGCGGTGACCCCGGCGGGTGCTCCCGCGGCCGCGGGAGCACCCGCTCACGGGCGTCCTGGGTGGTGCCGCCGGACGCGCACCGCGCGCGGGTCGATCCACCGGCCGGGCGCGGGCTGGTCGGCCAGCGGGTCCGCCCAGCGCACCCGCAGTCGGTCCGGGTGCGCTTCCTGGATGCGTGCCTCCGTCCACCGGCCCGGCGCTTCCTCGACCCACCACGGGTCGCTCAGGCTCGAAAGGCCGTCGCGGCGGACGACGTCCTCGGCTTCGTCGCGCCCGGTCGGCTCGGCGAGCGCCGCGTGGAACACGGTGACCGGCTCCCAGCCCACGGCCACCCGCCGCAGGTGACCGAGGAGTTCGCCGTCCTCGTCGCGCCGGACCTCGATCGTGCTCACAGCTCGACTCCCAGCCGGTCGCGGACGGCGGCGACGACCTTCTCGGTCTGCGCTCGCAAGGCGGCGAGCCCGGCCTGCTCGTCGGCCGAGCCGGTGTAGGCGTCGAGGTCGGCGCGCACACCCTGTTTCCACACGGCCGCGAGGTGCGGCGTCCGCGTGATGTCTTCGTCGGGGTGGCCGTCGACCAGGACGAGGTCCGCGCGCAGCCCGGGCCGGATCCGGCCGCGGTCGGCCAAGCCGAACACGTCGGCCGGGCGAGCGGTCGCCGCGGTGAGCGCCGCGGCCGGCGGCAGGCCCGCCGCCACCAGGTGCCCCAGCTCCCGGTGCAGGCTCGCGCCGTGGACCGTGCCCGGGTTGGGTGCGTCCGTCCCGGCCAAGAGCGGCACGCCGGCCTCGTGCAGCAGCCGGGCGTTGGCCCGCGCGGCCGCGAAATCCGGCAGCTGCGGCGGCCGCCACCGCCGCCGTTGCCGTTCGAGGACCGCGCACCACGCCGGCCCCAGCCGGCGAACGAGGGCGGGTTCGCCGAGCAGGGCACCGCCGGGGAAGCCGTCGGCCACCGACAGCGTCGAAACGACCGCGATACCCGCCGCGGCGATGGCGGCGACCTGGTGGCCGGTGAGGGCGTCGAACGGCACGTGGGCCAGCACGTCCACACCGGTGGGCAGCAGGTCGACGGCCCCGCGTGCGGTCGACACGTGCGCCGCGACGACGAGCCCCGCCCGGTGCGCGGCCTCGGCCAGCGCGGCGATCGTCGGCACGGCCAGCGACGGCATCGGCATCGGCCCGCCGGTGCCGTCGTCGTAGAGCACCTTGAGGTGCGCCGCCCCTTCGGCGACGCGATCGGCGACGAACCGCTCGGCGTCCTGCGGTCCGGTCACGCACGGGAAAGGCGCGTACATCATGCTCGGGTGCCCGCCGGGTGCCGTGGCCCCGACGCTGGACGACCGCACGTCGGCGGCGTCCGGTCCGGCCGCGCGGGCCAGGGCCTCCCGGACGGTGTCCGGCTTGCTGAACATGTCGAGCACGGTCGTGACGCCGAACGTGAGGGCCTGCCGGGGCGCGCCGGGCAGCAGGTGCACGTGGGCGTCGATCAGCCCGGGCAGCAGGGTGCCGCCACAGGCGTCCACGTGCTCGTCGCCGGGCCGGCGCAGGGTGTCGTCGCCGACCGCGGCGATGCGGCCGTCCGCGAGCCGGACGGCGGTGTGGTCGGTGCGGCGCTCGCCGTCGAAGACGCGGGCGCCGGTGATGGTCGTGGTCACGGCGCCCACGGTAGAAGTTGACATCGTGTGAAGGTCAACTTCTAAGCTGGCGGAATGCGGTACTCGATCAGCCAGGTCGCCAAGGCGTCCGGCGTGTCGGCGCGCATGCTCCGCCACTACGACGCGATCGGCCTGCTCACGCCGGCTTCGGTGGCGGCGAACGGCTACCGCTGGTACGGCCGGCTCGAACTGCTGCGCCTGCAGCGGATCCTGCTGCTGCGGCGGCTCGGGCTCGGCCTGGCCGAGATCGGCGCCGTGCTGGACGACCAGGTCGGCGAGGCGGCCGCGCTGCGCGGGCACCTGGCCCAGCTCGAGCAGGAGCGGCGCCGCCTCGACCGGGTCATCGCCACCGTCGAGGAGACGATCGCCGACCTCGGCCAGGCCCGGATCGACGACCCGGACCGGTTCTTCGCCGGGCTGCGCAAGGACGGCGCCGCCATGCGGCAGACCTACCGCGAGACGTTCGGCGAGGGCGCCGCGGCGGCCTTCGACGGCGCCCTGGCCGCTCAGGACGGGCTCACCGCCGCGGACTACGAGCACGCTGCCGCCCGGAGCGCGGCGCTGTTCCGGCGGCTGGCGGCGGTCATGCGCTCCGGTGCGGCGCCGGAGGACCCGGCCTCGCTGGACGCCGTCGCCGAGCACTACGAGTCGGTGAGCCGCTTCTGGCAGCCGACCGCCCCGGCCTACGCCGCGCTGGGCGGGCTGTACCTGAACGATCCCCGGCAACGGGAGCTGGCCGAGCGGGCCGACCCGGAACTCCCGGCGTGGCTGGCGCGGGCCATCGAAGCCTACGCGCGAGTACGGCTCGTCCCACCGCTCGGGAAGGCCTGACGAGCCAGCCTTTACAGTCGAGGTATGCAGACTTGGTCATCGGTCGACGTGCCCCGCATCCCCGGCACCCCCCGCCCGCTGCGGCTCCACGACACGGCCACCGGGCAGATCCGCCCGACCGCGCCCGGCGCCACCGCCCGGATGTACGTCTGCGGCATCACGCCCTACGACGCGACGCATCTGGGGCACGCCGCGACGTACCTCGCCTTCGACCTGGTGAACCGCATCTGGCGGGACAACGGGCACGACGTCCACTACGTGCAGAACGTCACGGACATCGACGAGCCGCTGCTGGAGCGCGCCGCGCGCGACCAGGACGACTGGGTCGTGCTGGGCATGCGCGAGACGGCGCTGTTCCGCGAGGACATGACCGCGCTGCGTGTACTGCCGCCGAAGCAGTTCGTCGGCGCCGTGGAGAGCATCCCGGAGATCGTCGAGGTCATCGCGAAGCTGCTGGCCAACGGCAGCGCCTACCGCGCGGACGACGCGGAGTTCCCCGACGTCTACTTCGACCACACGGCGACCGGGAGGTTCGGGTACGAATCGAACTACGACGCCGAGACCATGGCGAAGTTCTTCGCCGAGCGCGGCGGCGACCCCGACCGCCCCGGCAAGCACCACCCGCTGGACGCGCTGCTGTGGCGCGTGGCCCGCGAAGGCGAGCCGTCGTGGGAGTCCGAACTCGGCCCGGGCCGCCCGGGCTGGCACATCGAGTGCAGCGCGATCGCGGTCAACCGGCTGGGCCTCGGGTTCGACCTCCAGGGCGGCGGCTCGGACCTGATCTTCCCGCACCACGAGTACAGCGCGGCGCACGCCGAGGCGGTGGCCAAGGACGGCCCGTTCGCCCGGCACTACGTGCACGCCGGGATGATCGGCCTCGACGGCGAGAAGATGTCGAAGTCGCGCGGGAACCTGGTGTTCGTCTCGCGGCTGCGGGCCGACCGGGTGGACCCGGGCGCGATCCGGCTGGCGCTGTTCGCCGGGCACTACCGCGCCGACCGGCCCTGGACGGCTCAGCTGCTGGCGGACGCCGAAGCCCGGCTCGCGCGCTGGCGGGAAGCCGTCTCACTGGCCACCGGGCCGTCGGCGGAGGACACCGTCTCGCGGCTGCGCGACCACCTCTCCGACGACCTCGACACGCCGAAGGCCCTGGCGGCGATCGACGCGTGGGCGAACGAGGCCCTGCGCCGCGACGGCACCGACCCGGCGGCCCCGGGCCTGATCCGCTCCGCCGTCGACGCCCTCCTCGGCGTCACCCTCTGACCACCGCCGACCGTATAACGGCCTATACGGCGGCTGAGTGGCCGTCGGAGAGGCTCAGGTGGTCGCCTGACCAGTCGCGGCGTAGCCGGCGGTCGTGGGACGCGATGACGACGGCGCCCGGGGCCGTTTCCAAAGCCGCGAACAGTTCTTCCGCCAGGGTCAGCGAAATGTGGTTCGTCGGCTCGTCCAGCAGGAGCACGTCCGGCGGGTCGGCGAGCAGGATCGCCAGCGCGAGCCGGCGCCGCTGGCCGACCGACAGCGCGCCCACCGGTTGCCGGAGATCCCGTGACGCCAGCAGGCCGAGCCGGCTCAGCGGGGGAGCGTCCTCGCCGAGCGCGTCCCGGTACACCCGGGCCGCGGTCCGGTCCGGTTCGGGGAACGTCACGTCCTGCTCCAGCAGCCCGACCCGCACGCCGGGTCCGAAGTGGACCGTCCCGGCCGCCGGCGCGAGCCGGCCGGCCAGCACCGAGAGCAGCGTCGACTTCCCGGCGCCGTTCCCGCCGGTGACGAGCAACCGGGCCGAACCGTCGACGTCGAGCCGCGGCAACCGCAGCCGCCCCGGCACTTCGAGCGAGCGCACCGAGACGGCCGGTCCGTCACCCGGCGCGCGGCCGGTCAGCTCGGCCCGGAACCGCAGCGGTGCCGGCGGCTTGCGCACCTGGTCGCGCTCCAGGTTTTCCAGGCGCTGCTCGGCGTCGCGGACCCGGCGCGAGATCGTCTTCTGGACGCGGGCGCCCTTGAAGTGGTGGATGAACTTGTCGTTGTCGCGCGGGCCGCGGCCGTAGGCGACGTTGCGCGCCGTGACCGCGACGGTTTCCCGCAGTTCCTTCAGTTCCTCCTGCTCCTCGGCGTAGCGCTGTTCCCAACGGGCACGTTCGGCGCGCTTGTGCCCGAGGTAGTCGGAGTAGCTGCCGCCGTAGCGCACCGCGCCGCCGGCTTGGCGGTCGGCCGCGGCCGGGTCGAGGTCGACGATGTCGGTGCAGACGGCGTCGAGGAACACCCGGTCGTGCGAGGACAGCACCACGATCCCGGTCAGTTCGGTGAGGTGGCGTTCCAGGAAGGCCATCGCGGCGTCGTCGAGGTGGTTGGTCGGCTCGTCGAGCAGGAGCGTCTCCGGCTGCCGGATCAGCAACGCGGCCAGGCCGAGCCGGGACCGCTGGCCGCCCGACAGCGTGCCGAGCCGCCGGTCGGGCTCGACGCCGCCGAGGCCGAGCCCGTCGCAGACGAGCCTCGCGCGGCGGTCGGCGTCCCAGAGGTCGTGGGCCTGCGCCCATTCCAGCACCCGGCCGTACTCCTCGAGCACGCCCTCGTCGTCGGGCCGGTCGGTCATCGCCGCGGTCAGCTCGTCGAGCCGGGCCGCGGCCGTGCGGATTTCGGCGAGCGCGTCGTCGAGGACGCCGGCGAACGTCGCTTCCATCGGGAACGGCAGTTCCTGCAGCAGGAACCCGACGTCCGGGCCGCGCAGGACCTCGCCGGAGCGCGGTTCTTCGAGCCCGGCGAGCAGGCGCAGCAGGGTGGACTTGCCGGCGCCGTTCTCGCCGACCAGGCCGAGGCGCTGCCCGGCCGACGCGGTCAGTGAGACGCCGTCGAGGACGACGCGGGTGCCGTAGCCGAAGACGACGTCCTTGGCCTGCAACGGAAAAAGGGGGGACATGTGCGATCACCGAGCCCTGGGGGAAGAAAGCGGAAATCCCGCCGGGCGTCGTGGCCGCCGGGAGCGTCAGGCTCGACCGGGTGCCGCCTCGGAAGCGGGATGGGCGCGGTTCAGTTCCTCATAGTGGAACCAGGTTAACGCAACGTCCGTAGAGTTAGTCAACCGGTTATGGCCTGGGTCACATCCGGGAGGCCGGTGGTCGACCGTTCGGCCGCCGCGGTGCCGTCGGTGAGGAACTCCAGCAGCGCCGTCAGCTGACGGCGGTCGAAGCGGGCGAGGCGTTCGCCGACGAACCGGGCCATCGGCGCGTACAGGTCGGCCAGCTCGGCCATCCGGTCGGGCAGCGGCCGGACGACGAGCCGGCGGCGGTCCGCCGGATCGGGGGCGCGCTCGGCGAGCCGGTGCCGTTCCATCCGGTCGAGCAGCCGGGTGAACGCGCCCGTGCTCATCCCGAGCAGCCGGGCGAGCTCGGTCGGGGAGTCGCTGACGCCGCCGTGCAGCAGGTGCAGGCAGTGCAGCTCGGTCGGGGTGACGGCCATCCGTTCGGCGACCGCCGCGTGGAAGAGCGCGGTCGAGCCCACGAAGCGGGGGAGGGCGAGGGCGGCGGCGGTGGCGAGTTCGCGCTGGTCGGGCAACGTCCATCCAAGGTCGGGTCACTACGCAGTCACTGCTCCGTGCAGTCACTGCCCGGCGAACGATAGCGAAGCCGGTTGACAAACCCACGGGCGGGACCAAGTATGAAAGAGAACTTTCGAAATAATCCTTTCAGATTGGACGGTCGATGGCCGAGCTGCCCCCGCGCAAGCGGATCGAGGACGTCGAGCTGCTGCGCGCGCTGGCGCACCCGCTGCGCTCGGCGCTGCTGAACCACCTGACCGCCGTCGGCCCGCGTACCGCCAGCGAGTGCGCCGAAGCCGTCGGCTCGACCGCGTCCAACTGCAGCTGGCACCTGCGGCAGCTCGCGCAGTACGGCTTGGTCGAGCGCGCCGACGGCGAAGACGGCCGCGAACGCCCGTGGCGCGCCCGGCAGGTCGGGTTGGACATCGGTCAGTTCGCCGACGACCCGGCCCGTCGAGCCGCGCAGCTGGGCGTCGTGGGCGCGAGCCTCGGCCACGAGCAGGAACTCACCCAGCGGTACCTGGACTCACTCGACGACCTCGACCCGGACTGGGTCGCGGCCTCCGGGCTCTCGACGTACACGCTGCGCGTCACGCCGGAGGAGCTGACCCGGCTGAGCGACGCGATCGACGCGCTGGTCCGGCCCTACGTCGGCGCGATCCGGCCGGACGCCCCGGCGAACGCGCGCCCGGTGCACGTCAGCCTGCGCGCGTTCCCGCGCATAGAACACTCGGGGAAGGCGGAGGCGTGAAACAGCTGCTGGGGGTGCCGGCGTTCGCGCGGTTGTGGGTGGCCGCGTTCTTCGGCGAGACGGCCGAGTGGATGCTGCAGGTGGCCTTGCCGGTCTACGTCTTCCAGCGCACGGGCTCCGCCGCGACGACGGCGCTGAGCATCGTGCTCGGCCTGCTGCCCGCGGTGCTGCTGAGCCCGGTCGCCGGGGTCGTCGCCGACCGGTGGAACCGCCGCGCGGTGCTGTTCGGCGTCTGCTGCGGGCTCGCCGTCGTGGCGCTCCCGCTCTTGGCCGAGCCCGGCGTCGCCGTGGTGTACGCGGTGATGGCCGGCCAGGCGGCCCTGGCCTCGGTGTTCGAACCCGCGCGCAACGCGCTGGTCCCCGAACTGGTCGGGGTCGCGGACGTGACCGGGGCCAACGGGCTGATGAGCGTGAACGGCAGCGTCGCCCGGCTGGCCGGCGGCTGGGCGGGTGGTGCGCTGCTGGGCTTCGGCGGGCTCGCCGACGTCATCACCGGCTACCTGGCCGTGCTCGTGGTGGCCGCGGCGCTGCTGGCCAAGCCGTTCCGCCGGGTCGCCGCGCCGGCACCGGTTCCCGCGCGGGAACCGGTGGTGCGGGCCTGGCTCGACGGCCTGCGCGAGCTGACGCACAACCGGCGCCTGTGGCGCACCGGGCTCGCGCTGGTGTGCACGTCGCTGGCCCAGGGCATGTTCCTGGTGCTGTTCGTGGTCTACGTCTTCGACGTGCTCGGCGGCAGCGAAGCCGACGCCGGCCTGCTGCGGGGCGTGCAGGCCATCGGCGGCCTGGCCGCCGGGTTCGCGCTGGCCACCGTCGCCCGGCGGGCCGCGCCGGCCGCGTTGCTCGGCTGGGGTTCCCTCGCCCTGGGGCTGGTGTCCGCGGTGATCTGGAACCTCTCGCTGGTCACGACGGCGCTGGGCGTGTACGCCGGGCTGTTCGTCGTGGCCGGCGCCCCGGGCGTGGTCGTCGGCGCCGGAGTGCTGTCGGAAATCCAGAGCGCGGTCGCGCCCGAGCGCGCCGGACGCGTGCTGAGCACGACGTTCGCCGTCGTGGCCACCTGCACGACCGCCGGCGCGCTGCTGGCGGGCACCCTCGTCGCGACGACCGGGCCCGCGGTGCTGCTGAACGTCCAGTCGGGCGTCTACGTCCTCGCCGGGGTCATCGCGCTCGCCCGCCGGGGATGGACCCGGCAGTTGGTGTGGAGGTACCGCGCGGCCCCGTCGGTGAAGTCGTAGATCGCGACCGTCTGGGTGTCCTCCAGCGGATCCGCCGATGGCATCAGGAACTGCGTCGGGCTCACCGGGAGCAGCTCGTACTCCAGCCGGGCGGGTCTCCCGAGGAACGCCGCCTGCATCGGGTCGAGATCCAGGGTCAGGCAGAGAGTCCCGTCGCCGGCGGAC
Organism: Amycolatopsis sp. NPDC051045; assembly: GCF_040682955.1. NCBI lineage: Bacteria > Bacillati > Actinomycetota > Actinomycetes > Pseudonocardiales > Pseudonocardiaceae > Amycolatopsis > Amycolatopsis sp. NPDC051045. The sequence goes on from NZ_JBFBCC010000008.1 coordinate 108,351, forward strand.
ACCTCGTACCGGGCACCGGGACGCTCGTAAACTCCCTCGTACCTCGACAGATCGAGCTCCAGCGCCGGTTCCGGCGTGGGCAGTTCCGGCGGCGTGACCGTGCCCAGTTCGGTACCGATCTCGGTGAGCACCTGGCGGGCGAAGCTTTCCCGCGGTCCGCCGTTGGTCAGCACCGTCACAGCGGTGTTCGACTCCGGCAGCAGCCGGAGCCGGGCGTTCTGGCCGATCGTGCTGCCGTCGGTGGCGTAGACGGTTTCGCCGTGCCAGTCGCACACGATCAGCCCCAGCGCCCATTCCGGCCCGAACAGGTACGGGTCCGGGACCGGCACCCGCGACCGCAGCATCTCCCGGACGCCGGCGGCCGACACGATCCGCCTGCCGTCGAGCGCCCTGCCCTCGTGGAGCAGGACGTGCGCCATCGTGAGCACTTCCCGGGTCGTCGAGGTGATGGTGCCGCCGGGCCCGAAGGCGCGCGGCAGGTGGTCCACCGGCGTCACGACGGGGCCTTCGGCCAGGGACCGGATCAGGTGCCCGGTCGCGGCCCTGGCCTCGTCCACCTGCTCCCGGCGGCTGCCCGTGCTGGTCAGGCCCAACGGAGCGAAGAGGCGGTCCCGCATGACGTCGTCCCAGCGTTGGCCGTCGAGCACCTCCATCATCCGCGCGAGGATCGCGTATCCCAGCGCCGCGCTGTACCCGTGGGTGTGGCCCAGCGGGAAGACCTGGGGTGCGCCGGCGATGTTCGCCACCATGCGCTCGTGGACGTCGTCGTCTTCGCCGGGGTCGCCGAACGCTTCTTCGATGCCGTTGGTGTGGTTGAGCAGGTGCCGGGCGGTGACCTTCGCGGTCGTCTCCGGATCGGCCACCGTGAACCCGGGCAGGTAGGTCCGTACCGGCTCGTCCAGGTCGGCCTTCCCCTCGTCGACGAGCTGCAGGAAGGCCAGCGCGGTCCACGTCTTGGTCATGGAGCCGCACTGGTAGATCGTGTCCGTCGTCGCCGGTTCGGCGGTTTCCACGTTCTTGACGCCGACGGCGAACTCGGTGATCTCGCCGTCGCGGAGCACGCCGATCGCCGCGCTGGGGATGCCGTACCGGGTCAGCAGTCCGGCGACCTTGCCCCGGATCCGGGGTACGTCGATCGTCATCGGACAAGCCCGACCGCGTTGGCCGCGTCGGCTTCGAAGTACTCCGTGGTGGCGTAGGCGCCGGCGTGGGTCTCGAAGAACTCCCGGACACCGTCGACGGAGTCGTGGGCGATGACGTTCACCGCCTTGGCGCCGTCCTTGCTCGCGACCGCCAGCTTCCACGCGGCACCCGGGGGGAGCTGGGCGTTGGCCTTCTTCAAGGCGCTCCAGAACTTGTCTCCGTCCGAGACGGTCGACCAGGCCAGTACGTGTGCCTTCGCTTTCTGCATGCGGAAAAGCTACGTTGCGTTTCATGGGCGCTCAACAGAATCTCCTGATACAGCAGCAAATCATTGCAACAGGGCTGCGGGTGAACGCAACTACCGTTGCACTGTGCTGTCGGTGAACGCACAGGGAGGGAGGAGTCCGGTGCCCGGAGGCAGGCTGACCCTCGACGACCGCCGTCGCATCGCGGACTGGCTCGCCGACGGGCTCGGGTACGCCGAGATCGGACGGCGGCTCGGCCGCCCGACGTCCACCATCAGCCGGGAGGTGGCCCGCAACAGCACGTCGGGCCAGTACCGGCCCGCCCGCGCGCAGGAGGCCGCCGGTCACCGCGCCCGGCGGCGCAGGCGGCCCCGGCCCGGCGGCGAGCCGGCCGAGGTCGTGCGCGGCTTCGTGGACGAGTTCGCGGCCCTGCTGGCCGCCACCGGCCTGCCGCGGATGACCGCCCGGGTGTTCACCTGCCTGCTCGCCGCCGAGGCCGGCGGCTTGACCTCGGCCGACCTGGTGCGCCTGCTGCAGGTCAGCCCGGCGTCGGTGTCCAAGTCCATCGGCGCCCTCGAAGCGATGGAGCTGGTCGCGCGCGGGCCGGACCCCGGTGGGCGCCGCGAGCGCTACCGCGTCGACGACGACGTCTGGCTCCGGGCGTGGCAGGCCGACACCGGCGCCCACGGCCGGCTGGCCGTCGCCGCGCAGCAGGGGAGCGAGATCTTCGGCCCGGACACGACCGCCGGCGCCCGGCTCGCCCGGATGGGGCGGTTCTTCGGGCGGCTCAGCGAGCAGATGAGCGGCAGCACCGTCGCGGAGGCCGCCGGGTACGACGCTCTGACCGTGGTCGCCGCTCTCGTGCACGCCCGGCGGCCGCTCACCCCGGACGAGCTGGCGGCCGCGCTCGGCTGGCCCGGGGAGCGGGCCGAAGCCGCACTGGACGCGATCCGGCGGCGGCCGGCGCTGGCCGACCCGCTCGCCCTGCGGGACGGCGAATCCGGGACGGTCACCCTCACGCCGAGGCCGGACCGCCTGAGCCCGGTCCAGCGCGAAGCTCTGGAGGAGCGATCCGCAGGTTTTGCGTAGCCACCCGGCCCGCGGTGGTTACGGTGGAGGGGTGCCGCACCTCTTCGCCACCAGCGACCTCCACGTGACCCACGAGGGCAACGGCCCGATCCTCGACTCGGTCGTCCCGGAAACCCCCGAAGACTGGCTGCTCGTCGCCGGCGACGTCGCCGAGCTGGCCGAAGCCACCATCGGGACGCTGAAGACCCTGCGCAGCCGGTTCGCGAAGGTCGTCTGGGTGCCGGGCAACCACGAGCTGTGGACGACGAAGAACGACGAGTGCCAGCTGCGGGGCCAGGCCCGCTACGAGCACCTCGTCGAGCGGTGCCGCGAGATCGGCGTGCTGACGCCCGAGGACGAGTTCCCGGTCTGGCGGCACGGCTCGCGGCCCCTGACGATCGCGCCGCTGTTCCTGCTCTACGACTACAGCTGGCGGACCCCGGAGGCGGCGGGCAAGTCCCTGGAGGAGGCCCTGCGCCAAGCCCGGGAAGCCGGGGTGGTCTGCACGGACGAGTACTTCCTGCACCCGGACCCGTACCCGAGCCGGCAGGCGTGGTGCGAGGACCGGCTGAAGATCAGCACCGAACGCCTCGACGCGATCCCCGAAGACCACGGCACGATCCTGATGTCGCACTGGCCATTGCACCGGCACCCGACCGCGCCGCTGTACTGGCCGGAGTTCGCGCTCTGGTGCGGCACCACGAAGACCGAGGACTGGCACGTCCGCTACCGCGCGGAGATCGCGGTCTACGGCCACCTGCACATTCCCCGCAGCACCGAGGCCGACGGCGTCCGGTTCGAGGAGGTCTCGCTGGGCTACCCGCGCGAGTGGCGGAAGCGGGCGCGGGGTGCGGTCCCGATGCGCCGGCTCCTGTGGCCGTCATGATTCCGCGCGTCGCCGTTCCCTGAGCGCGCGGACCCGGCCGCGGCTGGCGCAGGCGGGGGAGGGGCACCAGCGCCGCCGCCCGCCCGGATCGGCGAAGACGCCGCGGCAGTCCTGCTCGGGGCACGCCCGCAGGTCGTGGCGCAGCGGGCCGGTGAGCCAGTCGGCGGCTTGGTGCGCGAGCCGCCCGAACGCGTCGGCGGCCGTCGCGGGGGCACTGCGGTGGAGCCGGTCGAGCGCGGCGAGGTGGACCGGCTCGGTCTTGAGGAAGGCCGTCAGCGGGCTCACCTGGTCGGCTCTCGGCGGAATCCCGTCGACCGCGCCCAAGGCGAGTTCGCGGAGCACCTCGCGGAGCCGGTGGGCCGTGCGCAGGTCGGCGTGCTTGACCGGCGCGAGCGGCGTCAGCTCGACCCGCGCCAGCCAGTCGGCGAGCCGCTCCGGCGTCGGGATCCGTTCGACCGGCTGTGGACCGAAGGTCCGGCCGCGGGTGGCGAGCAGGTTCAACCAGGGCGCCCCCATGTCGAGGCGAAAGTCTTCGGACACCTCGCCATCGTAACGGGTGAGGCGTTACGCTCGGCGGCGTGACTGGGGAACCCAAGGTCCGCACGGTGCTGGGCGACATCGATCCGGGCGAACTCGGCGTGACGAACTCGCACGACCACCTCTTCTTCGCCTCGAAACTGCTGCCCGGCCAAGAGCTCGACGACCCGACGGCCGCCGCGGAGGCGCTCCTCCACTTCAAGACGCGAGGCGGCTCGGCGCTCGTCCAGTGGACGCCGTACGGCCTGACGCGGCGAACCCGGGAACTCGCCTGGATCTCGCGCGAGGTCGGCGCGCACGTGGTCGCCGCCACCGGGCTGCACCGCGCGGAGCACTACGCGCCGGCGATCCTCGGCCGGGTGATCGACGACCTGGTGCGGGAGTTCGTCGCCGATCTGACCGAGGGCACGCAGCCCGCGGACCTGCCGGACGAGCCGCGGACCGGCCCCCGCGCCGGGCTGGTGAAGGTGGCCGGCGCCTTCCACACGATCGACTCCCACGCCCGGCTGACGATGACCGCCGCCGCGGTCGCCCACCAGGAGACGGGGGCGCCGATCGCCGTCCACCTCGAGCTCGGCACGGCGGCGCTGGAGACGGTCGAGCTCCTGTGCTCGAAGCTCGACGTTCCCCCCGACCGGGTGATCCTCGGCCACCTGAACCGCAACCCGGACGCCCGGATCCAGCGGGAGATCGCCGAGACCGGCGTGTTCCTCGGGTTCGACGGCCCGTCCCGGGCCAACCACGCCACCGACTGGCGGCTCTTCGACAGCATCGAGACGCTGGTGGAAGGCGGGTACGGCGGTCAGATGCTGCTCGGCGGCGACACGACGACGGCTGCCGCGCTCGCCCAGCCGGGTCCGGGCTACCTGCTCACCACGCTCGCGCCCCGGCTCACCAAGGTGCTCGGCGGTGACGTGGTCACGGCCATGCTGGTGGCGAACCCCGCGCGGGCGTTCGCCACCAGCTGGCTGAAGTAACGCCTCAGCGCAGGCCGAAGCCCTCCTGGCCGCCGTTGCCGCCACGGCCGCGGCGGCGGAGGTAGCGCTCGAACTCGGCGGCGATCTTGTCGCCGCTGACGTCCTGTTCCGCGACCTCGGTCTGCGCGTCACCGCGCTCTTCGAGGCTGCGGACGTACTCGCTGATCTCTTCGTCCTCGTCGGCCATCTCGCTGACCGTGCGCTGCCACTCCTCGGACTGCTCCGGCAGCGCGCCCAGCGGGATCTCGACGTCGAGGATGTCCTCCAGCTTGTGCAGCAGCGCCAGGGTCGCCTTCGGGGACGGCGGGTGCGACACGTAGTGCGGCACCGCGGCCCAGATGGAGACGGCCGGGATGCCCGCCTGCACGCAGTAGTCCTGCAGGATGCCGACGATGCCGGTCGGGCCCTGGTAGTTGTTCAGGTCGAGCCCGTACAGCGACGCGGTGTCCTTGTCGTACGCCGTCCCGGTGACCGGGACCGGCCGGGTGTGCGCGGTGTCGGCGAGCAGCGCACCCAGCGTGACCACGGTCGCGACGTCGAGCTGCTGGATGTGCTCCAGGAGTTCGGCGCAGAAGGCACGCCAGCGCATGTTCGGCTCGGGGCCCTGGACGAGGACGACGTCGCGGTCGAACCCGTCGGGACGGCACACCGACAGCGTCGTGGTCGGCCAGTCCACCCGTCGAGTGACGCCGTCCACCATCCGGACGGTCGGGCGGCTGACCTGGAAGTCGTAGTAGTCGTCGGGCTCCAGCTCCGCCAGCGGCGTGGCGTCCCAGTTGAGCTGCAGGTGCTCGACCGCCCGGCTGGCCGCGTCACCTGCGTCGTTCCAGCCTTCGAAGGCGACCACCATCAGTGGCCGGGAGGGTTCGGGGCGGTCGCCGGGCGGCCGCGGGGTCTCGTCGTCGGGCTCACTCACCGGACCAGCCTACGACCACCGGCCTTACCCTGTTCAGCATGTCCGATCGCCTGTCGCCGTTCCTCGCTGCGCTGCGTTCCCGCGTCCTGGTGGCCGACGGGGCGATGGGCACCGCGCTGCAGGCCCACGACCTGAGCCTGGACGACTTCGGTGGCCTGGAGGGCTGCAACGAGATCCTCAACGTCACCCGGCCGGACGTGGTCCGCTCGGTCCACCGCGGGTATCTGGAAGCCGGCGCGGACGCGGTCGAAACGAACACTTTCGGGGCCAATTTCGCCAACTTCGCCGAGTACGACATCACCGAGCGGATCTTCGAACTCGCCGAGGCCGGCGCGCGGCTGGCCCGCGAGGCCGCCGACGAGTTCGCGACGCCGGACCGCCCCCGGTTCGTGCTTGGCTCGGTCGGCCCGGGCACGAAGCTCCCGACCCTCGGTCACGCACCGTTCACCACGCTGCGGGACGCCTACCGCGAGCAGGTCCGTGGCCTGCTGGCCGGCGGCGCCGACGCGGTGATCGTCGAGACCACCCAGGACATCCTGCAGACGAAGGCGTCGATCATCGGCGCGAAGCGGGCGATGGCCGCCGAGGGCCGGCCCGTGCCGATCCTCGCTTCGATCACCGTCGAAACGACCGGCACCATGCTGCTCGGCACCGAGGTCGGTGCCGCGCTGGCCGCGCTCGAGCCGCTCGGCATCGACGTCATCGGGCTCAACTGCGCCACCGGCCCGGCCGAGATGAGCGAGCACCTGCGGCAGCTGGCCAAGCACGCCCGGGTGCCGCTGTCGGTGATGCCGAACGCCGGGCTGCCGGAGCTCGGCCCGGACGGCGCGGTGTACCCGCTCGGCCCGGAAGCGCTGGTCGAGGCGCTGACCGGGTTCGTGCGCGAGTTCGGCGTCGGCCTGGTCGGCGGCTGCTGCGGCACCACCGACGAGCACATCCGGCAGCTCGCCGCGGCGGTGGCGGACACCGCTCCGGTGCCGCGGCGGCCGCGGCCCGAACCCGGCGTGTCGTCGCTCTACCAGGCCGTGCCGTTCAAGCAGGACGCCAGCGTGCTGATGATCGGCGAACGGACCAACGCCAACGGCTCGAAGGCCTTCCGCACCGCGATGCTCGAGGGCCGCTGGGACGACTGCGTCGAGATCGCCCGCGAGCAGACCCGCGACGGCGCCCACCTGCTCGACCTGTGCGTCGACTACGTCGGCCGCGACGGCACGGCGGACATGGCCGAGCTGGCCGGCCGGCTCGCCACGGCGTCGACCCTGCCGATCATGCTGGACTCCACCGAGGTCCCGGTGCTGCGCGCCGGGCTGGAGCGGCTCGGCGGCCGGTGCGCGGTCAACTCCGTCAACTACGAGGACGGCGACGGGCCGGAATCCCGGTTCGCCCAGGTCATGGAGCTGGTGCGCGAGTACGGCGCCGCCGTCGTCGCGCTGACCATCGACGAAGAGGGCCAGGCGCGCACCGCGCAGAAGAAGGCCGACATCGCGTCGAGGCTGATCGAGGACATCACGACGAACTGGGGCCTGCGCACCTCGGACGTCATCGTCGACGCCCTGACGTTCACCATCGCCACCGGCCAGGAGGAGTCGCGCCGCGACGGCATCGAGACGATCGAGGCCATCCGCGAGATCAAGCGCCGTCACCCCGAGGTCCAGACCACGCTCGGCCTGTCGAACATCTCGTTCGGGCTCAACCCGGCCGCGAGGCAGGTGCTGAACTCGGTGTTCCTGCACGAATGCGTCCAGGCCGGGCTGGACACCGCGATCGTGCACGCGTCGAAGATCCTGCCGATGGCGCGGATCCCGGACGACCAGCGCGCGGTGGCGCTCGACCTCGTCTACGACCGCCGCCGCGAAGGCTACGACCCGCTGCAGGAGCTGATGGGCCTGTTCGAGGGCGTGAGCACGGCGTCGTCCAAGGCGTCGCGGGCCGAGGAGCTGGCCGCGTTGCCGCTGTTCGAACGCCTCGAGCGCCGGATCGTCGACGGCGAGCGCAACGGCCTCGCCGACGATCTCGACGCGGCCTTGGCGCAGCGGCCCGCCCTGCAGATCATCAACGACACGCTGCTGTCGGGCATGAAGACCGTCGGCGAGCTGTTCGGGTCCGGGCAGATGCAGCTGCCGTTCGTGCTGCAGTCCGCCGAAGTCATGAAGGCCGCCGTCGCCCACCTCGAACCGCACATGGAGAAGGACGACGACGCCGGCAAGGGCCGGATCGTGCTGGCGACCGTCCGCGGCGACGTGCACGACATCGGCAAGAACCTCGTCGACATCATCCTGTCCAACAACGGCTACGAAGTCGTCAACCTGGGCATCAAGCAGCCGATCACGACCATCCTGGACGCGGCCCGGGAACACGGCGCCGACGCGATCGGGATGTCCGGGCTGCTGGTGAAGTCCACGGTGATCATGAAGGAGAACCTCCAGGAGATGAACTCCCGGGGCGTCTGGGCGCGCTGGCCGGTGCTGCTCGGCGGCGCCGCGCTCACCCGGTCCTATGTGGAGAACGACCTCTCGGAGCTGTACCTCGGCGACGTCCGCTACGCGCGGGACGCGTTCGAAGGATTGCGGCTGATGGACGCGATCATGGCCGCCAAGCGCGGGGAATCGCCGCTGGTGGACGCCGACGCGGAGAAAAAGCGTCAGGAGCGCAAGGAACGCCGCGAACGTTCGCTGCGGATCGCCGAGGCGCGCAAAGCCCGCAAAGCCGACGAGGAAGTCCTCGCCGGGCCGCCGCCCGCGCGGTCCGACGTCGCCACCGACGTGCCGCTGCCGGTCCCGCCGTTCTGGGGCTCGCGGGTGGTCAAGGGCATTGCGCTCGCCGACTACGCCGCGATGCTCGACGAACGCGCGACGTTCATGGGGCAGTGGGGGCTCAAGGGCGCCCGCGGCGGCGCCGGGCCGACGTACGAAGAACTGGTGGAGTCCGAAGGACGGCCGCGGCTGCGGTACTGGCTCGACCGGCTGACCGCGGACGGCGTCCTGGCCCACGCGGCCGTCGTCTACGGCTACTTCCCGTGCGTCGCCGAGGGCGACGACCTGGTCGTGCTCACCGAACCCGAGCCGGATGCGCCGGAGCGGCTGCGCTTCACCTTCCCGCGGCAGCGCCGCGACCGGCGGCTCTGCCTGGCCGACTTCTACCGCCCCCGCGAAACCGGCGAGGTCGACGTCGTGCCCTTCACCGTCGTGACCATGGGCCAGCCCATCGCGGACTACGCGAACGAACTGTTCGCCGCCGACGCCTACCGCGACTACCTCGAAGTGCACGGCCTCGGCGTCCAGCTGACCGAGGCGCTGGCCGAGTACTGGCACTGCCGCATCCGGCAAGAGCTGACCTTCCCCGGCGGTGTGGCGGTCGCCTCAGAGGACCCCGACGACGTCGAGGAGTTCTTCAAGCTCGGCTACCGTGGGGCGAGGTTCTCATTGGGCTACGGCGCCTGTCCCGATCTCGAGGACCGGGCGAAGATCGTCGCCCTGCTCGAGCCGGGCCGGATCGGCGTCAAGCTGTCCGAGGAGTTCCAGCTGCACCCCGAGCAGTCGACCGACGCGATCGTCTGCCACCACCCGGAAGCGAAGTACTTCAACACCTAGACCCCGGAGGGGATCCACTGTGGACGGTCTCGACGCCGTGTTGTGGGACATGGACGGCACGCTCGTCGATTCCGAGAAGCTCTGGGACGTCGCCCTCTACGAGACGGTGGAGTCGCTCGGCGGCAAGCTCTCCGAGGAACAGCGGATGACGCTCGTCGGGTCCAACATGGACGACACCTCGGCGTACCTGCTCGAAGTCGTCGGCCTTCCGGTCAATCCCGAGGCGATCGCGTCGACGGGTGCGGAGATCCGCCGCCGCACGGCCGGGCTGTTCGACGACGAGCTGCCGTGGCGCCCGGGTGCCCGCGAGGCGCTGACCGCGGTGCGCGAGGCGGGCCTGCGCTCGGCGCTGGTCACCTCGACCGAGCGTGACCTGACCGAGCTCGCGCTGAACACCATCGGCCGCGACTTCTTCGACGTCACCGTGTGCGGCGACGAGGTCGAGGGGCTCAACAAGCCCCACCCGCGGCCGTACCTCAAGGCCGCGGAGCTGCTGGGCGTCTCGCCTGAGCGGTGCGTCGCGGTCGAGGACTCGCCGCCGGGCACGGCGTCGGCGGTCGCGGCGGGCTGCACGGTGCTCGTGATCCCGAACGACGTCGAGGTCGAAGCGGGGGAGCGGCGGGTGTTCCGCGACTCCTTGGTGGGCATCGACGTGGCGGCGCTGGCGGCCTTGAGCACCACGTCGCATTTCCGCTAGCCCCGAGTCGCCCGGGTCCGCGATGCTGAAGCGGTGCACGATGACTTCGAACGGTGCGTGCGGGCCGTGCAGGCGAAGGACGCCCGGTTCGACGGGTGGTTCTACACCGCCGTCCTGACGACGAAGATCTACTGCCGGCCCAGCTGCCCGGTGGTGCCGCCCAAACCGCGGAACATGAGCTTCTACCCGAGCGCCGCTGCCGCCCAGCAGGCCGGGTTCCGGGCCTGCAAACGCTGCCGCCCCGACGCCAGCCCCGGCTCGCCGCTGTGGAACGAGCGCGCCGACCTGGTGGCGCGGGCGATGCGGCTGATCGCCGACGGCGTCGTGGACACCGAAGGCGTGCGCGGTCTCGCCGCCCGGCTCGGCTACAGCGTCCGGCAGATCGAACGGCAGGTCCTCGCCGAGCTCGGTGCCGGTCCGCTGGCGCTGGCGCGGGCCCAGCGCGCGCAGACCGCGCGCACCCTGATCGAGACGACCACCCTCCCGATGACCGAGCTGGCGCTGGCCGCCGGGTTCGGCAGCATCCGGACGTTCAACGACACCGTCCGCGAGGTGTTCGCCCTCTCGCCGACGGAGCTGCGCAGCCGCGCGAAGGGCACACCGTCGGCCGCGGCCGGGGCGCTCGTCCTGCGGCTGCCCTACCGGGAGCCGCTGTGCCCGGACAACCTCTTCGGGCACCTCGTGGCGACCGGTGTGCCGGGGGTGGAGGAGTGGCGGGACGGCGCCTACCGCCGGACGCTGCGGCTGCCGCACGGCCACGGCGTCGTCGCGCTGCGGCCGCAAGCCGGCCACATCGCCTGCCGGCTCACCCTGGCCGACCTCCGGGACCTGCCGGCCGCCACCAGCCGGTGCCGCCGCCTGCTGGACCTCGACGCCGACCCGGTCGCCGTGGACGACCAGCTCGCCACCGATCCGCTGCTCGCGCCGCTGGTCGCCGCCGCGCCCGGCCGCCGCGTCCCGCGCACGGCCGACGGCGCCGAGTTCGCCGTGCGCGCGGTGCTCGGACAGCAGGTCTCGACGGCGGCGGCGCGGACCCACGCGGCCCGGCTCGTCGTCGCGCACGGCGAACCGGTCGACGACCCCGAAGGCGGCCTGACCCACCTGTTCCCTTCGCCCGAGGCGCTGGCTTCCCTCGACCCGGAGACCCTGGCCATGCCGCGCAGCCGCCGCCGGACCCTGCTGGGGCTGGTGTCGGCGTTGACGGACGGGCTGGACCTCGGCGCGGGCAGCGACTGGGAGGCGGCCCGGGCCGCGCTGAGCGCGTTGCCCGGCTTCGGGCCGTGGACGGTCGAGAGCATCGCGATGCGGGCGCTGGGCGACCCGGACGCGTTCCTCCCCACCGACCTCGGCATCAAGTACGCGGCGGAGACCCTCGGTCTCGGCGGCCAGGCCGCCGTCGTCGCCCGGTCCGCGGCGTGGCGTCCCTGGCGCGCCTACGCCACCCAGCACCTGTGGGCCACCGGTGACCACGCGATCAACCGGATGCCCGCCGCCTGAACGACCCCTCTGACAGGAGAAACCATGCGTTCCCACGCCGTCGTCGACAGCCCGTGCGGCCCGTTGACCCTGGTCGCCGAGGGCGAGGCGCTCTGCGGCCTCTACATGGTCGACCAGCGCCACCGCCCGGCCGAGCCGACCTTCGGCCCGCCCGACCCGGGCGCGGCCGTCTTCCTCCGCGCCGAGAGCGAGCTGAAGGAGTACTTCGCCGGGCAGCGCCACCAGTTCGAGCTGCCGCTGGCCTTCGCGGGCACACCGTTCCAACAGCTGGTCTGGGCGGAGCTGCGCAAGATCCCCTACGGCACCACGATCTCCTACGGCCAGCTGGCCGACCGGCTCGGCAAGCCCGCGGCGTCACGCGCGGTGGGCCTGGCCAACGGCAAGAACCCGATCGGCATCATCGTCCCCTGCCACCGGGTGGTCGGCTCGAACGGTTCGCTGACCGGCTACGGCGGCGGTCTCGAGCGCAAGCGCTACCTGCTCGACTTCGAGCAGGGCGCGCTCTTCTGATCCCAGTTCCTGGGAACCGGTGTCCACGGCAGTGTGAGATGGGCAGCACCCGCGGCGGGGCGGAGCGGCGCCGCGGGGTCCGGGATGGAAGGATTCCGGACCGTGAAGACCTTCGATGAGCTGTTCGCGGAGCTTGCCGAGCGCGCGCGTACCCGTCCGGACGGGTCCGGCACCGTCGTCGCCCTCGACGCCGGGGTGCACGCCCAGGGCAAGAAAGTGCTCGAGGAAGCCGGCGAGGTGTGGATCGCCGCCGAACACGAGTCCGACGAGCGCCTCGCCGAGGAGATCTCGCAGCTGCTGTACCGGGTGCAGGTGCTGATGCTCGGCCGTGGCCTGTCGACCGAGGACGTCTACCGCTACCTGTGACGGGTCGCTCGAGGAACGTCGCTCGAAAAACGAGGAGAAAAGCGAAATGCTGCGTGTTGCCGTGCCGAACAAGGGAGCCCTCGCCGCCGCGGCGACGGAGATGCTCGGCGAGGCGGGCTACCGCAAGCGGCATGACCAGCGCGACCTGACCGTGCTCGACCCGGTCAACGAGGTCGAGTTCTTCTTCCTGCGCCCCAAGGACATCGCGATCTACGTCGGCTCGGGCGACCTCGACCTCGGCATCACCGGCCGCGATCTCGCGCTCGACTCCGGTGCCGCGGTCGAGGAGGTCCAGGCGCTGGGCTTCGGCGGCTCGACGTTCCGCTACGCCGCCCCGGCGGGCAAGGACTGGAAGGCGGCGGACCTGCACGGCAAGCGGCTGGCGACGTCGTACCCGCGGCTGGTCCGCGACGACCTCGCCCGCCACGGCGTCGAGGCCGAGGTGATCCGCCTCGACGGCGCGGTGGAGATCTCGATCCAGCTCGGCGTCGCGGACGCGATCGCCGACGTGGTCGAGTCCGGCCGCTCGCTGCGCCAGCACAACCTGGTGGCGTTCGGCGACCCGATCTGCGTGTCGGAAGCGGTGCTGCTGCAGCGGAAGGGCTCCGAGGAGAGCAAGCCGAAGTCGCAGCTGGCCGCCCGCCTGCGCGGGGTCGTGTTCGCGCAGCAGTACATGATGCTGGACTACGACTGCCCGCGGACGCTGGTGGAGCGCGCGATCGCGATCACGCCGGGCCTGGAGTCGCCGACGGTGGCCCCGCTGGCCCACGAAGACTGGGTCGCGGTGCGCGCGATGGTGCCGCGCAAGGAGGTCAACCGGATCATGGACGAGCTGGCCGAGGTCGGCGCGAAGGCGATCCTGGCGTCGGACATCCGCTCCTGCCGCCTCTGACCCCCGCCGTGCTGACCCCCGCCGTGCGACGTCGCGAATGACTCAGGGGGGACCCCGATGAGTCATTCGCGACACGCGGGACTCAGCGCGGGCGGTGGGGTTTCTTCGGCAGCAGGTCGTACAGGCCCTTGCGGACGCCGTTGTCGTTGACGTTGCGGGCCACCGCGACCTCCGAGATGAAGTCTTCGAAGACGAACTCCTCGTCGGCCGGGATCACCGCCGGGGCCGCGTTCTGCGCCAGGTGGCTGTCCAGCGTGTCCGCGATCTCGCGGAACGACAGCGCCTGCAACGTCTCCGGGGCGTAGGTCGTCACCGGGACGCCGTGCGCGGCCGCCTCGTTCATCACCACGCCCAGCGGCAGGTGCGACAGCATCGGGATGCCGAACTCGTACATCTCCTGCAGCGCCGCGGCCGCGTAGTGCGAGATCGGCCGCCGGTACAGGCTTGGCACCAGGCCGAACCACGCCAGCGGCTGCCGCCCGACGGTCTGCTCGACGTACCGCACCTGGTCGGCCAGCAGCCGCAGCGCACGGATGCTCGTCTTGTCCGGCTGGACCGGCACCAGGATGCCGTGCGACGCCGCCAGCGCGTTGTTCGTCAGCACGTCCAGCGCCGGCGGGCAGTCGATGACGCAGTGGTCGTAGTTGGCGAACTGGATGACCCGCGCCAGCTGCCAGCCGGGGACGCGGAACGAGTCGAGCCGCCGGATCAGGTCGAACATCCCCGGTGACGTCGGCACGACGTCGAGCGCGCCGCCGCGGCCCAGGTTGCTGCGCGGGTGCGGGACGACGAGTTCCTCGATCGAGCCCTTCCACGTCTTGGCCAGCGCCTTCGCCAGGCTCGGCTGGTCCGCGGGGACCTCGGACAACCCGAGCATCTCGGTCGTCGCGTGGCCTTGCGGGTCGAGGTCGACCAGGAGCACCCGCCGGCCCCGCTCGGCCAGTGCGGCCGCGGTGCCGACGCTCAGAGAGGTCTTGCCGACCCCGCCTTTCTGGTTGACCACCGAGGTGATCTGCATGCCGGAGCGCTCCTCAAGTCGGTCGTTCCGCGAAGGTTATTGGATGCGGGGCCGTTGTGGGTGGCTATCCGCCCCCGGCCTGTCGCGGCCGGACCATCAGCGCCTGGGCGCCGGTGGCCACCGGGCCGTCGCCGTCGTGCAGGATGCTCGTCGCCGTGCCGATGCCGTGCCGGCCGACCAGGGTCACCGCGTCGAGGCCGATCCACGCGCCGGACGGCGTCCGCCGCAGGTGCACGGTCAGCTCGGAGTTGATGAACCACCACCGGCGCGGGTCGAGGTAGTTCGACACGCCGTTGGCGGAGTCGGCCACCGTGAACAGCCGCTGCAGGCCGCTCGGTTCCTCGCCGTCGACCAGCGGGACGCGCTGGCGGGCCCACACCGCCGCCGGACCGGGCACGTCCATGCCGCCGCGCACCGCGCGCCACTCCACCGCGTCGAGGTAGCCGCTCTGCCAGCTGTCCGGCCACGGTGACTCCTCGACGCTGCCGGGTCCGGGCAGCAGGGGGCCGGCGTCGGTGCCGACCTCCGCCGTGTCCGATGTCGCGACGCGCCACGCCGAGGCCCGCGCCACGACGCGATCGACGCTCGCCAGCTCCGCCTGCAGCAGTTCCACCGACCGGCCGGGCCGCTCGATCCGGGCCCGCACGGTGAGCTCGGCGACCGGCGCCGGGCCGAGGATCTCCACGGTCACGCGCGCGAGCTCCGCCGGATGGCCGGATTCGACGTTTTCGAGGGCGCGGACCAGCAACGCCGACGGCGGGCCGAAGTGCTGGGCGTCGGGGGACCACGGCCCGGCCGTGTGCCCGGTGGCGGAGAACCGGTCTTCGCCGAGCGGGACGTAGAAGGCGTCGGCCATCAGTCGGCCCGGTCCAGCGGCGTCTCGTCGCCCGCGTCGGGCTCCGGCCAGCCGGGGTATTCGGGTGGCGTGCCGCCGTACTCGGGGCAGTGCGCCTGGTGGTCGCACCAGTTGCACAGCTTGCTCTTGTTCGCCCGGAAGTCGCCGGTCTTGCCCGCCTTGAGGATGGCCTGCCAGATGGCTTCCAGCGTGCGCTCGAAGCGGAGCAGCTCGGCTTCGTCGGGCGTGTAGGCGAGCGACTGGCCGTCGGTGAGGTACATGAGCTTGAGCTGGCGCGGCACGATCCCCCGCAGCCGCCACAGGACCACGGCGTAGAACTTCATCTGGAACATCGCCTTGGCCTCGCCGATCTCGCGCGGCGCGGCGCCGGTCTTGTAGTCGACGACCCGGATCTCGCCGGTCGGCGCGACGTCGAGCCGGTCGATGTAGCCGCGCAGCAGAACACCGGAACCGAGCTCGATCTCGACGTGCAGCTCGCAGGCCTCCGGTTCGAGCCGCCGCGGGTCCTCCAGCTCGAAGTAGGCGTCCAGCAGCTTTTCCGCCGACCGCAGCCATGCGGCGTGGTCGTCCGGTTGGCCGCCGTCGAACAGTTCGGTCCATTCCGGACGGTCCGCGGACAGCTCGGTCCACGCCGGGCCGAGCAGCTCCCGCGCCCGGGGCGGGACGCGTTCGGCGGCCGGGAGCGCGAAGAGCCGCTCCAGCACCGAGTGGACGAGCGTGCCGCGCAGCTGGGCCTTGGTCGGGACCTCCGGCAGCCGGTCGACCGCGCGGAACCGGTAGAGCAGCGGGCACTGCTTGAAGTCGCTGGCCCGTGACGGCGACAACGCGGGCCGCCGCCGCACCTCGGTGGCGACGGCGGAGGCGGTGATCGGGTCGGTGGTGACGGTGTCGGCGTCGGGCATGGGCAGAGCGTAACGCCGGGGTCCGACAGTTCCGGCGACCGCAACGCCCGGCACCCGTACCTGGACGGACGACACCCGTACCTGGACGGACGACTCGCGTACGCCAAGGGCCGGCTCGCGTCCCTGAACCGTCGGCTCGCCCCCGGAATCGAGCCGGGCTTCCAGGTGCGAGTCGTCCGTCCAGGTACGCGAGTCGTCCGGCTGGGTACGCGAGTCGTCCGTCCAGGTGCGCGAGTCGTCCGGCTGGGTACGCGGGTCGTCCGGATGCGACACCGGCGGGCCCGGATCACCCGCTCCCCACACCGGGGGCTCTAGGCTCTCCGCATGGCCGCGACCAGTGAGCAGGGCACCGGCGGCACCCGGCAGGCCGTCCTCTCGGACGGCGGCCTCGTGCTGTTCCGGGTCGCCGGGGTGCCGGTGCTGCTCGCGCCGTCCTGGTGGGTCGGCTCGCTGGTCGTCGTCGTGCTGTACGCGCCACTGGTCGGGCGGCTGCTCCCGGACGCCTCGACGGCGACGTCGTGGCTGCTGGCCGGCGCGTTCGCGCTGCTGCTGGGGTTGTCGGTGCTCGCCCACGAACTCGGGCACTGCCTGGTCGCGCTGCGGCTGGGGATCCCCGTGCGGCGGCTGCGCCTCTTCCTCCTCGGCGGCCTGTCCGAAGTGGCCCGCACGCCGAAGCGCCCCGGCGACGAGGGCATGGTGGCCGCGGCCGGGCCCGCGGTGTCACTGCTGCTCGGTGGCTTCTGCGGCCTGCTGATGTTCGCCGTGCCCCCGGACGGCGCGGTCTGGCTCCTGGTGGCCGAGTGCGCGGTGGCGAACCTCGCCGTCGGCGTGTTCAACCTGCTGCCCGGGCTGCCCCTCGACGGCGGCAGGCTGGTCCGCGCCGGCGTCTGGGCGATCACCGGCATCCGCGCGAAGGGCACGCGCGCCGCGGTCGCCGGCGGCGGGGTCGTGGCCGCGGGGCTGCTCGTCTGGGCGTT
Source organism: Amycolatopsis sp. NPDC051045 (assembly GCF_040682955.1). Lineage (NCBI taxonomy): Bacteria > Bacillati > Actinomycetota > Actinomycetes > Pseudonocardiales > Pseudonocardiaceae > Amycolatopsis > Amycolatopsis sp. NPDC051045. The sequence goes on from NZ_JBFBCC010000008.1 coordinate 125,428, forward strand.
GTGGGGCTTGGCGACCGGCAGCCCGGACCGGTGGCTGCGGCTGGGCGTCTGCGTCGTGACGGCGTGGTTCGTGATCCTCGGTGCGCGGTCGGAGCTGGCCGCGGAAGCGCGCCGCACGTGGCCGGACGGCCTCGTCCTCGGCGAGCTGGTCCGGCCGGTGCTGCAGCTGCCGGCCGAGAGCCCGGTTTCGGACGCGCTGGCCGCGTCGGCCGGCCGGGGCGTGGTCCTGGTCCGCGCCGACGGCGTAGCGGCCGGCCTCCTCGACGAAGGCGCGGCGGAGCGGCTCGCGAGCTCGTCGCCGCACGCGCCGGCGGAACTGGCGGCCGAGCCGATCCGGGCCGAGACCGTGCTGCTGGCGTCGGAACCGGGGGAGGACGTCATCGAGCGGGTCCGCGAAACCGCGGCGTGGCAGTTCCTCGTGGTCGACGACGAAGGCCGCCCGGCGGGCGTGCTGCGCCGCGACGACCTGCGGGCCGCGCTGAACCGCCGTACCCGCTGAGGGCGCGGCCCGGACCGCCTGCGAAGATCTGTCGTCGGCCATCCGGGTGAGCAGGAGGAAGTGTTGTCGGTCAGCGGACCGTTTCGTGCGGGTGATCGGGTGCAGTTGACCGACTCGAAGGGGCGGCACTACACCCTGACGCTGGCCGGTGGCGGTGAATACCACACCCACCGCGGCGCACTGGCCCACGACGACCTGATCGGCCGGCCCGAAGGATCGGTGGTCACGTCCGCGGGCGGGTCGACGTACCTCGCGCTGCGCCCCCTCCTGCCGGACTACGTGCTGTCGATGCCCCGCGGCGCGCAGGTGATCTACCCGAAGGACGCGGCGCAGATCGTGATGTGGGGAGACATCTTCCCGGGTGCGCGCGTGCTCGAGGCGGGTGCCGGCTCCGGCGCGCTGACGTGTTCGCTGCTGCGCGCGGTCGGCCCGGCCGGGCGCGTGCACTCCTACGAGATCCGCGCCGACCACGCCGAACACGCCGAGCGCAACGTGGAGAAGTTCTTCGGCGAGAAGCCGGCCAACTGGTCGCTCACCGTCGCCGACCTGGCGTCGCACGAGGGCGAGGTCGACCGCGTCGTGCTGGACATGCTGGCGCCCTGGGAGCAGCTGCCGAACGTGGCCGCCCACCTGGTGCCGGGCGGCGTGCTGACGGTCTACGTCGCGACGGTCACGCAGCTTTCGCGCGTCACCGAGTCGCTGCGCGAGCAGCAGTGCTGGACCGAGCCCGAGTCGTGGGAGACGCTGATGCGGCCGTGGCACGTGGTGGGCCTGGCGGTCCGCCCGGACCACCGGATGGTGGCGCACACGGCGTTCCTGCTCACCGCACGGCGGCTGGCGGACGGCACGGTGTCCCCGCGGGTCTCACGCCGGCCGAGCAAGGGCAAGGGCTGAGAACGCCGCCGCACCGGATTCACCGTGGCCGCCGCGCGACCTCGATCGGCCCGCTCCTGCGGGACGCCGATCCGGGCCGGGCGGACTTCACCGCCGCCTGACCGGAGCCCTCGCCGGCTCAGCCCGGCACGCACCAGCGGCCGTTCTCCTTGTGCAGCGGAAAGGGCGTGTCCTTGGTGCCGCCCGCCGCTTCGACGTGGACCTTCGCCGTCGCGGACTCGCCGCGCAGGTCCGGGGGCCCGGCCAGCTTCACCGTGACCGGACCGGCCGCGTCCCACATCCGCTGCAGGCCCGCGAGGGCTTCGGCGCTCTGCGGGCGGCAGGTGAGCTTCCCGAACGCCGCCGAGTCGTGCCCGGCGATCGCGTCGACGATCGCCCGGGCCAGCACGGCCACCGCCGCGGTGTCGGCGGCGTCGGGAGAGGGCGGCGCCGACGGGTGGGTCGACGGCGCCGGCGGGCTCGACGAGCCGGGCGGGTGGCCGGCCGGGGCGACGAGCAGCAGGCCCAGCACCACGCCCGCCCCGGTCACGCCGAGCAGGACCAGCCCGGTGGCGAACGCGCGGTTCACCGTCGCCGGGTGCTCACGAGCCGTCCGCCTTGACGTTGGACAGGCACCACAGGCCGGCTTCCTTCTGCGCCGACATCGTGCCAACCTTGGTCTTGCTGCCGTCGCTGGCGGAGTAGCGGACGGTGGCCTTCTCGCCCGTCTCCGTCGGCGTCCCGGTCAGCTTGACCGTGACCTTCGGGATCTCGCCCGTGGTGCCCTCGTAGACGCTGCGGCAGATGGTGTCGCCGAGCGCCTTCTCGTCGCCCGCGTTGTAGGCGGTGATCGTCGTGTCGAACAGCTCCTGCGAGCTCGCCTTGCCACTGGGAGCCGGGCCGCCCGCGGGCTTGCTGCTCTTCGACGTCGGGCTGGCCGGCGCGGTGGTGGTCTTGGGCTTCGGGGTGGACGCCTTCGGCGCGGACGTCGGCGCCGCCGAGCTGCTGCTCGCGGGCGGGGCGGCGGCCTGCCCGTCGTCGCCGTTGGTGAGGACCAGCGCGGTCACGCCGCCGCCGACGACCACCACGGCGGCCGCCGCGATGCCGACGATCAGGCCGGTTTTCTTCTTCTTGGGCGGGGGAGCCTCACCGAAGCTGCCGCCGCCGTAGGGGTCGTAGCCGCCGAAGCCCTGCTGCTGCGGCTGGCCCCACTGGTCCTGCTGCCCGTACTGCGGGTGGCCCTGCTGGGGCTGAGGGCCCGTCTGCGGCGGGTAGCCGCCCTGGCCGGGCTGGTCGTACGGGCCGGGCCGGCCGTACTGCTGGGTGCCGCCGTCGTACGGGCCGGGCCCGCCGAACTGCTGGGTGCCGCCGTAGCCGGGCTGGGGCTGCGGACCGCTCTGGGGGTAGCCGCCCTGCTGCGGCTGACCGTACGGCCCGGGCTGCTGCCCGTAGCCGTCGGGCTGCTGGCCGTAGCCGCCCGGTTGCTGCGGCGGGTAGGTCATGAGTGGTGCCCCCTAGCGTTCCTTCGATGGCGCCCGGCCGTCGGGGCCGGCACAGCGTCGCCCGATGCTAGCCACCGGCCCGTCCCGCCGCGCGGTTAGGGCGGAACTGGCCGGAATTGCCCGGATCCCCGCGGCGGTTGGGGGTCTCGCGGGCGGGGTACTCCCGACGTGCTTGCTTCATCCCGGCCCGGCCGGACCCGTCGTGGACGGGCGCCACGGCACCGAAATGGCCGCTTGCGCTGCGGGAATGTCCGTGCTGGGGGAGGCTGCGAAACCGCGACGCGCCGATCTTGTGATCCGGAAAGGGCTTTTCTTGTCGGTGATCGCCGGTACCGTGGAATGAAAAGCACTCCGAGGAGGTGCCCAATGCATCATGACCTTCCCGGAGGTCGGCGCGAGGAGGCCGACCCTTCAGCAACATCCGGAGCTGGGACGACGGCGGACGAGCAGGCTCGGCAGATCCGTTTTCTCGAGGAGGAAGTGGCGCTGCTGCGCCGCAAACTGACCGACTCGCCACGGCAGAACCGAGTTCTCGAACAGCGGCTCGCCGAGGCCTCGGAAAGGGTGAGCCAGCTCACCGAGCGGAACACCAAACTGGTCGAAACCCTGCGCGAAGCGCGAGGACAGCTCCTCGCTCTCCGCGAGGAGGTCGACCGGCTGGCCCAGCCACCGTCCGGGTACGGCGTCTTCGTCGAGGCGTACGAGGACAACACGGTGGACGTCTTCACGGCCGGCCGCAAGATGCGGGTGTCGGTTTCGCCCGCGGTCGAGATCTCGTCGCTGCGCCGCGGTCAGGCGCTGCGGCTCAACGAGGCGCTCACCGTGGTCGAGGGCGGCGGTTTCGAACGCGTCGGTGAGGTGTGCGCGCTGCGCGAGGTGCTCGCACCGGACGTCGAGGGCGGCAGCCCTCGCGCACTGGTGGTCGGGCACGCGGACGAAGAGCGGGTGGTCCTGCTCTCCGATCTGCTGGCGGAGCAGCCGCTCAAGCCGGGCGACTCGCTCCTGGTCGACTCCAAGGCCGGCTACGCGTACGAGCGCGTGCCGAAGGCGGAAGTCGAAGACCTGGTGCTGGAGGAGGTGCCCGACGTCCGCTACGAGGACATCGGTGGCCTCACCCGGCAGATCGAGCAGATCAGGGACGCGGTCGAGCTCCCGTTCCTGCACGCCGATCTGTACCAGGAGTACCAGCTGCGGCCGCCCAAGGGTGTCCTGCTCTACGGCCCGCCGGGCTGCGGCAAGACGCTCATCGCCAAGGCGGTGGCGAACTCGCTGGCCAAGAAGGTGGCGGCGGCGCGGGGCGACAACGAGGACGGGAAGTCCTACTTCCTGAACATCAAGGGTCCCGAGCTGCTCAACAAGTTCGTCGGGGAGACCGAGCGGCACATCCGCCTGATCTTCCAGCGGGCGCGGGAGAAGGCCTCCGAGGGCACCCCGGTGATCGTGTTCTTCGACGAGATGGACTCGATCTTCCGGACCCGTGGGTCGGGCGTCTCGTCCGACGTGGAGACCACGATCGTGCCGCAGCTGCTGTCGGAGATCGACGGTGTCGAAGGCCTGGAGAACGTCATCGTCATCGGCGCCTCCAACCGCGAAGACATGATCGACCCGGCGATCCTGCGGCCGGGCCGGCTCGACGTCAAGATCAAGATCGAGCGTCCGGACGCCGAAGGCGCGAAGGACATCTTCTCCAAGTACCTGGCCGAAGGCCTGCCGATCCACGCCGACGACCTCGCCGAGTTCGGCGGGGACCCGAAGGCGACGTTCGACGCGATGATCCAGCACACCGTCGAGCGGATGTACGAGGAGAGCGACGAGAACCGGTTCCTCGAGGTGACCTACGCCAACGGGGACAAGGAAGTCCTGTACTTCCGCGACTTCAACTCGGGCGCGATGATCCAGAACATCGTGGACCGGGCGAAGAAGTCGGCGATCAAGTCGGTGCTGGAGACCCAGCAGCCGGGTCTCCGCGTGCAGCACCTGCTGGACGCGATCGTCGACGAGTTCGCGGAGAACGAGGACCTGCCCAACACCACCAACCCGGACGACTGGGCCCGGATCTCCGGCAAGAAGGGCGAGCGGATCGTCTACATCCGCACGCTCGTCACCGGCAAGAACCAGGACTCGGGGCGGGCGATCGACACCGCCACGAACACCGGTCAGTACCTGTAGTCCGAACCCGATGGGGCGGTCGCCGCGGCGACCGCCCCATCGGCGTGGCTAGCGGCGGATGAGTTCGCCGTCGGCCCGGGTTGCGCGGCGTACGCGCAACCTGCCGTGGGCCGCGAGGATGCCCAGCACGACCAGGAGCGCCCCGGCCGGCTGGTTCCAGCTCACCGGTTCGCCCAGCACCAGCACGCCCAGCAGCACGCCGACCACCGGCGTCAAGTACGTCACCGCGGAGGCGTTGGCGGCGCCCCAAGCCGCGATGATCCGGGTGTTCCAGGCGTAGGCGAGGCCGGTGCCGAAGACGCCGAGCGCCAGCATGCTCGCCACCACCGGCAGGTCCAGGTGCACCGGCGTGGCGGCGATCACGGGGGCCAGCAGCGCCAGGATCACCGTCGCCGACGCCGTCTGCCCGAACGCGACGACGACCGGATCCGTCCCACGTGGTGAGACAAATCGGCGCAGGTAGACGAAACACGCGCCGTAACACGTGGTGGCGCCCAAACAGGCGAGCTGGGCCGTCAGCCGGTGCGAAACGTCCACGCCGTGCCACACCCCGACGATCGTGAGCACGCCCAGGAACCCCAGCAGCAGACCGAGCACCCGGGGCGGGGTGAACCGCTCCTCGGGCAGTGCCGCGGCCGCCAGCAGCATCGTGATCAGCGGCGTCGTCGCGTTGAAGATGCTGGCCAGGCCGGACGAAATGTACTGCTCCGCCCACGAGAACAGCAGGAACGGCACGACGCACAACAGCACCGACACGGCCGCGAGGTGGCCCCACAGCACAGGATCGCGGGGCAGCGGCCGCCGCCGCGCCACCAGGACGACCGCCAGGGCCAGCGCACCGAGCGCGACGCGGGCGAGTGCGACCTGGCCGGGGGAGAGCCCGCCGAGACCCACCTTGATGAACAGGAAACTCGCACCCCACACCACGGCCAGCAGCCCGAACCGCACCGTGACCCCGAAATCCGCCCATCGCATGGGCGCAGTCAAACCGGCGCCCGGCCGCGGAGCCAGCGGTTTTCGGACCCCGCGTTGTGTATAACGGCCTATACGAACCGGCTACGCTGCGCTCATGACCTGGGGGAACGGCCGACGAGCGCCGGACGAAGAGTGGCGGCCCGCAGTGAGGTACGTCGCAGACCGGGTCGCGGGGCCGCCGCTGCCCGACGGGCTGGACGTCACGGTGCACTTCCACCCGGACCGGCTGGTGGTGGACGTGCCGCTGCTGCGGCACTGGGTGACCGACGGGGTCTACCGCTCGCAGTTCGAGACCGGCACGGGCAACGGCGGGCTGACCGCGCACCCGGGTGGTGACCGATGGCGGTGGGAACACCGGATGTTCGGCGGGGTCTACGACGAACTCCCGCCTTCGGCGCGGCCGAAGTACGGCTCGCTCAACCACCGCCGCCGCCCGGCGGGCGGGTCGGTCCGGTTCGGCTCGGCGCACTTCCGGCTCGAGCGGGAGGTGCTGACGCGCACGACCTTCTGCTACCCGGACAGCTTCCGCGAGCCGGCGCACTTCGGCACGGCCGCGCACATGCCGCTGCTGCCCGTCGTCGAAGCGGACGCCCCGGACGAGCTCGACGACTACATCGAGGCCCACGTCCACGGCCCGCTCCGGCTGGCTTCCGATGTCGCGGCCCTCGTGCTGGACCCGTCCTTCCGGGGCACCGACGTCGAATCGGCGGCCGCCGACCTGCCGTTTCCCACGGTGTGGCACCACGGGTTCCGGCTTCCGGTGGCGGCCCTCGCCGAACACGCGGACTACCGCGGGGAGGACGTCGTGCGGGCCGGTGAGGACATCGCCGAGGACGGCCGGCTCGACGCCCGCATCATCGGCGAGGCCGTCCGCGCCGGCCGGCACGACCCCCAGGTGCTCAAGCGCGTGTGGCACTGCACCGCGCGGTTCGGCCTACGCGGGTAGCAGCGCCTCGGCCAGCCGCCGCCAGTGCGGCATGGCCGAGGCGCCCGGCTCGACCCCGATGACCTGGATGCCGACGTGGTCGGCGCCCGCGTCCAGGTGCCCGGCCAGTTTCGCGGTGATCGTCTCGAGGTCGCCCCAGAACACGAGGTCGTCGACGAGCCGGTCGCTGCCGCGGCCTCCGTCGACGTCCGCTTCGGTGTAGCCGAGCCGCCGGAACTTGGCGACGTTGTACTCCGAGGTCAGGTACCTGTGCAGGTGGGCGCGGGCGATCATCCGCGCCTTGGCCGGGTCGGTCTCGAACAGCACGGCGTGCTCGACGCCGAGGAACGGTCCCGCGCCGAGGATTTCGCGCGCTTGGGCCGTGTGCTCCGGGGTCACGTGGTAGGTGTGCGCGCCCGCCGACCGGTCGCGGGCCAGCTCCAGCATCTTCGGGCCGTACGCCGCGAGGAGCCGTCGTGCCGGTGCACGCGGTGCGGGGTTGACGTTCTTGTCGATGTCCAGGGCGTCGAGGTAGGCGTTCATCGCCTGAAGCGGCTTTGCGCCCGGCTTCCCGGCGCCGAAGCCGAGACCCAGCAGGTGGCGGTCCGGGTAGGCGTCCGCCAGCAGGAGGGCCGCGCCACGGGTCCACCGGGGCTCGCGGGACCAGATCTGCGCGATGCCGTTGACGACGGTGAGGCGTTCGGTGGCCGACAGCAGGAACCCGGCGTGCGTCAGGGCCTCCCGCCCTTCGCTCTCCGGGATCCAGACCGCCGGCCAGCCGAGTTCTTCCAGCTCCTGCACGGAGTCCCGGATCAGGGCGGCCGGCTGGTCCTCGAAGTCGAACGTCCAGATCCCGTAGCGGTTCAGCCGCATGTTCTCGATCATGCTCATAAATCGAAGTATCGCAGATTTACGATATGTATGGCCATGCAGGTGCCACCCGGGGCAGGGGAGTGGGTCAGAGGGTGCGGCCGAGCAGGTCGACGAGCTCGGCGATCCGGGCTTCGTCGCGCTTGTAGTGCGTCCACTTGCCGACGCGCGTCGCCCGCACCAGACCGGCGCGGTGCAGCACGGCCATGTACGCCGAGACGGTCGACTGCGCCAGCCCGAGCTTCTCCTGGATGTGGCTCACGCACACGCCGACCTCGACCGGGTCCGCGATAGCCCGCTCCACGGGGAAGTGCCGCTCCGGCTCCCGCAGCCAGCCGAGCACCTGCAGCCGCACCGGGTTCGCGAGCGCCTTGAACACCTCGAGCAGCTGCTCGACGTCCGGCGCGGGTTCGATGTGCGTGGTCATGACCGGCTCCAGTATAGGCACGCCGGCGCGAGGTCCCGGACGCTCGCGTATAACGACCTATACTCACCGTCGTGATCGAAGAAACCCGGCCCCGCGCGCCCATCACCGAAGCCGCCGTCCTGGCCTGGCTGGAGACGACGGCCGCCGCCGTCGAAGGGGGCGAGGTGAGCGCCCAGGAACTCATCGACCTGCTCGGGGAGCTGCGCCGCGCCTCCGCGGCCTGCGCCGACGCCTCGGACTGGCTGCTCCTCGCGGCCCGTGAAGGCGGCGCCAGCCTGCGTCAGATCGCCCCGGTCTTCGGCAAGGGCTACGTCCGCGCGCCGGCCGCCCGCCTCGAAAAACTCCACCGCCAGGCCCAGAACTCGGACCAGTGGCTGGCCATCCTCCGGCACAAGCAGACGGCATGAGGACGCGCGTCGACCGGATCGCCCTCGGCCTGGCGGCGCTGGGCCGTCCCGCGTACATCAACCTCGGCCGGGACGGGGCGCTGCCGCCCGTGCGGGACGTCGCTTCGATGCGTGCCGCGACCTTCGCGGTGCTCGACGACGCGTACGCCGCGGGTGTCCGGCACGTCGACGTCGCGCGGTCGTACGGGCGCTCCGAGGAGTTCCTGGCCGGCTGGCTCGCCGAGCGGGGGCACGCCGACGTCGAGATCTCCAGCAAGTGGGGCTACGCCTACGTCGGGGACTGGCGGCTCGACGCCGACGTGCACGAGGTGAAGGAGCACTCGGCGGCGCGGTTCGCCGCGCAGTGGGCGGAAACCCTGGGACTGCTGGGGGATCGGGTGCACCTGTACCAGGTTCATTCGCTCACTGTGGACAGTCCGTTGTTCACCGACGAGCCGTTGCTCGAAGCGCTGGCGGAACTGTCCGCGAACGGTGTCGCGGTGGGCTTTTCGACGTCCGGGCCGGCCCAGGCGGCCGCGATCGAGCGGGCGTTTGCGCTGGAAGTGGCCGGGCGGGCGGTGTTCTCGGCGGTCCAGTCGACGTGGAACCTCCTGGAACCGTCCGCGGGCCCGGCCCTGGCCGCGGCGCACGCGGCCGGGAAACGGGTGCTGGTCAAGGAAACCCTGGCCAACGGCCGGCTGGTGGTCGAAGCGCCGGCCGTGGCGCGCGAGGTCGCGGCGGCGCACGGGACCGGGCCGGACGCGGTCGCGGTGGCCGCGGTGCTGGCGCAGGAGTGGGCCGGCCGGGCGGTCATCGGCCCGGCGAGCACGACGCAGCTCGAGGCGAATCTGCGGGCCACGGCCCTGGACCTGACCGCGGCCGAACGGGACTCGCTGGCCGCGCTCGCCGAGGAGCCCGGCGCGTACTGGCGACACCGGTCCTCGTTGGAGTGGCGCTGAGGGGCTGCATTACCCTCGCAGGCACGCCACGGACGACGGGAGGCCGGAGCAGGTGCGTCATCGGCAGGCGATCGCGTTGGCCGCGGTCGCGTTGGTCGGCCTCACGGGCTGCGACGGGCCCGACCCGAACAACCTCGAGACGTACTACGACGATCCGGTGCCCACGTCGTCGACCGCCCCGGTCACCGAAGCTCCGGTGAGTCCCGCGAAGGCGGCTCCCGTCCCGCCCCCGGCGCCCGATCTCGGCCTGCTCGCCGAGCGGGCGCTGCTGTCCGACGTGGACGTCGCGGAGGAGGGTGTGCAGCCGGGTTCGGGCGAAGCGGCGGGGTGTCTGACCGAAGGGGTCTCGGCGACCAGCCGGACCGCGACCTGGCGTTATCCGAGCGGGTCCGTGCTCCGCCACCGCGTCGCCGCGTACCCGGACCCGGCCGCTGCGCAGGCCGTGGCGAACGCCGAGTGCGCGGGCAAGACGGTGAGCATCCCCGAGCAGCCCGGCGTGGACCTCCAGCGGGCCTGGCGCGAAGGCAAGACCTGCACGGTGTTGCTGGCGAAGGGAAGGCTCGTCTCCGGGCTGACGGTCTCGGCGAGCACGGAGGCCCGGGCCGTGGACGCGGCGAAGCGCCTGTTGCCCGCGATGGCGGCGAAGCTCGCGGCTCAGCCGTAGCGGCGGAACCATTCCCGGACGCCTTCGCGGCCGTCGGGGATGAAGGGCAGTTCCGGGGCCGGGTCGTCGACCCAGGCCCGCAGTTCCGCCAAGGTGATCCAGCGGCCTTCGACGATCTCTTCGGCCTGGTGGCGGATCGGGCCGTCCCAGCGGACCTCGAAGGCGAAGTTGTGGGAGCGGTTGCGGCCGTCGTCGTAGACCTTGGTGAACAGGGGGACGGGTTCCACCCCTTGGACGCCGAGTTCTTCGGCCAGCTCGCGGCGGGCGCACTCGGCCGGGGTCTCCCCGGCGGCGACCACGCCGCCGGCCCAGCAGTCCCAGGTGGAGGGGAACACGTCCTTCCCGGGGGTGCGGAGGTGCACGTAGACCGCGTTTCCGTCACCCGAACGGACCAGGACGACGCCGGCGGCGTGCCACAGCGCCTCGTCGCGGACCCGAGAGCGGGTGGTGGTGCCGACGACCGAGCCGGCCTGGTCATAGAGGGCAACGAGTTCGTCACTGCCTGGCATGGGTGCATCGTTCCACTAGGGCGACCCCGTAGGGTGGTGACATGCGGCGGATCATGGGAACCGAAGTCGAGTACGGCATCTCCGTGCCGGGCGACGCGACGGCGAACCCGGTACTCACCTCCACCCAGGTCGTGCTGGCCTACGCGGCGGCGGCCGACATCCCGCGCGCCCGGCGGGCGCGGTGGGACTACGAGGTGGAGAGCCCGCTGCGGGACGCGCGCGGGTTCGACCTGACCGGCCCGTCCGGGCCGGGGCACGACCCGGACGTCGAGGACCTGGGCGCGGCGAACGTCATCCTGACCAACGGGGCGCGGCTGTACGTCGACCACGCGCACCCGGAGTACTCGGCGCCCGAGGTGACGAACGCGCGCGACGCGGTCATCTGGGACAAGGCGGGCGAGCGGGTGATGGAGGAGGCGGCGATGAAGGCCGCGTCCGTGCCGGGTCAGCCGCAGCTGCAGCTGTACAAGAACAACGTCGACGGCAAGGGCGCGAGCTACGGCACGCACGAGAACTACCTGTGCGCGCGGTCGACCCCGTTCACCGCGATCATCGCGGGGCTGACGCCGTTCTTCGTGTCGCGGCAGGTGGTGACCGGCTCGGGCCGGGTCGGCATCGGCCAGCAGAGCGAAGAGGCCGGCTTCCAGCTCTCCCAGCGTGCGGACTACATCGAGGTCGAGGTCGGCCTGGAGACGACGCTGAAGCGCGGCATCATCAACACGCGCGACGAGCCGCACGCGGACGCGGACAAGTACCGCCGGCTGCACGTGATCATCGGCGACGCGAACATGTCGGAGTACTCGACGTACCTGAAGGTCGGGACGACGGCGCTGGTGCTGGACCTGATCGAGTCCGGCATCCGGTTCGACGACCTGAAGCTGGACGAGCCGGTCAAGGCGGTCCACCAGATCAGCCACGACCCGACGCTGAAGACGCAGGTCGCGCTGGCGAACGGGAAGAAGTACACCGGCCTGGACCTGCAGTTCGCCTACCACGAGATCGCTTCGCAGAACCTGGAGCGCACGGACGCGGACCAGGCGTCGAAGGAGGTCCTGCGGGTCTGGGGCGAGGTGCTGGACGCGCTGGCGCGGGATCCGCAGGAGTGCGCGGACCGGCTGGACTGGCCGGCGAAGCTGCGGCTGCTGGAGGGGTACCGGCAGCGGGACAACCTGGCCTGGGGCGCACCCCGGCTGCGGCTGGTCGACCTGCAGTATTCGGACGTGCGGCTGGCGAAGGGCCTGTACAACCGGCTGGTGACGCGCGGGTCGATGAAGCGGCTGGTGTCGGAGGAAGAGGTGCTGGCCGCGGTGACGACGCCCCCGTCGGACACGCGGGCCTACTTCCGGGGCCGGGCGCTGGAGAAGTACGCGACGTCGATCGCGGCGGCTTCGTGGGATTCGGTCATCTTCGACGTGGGCAAGGAGTCGTTGGTGCGGATCCCGACCTTGGAGCCGTTGCGGGGGACGAAGGCGCACGTCGGCAAGTTGCTGGACAACGCGGCGACGGCGGAGGAGCTGGTGGAGGCGCTCACCGGTTCGGACTAGGCGGTTGGCACACCGATCGCGGCGTTGCCCCGAATGTCGGGGCCGCTGGGTAGGCTAGGAAACATCAGCCACACCGGGAGGCGAGATGGCCCAGGAAAAGATCGAAAAGCACGGCGGTGGTGACTCCGACGAGGAGTTCGAGGACACCGGCGCGGCGGGTCAGGAGCGGCGCGAGAAGCTCGGCGAGGACGTGGACACGATCCTCGACGAGATCGACGACGTGCTCGAAGAGAACGCCGAGGACTTCGTCCGGGCCTACGTGCAGAAGGGCGGCGAGTAGCCGCTCGGGGCACTGCGCCCTTGCCGACCGTTCAGCCGGCGGCCGGGGCTCCGCGTGGTGGGCGCGTCCGCGTGCGGGCGGGGCTCCGGGCGCGGGGCCCGGGCTCGCCTGGCCCGCACAGATGGGATTTTTGAGCACGTATGGACAACACCAGGGGCATCTCGGGTCCCGCGCTGCCGGCCGCGTACTTCTCGTCGGCGACGTCGTCGTTTTCGGACTTCCTGCGCGTGCAGGCGCCGGAGCTGCTTCCGGAGCGCCGGGTGGGCAGCGGTGTCTCGGAGCTGGGGGTGCCGCACGGGACGACGATCGTCGCGCTGACCTTCGCGGGCGGTGTGCTGATCGCAGGTGACCGGCGGGCGACGTCGGGGAACCTGATCGCGAGCCGTGACATGGAGAAGGTGCACGTCACCGACGAGTACTCGGCGGTGGGCATCGCGGGCACGGCGGGGCTGGCCGTGGAGATGGTGCGGCTGTACGCGGTGGAGCTGGCGCACTACGAGAAGATCGAGGGCGTTTCGCTGTCGCTGGACGGCAAGACGAACAAGCTGGCCGGGATGGTGAAGGCCAACCTGGAGATGGCGATGGCCGGGCTGGCGGCGATCCCGTTGTTCGTGGGGTACGACCTGGATGCCGAGGACCCGAAGCACGCCGGGCGGATCGTGTCCTACGACGCCGCGGGCGGGCGGTACGAGGAGAACGGCGGGTACGCGGGCATCGGCTCGGGTTCGCTGTTCGCGAAGTCCGCGTTGAAGAAGCTGCACGACCCGGACGCCGACGTCGAGGCCGCGACGCGGGTGGCGGTCGAGGCGCTGTACGACGCGGCGGACGACGACACCGCCTCGGGCATGCCGGACCTGGTGCGCCGGATCTTCCCGAGCGTCGTAACGATCACCGCCGAGCAGGGCGCCATGCAGCTGTCCGAGGCCGAGACCGCCGCGGTGGCCGAAGCCGTGGTGGCGGGGCGGATCGAGCGCCACCAGCGCCGGCTTTCCTGACCGGACTCGACCAGTGAACGTTGGAACACCGAAAAACCTGGAGCGCACACCGTGACGATGCCGTTGTATGCCTCTCCCGAGCAGCTGATGCGGGAGCGTTCCGAGCTGGCGCGCAAGGGCATCGCGCGCGGCCGGAGCGTGGTGGTGCTGAAGTACGCGGGCGGCGTGCTGTTCGTGGCGGAGAACCCGTCGGCGACGTTGCACAAGGTTTCCGAGATCTACGACCGGATCGGGTTCGCCGCGGTCGGGCGCTACAGCGAGTTCGAGAACCTGCGCGTGGCCGGCATCCGGCACGCGGACCTCAAGGGGTACCAGTACGACCGGCGTGACGTGAGCGCGCGGGCACTGGCGAACGCGTACGCGGCGACGCTGGGCAGCATCTTCACCGAGCAGCTGAAGCCGTTCGAGGTGGAGATCTGTGTGGCGGAGGTCGCGGCGAGCGCGGCGGAGGACCAGCTGTACCGGCTGACCTACGACGGGTCGATCTTCGACGAGCCGCAGTACGTGGTGATGGGCGGGCAGGCCGACAAGATCGCCGCGAAGATGAAGGAGACGTTCGAGGACGGCTTGGACCTGCAGGCGGCGCTGGGGGTGGCGGTGACCGCCCTGCGGACGCCGACCCAGCCGGCGCCCACGACGTCTTCGGCGGGTTCGTCTTCCTCGGGGAACGCCGCGGCGAACGGCAACGGCGACGCGGACCCGATCAAGCTGGAGGTGGCGGTCCTGGACCGCGACCGGCCGCGGCGGTCGTTCCGCCGCCTGACGGGGACGGCGCTGGACACGCTGCTGCCGGTGCCGGACCCCCACGTGGACGAGCCCGAGAAGAAGCCGGAAGGCGAATAAGTTCCGAGCGGAGGCGGAGGCGGGGGCGTGGCCGGTGGGCCGCGCCCCCGCTGCCATTGTTCGCCGATGCAGACGGCCCGCAGGCCATCGGCCACACCCCCCTGCCGGCCCGATACGCAGCCGCATCAGCGGCCGGCGGGCCGGGTCAAGGCACGCTTTCCCGCCTTGACGCGGCGTGACGGCCGTTGAACAATCCGGCGTTCGGGCCGGCGGGAGCAACCCGGCAGAAGCTCCAACGGCTCAGGACGTCGCGGGCGAGGCCCGGAAGGTCTGGTCGGCGAAGGCCAGCAGGTACGGCAGCGTGGCCCGGGCCGTGTGCCAGGTGTGGTTGAAGCCGCGTTCGGCGTGGACCACCGCCTCCTGGCCGCGGGCGCGCAGTGCGTCGGCGATCCGGTGGGCCGTCGTGACGTCGGTCGGGGCGCCGGTGCCGACCGCGAGCAGCACCGAGATCGGCGCGGTGAACTCCATCGCCGGCAGGTAGCGGCGAGGGGTGTTGGCGGCGATGGCGGCCGGGTTGCCGTCGAGGATGCCGATCGAGTCGTTGAGGTCGTCGTAGGGCAGGGCGATCACCAGGGTGGCGAACTCGCCGACGTGGTGGAGGCCGATGTTGAGCGCGCCGAAGCCGCCGCCGGACATGCCGCCCAGCGCGCGGTGCGTGCGGTCGGCGAGGGTGCGGTAGCGCTGGTCGACGGCCGGGACCACGGTGCCGGCGAGGTAGGTCTCCAGCTGCGGGCCGCCCGGCACGTTCAGGCACTCCCAGTCCGTGCTGGGGTGGCCGGCGGTCAGGTCGACGCTGACCACGATCATCGGGGCGATGACGGTGGCCCGCTGGAGCGCCAGGAGCGTGCCGGGGGCGTCGCCGGAGGTGAGCCAGTCGCGGGGACCGCCGAAGGGGTAGCCGTGGATGAGGTAGACGACCGGGTAACGGCGGGCGGGGTCGGCGTCGTACCCCGGCGGGAGGATGACGTAGTTGCTGCCCGACGGGACCCCGTGGGCGGGGTCGGGCAGGCTGAGGACGTCGATCCGCTGACCGGCGGCGGCCGCGCCCGCGCCGGGGTGCGGCGCGGGGGCGGCTGAAGCGGGCGCCTCCTGGCCGTCGTCGAGCAGGTGGCCGGCGAGGTTGACGACGCCGGGGCCACGCTCGAGGAGCCGGGCCAGGTCGTCGGCGGTGCGGACGTACCCGACGTAGCTGTTGAGCGCGGTGACCGCCGCCAGCAGCAGGAGGACGCCGAAGGCCGTGCACCCCCAGCGCCGGACGCGGCGGCGGTACCCGAGCGCGACCACGACGGCGAGGACGGCGACCGCGGCCGAGGCGAGGGCGAGCCAGATCAGCGGCGACTCGAGCGGGCCCAGGTCGCGGGCGCGGGCGGTGACGTCGCCGGGGAGCACCGGATCGCTCGCGGCCCGGTGGATGACGCTCGCCAGGCCGTGCCCGTCCATCGAATCCCCGCTCGTCCCCCGGCCGCGGGCAGGAGTGCCCGCAACTCGACCGCGAAGCTAGCCGGGGGCGGCTGTGGGTTCGTTGAGAGAAGGTAAAGATCAATCAAAGGCGGTAGAGGGTCAGCGCGCTGGGCCGCGAGCGGAAGCGGAACCGGTTGCCGAGCGGGCCGACCTCGCCGTCGGTGGCGACGCGGCGGTTGCCGTCGAGCAGCTCGACGTCGAGCTCGGGCAGGTCGAGCTCCTGGTAGACGTGACTGGCGGCGAGGCTGCGGGTGATCATCGCGAGCAGGAACCGGGCACGCGAGTAGGGCAGGTCGGCGCGCAGATAGCGGATGTCGAGCAGGCCGGTGTCGAGCGCGGGACGGCGGCTCGGGGCGAACCCCTTCGGCGCGTACGTGCCGTTGCCGACGAACAGCAGCCAGATCTGCGTCCGCTTGCCGTTGAGCCGGACGGTCAGCGGCTTGGCGTTCCGCAGTGACCTGGCCAGCGCGATCGCGGCCGAGGGCCACTTGGGGTGCCGCTGCTGGAGCTTCTCGCGCAGCCGGACCATCTCCGGGTAGCCGCCGAGGCTGGCGGTGTTGACGAACCACCGGTGGGCCGCGTCGCCGGCGCCGTCGATCTCGACCTCGCCCAGGTCGACGCGCACGGCGTTGCCGACTTCGGTCGCCGCGTCGGCGTCGGGCATCGAGGTGACGCCGACGTCGCGGGCGAAGTGGTTGAGCGTCCCCGCCGGGACCAGGGCGAGCGGCAGGTCGCGTTCGGCCGCGACGGAGGCGACCGCGGCGACGGTGCCGTCCCCGCCCGCGACCGCGAGTGCGCGGATCGTGCCGCGGGCGTCGATCTCGGCTTCGAGCTGGGCACGCAGGCCCTGTTCGGGGTCGGGGTAGAGCAGCGTGGCCTTGGGCCAGGCGAACTTGACGTCCTCGGTCGGGTCCTGGCCGGCCACCCCGGAGCTGGGGTTGACGACCGCGAGCATGTCCTCGCCGTCGACCATCTCGGGCGCGTCCGCGTCGTGGGCCGTGCGGCCCGGGACGTCGTCGTGCAGCGGCCACCAGTGCCGGGTGGCCAGGCCGACGCCGACGCCGATGCCCAGCCCGACGCCGACGTCGGAGGGCCAGTGCACGCCGGTGTGGACCCGGGAGTAGGCGACGACCAGCGCCAACGGGGCCACCGCGAGCCCGGCTCGCGGCGACTCCATCGCCACCGCGGTGGCGAAGGCCGCGGCGGACGCGGAGTGCCCGGAGGGGAACGACGAGGACGTGGGCCGTTTCCGCAGGCGGCGGCGCATCGGCACCTCTTCCTCGGCCGGGCGGCGGCGGGGGAACAGCGGCTTGCCGATGAGGTTCGCCGCGGCGCTGGCCCCGGCGATCGCGACGACCCCGCGCAGCGCGCCCCGGCGGGTCGCGCCCTTGCGGGTGGCCAGCACCGCGGCGACACCCCACCACAGGCGGGACTTGTTCGCGGATCTCGACAGCGCCATCAGCGCGTCGTCGGCCTTCGAGGCGGGCAGTGCAGCGCTGCGGCGCATCAGGGTGCGGTCGGTCCGGCCGACCCGCCGGAAGGCCCGGATGAGCTGGTGTGACAAAGGAGTCCGCCTTCCGCGTGACGTCAAGAGCCGTGCTCCAATCGTGCCTGATCCGGGCAGTTTTCACCGTCTGTGGCGTACTGGGGGCGTGTCGACGCCCGAACGGCGCACCGTCGAAGGGGGTCCAGCGCCTACTCTGGTGGAATGCAGCGGCGGATCTTTGGCATCGAGACCGAGTTCGGGGTCACGTGCACCTTCCACGGACAACGCAGGCTCTCGCCCGACGAGGTGGCGCGGTACCTGTTCAGGCGGGTCGTGTCGTGGGGACGCTCCTCCAACGTGTTCCTGTCGAACGGCTCGCGGCTCTACCTCGACGTCGGCTCGCACCCCGAGTACGCGACGGCCGAGTGTGACGACCTGGTCCAGCTCGTCACGCACGACAAGGCCGGAGAGCGGATCCTCGAGGACCTGCTGGTCGACGCCGAACGGCGGCTCGCCGACGAGGGCATCGGCGGCGACATCTTCCTGTTCAAGAACAACACCGACTCGGCGGGCAACTCGTACGGCTGTCACGAGAACTACCTGGTGACCCGCGCGGGCGAATTCTCCCGGATCGCGGACGTGCTGCTCCCGTTCCTGGTGACCCGCCAGCTCATCTGCGGCGCCGGCAAGGTGCTGCAGACCCCGCGAGGCGCGGTCTACTGCCTCTCCCAGCGTGCCGAGCACATCTGGGAAGGCGTGTCGAGCGCGACGACCCGCTCGCGGCCGATCATCAACACCCGTGACGAGCCGCACGCCGACGCCGAGCGCTACCGGCGGCTGCACGTCATCGTGGGCGACTCGAACATGGCCGAGCCGACGACCATGCTCAAGGTCGGCTCGGCGAACCTCGTGCTCGAGATGATCGAGGCCGGCGTCCAGTTCCGCGACTTCACCCTGGACAACCCGATCCGGGCGATCCGCGAGATCAGCCACGACCTCACCGGCCGCCGCCAGGTGCGGCTGGCCGGCGGGCGTGAGGCGTCGGCGCTGGACATCCAGCGCGAGTACCACGCCCGCGCCGTCCAGCACCTCAAGGACAACGGCTCCACGCCGGCGAACGAACGCGTCGTCGAGCTGTGGGGCCGGGCGCTGGAGGCGGTCGAGCAGCAGGACTTCGGCAAGATCGACACCGAGATCGACTGGGCGATCAAGCACCGGCTGGTCGAGCGCTACCGGCACAAGCACGACCTGGACCTGTCCAGCCCGCGGATCGCGCAGCTCGACCTCGCCTACCACGACATCCGCCGCGGCCGGGGCATCTTCGACCTGTTGCAGCGCAAGGGCCTGGTCCGCCGGGTCACCGACGACGGCGAGATCGAGGCCGCCAAGGACACCCCGCCCCAGACGACCCGCGCGAAGCTGCGCGGCGACTTCATCGCCGCGGCCCAGGCCGCGGGCCGTGACTTCACGGTCGACTGGGTGCACCTGAAGCTCAACGACCAGGCCCAGCGCACGGTCCTGTGCAAGGACCCGTTCCGCTCGGTCGACGAACGCGTGGAACGCCTGATCAGCTCGCTCTGACCTTCGTGAATGCCCCCTTGACGGCTCTTACAGCCGTCAAGGGGGCATTCACGGCGTTCGGGGACGCGACGAAAGTCGGGGCGGGGGTGCGGCAGGATCGGCGCATGCGTGTCGTGCGTGTGGTCGTCCTCGTGGTCGCTCTGGTGGTTTCGATCGTGGCTCCGGCGTCGGCGGGGGAGCGCCTGCCGAAGTGGGAGCCGGCCCCGACCGGCGTCGCCGCCCAGTTCCGGGGCCTGTCCGCCGTCAGCGGGCGCGTCGCGTGGGTGAGCGGGACCCAGGGCACCGTCCTGCGCACCGTCGACGGCGGGCGCACGTGGAAGTCCGTCGGGCCGCCCGGGACCGAGACGCTCCAGTTCCGCGACATCGAGGCCTTCGACGCCACCCACGCCGTGGTCCTCTCCATCGGCCCCGGCACCGACTCCCGCGTCTACCGGACCGACGACGGCGGCGCGCACTGGCGCCTGAGCTTCCAGAACACCGACGCGGCGGCGTTCTACGACTGCCTGGCCTTCTTCGACCCGTGGCGCGGCCTGGCGATGAGCGACCCCGTCGACGGCCGGTTCCGCGTGCAGGCCACCTTCGACGGCGGCCGCAGCTGGCGGCCGGTGCCCGACAGCGGCTTCCCGCCCGCACTGCCCGGTGAGGCCGGGTTCGCGGCCAGCGGCCAGTGCCTCACGACGGCGGGGCCGTCCGACGCCTGGCTGGCCACCGGCGGCGGCGCCACCGCCCGCGTCCTGCACTCCGGCGACGGCGGCCGCCACTGGACGGCGGCCGCCACGCCGTTGCCCAGCAGCCCGTCCGCGGGCGTGTTCGCCGTCGCGTTCCGCACGCCGGGGCAGGGCGTCGCGATCGGCGGCGACTACGCGAACCCCGCCGCGCCCGGCCCGGCCGTCGCCCTCACCCGGGATCGCGGCCGCACCTGGCACACCCCGGCGCAGTACCCCGCCGGGTACCGGTCGGGGCTGGCCTGGCGCGGCGGCTCGGTGCTCGCCGTCGGCCCGGGCGGCAGCGACTACAGCCCCGACGGCGGGCGGCACTGGACGTCGTTCGACACCGGCAGCTTCGACTCGGTGGACTGCGCCGGGACGATGTGCTGGGCGAGTGGCGCCGGTGGCCGCGTGGCCCGCCTGAGCCGCTAGAGCACCTGGCCGGTCGGGCGGACCATGATCTCGTTGACGTCCACCGACGGCGGCTGTGAGAGCGCGTAGAGCACGGCGCGGGCGATGTCGTCGGCTTCCAGCTTCGGCTTCGTGCGCTGGTTGTCGTCGAGGATGTCGGTATCGGTGATGCCGGGGTTGATGAGCGTGACCCGCACCCCGGTACCGACGGCCTCTTCGCGGATCGCGCCGGCCATCCCGGTCACCGCCCACTTCGTCACCGAGTACAGGCTGGCGTTGCGGATGTAGCGGCCGGCGACCGAACCGGTGATCAGCAGGTGCCCCGAGGACTCCTTCAGCGCGGGCAGGGCCGCGCGGGCGGTGTAGGCGGCGCCGAGCACGTTGGTGCGGACCATCGGCTCCCACGCCCGCGGGTCGGGGTCGTCGTCGCCGAAGAACGACGTCCCGACCCCGATCCCGGCGTTGGCGAAGGCGGCGTCGAGCCGGCCGAACCGCGCCACGGTCTCGTCGACGGCGGCGGAGATGCCCGGCCAGTCCCCGACGTCCGCGCCGAGGG
Organism: Amycolatopsis sp. NPDC051045; assembly: GCF_040682955.1. NCBI lineage: Bacteria > Bacillati > Actinomycetota > Actinomycetes > Pseudonocardiales > Pseudonocardiaceae > Amycolatopsis > Amycolatopsis sp. NPDC051045. The sequence continues at coordinate 146,050 of NZ_JBFBCC010000008.1, forward strand.
CGATGGCCCGGTCTTCGCCCAGCTCGGCCGCGAGGGACGTGACGGACTCGGCCTTGCGGGCGACGAGGGCGACCTTGAACCCGGAGGCGGCGGCCAGCCGTGCCGTGGCGGCACCGAGGCCGCGGGAGGCGCCGGTGATGAGGAGAACGCGATCATCCATGCGTCCAGGCTAGGGATGATTCACGGAGTCAGCACGAGCCGGCCGCGCAGCCCACCCGCGGCCAGCCGTTCGTGCGCGGCCGCCGCCTCCGCCAGGGGGAGCACGCCGGCGACGCGCGCGGGAAGGCGCCCGGCCAGCTCGGCCAGCCGCTCGCCGTCCGCGCGGATCCAGACGTGGCGGACGCGGACGCCGCGCAGCGGGAGCGGTGCGGCTCCGGCCGCGAAGGCGACGAACTCGCCGCCGCCCCGGACGGCGTCGAGCGCGTCCAGCCCCAGCAGCGCGGTGTCGAGGACGGCGTCCACCCCGCCGGGGACCACGGCCCGGACGCGGTCGCCCAGCGCCGGGCCGCGGGGGACGAACTCGCCGGCACCGAACTGCCGGACGAGAGCTTCGTCGGCTTCGGACGCCACGGCGACCACCGGCAGCTTCCGGGCGTGCGCGAGGGCGACGGCGTACCCGCCGACCGCCCCGGCCGCGCCGGTGACCAGCAGGGTCCCGGTGGTCTCGACGAGGTCGAGCGCCTGGGCGGCGGTCAGGGCGTTGAGGGGGAGGGTAGCCGCTTCGACGGGGGAGAGGCCGGGTGGCGCGGGGGCCACGGCCGAGGCGTCGAGGACGAGGTACTCGGCGTAAGCGCCGAGGGGGAGGGCGATGCGGTCGCGCAGCCCGATCACGGCGTCGCCGACGCCGAATCGGGTGTCCCCGGCGTCGTCGATCCGGCCGGCGACGTCCCAGCCGAGACCGAGCACCTCCCGCGGCGGGATCACCCCCGCCTCGCTGAGCGCTCCCGAACGGGTGGCCGCATCGACCGGGTTGACCGCGGCCGCCGCCACCCGGATCCGCACCTGCCCGGGACCGGGCTCGGGCACCGGCACCTCGACGGCCTCCAGGACCTCCGGGCCACCGAACCGGCGGACCACCATCGCACGCATCTTCGTCTCCTTCGCGGGTCGAACCTTCCTCGCGAACGTATGGGGAGCTACTCTCCGTTGGGAAGTACGCACCTGCGGGTGCCCACCGCACGAGGAGGTGAGGCCGGTGCCCACGCGCACGGCGGAACAGCGGCGGCAAGCCGAAAAGGCCGCCTACGACGCCTATCTGGCGGCGTGCCCGACCCGGAAGCTGCTGGACGAGATCGCCGGCAAGTGGGTCAGCCTGATCCTGGTCGCGCTCGGTGACGGCCCGCAGCGCTACAGCGACCTTTCGCGCCGCATCGCCGGGGTCAGCCAGAAGATGCTCACCCAAACCCTGCGCGTGCTCGAACGCGACGGCCTGGTGCGCCGCGAGGTCACCCCGGCGGTGCCCGTCCGCGTCGACTATTCCCTTACGCCACTGGGGGAATCGCTGCGCGCGCTGATGGCCGGGTTCAAGGCGTGGGCCGAGGCCAACTTCGACGCCGTCGACGCCGCCCGCACCGATTACGACGCGCGTACCCCGGACCTCACGATCGGGCCGGACGGCGCGGGCTAGGCTCTACCGGGTGTCCACCGCACGCGCCGAACGGCTGGTCAATCTGGTACTGGCCCTGTTGTCCACCCGGCAGTACCTCACTGCCGAGCGGATCCGCGGCATCGTGCCCGGATACGGCGACGCGGCCAGCGACGAGGCCTACTTCCGGATGTTCGAACGGGACAAGACCGAGCTGCGCGAACTGGGTATTCCGCTGGAAACCGGCCGCAACTCCGCCTTCGACGCGATCGAGGGCTACCGCATCGCCCGCCGTGACTACGAACTCGGCGAAATCGACCTCGCCCCCGACGAAGCCGCCGCGGTCGCGCTGGCGTCCCGGCTGTGGGACTCCCCGGAGCTGACCGGCCAGGCCCACGGCGCGCTCGTGAAGCTGCGCGCCGCCGGCCTGGAGGTCGACGACCAGGCTCCCACGGTGGTCGAGCCACGCGTGCGCGCCGAACCGGCGTTCGGGCCGCTGCTGGCCGCGGTCCAGAACGGCCAGGCGGTGCGGTTCGAGTACCGCCGCAGCGGTTCCCCGGAGCGGATCATGCGGACCCTCGAACCGTGGGGCGTGGTGTCGTGGCGGGCCCGCTGGTACGTCGTCGGGCACGACCGGGACCGCGGCGCCACCCGGTGCTTCCGGCTGTCGCGCGTCACCGGGCAGGTCCGCCCCGTCGGCAAACCCGGCGAGGTCCGGCGCCCCGACGGCGTCAATCTGCTCAAGCTGGTCACGGCCACCGGCGACAGCGAACCGGCCCCGGTCACCACCGCCCGGATCTGGGTCGCCGACGGCCGCGCGGCCGGGGTCCGCCGCCGTGGCACCGTGGTCGGCCGGTGCGCGATCGACGGCGAAGAGGGCGACCTCGTGGAGATCGGCCTGCTCTACCCGGAATCGGCCGCCGACTGGATCGCCGCCCAGGGCCCCGACGTCCTCGTGCTCGAACCCGACGTGCTGGCCAAGAGCGTCCAGGACCGGCTCGAAGCCGTCGTGGCCCGGCAGGTGAGCGCGCTGTGAGCGGATCCACCGACCGGATGCCGCGGCTGCTGGCGCTCGTGCCCTACCTGCTCGCGCGCCCGGGCATCCGCGTCGACGAAGCGGCGCAGGACTTCGACGTCACGCCCAAGCAGCTGCGCAAGGACCTCGAGCTGCTGTGGATGTGCGGGCTGCCCGGCTACGGCCCCGGCGACCTGATCGACCTGTCCTTCGAGGGCGACACGATCGTCGTCACCCACGACGCCGGGATGAGCCGCCCGTTGCGGCTCACCGGCGGCGAAGCGACCGCGCTGCTGGTGGCGCTGCGGGCACTGGCCGAGACGCCGGGCGTGCTCGACGGCGACGCCGTCCGCCGCTCCATCGCCAAGATCGAGGCCGCCGCCGGGCAGGCCCAGCCGGCCGGCGTGGTCGTCGGCGGGGGCGTGCGGGAGGGCAAGAAGACCGCGCGGACCCGCGAGGAGGTCGCCCGCGCGCTGCAGAGCGGGCACGCCCTGCGGATGAGCTACTACACCGCGTCCAAGGACCAGATCACCGAGCGCACGGTCGACCCGATGCGGCTGCTGATCGTCCAGGCGGTCGGCTACCTCGAGGCCTGGTGCCGCCGCGCCGAGGCCGTCCGGCTGTTCCGGCTCGACCGGATCGACGAGCTGACGATCCTCGACGAGCCGTCGCGGCCGCCCGCGCACGCCCACCCCACCGACATCTCCGAGGGTGTCTTCCGTGAGCGTCCCGATCAGCGGGAAGCGGTCCTGGTCCTCGACCCGGACGCACGCTGGGTAGCCGAGTACTACCCGTGCGAGGAACTCGACGAGCTCGACGGCGGCCGCCTGCGGATCCGGATGCGCTACGCCGACCAGTCCTGGATGGTGCGCCTGGTGCTGGGGCTGGGCGGAGAAGCGCTGGTGGAGAGCCCGGCCGACCTCGCGTCGGACGTCGGTCGCCGCGCCGCCGGCGCCGTGGCCCGAGCCCGTCACCTTCCGTCAACCTGCGACCACTAGGCTGACGACGTGCCGTACCTGCCCACCGCCGTGCTCATCGTGCTCGGCCTCGCCGGCCTCGTTGTCCTGCTGGTGCGGACCGTCAAGGTCTTGCGTGCCTTCCGGCGGACCGCAAGCATGGTGGCTACGAACACCCAGGACCGTGCGGGGCTCGTCCGCGCGCGGTCGGCGGCGTTGCGCGTCGCGTTCGCGCAGCGCCACCGCAAGCCGGAAAACCAGTAACATCCCTACCAGACGCAGATAGGAGGCCACCATGCTGAACGGATTGCAGCCGTGGCATTTGATCATCTTGGTGCTCGTCGTCGTGCTGCTGTTCGGGGCCAAGAGGCTTCCCGACGCGGCCCGGTCCATCGGCAAGTCCATGAAGATCTTCAAGGCCGAGACCAAGGACCTCACCGGCGACAAGGCCGCGGCGCACGAAGACGCCGAGCCCGTCGAGACGAAGCAGATCCCGGCCACCCCCGCCGCGACGGCGACCGACCAGCAGGTCGCCGACCTGCAGCGCCAGCTCGACGAGCTGAAGAAGCAGCAGGCCGCCGACCAGCCGCAGAAGAACGTCAGCTGAGCGGCGGCTCCGGCACACCTGGTCCCCTGTCCGCGGAGCGCGCCGGTCCCGGCGCGCTCTGCGCGGACTCCGACGAGAACGGAACAACCCGTGGCGGAACCCGCCTCCGGAAACGGTGAGCACCGCGGCTCGAAGCGGCGCAAGCGCAGCCGCCGGGCCAACCCCGACGGCACGATGACGCTCATCGAGCACATCTACGAGTTCCGCCGCCGCCTCGGTTTCGCCATGCTCGCCGTCATCGCCGGCGCCATCTTCGGGTTCATCTGGTTCAGCACCAAGATGGGCCCGGTCCCGTCGCTCGGCGAGATCATGAAGGCGCCCTACTGCGCCATCCCGGCCAACCGGCGGCTCAACAGCGAAATGGGCTGCCAGCTGCTGCAGACCCAGCCGTTCGAAGCGTTCATGATCCAGCTGAAGGTCAGCGTCGCCGCCGGTGCGGTCTTGCTGGCCCCGGCCTGGCTCTACCAGTTCTGGGCGTTCATCGCGCCCGGCCTGTACTCCAAGGAACGCAAGTACGCGCTGACGTTCGTCGGCTTCGCGTCGGCGCTGTTCGCCTCGGGCGCGGTCCTCGCCTACATCCTGTTCCCGCACGCGCTGCAGCTGCTCATGGGCTTCGGCGAGGGGGAGTTCATCACCGCGCTGACCGCGGACAAGTACATCTCGTTCATGCTGTCGCTGCTGGTCATCTTCGGGATCAGCTTCGAGCTGCCCCTGCTCGTGGTGATGCTCAACCGCGTCGGCGTCGTGAAGTACGTGCAGCTCAAGAAGTGGCGCCGCGGCATCGTGTTCGCGCTGTTCGTGTTCGCCGCCTTCGCCACTCCGGGCTCGGACCCCTTCTCGATGCTCGGCCTGGCCGGCGCGCTCACGGTGCTGTTCGAGATCTCCATCCAGATGGCGCGCTTCCACGACCGCAAGAAGGACAAGGTCCGCTCCGACGAGGGCTGGGACAAGCTCGCCGACGACGAAGCCGCCCCGTTCGACTACACCCCGAGCAAGGTCGACGACGAGCCGTCCGCTCCGACCGCGTCCGGCGGCCGGTCGAGCACCGACGACGTCACCTAGTGGGGATCCACGCCGCGCTCGCCGTGCACCCGGCGTCGGGGCACGGCGCCGCCGCCCGGATCGCCGACACCGTCGCCGAGCGGCTGCGCACCGCCGTGGACCGGCTCGACGTGCTGGTCGCCCACTCCGTCGAGGAGTCCCGCGCGCTGATGCGGACCTCGCACGGCGCCGGTCTGGACGTCCTGATCGTCCTCGGCGGCGACGGCGCCGCGCACCAGGGCGTCCAGTTCTGCGCGGACCACGACGTCGCGCTCGGGCTCGTCCCGGCGGGCACCGGCAACGACTTCGCCCGCGCCCTCGGATTGCCCGGCGAGCCGCTCCCCGCGGTCGACGCGCTGGTCGCGGCCCTGCGCTCGGGCGCCCGGCGGCGGATCGACCTCGGCCGCGTCGGCAGTACCTGGTTCGCGACCGTGCTGTGCGCGGGCTTCGACGCGAGCGTCAACGAACGCGCCAACCGGATGCGCTGGCCGTCCGGGCCGCGGCGCTACGACGTCGCGATCCTGGCCGAGCTGGCGGCGTTCCGGTCCCGCCCGGTGGTCGTCGACACCGGAACCGATCGCCTCGAGCTCGACGCGACCCTCGTGGCGATCGGCAACACCCGCTTCTACGGCGGTGGCGTCCCGATCTGCCCGACGGCCGACCCCGAGGACGGCGTCTTCGACGTCACGATCATCGGCCACGCCACCCGCCGCGGCCTGATCCGGATGCTCCCGGGCCTGCGCACCGGCAAGCACCTCACCCACCCCGCGGTCCGCACCCTGCGCGCCCGCTCGGTGACGTTGGCCGGCAACACCTGGCCCGCCTACGCCGACGGGGAACCGCAAGGAACGGTGCCGGTGACGGTCACCTGCGTCCCGGGCGCGCTGACGGTGCTGGCCTAGCGGTCGTAGCCACCCGCCCGCGCCACCAGCTGCCGGAAGTGCGCCGGGGTCAGCAGCCGTCCCGTGTCGGCGAAGTACACCCCACCGCAGCGGTGGCAGAACCAGCCCTGCTCCCACACCTGCTGCGCCGCGGGCACGCCGCGCCGCTGCCGCCGGTGCTCCCGCAAGCGCCGCACGTACAGCCAGACCAGCACGCCGGCCGCGCCGTACACGCACACCGACGGCAGCGAGATCACGGCCGCACCCAGCACCTTCGTCGCCGCGCCGCCGGGCGGCGGGTCGTCGAACGCCGAGAACGGCAGCAGCAGGAAACAACTCCCGGCCAAGGCCAGCACGATCGCGGCCGCCAGCAGCCCGCCGCCGCGGCGCGGGGGAGGGAAGGGGTCCAGCGCACGGGCGACCGCGGTGACCGACACCCCGCTGACCTGGCTGTTCGTGTAGACGACGCTGTCACCGGCCGGTATCGCGACCGCCGGGCCCTGGCCACGGTAGAACGAGTGACCGCCGTGGTAGGCCGCGGGCACGTGCTGCACCCGATCCAGCAAGCCGCAGCTCGGGCACGGTTCGGTCATGCCGGCTCCGACGCGGCCGGACGGCAACCGGTTCCCCGGACCGGCAAGTGTATAACGCCCTATAAGGCGGGCCGAATTTCTCGATCACCAAGTGACGACCGGAGAAATCGAAGGACGCAGAGACGGGGAGCGCCACGCCGTTGGTCACGTGGCGTGCGGACTGCCCGGGGGATGTGAAACCCTGACGAGGTGGCCAGTAGCCCTTCTTCGTCCCCGGCCGAGGCCTATGCGGCCTCCACGCGTCGCGGGAAGTACCCCCAGCTGACGCGCTTCGCCGCGGAGGCGTCCTTCGAGTTCGACGACTTCCAGATCCGCGGGTGTGAGGCCCTCGAGGGTGGTCACGGCGTGCTCGTGTGCGCGCCGACCGGAGCCGGCAAGACCGTGGTCGGCGAGTTCGCCGTGCACCTGGCGCTGGCCGAAGGCCGCAAGTGCTTCTACACGACACCCATCAAGGCGCTGTCGAACCAGAAGTACGCCGACCTCGTCGCCCGCTACGGCGCCGACGCCGTCGGCCTGCTGACCGGGGACACCTCGATCAACGGCAACGCCCAGGTGGTCGTGATGACCACCGAGGTGCTGCGCAACATGCTCTACGCCGGCTCGTCGACGATCACCGACCTCGGTTACGTCGTCATGGACGAGGTCCACTACCTCGCCGACCGGTTCCGCGGCGCGGTCTGGGAAGAGGTGATCCTGCACCTGCCCGAGCACGTCCGCGTGGTCGGGCTGTCGGCGACGGTCAGCAACGCCGAGGAGTTCGGCGAGTGGCTGGTGGAGGTCCGGGGCGACACGACGGTCGTCGTCGACGAGCACCGGCCGGTGCCGCTCTGGCAGCACATGCTGGTCGGGAACCGGCTGCTCGACCTGTTCGCCGGGGATGACGTGCACGCCCCGGGGGCCGAGCTGCGGATCAACCCGACCCTGCTGCGCCGGACCGAAGAGATCGGCCGCCAGTACGCGCCGGCCGGGTTCCGTGGGCCGCGTGGCCGCCGGGGTGCGCCGCCGCGGATGCCGCGGTTCCGGCCGCCGTCGCGGGTGGACGTCGTCGAGCAGCTGGACCGGGCCGGGTTGCTGCCGGCGATCGTGTTCATCTTTTCCCGCGCCGGCTGTGACGCGGCGGTGACGCAGTGCGTCCGGGCCGGGCTGCGGCTGAACGGACCCGGCGAGGTCGAGGAGATCCGGCGGATCATCGAGGAGCGCACGGCGGATCTCCCCGAGGGCGATCTCGGCGTGCTCGGTTACTGGGAGTGGCGGGAAGCGCTCGAGCGCGGGATCGCCGGTCACCACGCCGGGCTGTTGCCGGCGTTCAAGGAAACCGTGGAGGAGCTGTTCGTCCGCGGGCTGGTGAAGGCCGTGTTCGCCACGGAGACGCTGGCGCTGGGGATCAACATGCCCGCCCGCACGGTCGTTCTAGAACGCCTGGTGAAGTACAACGGGGAAGCGCACGTCGAGCTGACGCCGGGGGAGTACACCCAGCTCACGGGCCGGGCGGGGCGGCGCGGCATCGACGTCGAGGGGCACGCCGTCGTGGCGTGGCAGCCCGGGGTCGATCCCAAGCAGGTGGCCGGGCTGGCGTCGACGCGGACCTACCCGCTGCGGTCGTCGTTCCGGCCGGGCTACAACATGGCGGTCAACCTGGTGGCCCAGGTCGGGGCCGCCGAGGCGCGTGAGCTGCTGGAGCAGTCGTTCGCGCAGTTCCAGGCCGACCGGTCGGTGGTGGGCACCGCGCGCCGGATCGAACGCAACAAGGAAGCCCTGAAGGGCTATTCGGCCGCGGTGACCGGCGATTTCGACGAGATGCTCGAGTACGTGGAGCTGCGCGCGAAGATTTCGACGCGGGAGAAGGCGCTGTCCCGGCAGAACACCGCGGTGCGTCGTGCCGGTACGGCGGAGTCGCTGGAGAAGCTGCGCAAGGGTGACGTCATCGCGGTGCCGGCGGGCCGCCGGGCGGGGCTGGCCGTGGTCGTCGACCCGGGGCTGGACCCGATCCGGGAGCCGCGGCCGGTGGTGGTGACCGAGGACCGGTGGTCGGGGCCGCTGTCGGTGACGGATTTCCCCGCGCCGGTGGAGGTGCTGGGGCGGATCAAGCTGCCCAAGCACGTCGAACTGCGTTCGCCGCGGGCGCGCCGGGACGTCGCCTCGGCGCTGCGGAGCGCCGGGATTTCGTTGCCGGGGCGGCAGAAGCGGCGTTCGGGGGCGAACGAAGACGGTGAGCTGGCCGCGTTGCGGCGGGCGCTGCGGGCTCATCCGTGTCACGGGCTGGCCGAGCGTGAGGCGAACCTGCGCTGGATCGAGCGGTATCAAAGACTCGCCGCGGAGACCGAGCAGCTGGAGCGGAAGGTGGCGGCGACCACCCACTCGCTGGCGCGTGCCTTCGACCGGATCCTCGCCCTGTTGGGCGAACGCGGTTATCTGGGCCCGGAATCAGCGGGGGACGGCGAAGACCGGGTCACCGAGCACGGCCGGCGGTTGACCCGGCTCTACAGCGAGTCGGACCTGCTGGCCGCCGAGTGCATCCGGCACGGCGTGTGGCGCAAGCTCAACCCGGCCGAACTGGCCGCGGTCGTCTCCACGCTCGTGTTCGAAGCCCGCCGGGACACCGCGGGTGAACCCCGGCTGCCGGGTGGCGCGGTGCCCGAAGCGTGGCAGGAAACGGCACGGCTGTGGGTGGAGCTGACCGAGGACGAGCGGCGGCACCGGCTGGAGCGGACCCGCGAGCCGGACGCCGGGTTCGCTTGGCCGGTTTACCGCTGGGCCCGGGGTGAATCGCTGGAGAAGGTGCTGACCGCGGCGGAGGCCAACGGCCAGGAGCTGTCGGCGGGTGACTTCGTGCGCTGGTCGCGTCAGGTGATCGACCTGCTCGACCAGATCCGCGACGTGCTCGGCAAGGCCGATCCGGTCGGTGCGGCGGCGGCGGACGCGGTGAAGGCACTGCGCCGCGGGGTCGTGGCCGCGGGCGCGGCGTGAACTCGGTGTAAGGCCTGTTCCCCGGTAGCGTGGGTGGTGCGCGTGGCCACGTGTGCTCGGCTCCGACCTGTGGTTGGATCGCCTGCGACACCGTGCGCGCGGCTTGCCGGTGGTTCGGGGTGGACAGCGAGATGAGCGAAGCAGGCGGAGGCAGACGATGAGCACGCCGTATGGCGGCAACGACCCACAGCAGCCCCAATACGGGCAGCAGCCCGGCGGCGCATACCCGCCGAGCGGCTCCCAGGAGCAGCCGCAGTGGGGGCAGCCGCAACAGCCTCCGCCCGACCCGAACCAGCAGCAGTGGGGCCAGCCGCAGCAACCCCAGCAACCCCAGCAACCCCAGCAGTGGGGGCAGCAGCCGGGCGGGTACACCCCGCCGCAGCAGCCGCAGTGGGGTCAGCAGCCGCCGCCGTACGGGCAGCAGCCCGGCGGTGGGTACCCGCAGAGCGGCCCGCAGGCCCAGCCGCAGTACGGCGGGCAGCAGCCGGGCGGTGCGTACCCGCAGAGCGGGCCCCAGGCGCAGCCGCAGTACGGGCAGCAGCCGCCCGGCCAGTACGACTACGGCCAGCAGTTCCCCGCTGGAGCCGCTCCGGAGGGGGAGAAGCCGGCGAAGTCGAAGAAGGGCCTGCTGATCGGCGCCATCGCGGCGGTCGTGGCGGTCGCCGTCTTCCTCATCCTCGGCTTCGTCGCGCCCGGGTTCCTGAAGACGCAGGTCTTCAACAACACCCAGATGCAGACCGACGTGCAGAAGCTGCTGACCGAGACCTACAAGATCGACGGCGTCACCGGTGTCACCTGTCCCGCCGAGCAGAAGGTGGAGGACGGCGCGAAGTTCGCGTGCACCGCCACGATCGCCGGCAAGCCGCAGCAGGTGCCGATCACGGTGAAGGGCGACGGCGGCAATTACGAGGTGTCCCCGCCCGTCTCGAAGTAGCACGGCTTCAGGCCCGGCCGCCGGTGTTTCCGGTGGCCGGGCTTCGTCGTTTCCGGAGATGATCCGGGCATGAGCGACTTCGAGATCCGGACGATGGACGCCGGGGAGCACCGGGCGGCGAGCGACCTGTTCCGGGCGACCGTGCACTTCCCGCCCGCCGACGACACCGAATGGCGGTATGCGGCCCGGTACTACCAGCCCGGAGGCACGATCGGGGCGTTCGATCCGGAGCTCATCGGCACCGCGCGGTCCTTCGACGCCGAGCTGACCGTGCCGGGCGGGGCCCGGCTGCCGATGGTGGGGGTCACCTCCGTCGGCGTCCGCGCGGACCGCACCCGCCGTGGTGTGCTGCGCGCGCTGATGACGGCGCAGCTGGAGGAGTTCGCCGCGCGCGGAGTGGTGTTCGCGAACCTGCTCGCGTCCGAAGCCCTGATCTACGGCCGCTTCGGCTACGGGCTGGCCACGCGGTACCGCGGTTACAGCATCGACCGGCACCGGGCGCGGCTGCGTCCGGACGCCCCGGTGGGCGGCGAGCTGGAACTGCTGGACCTCGACCGGGCGCTCGAAGCCTGTCCCGGCGTGTACGACCGCCTCGAGCACCGGCCGGGGATGATGACCCGGCCCGAGGTGCTGTGGCGGCTCTACGAAAACCAGGCGCGCCGGCACACGTCGCCGGTGAAGGCGGTCGTGCACCACGGTCCCGGCGGGCCGGACGGGTTCGCCACCTATTTCGTCGACGGCGTGCCGGCCCATCCGTGGACCAAGATCCTGGAGGTGATGGACCTGTTCGCCGGCTCCGCGGCCGCCTACGCCGGGCTGTGGCGGTTCCTGCTCGGGATCGACCTGGTGGACCGGATCGTCGCCGACTCGCGCCCGCTCGACGATCCGATCGAGCTGCTGCTGGCCGACCACCGCCACGGTAACGTCGACCGGATCGGGGACGAGCACTGGATCCGGCTCGTCGACGTCCCGCAGGCGCTGGCGGCCCGGGAGTACGGGCCCGCCACCCCGGTGGTCCTGGAGGTGACCGACCCGCTGCTGCCGGGCAACAGCGGCACCTACCGCATCACTCCGGAGGGCGCGGAGCGCACGGACCGGCAGGCCGGGCTCCGCCTGGACGTCACCACCCTGGCCATGGTCTACCTCGGCACCTGGCGGCCTTCGGCGTTGGCCGGCGCGGGCCGCATCGAAGTCCGTGACCCGGCCGCCCCCGCGGCCGCGGACCTGCTCTTCGGCACCCGCGTGGCGTCCTGGAGCGGCAGCCACTTCTGAGCGGGTGCGAAAACCGGGTGCCGGGCCCGGCACCGGACGGCAGGATCGGGAGGATGACCGCCTTCGACGTCCGCCCGATCACCGAGGAAGAGCGGCGCAGCACGTTCGACGTCCTGCGCCGCGCGCTGCACACCCAGCGCGTCACCGACGACGTCTGGACCCGCGTCGGGAATTCCTGGCCCGCGGCGCGCAAGTTCGGCGCGTTCGAGGGCGGGGCCCCGATCGGGATCGTCAGCTCCTTCGACACCGAGATCGCCGTCCCGGGCGGTCGGTCGGTGCCGGCCGCCGCGGTCGAGGGGGTCGGCGTCCGCGCCGACCGGACCCGCCGCGGGGTGCTCAGCGCGATGATGGCGACGCAGCTGGCGGACATCGCCGCGCGGGGGCTGCCGCTGGCCGTCCTGCACGCCAGCGAACCCACGATCTACGGCCGGTTCGGCTACGGCTCGGCCGCGCTCGGCAAGACCCTGCGGGTGGCGCGGCCCGCGGCCCGGCTGCACGAGCGCGTCCCGGCCGGCGGCGACGTCCGGCTGCTCACGCCCGAGGATGCCGTGAAGGAGCTTCCGGCGCTGTACCGGCGGATCGGGCTGCACCGGCCGGGCATGATCGCGCGGCCGGAGCTGTGGTGGCCGATCTCGCACGACGGGCACGTGGGCCCGGACGGCAGCCACCTCGTCGCTGTCCACAGTGGACCGGACGGGGACGACGGTTTCGTCGTGTACGCCACGATCAACCGGCGGTCCTTCGAGGCGCCGGACCAGGGCGCCGTGCTGGACGTCCACGACCTGCACGCCGCCGGCCCGGCCGCCCGGGCCGCGCTGTGGCGGTACCTGCTGTCGGTCGACCTGGTCTCCGGGGTGCACGCCCGCCACCGCCCGGTCGACGAGCCCTTGGCCCTGCTGCTGACCGACCACCGGCACGCGGCCACCCTCGCCGTCGAGGACGACCTGTGGCTGCGGCCGGTCGACGTCGCGGCGGCGCTCGCCGCCCGCACCTACCGCGCGGCCGGCCCCGTGGTGCTCGCGGTGACCGACCGGCTGCTGCCGGCCAACACCGGGCACTACGAGATCGGCCCGGACGGCGCCCGGCGCACCGACGCGGCCGCGGACCTGGCGCTCGACGTCGACACCCTCGGGATGCTGTACCTGGGTCAGTGGAGCGCGACGGCGCTGGCGGAAGCGGGCCGCATCGACGTCCGCGACGCGGCTGCGCCCGCCCGGGCCGACGAGCTGTTCACCACGGTCAGCGCGCCGTGGTGCGGCACGCACTTCTAGACGCCCGGCAGGGCTTTGAGCAGCCGCTCGACCGAGTTGCCGAGGTTCCACCGCTCGGCCAGCTCGGCGACCCGCTCCGGGTCGGCCGGCGTCGCCGGGACGGTGTCGGGGCGGGACTGCTCCACCGGCGCGTCGACCGCCACCCGCACCACGGTCGGTGCGACGGCCAGGTAGTCCGCCGCGTCCTTCAGGCGCAGCCGGGTCTTGAGCGGGACGCGGGAGTCCCCGGCCGTGGCCGCCGCCAGCAGGGCGTCGAGCGAGCCGAACTGCGTGATCAGCTTCGCCGCGGTCTTCTCGCCGATGCCCGCGACGCCGGGCAGCCCGTCGGACGGGTCGCCGCGCATCACCGACATGTCCGCGTACGCCGGCCCGGCCGTCTCGCGGGGGAGGCTGTAGCGCTCGGCGATCTCGGCCGGTCCCAGCACCTCGGCCTTGGCCCAGCCCTTGCCGACGTAGATCACCGACGCGGGCGACGGCTCGGTGCGCACCAGCTGGAACAGGTCGCGGTCGCCGGTGATCACCTCGACCGGGTCGGTCCGCTCGCGGGTCGCCAGGGCGCCGATGACGTCGTCGGCTTCGTAGCCGGCGGCTTCGGCGGTGGCGAACCCGAAGGCTTCGAGCAGGTCGAGGATGATCGGCACCTGCGGGGTGAGCGTGTCGGGCACCACTTCGACGTCCGGGCCGCTGCCGGTCTCCTCGGCCACCCGGTGCGCCTTGTAGCTGGGCAGCAGATCGGTGCGGAACTTCGGCCGCCAGTCCGCGTCCAGGCAGCACACCAGCCGCGCGGGGCGCCGGTCGGTGAGGATCCGCGCGATCGTGTCGGCGAACCCGCGCACGGCGTTCACCTGCGTCCCGTCCGCGGCGCGCATCGAGTCGGGCAGGGCGAAGAACGAACGGAAGTACAGGCTCGCGGAGTCGAGCAGGGCAAGGGGTCCGGTCACCCGCACAGCCTGCCACGAGCCGGGTGAATACCGGGGGAGGTGCCGGCCGGGCATCCCGCGAGCAAGGCCGTGAATGCCACCTTGAGGGACGTAAAGTCTCCCAAGGTGGCATTCACGGCTTGGGGGAGCCACGTCACCCGGCCCGGCATGTCGCAGGCCCGGGCGGGCCGGGGAGCCGGGGCGCCCCACTAGGCTCGGCCTCATGTCGCGCCGTTCCCTCCACACGCCCGCCCCCGACGCCGCCGCCCTTCGTGCCCGGCTGGACCGTGCCCGTGCCGCCGCGGCTGCCGCGGGCACCGACGCCCTGCTGATCGCGCCCGGCTCCGATCTGCGCTACCTGCTCGGCCAGGCCGGTGGCTCGTTCGAGCGGCTCACCACCCTCGTCGTCCCGGCCGACGGCACCCCGGCGCTGGTCGTCCCGAAGCTGGAGGCGCCCGGGTACGCCGACGTCCCCACCGACGAGCTCGGTGTCGAGCTGCTCACCTGGGTCGACGGCGACGACCCCTACAAGCTCGTCGCGGACCGGCTCGGCAAGCCCGGCCGGGTCGCGGTCAGCGACTTCACCCCGGCCCTGCACGTGCTGGCGCTGCGGGCCGCGCTCGGCGAGGCCGAGCAGACCCTGGCCGGGCCGGTCGTGCGGGAGCTGCGGATGCGCAAGGACGCCGCCGAGATCGCGTCGCTGCGGGAGGCCGGTGCGGCGATCGACCGGGTGCACGCCCGCGTGCACGAGTGGCTGCGGCCCGGCCGCACCGAGGCCGAGGTCGGCGCCGACATCGCCGCGGCCATCGTCGAGGAGGGCCACCTCCGGGCCGACTTCGTGATCGTCGGCTCCGGCCCGAACGGCGCCAGCCCGCACCACGACGTCTCCGACCGCGTCATCGAGAAGGGTGACGTCGTGGTCGTCGACATCGGCGGGCCGCTGCCGGCCGGCTACAACTCCGACTCCACCCGCACCTACGCCGTCGGCGAGCCGCGCGACGCCGACGTGGCCGAGACCTACGCCGTGCTGCAGCGCGCCCAGGCCGCCGCGGTCGCCGCGGTGCGGCCGGGCGTCACCGCCGAGCAGGTGGACGCCGCCGCGCGGGACGTCATCACCGAGGCGGGCTTCGGGGAGTACTTCATCCACCGCACCGGCCACGGCATCGGCCTGGACGTGCACGAGGAGCCGTACATCATCGCCGGCAACGCGCTGCCGCTGGAGCCGGGCATGGCCTTCAGCGTCGAGCCGGGCATCTACCAGCCGGGCCGGTGGGGTGCCCGGATCGAGGACATCGTGATCGTGACCGCCGGCGGCGTCGAGTCCGTCAACAACCAGCCGCACGAGCTCGTCGTGCTGGACGCATGACGACCGGCGGCCTGGAGCCGCTGGACCAGTCGATCGTCCAGGAGCTCGCGGCGGACGGGCGGCGCAGCTTCACCGATCTCGCCGAGCGGGTCGGGCTGTCGGTGTCGGCGGTGCACCAGCGGGTGCGCCGCCTCGAACAGCGCGGGGTCATCCTCGGCTACACCGCGCGGCTCGACGGCGGGCAGATCGGGCTGCCGCTGACGGCGCTGATCTCGCTGACGCCCAACGACCCGGGCGCGCCGGACGACTACCCGCAGCGGATCCAGCACATCAAGGAGATCGAGTCGTGCTACTCGGTCGCCGGCGACGAGTCCTACATCCTGCTGGTGCGCGTCCAGTCGCCGCTGGCGCTGGAGGACCTGCTGCGCCGGATCCGGGAGGCCGCGAAGGTGTCGACCCGGACGACGGTGGTGCTCTCTACGCCGTTCGAGGGACGTTCGCCGACGTTCTGACGCCGGCGCCCCGCTGGTGTCAGAACATCGGCGCTGGTACGGTAAAAGGTATGGCAACACGTAAGGTCACTCTTTCGCTGGACAGCGGCGCACTGGAATTCGCCGAACGAGCCGCGAAAGCCCACGGAATCTCGGTCTCGTCCTGGCTGTCGAAGGCGGCCAGGCGCGAGGCGGTGCGCACGGGTTACACCCCGCAGAGGCCGGAACCGGCCGTCGCGGAATCGGACGAGGCCGAGCGCAACGCGGCGGAAAAGGATCTGCGTGCGCAGGGGTGAAGTCTGGACGTACCACCCCCCGACCGAACCGGCCCGGCAGCGCACGGTGGTGCTGCTGTCCTCGGACGGGGTGAACGAGTCCGAGCGGCCCTGGCTGCTCGGCACCGAACTGCTCGACCGCGACCCGATGGACATCCTCGGCGTGGCGGTCGACGCCCGCTACTGGGTGTCGACGCTCAACCTGACCCGGCTCTACCGCCCCTGGTTCGACGAACGCGTCGCCGAGATCGACCAGGACGTCCAGGAACGCATCGACATCGCCCTGCGCGCCGCCCTCGACCTCTGAAGCCGCTCGCCCAGACCGTGAAGGCGCAGACGGCGAACCCGGCGCCGAGGACGCTGGAACCCGGCCAACCCGTGCCGGCGAACACGGTCGTCGTCGCGGTCGCGCCGAGGGCCGAGCCGAGCGAGTAGAAAAGCATGTAGCCGCCGATGGCGCTGCTGGTGCGATCCGGATGCGCTGTGGCCAGCAGGTGCTGGTTGCTCACGTGCACGGCCTGCACGGCGAAGTCGAGCACGACCACACCGGCGACGACGAACCCCAGGGACCACGACGCCTGTCCGATCGCCGCCCAGGACACAGCGAGCAGGGCGAGCGCGCTGCCGGTGACAGCGCGCGCGAACCCCGCGTCGGCCCAGCGTCCCGCCCGGGCGGCCCCCAGCGCGCCGACGAGGCCGGCCAGCCCGAACAGCCCGATCTGCGCCGCGCTCAGCCGCCACGGCGCGGCCGCGAGCGGCAGCGCCAGCCCGCTCCACAACGTGCCGAACGAGGCGAACAGGAAGAACGCGATCAACCCGCGCGAGACGAACAGCCGCTCGTGGAACAGCCCGCCCAGCGAGGTCAGCGCGTCCCGGTAGGAGGAGCGATCACCGCGTGGGTCGGCCGGCAGCGTCCTCAGCACGAGACCGGCCAGCGTCACCAGGAGCACAGCGAGCACGACGTACACGCTGCGCCACCCCCACGCGGTGGCCAGGGCGCCGGCCGCGACGCGGGCGCCGAGAATGCCGAGGACGACCCCGGAGGTCACCGCGCCGAGGGTGCGGCCGCGCTCACCGGGCGTGGACCGGGCCGCGGCGTAGGCGACCGTCGTCTGGACGACGACCGCGAACAGCCCGGCGACGGCCAGCCCGGCCAGCAACACCCAGAGCCGGGTCGCGGCCGCGGCGAGCACCGTGCCCGCCGCCGTCAGTACCAGGTGGCCCGCAATGAGCGTGCGCCGGTCCAGCAGGTCGCCCAGCGGGACGAGCAACGCCAGCCCCGCCAGGTAGCCGAGCTGGCCGGCCGCGACGATCCACCCCAGGCCGGCCGCCGGCAGCCCTAGGTCCGCGCCGATGCCGGCGAGCACCGGCTGCGCGACGTAGATGCTCGCGACCGCGACCGCGCAGACCGCGGCCAGCAGCGTGTTCCGTCCCATTCCAGCCCATCGGTAGCAGTTTGCAACTGATGGCACCGTACGACAGAATGGTTTCAAACAGCAACTCATCCGGAGGTGTGGTGACCGAAAGCTGGACCGACCCGAACTGCCCGGTGGCGCGCACGCTCGACCTCGTGGGGGACCGCTGGAGCCTGCTCGTCGTCCGCGACGCCATGGACGGCGCGCGGTCGTTCACCGACTTCCGGCAGCGCACCGGGATCGCCCGCAACATCCTCACCGACCGGCTCCGCCGCCTGGTCGACCGCGGCGTCCTCGACCGGCAGGCCGCACCTTCAGGCCGGCGGCCGGTCTATACCCTCACCCCGGCCGGACGCGACCTGTTCACGGTCGTCGTCGCTCTGCGTCAGTGGGGCGAACGGCACGCCTTCGCTCCCGGCGAAACCCATTCGGTCCTCGTGGACGACCACGGCGTCCCGCTCCCGCCGCTGCGGCCGGCGACTGCGGACGGCACCCCCGCCGACGCGGACACGACCACCGTCCGCAAGGTGCCCTGACGTACCCCGGACCGACCCTCGGGGTCAGCGGGCCACGACCTCCGGGATCGCGTGGAGTTTCCCGTCCGCGCCCGCGAGGCACGACGCGTTGCCTTCCTTGGTCGCGATGAACTCCGTCAGGCAGCCGGCGATCGCCGTGTGGCCGGCGGCGTTGGGGTGGAACGACTCCTGCAGCGCGTGCCCGGCGCGCTCGGCGTGGCCGAGGTCGGCCAGCTGCAGGGTCAGCCGGGTGAACCATTCCGTTGCCGGGTTCGCGCCGCCACTGCAGGCCTCGTGCTTGACGCCCGCCTTGGCCAGGTCCAGGAACCGGGCGCCGGTCTGCTGGGCGGCTGCTTTGAGGCCGGAGGAGAGGACGCCGATGCCGGTTTGGGCGATCCAGCGCAGGTCCTCGGTGCGGAACGGGCAGCCGTTGAGGGTGCGCAGGTCTTCCGGCAGGTCCGGGCCGATGGGTGCGGCGTAGGACTGCAGGATCAGCTGGTAGTCCGCGGGCACGTAGCCGGCCTGGGCGAGGACCGTCTTCACGTCCGAGACGGCGGTTGTCACCTTCGGCACCATCGCGTCCACTTTGGACTGCCAGGTTTGCTTCAGTGCGGTGCTGCACGCGGGGCCGCCGGCGTCGAACCAGGCTTTGAAGCACTCGTTGACCTGGTTGGAGAACTTCGGCTCGTCGTTCGCGCCGACCGCGATCACCACCGCGGCGACCCGGTGGTCCTTCACCAGTGCGGCCAGTTGCTGCGCCTGCGATCCCTCGGTCCACTGCTTGACGTCGCCGAGGGCGACCTGCTCGGCGGGTGCGCCGGAACAGCCGAGGTTGACGTGCGCGGTGACGCCGGGGGCGGCGATCTTCTCCACGAAGGCGTCGGGGGAGCGGTGGCACCAGTTGCCGCCCTGGCCGTTGGTGGTGGCGGTGTACCGGCCGGCGCCTTCTCCGGAGACGGTGCTGTCACCCATGGCGACGACGGTGAGCGGGCCGGTGCCCGGTGGGCCTTGTCGTGGTTGTGGTTGCCCTGGCTTGCTTTCGGAGCCGAAGAAGACGAAGAACCCGGCCAGCAGGGCCACGCACACGAGGACGAGGGCTCCCCAGTACCACCGAAGACGTCGCATTGCCGTCGATTCTACGGACCGGGTGATCGACTCCGGCTTCGGCCACCGTGCGTCACCGTTTCAGCCCGGCAGCCAGGTCCGCACCAGCCGGACGAGCGACTGGGTGAGGGTTGCCGAGTCGATTTCCCGGTCCCGTCGCCAGTGCCGGACCTGGTCGGCCGCCAGGGCCGCGAGCAGGACGTCCGCGGCGATCTCGGGGGCGGCCGCGCCGCCGGCTTCGAGCAGGTGGCGGCAGTGCTGCCGCCACAGGGTGTGGGCGCCGGTCCGGAACCGCGCGCCGGTCGTGGCGGTTTCCGAGAGCAGGACGAGGTCCAGTTGTCGGTCGAGGAACTCCAGGTAGGCCTCGACGAACGCGCCGAGGCGGTCGGCGGGCCGGGCGCCGGGGCCCAGGGGTGGGGTGCCGGTGAGGATCTGCTCCTGCAGTTCGCGTTCCCGCTGGTCGAGCAGGGCCATGGCGAGGCCGGCCTTGTCGCCGAAGCGGCGGTAGAGGGTGCCTTTGCCGACGCCGGCGGCGCCTGCGACGTCGTCCATGGTGACGGCGTCGACGCCGCGCTCGGCGAAGAGGGTTTCCGCGGCTTCGAGGACCCGGATCCGGTTGCGGGCGGCGTCCGCCCGCTCGCGGACGGGGGCGCCGAGGACCGGCAGTTCGGCCGGCGTTGACGAAGCGGACTGCGGTCCGCTACGGTGGGAGGACATAAGCGGACTCTAGTCCGATTCTTCGTCCGGCGGAAGCCGGGTCCCTCCGAGGAGCACCGCCATGCCCGATTTGCTGCACATTTCCGCGTCCCCTCGTGGCGAAGACTCGCAGTCGCTGCGTCTGGCAGCTACTTTCCTGGACACCTACCGCAGCCTCCACCCTGACGCCGACATCGACGAGTGGGACCTCTGGGACGGCTCCCTGCCCGCGTTCGGTCCGGCCGCGGCCCGGGCCAAGATGACCGTCTTCGGGGGCGGTACCCCGCAGGGCGAGGAAGCCGAAGCCTGGGCGGCGGCGAAGGCGGCGTTCGCCCGCTTCGACGCGGCCGACCGGCTCCTGTTCAGCGTGCCGATGTGGAACTCCGGCGTGCCGTACGTGCTCAAGCAGTTCGTCGACGTCGTCTCCCAGCCCGGCTGGATCTTCGGCGTCGACCCCGTCGCCGGCTACCGGCACCTCCTCGAAGACCGCGGCAAGCGGGCGGCGGTCATCTACACGAGCGCGGTGTGGGCGCCCGGCCTCGGTCGTGAGTTCGGCGCGGACTTCCAGTCGCCGTTCTTCACCGGGTGGCTGAACTGGACCGGCATCGACGACGTCACCGAGATCCGGTTCCACCCCACCCTCACCGGCGATGCCGACGACCTCGGGCGGATCGCCGCCGAAGCCGCTCGCGACACCGCCAAGACGTTCTGACCCCGAAAGGAAGACCATGACCGAGACCATCGACCGCGACGCACTCCGGGCCGGGCTCGCGTCCGGCGGCATCGTCCTCGTCGACGCGCTCCCCGCGTCCTACTACGCGACCCGGCACCTGCCGGGGGCGGTCAACCTCGTCGCCGGTGACGTCGCGGCGAAGGCGCCGGAACTGCTGCCGGACAAGGCCACCCCGATCGTCACCTACTGCTCCAACCCCGCCTGCGCCAACAGCGGCCAGGTCGCCGCGCAGCTGGAACGGCTGGGCTACACCGACGTCCGCAAGTACGCCGCGGGCATCGAGGACTGGGTGCGCGCCGGCCTGCCGACCGAAAGCGATCAGCCCGCCTGAGTCAGGTCCGTGGCCGCCGCCAGCTCGACCGCGACGTCGGTGATCGTGCGCACTGCCGGGTTGTCGTTGCCCGGCACCCACACCAGCTCCGTGCGGGCGAAGTCGCCGTCCAGGGGCACGAACGCCACGCCGGTGCGGCGGAGGCTGTGCGACGAACGGGCCAGCCGGGTGACCCCGACGCCGGCGGCGACCAGCCCCAGCAGTCCCTGCACGGTGGCGGCGCGCTGCACCACCCGCGGGGTGAAGCCGGCGGCGGCGAAGTCGTCGTCGTAGCTGCGGTGCCAGGGTTCCCAGGCGGCGCGCGGGGTCAGTACCCAGGGTTCGTCCGCCAGGTCGGCCAGCTTCAGCGAGGCGCGCCCGGCCAGGGGGTGTTCCGCGGGCAGCACGGCGCACACCTCTTCGGTGAGCAGGGTCCGGGACGTCAGGCCCCCGACCAGCGGCGGCCGGGTGAACGCCAGGTCGAACCGGCCCTCGCGCAGGCCGTCCACGAGTTCGGCGATCGACGCCTCGGCGGTGGTCACCGCGAGCTCGGGGAACCGCTCCCGCGCCGCGCGGACCACCGGTGGCAGCAGGTAGTTCGCCGTCGTGGCGAGGAAGACGAGCCGGACGTCGCCGATCTCGCCGCGCACCGCCCGCCCGAGCGTCGCGACGGCTTCTTCGGCGCGGGCCAGCACCGCGCGGGCCTCCGGGAGGAACAGCCGGCCCACGGCGGTGAGGCGGGCTCCGCGCGCGTCCCGGTCGAACAGCCGCGCGCCGAGGGTGCGTTCCAGCGCGGTGATCTGCTGGGACAGCGACTGCTGCGCGATGTGCAGCCCGGCGGCGGCGCGGGTGAAGCTGGTGGCGTCGGCGACGGCGACGAAGTAGCGAAGCTGCCGCAACTCGGGGGTCACAGGCTCAGACTGTAGCCGCGGCAGGACATCGGTGTTGGCGGCGCGGCCTTGATCGTCTCCAGGATGGAAGGGAGGAAAGCACTGGGAGGACACGAAGATGACGAACACCGACGGCCGCGTCTGGCTGATCACCGGCTGCTCCGCCGGCTTCGGCCGGGAAATCGCGCTCGCCGCGCTGGCCGCGGGTGACCGCGTGCTGGCCACCGCCCGGCGGCCGGACACCCTGGCGGAACTGCAGGAGCGCGGCGCTGACCGGGTCCGGACCGCGGCACTGGACGTCACCGACGCCGGGCAGATCGAGGCTGCGGTGAAGACCGCGCTCGAGCAGTTCGGCCGGATCGACGTCGTGGTCAACAACGCGGGCAGCGGCTCGGTCGGCGCGGTCGAAGAACTCACCATGGACGAACTGCGCGCGCTGATGGAGGTCATGTTCTTCGGCGCGGCCGCGGTCACCAAGGCGGTGCTGCCGCACCTGCGTGCGCAGGGCAGCGGCACGATCGTGCAGATCAGCTCGATGGGCGGGCAGCTGTCCCCGCCCGGCTACGGCGCCTACTGCGCCACGAAGTTCGCCTTGGAGGGCATCTCGGAGGCACTGGCCGCGGAGGTCGCGCCGTTCGGGGTGAAGGTGCTGATCGTCGAGCCGGGCGCGTTCCGCACCGAGTTCGGTGGCGGCCGGATGCACCGGTCCCGCACGATCGACGCCTACGCCGTTTCGACCGCCGGAACGCGTGAAGCGGTCGAGAACATGGACGGCACCCAGCCCGGTGACCCGGCCAAGGCCGCCGCGGCGATCATCCGCGCGGTGGACAGCGACGACGCACCGCTGCGGCTCGCGCTGGGCGCGGACGCCGTCGATGCGATCCGCGCCCACCACGAGGCCGTCGCGGCGGACCTGGCCGCCTGGGAAGAGGTCAGCCGGGCCACCGCGTTCGGGTAGGACTGTGCCGATGAGGACCAGTGCCGGTTGGGACTGTGCCGTTGGGACTGTGCCGTCAGGACTGTGCCGTCAGGACTGGGGGTCCTGCAGCAGTCCGAGGACGTTGCCGTCGGCGTCGGTGAAGGTCGCCACCAGGCGTCCGGTGCCGACGTCCTTCGGCTCGTCCTTGACCGTCGCGCCCGCCGCGGTCACTTCGGCGAGTTTGGCCTTGATGTCGGTGACGTGCCAGTACGTCACCGGCCCGGTCATGCCCTGCTGCGCGCCGTTCGGCACCAGGCCGATGTGCTGGCCCTCGGTGTCGTAGCCGACGTAGTAGGGCGCGTCGGCCTGCGGCTCGGTGCCCAGCAGGGCGGTGTAGACGGCCTTGGCCGCGGCCAGGTCGGTGACGGGGTGCAGGACGGTTTTGATCCCCTGGGTGCTCATCGTCGGTGCTCCTGAAGTCGTGGTCTGCGGTACGGCGATGACGCTATTCGCAGCCCGGTGACCTGCGCTTCTCGATTCCTGATCGGTCAGCCGAGCAGTGCGGTGAGCACCCCGTCGAGCAGGCGGACGCGGCGGTCGGCGATGCGGTGGACCTCTTCGTCGTGGGTCGCGACGATCACGGCCGCTCCCTCGTCGGCGCAGCGGCGCAGCAGCCGCAGCACCCGTGGCGTGCTGCCCGCGTCCAGGTGCGCGGTCGGTTCGTCGGTGAGCAGGACCCGTGGCCGGCCGGCGACTGCGCGGGCCAGCGCGACCCGCTGCTGCTGCCCGAACGAGACCTCCAGGGGGTAGCGGTCGCCGAGTTCGCCGATGCCCAGCTCGGCCAGCAGCTCGGTGACCCGGCCGGTGATCGCCGCGGGGGACGGGCGGGGGACGTCGGAGCGCAGCCGTAGCGGCAGCGCGACGTTCTCCGCGATCGTCAGCTCGTTGGCCAGCCCGAGCGCCTGCGGCAGCACCGCGCAGGTGTGCCACGGCGGCGCGCCGCTGATCGGGACCCCGTCGAGCAGCACGCAGCCGGAGTCGGGGGAGTCGAAGCCGCACAGCAGTGCCAGCAGCGCGCTCTTGCCGGACCCGGACCGGCCCGACACGGTCACCAGTTCACCGGCGCCGACGCGCAGCTCCAGCCCGCGCAGCACCTCGACGTCCCCGCTGGGGTGGGCGAAACTGCGGCGCAGGCCGACGGCTTCCACGAGGGATTCGGTCATGGCAGCGGCTCCCGTTCTTCGATGCCTTCGAGCGCGCCCTTGTGCAGCCGGGCCACCCGCGCGCCGAGGTCGATGAGGCGTTCGTCGTGTGAGGCGACCAGCACGGCGAAATCCTGGTCCACCAGGTACCGCAGGGTGTCCAGCACCAGGTCGGCCGAGGCTTCGTCCAGCTGTGAGGTCGGCTCGTCGGCGAGGATCACCGTCGGCTGCGCGGCCAGCACGCACCCGAACGCCAGCCGCTGCTGCTGCCCGCCCGACAGTGCGGCGATCTTCCAGCCGCCGGTGCCGTGCAGGCCCAGCTGCCCGAGGATGTCGTCGGGATTGCAGTCGGTCCCGGCGGCCTCGGCCGCGGCGCGCAGGTTGTCGGCCACGTTCAGGTAGCCCAGCAGGTTGTCGGACGGGTTCTGGAACACCAGCCCCAGGTGGTGGCGGCGCAGCGTCCGCCGTTCCCGGTGCTTGAGCTTGCGGACGTCGGCGCCTTGGAAGGTCAGCGTGCCGCGGGCGGGCTGCTCGAACAGTCCCAGCACCCGCAGCAGCGTCGACTTCCCCGAGCCGGACGGCCCGGCGAGCACGGTCATGCCGCGGGCGGGCACGTCGATGCTGACGTCGTCGACGCCGGTGACGATCCCGGCGGGCGTCGGGTAGTCGACGCCGATGCCGCGGAGGGAGAAGATGGGTTTGTCAGGCACGGATCAGCTCCGCGGTCCGGGCGGTGCGCACCGAGCGCACCGCGATCCAGCCGGCCAGCGCGACGACCGCCGCGCCGATCAGGACGACGGTCAGCACGAACGGCAGCGGGTTCGGCAGTTCCGAGCGGGGCGCGAGGAACGTGGCCGGGTCGAACCGGGGTACCGACAGGCCCGCCACCGAGATCCCGCACGCGACCCCGACGACGATCGCCAGCCCGCTGATCGCGCCCAGTTCCATGAGGTGACTGGCCAGCAGCGTCCGCGGCCGCATGCCCATCCGCAGCACCAGCGCCCCGGCCAGGGCGTTCTGCCGCCGCCGTACCTCGACCGCCACCAGCAGCGCCAGGATCGCGACCACCCCGAGCACCGCGCCGAGCAGCGCGACGAACGAGAACGTCCACGACACCACGAAGAACGGCAGACCGTCCAAAGCGGACTCGCGGCTGATGCGGTTCGGGATGAACACCCCCGCGGCGCGCAGCGCGGTGGTCGCCTCCGCCATCGGCGACGTCGTCAGCACGCTCCACTTCGGAATGCCGTCCAGCTGCGCGTGGCTGAGCACCGTGCGGGAGACGACGTAGCCGGGGGAGGTGCCGATCATCGGGAACACCGGCAGGTCGCCGGCGACGACCGCGTCGGGCAGCCCGTCGGGCAGCTTGCCGTCCTGCTTGGCCGTGTGCCCGACGCGGATCACCGGCGTGCCGCGCGGGTCCGGCTGCGAAATCTTCCGCAGCAGGCCGTCGAGGTCACCGGCCGGGACGTGGTCCACCGCGGCGCCGCGGGCGAACGTCGCGGGGTCGACCACGAGCACCACGCTGCCGGTGCCGGTCAGCTCGCCGACCACCGTGCTGGTCCCGGCCATGGACGCGGGCATCGCGACGGTACCCATGCCGATCGGGCTGTCGGTGTCGAGGCGGGCGTTGCTGCCGACGAAGATCGCCGACTTGGTGTCCAGGGCCTCCTCCTGGCCGCGGGCGATGCCGAGGCCGGTGGCCAGCGTGCCGATGGCGAGGGTGCCGATGACGAGCACCCCGGTCACCGGGGCGCGGGCGCCGGCCAGCCGCCGGATCGCCAGCTGCAGCGCCGGGTGCGACCAGAACCGGGCCCGGTGCGAGGCGTGCAGCGCCAGCCACGCCAGCCGCGCGGTCAGCAGGCCCACGGTCAGCACCACGAACACCGGGTAGGTCAGCGCCAGCGGATCGATCTGCGGCAGGGGATTGCCCAGCCGCGACGTGGTGCCGTAGTGCGCCAGGCGGGTCCAGCCCAGCCACGCCATGCCCGCCGTCGCGAGCTCCCACGGGAAGTACGCCAGCAGCCGCACCCGGTTGCCGGTGCGGCGCACCCGGCCGAGTTCGAATTCCCGGTGCACCCGCACGGCGACGACGAGGGCCAGCAGCACCAGCGACACCGCCAGCGTGCCCGCCGCGACTCCGGCGGCGCGCAGCTCGGCCGCCGGATCCGGCGCGCCGGGTGGGCCGTACACGCCGAGCAGCACCCGTGCGGCGACCGCGCCGGCGGCGCCGCCGAGCAGGATGGGCAGGCCCAGTTCGGCGACGGCGAGCCCGCCCAGTGCCGCCGGGCCGCTGCCGCGCGCGGAAAGCAGCCGCAGCTGGGCGTGCCGCCGCTGGTACCACTGCAGGGCGACCGTGCCGAGGCCGGCGCAGCCGACCAGGACGCTGATCAGGGCGAGCGGCAGGATCGAGACGAACACGTTGTCCTGGGCCTGGCGGGAGATCTGCACCGAACGCTGGAACGTCGGGACGTCGGCGGCGATCAGCGCACCGAGGCCCTGGGCGGTCAGGTCGGCGCGGACGTCGGCGATCAGGTCGCGCGAGCGTTGCAGCAGGTCCTCCGCCGCGCTCAGGGTGGCCGGCGCCGGCTCGTAGAAGGAGACGTGGAAGTACTGCATCGTCGGCAGGCCGATCGCCTTGATCGTGTCGTCGAAGGTCTTGCGGTCGGTGGCGAAGACGATGGAGTCGATCGGGTCGTCGACCAGCCGGTCGATGACGGCCCCGGACTGCTGCGAGCACCACCACCGCGGCGGTGGGTCGAGCAGGTCGCGGTAGATGCCGGTGACCGGCGGCAGTGCGACGCCCTGGATGCCCGGTTTCGCGCCGACGCCGATGTGCTCGGCGTCGGCCACCACGTTGCCCAGCCACAGCCCCGGCGCGCGCGTGCCCTGCTGCAGCGTCAGGTTGTCCAGCCCGACCTGGTCGCGGTAGCCGAGGCGGATCTTGTAGTGCGGGTCGCCGTTGAACCGGGTGCCGCGGAGCACGTTGGTGAACTGGCCGACGACGGGCGCGCCGAAACCGTGGGCGGCGGCGTGCCGCTGGATCGCGCCGGTCACCGCGGGGATGTCCTGCACCGGCATGTTGCCCTTGCCGAACATCGGGCCGTAGCTGTCCGGGCAGGTGATTCCCGTCTGGTACTGCACCGCCGCGCCGCCGGCCGCGGAGGCTTGCAGCACCGCGGCCGTGCCGAGGAAGCAGGCCAGCAACGACGTCACGGCCGCCACGATCAGCGTCAGCGGGCTGGAGAGGGCAGCCTTCGGGGCCGCCCGCCACGGCTTGGTCACTCTGCGTTGTCCATTCTTCCCCCGTAACACCCGCATGGACGCGCACGCTACCGGCCAACCCCGCGCAGTTGGAACGTTTTTGGCACGATCGTTGCTCACGCCCTGTGTTCGTCCCGGAGTTGCGTCGCCGAGCAACCACGGCCGCCATCCGGCCGGTTTAGTGGTCTGGACCTTGACGGGCTGATTGGTCTGATCCAATCCTGAAGCGGTCCCGCCGTGCACCGCCGCCGCACGGCTTCCCGCCGGCACTGGAGCGCAGATGCGTCGACGCAGACCTTTCTCCCGATTGTCCGTTTCCCTGGCCCTGGCGGCGTTCTCGGCGGGTGGCCTGGTCGCCGCGGCCGGGACCGCCCAAGCGGCCACCCCGCTGCCCGCGCACGTCTTCGCGCCGTACTTCGAGGCCTGGACCGGCGAGAGCCCCGCCGCGCTGGCGCAGCAGTCCGGGGCCAAGCACCTGACCATGGCGTTCCTGCAGGCCGCCAGTAAGGGCTCCTGCACGGTGTACTGGAACGGCGACACCGGCATGCCGGTCTCCGGCGCCACCTTCGGCTCCGACATCGCCACCATCCGGGCACGCGGCGGCGACGTCATCCCGTCCTTCGGCGGCTACACCGCCGACAACACCGGCACCGAGATCGCCGACAGCTGCACCAGCGTCGACTCGATCGTCGCGGCCTACGAGTCGGTCATCACCACCTACGACGTCCCCCGGCTCGACATGGACATCGAAGACAACTCCCTCACCGATTCCGCGGGTATCGACCGCCGCAACAAGGCCATCAAGAAGGTCCAGGACTGGGCCGCGGCCTCCGGGCGCTCCCTGCAGATCTCCTACACCCTGCCCACGACCACCCGCGGCCTCGCCGACAGCGGGCTGAACGTGCTGCGCAACGCCGTCACCAACGGCACCCGCGTCGACGTCGTGAACATGATGACCTTCGACTACTACGACAACGCCGCGCACGAGATGGCCACCGACACCCAGACCTCGGCGAACGGCCTGGTGAGCCAGCTCGGGGCGCTGTACCCGGGCCGGACGCAGGACCGGCTGTGGGCGATGGTCGGGATCACCGAGATGATCGGCGTCGACGACTTCGGGCCGGCCGAGACGTTCACCACCGCCGACGCCGCCACCGTCTACAACTGGGCCGTCTCCAAGGGCATCAACACCCTGTCCTTCTGGGCGCTGCAGCGCGACAACGGCAGCTGCCCCGGCGGCGCGGCCGCCGACAACTGCTCCGGCATCGCCCAGGACACGTGGTTCTTCAGCCACGCCTTCGAGCCGTTCACCGGCGGCACCTCCGTACCCGGCAACGACTTCTCCCTCGCCACGAACCCGGCCTCGGCCGCCGTGGACCCCGGCGGCTCGGCGTCGGCGACCGTGAGCACCGCCGTGACAGCCGGCTCCGCCCAGCCGGTGACGCTGTCGGTCACCGGCGCGCCCGCCGGCGTCACCGCGTCCGTCAGCCCGGGCTCGGTGACCGCGGGCGGCAGCGCGACGCTCTCGGTGAGCACCACCGCAGCGGCCGTCCCCGGCAGCTACCCGCTCACCGTGACCGGCGCCGCGGCCTCCGGCAGCCACCGCGCCACCTTCACCCTCACCGTCAACGGCACCCCGCCCGCGGGCGGCATCGTCAACGGCGGCTTCGAAACCGGCGCGACGAGCCCGTGGAGCGCCCCCGGCGACGCGATCGTCGCTTCGCCGGCGCACTCGGGCACCCACGCGCTGCAGGTGGTGCCCTCGGCGTCGGCCACCGGCGAGGCGGCGCAGAACGTCACGCTCGCGCCGAACCACGCCTACACGCTCACGGCGTGGGTGCAGGGCAGCTACGCCTACGTCGGCGTCCGGGGCGGAGCGAACGCGAGCACGTGGACCTCCGGTGGCGGCTGGACCCGGCTGTCGGTGCCGTTCACGACCGGCGCGTCGGGTGCGGTGACGGTGTACGTCCACGGCTGGTACGGCCAAAGCGCCGTCTACGCCGACGACTTCGCCATCGGCTGAGGCGTTCGGCGGCGGCCCGGTTGGGCAACACGGAGGTTGGCCGGGCCGCCGCGAGCCGAAAGACTCCCCGGGGGACGATCTTCCGTCCCGCCGAGGAGGAACCGATGCCGCACATCCCGCTCGACCCGGACCTGCCGGGCATCTCCGCGCTCTTCGCCTACCGGCCGGAGACCGCCGCCCCGCTCGGGCAACTGGCCGAGGTCCTCCTGCGCGGCCCCAGCACCCTCACGGTCGGGGAACGCGAGCTGATCGCGACCGTCGTGTCGCACGGCAACGAGTGCCGCTTCTGCACCGGCAGCCACGCCGCCGTGGCCGCCGAAACCCTCGACGGCGGCCGCGCGGTGGTCGACGCCGCGTGCGGCGGCATCGACGACGCCCCCGTGTCCGCGAAGGTCAAGGCGCTGCTGCGGGTCGCCCTCGCCGTCCGCGAGTCCGGCCGGGCGGTCACCGGCGAGCTGATCGCCGCGGCCCGCGCCGAGGACGCCACCGACGTCGAAATCCACGACACCGTGCTGATCGCGGCGTCGTTCTGCCTGTTCAACC
Source organism: Amycolatopsis sp. NPDC051045 (assembly GCF_040682955.1). Classification (NCBI taxonomy): domain Bacteria; kingdom Bacillati; phylum Actinomycetota; class Actinomycetes; order Pseudonocardiales; family Pseudonocardiaceae; genus Amycolatopsis; species Amycolatopsis sp. NPDC051045. The sequence goes on from NZ_JBFBCC010000008.1 coordinate 175,778, forward strand.
GGTACGTCGACGGCTTGGCCACGGTCGCCCCGGACGACCAGGCCGTCTACGACCAGATCGGCAAGCGCCTGGCCACCGGCGGGTACCTCCGCTGAAAGCGCCGCCTACTGCAGCACCGCGATCGGCAGGACGACCAGCTCACCGCTGTCCGGCCGCCACGTCTGGCTCTTGCCCAGGCACCGCGCGTTGAACTGACCTTTCGGCACCTCCTTGCGGCGCAGGTGGTCGTCGTGGCAGGCCACCCGCACCCACGCGTCGTGGCCGCCGATCCGCGCGTGCAGCACGACCTCGTCGTCGGATTCCTCGGCGACGGTGAACTTGCCCTGCAGCACCACGTAGCCGTCGTGGACTTCCGACAGCAGCGGCGAGCGCGTCCGGCGCCACGCCCGGTCGCCCTGCACGAGGCTGGTCGTCAGGTTCGCGTGCACGACGCCGTGCTGGGCCTCCAGCGACTGCAGCGCCAGGCCCAGCAGGGTGTTCGCGGTGACGTGCACGTCGTAGCTCGTCTCCGTCTCGTGCCCGCGGTTGCCGCCACGGCCGAACTTGAACCACTGGCTGGTGAACCCGAACGAGCCGTCGGTGTGCCGCCGGACGAACTCCGTGATGGTCCGCTTCGCGATGTCGCCGTAACCGCCCTGCTGGCAGATCTCGATCACGCGGGGCTCGTCCAGGTAGAACGGCAGGCCGGGCAGCAGCACCGGACGGCTGCGCCGCAGCACCCCCAACACCAGCACGACCAGCGTCACCACCGCGGCCAGCACGGTCGCGCCCCAGACCCAGACCCACCCGTCCAGCACCGACCACAGCATTGCCCTATCGACATCCACGAAGCTCTTTCACCGCCTCCGTCAACGATTCCGCGTTGCCGTCGACGACGCGCCCGCCGGTCGCGGCGGTGACCCGGCCGAGCTCGGCCGGGTTCGCCTCGCCGAAACGGATCGCGTACGTCGGCCCGGCGTCGTGCCTGCCGCCCAGGAACGCGGCCAGGCCCAGGCCGGCGTTGTTCTCGCCGTCGGTCATCAGCACGATCGACGTGCCCGGCTTCGCGATCCGGTAGGCGTGCTCGAGCGCCGACCAGATCGCCGTGTACGGCCGCAGGTCCGCCGACGCCACGACCGCCTGCAGCGCGTCGACGTCCTCCTTGCGCGACACCGTGATCGCGCGCTCCTCCAGCACGTCGCCGGCGAACCGGATGATCGTCACCTGCTCGCCGACGTAGAACCGGTCGAACCCGTTCAGCGCGGCGAACGCCCGGCGCAGCGCCGCCACCCGCGGCCCGGCCATGGACAGCGAGTAGTCCAGCACGAAGATCACCCGAGCTCCGGTGCCCGCGCGGTCGTAGGCCTGCAGCAGCCGGTCGACGACCTCCTGGCGGTCCGGGAAGTACAGCGGATTCCCGATCGGCGTGGCCAGTTTTCCCGTGCGCGGCAACGCCGGATCGGCCGGGCGCCGGAACGTCCGGTCCATGATCGCCTGCTGCGCCGCCGGCGTGCGCAGCCACTGCACGACCTTGTCGTAGGCGGCGCGCTTGTCCGGGTTCCGCAGCATCAGCGGGTAGTCCGCGAGCACGATCCCGTCGCGCGGGTAGACGACCTCGAGCGGCTCGCGCAGCCGTCCCGACGCGTTGAGCGCCAGGATCGTCGATTCCGGCGCGACGACGCCGCCGACCTCGTCCTGGCGGCGCACGTACTCCGCGGTGACGTCGGGCGTGCCGAACGCCCGGCCCGCGAGGAAACCCTGGATCCGGTCGCACCGGACGTCCTCCGGGCGCAGCGCCGCGCCGGTCCCGGCCGCCGCGGTGGCGACGCCGATCAGGGCGGCCATCCCGCTACCGGAGACGTGCGGATCCGCCATGCCGTACGTCAGCTCGCCGCCGGCGGCGCGATCGGCGATGTCCGCCCACGTCGGCCGCGCGCCGAGCTTCGCCGCCTGGCTCGCTTTCACACCGAAGACCAGCGGCGAGAGCATGATCGACGTCGTCAGCTTCGGTTCGGCGCCGCGCAGCCGCAGGAACCGGCCGGTGGCCGGCCAGGCGACGTCGAACCCGCGGTCCAGTTCGGCGGTCGCCTCCATCGTGCCGCGGTAGTCCATGACCAGTTCGACACCGGTGTCACGGCGCAGATCCGCCAGCACCGGGCCCAGATCGGCGAGCTCGCCGGTGGCCAGCACGGTGAGCTTCGTGTCGGCGGGCCCACCGGGACTGCACGCGGTGAGCACGAACAGCAGGACAAGGGCAGCCCTCACCACCGGCACTCCCCGATCTCGTCGACCATCCGCCGGAACTGCGCGTTCTTGGGCAGCCAGGTCTCGCTGTCGGCGGTGGCGGTCTTCGGCTCCGGGATGCGGCGCTGCGCCAGGTACCCGGCGAAGTCGAACTGGGCGGTGTCGGCCGAGTACACGTGGAAGCCCAGCTCGACGGCCCGCCGGCGCAACCCGGGATCGGACACCAGCAGGGACCCGATGGCGTCGCCCTCGGGGCTGAACGAGATCAGGTCGGGCGCCGTCTCGTGCTGGGCGCTGGGGTACATCAGCACCCGATCGGTGTCCAGCGCGAGGTCGTTGTCGAGCCGCCGGTTCTGGTAGGCGAGGTACTGGTGCTCGTAGATGACCGCGACGGTCGCGAAGCTGCGTCCCTCCGGGACGAAGTACTTCGGCGCCATGTCGTCGCTGTGCTGGCCTTCGGCGTCCAGCATCGGCTTGATCCCGCGGGCCTGCTCGACGGCTTCGGCTTCCGTCGCCGCCGGATGCGAGTAGCGCGCGTAAGCGACCAGCCCGACGTATGCCGCGCCCGAGTAGCTCAGGCACGGGTCGGGCGACTGGGTGAGCAGCCGGTTCGCGCTCAGCTCGGCGTTGTAGTCCGTCCAGTGGACCTTGGCGGCGACCAGCGCCATCAGCTTGCCCATTTCGACGCTGTAGTACAGCGGCTTGTCCCCGGCGTACTGGGGACGGGCCACTCCGGCCGTGACCAGCGCCTGCGCGTAGTCGCGGAAGGTGCCCAGCACGAGCGGGGTGAAGAACGGCTTGTAGCCGATGGCGTGCTTGCCCTGGCGGCGCTCGTAGACCCGGTCGGCCGCGGCCTGCCCGGAGGGGAACACGAACTGGTAGCTGTCCAGGTCGGCGGTCTCGGCCAGTTCGAACGAGCCGACCGGGGTGATCCGCACCTGGTAGCCGTGGCTCATCAGCAGCCGCTTGACCTGCTCGTCTTCGAAGAAGTCCCGTTTGGACGCGAGCATCGCCCGCACCACGGTGATGGGCTCGAGCGGCCCGCGGACGTGCCCGGCCAGGAGCAACGCGACGAACCCGAGCACGAAGACCCCGGCCGGTGGCCCGAACCAGGACAGGAAACGCCGTCGCCGGTCGACGACCCGGAACTTCGGTTCCTCCACCCCAGCCCCCTCCGGCCTCGTCCTCCGGTATTCAACGAGACGGCGGTGACAGCGACCACGACCTGCGCCGAAGTTGGACCGAACGGACGATCGGTGGTGGCGTTCGGTGAGGGTGGAAGTGGTTTGGAAGCCGGATCCCGCACAATACGGGGGAACCTGAAGGAGCCGAACGATGAAACGTGCCTTGGCAGCCGCTTTGCTCACCGCGGCCGCATTCGCCCTGCTCGCCCCCGTGGCGTCCGCCACGAGCGGTCCCCCGACCGACCCGTCACCGGTCGGCGGGGTGGGCAGCGGCCCCTACATCGGCGATGTGCCGAAACCCGGTCCGGGCGGCCGGTGACCGGAGCGAGACGAGCCCGCTAGGGCACCAGCACGACGCGGCCCGGGCGGCTCCACGCCCGGGCCGCGTCCTGCAGCGGGACGCGCTCGTAGCCGACGGTCAGCGCACCCGCCATCGCCTGCGCCACCACCGTCAGCAGTGCTTCCCGGCGCTCGTCGGCGGTGAGCTCGTTGTTCGTGTAGCCGCGGATGTGCAGCGACCGGCTGCGCAACACGGCCGAGGGGACCGGGCAGACTTCGCCGGCCGCGCTGCCGAGGTTGACCAGCCGTCCACCCGGCCGCAGGGTGCGCAGCGCCGCCGCCGCCGGGATCCCGCACACCGGGTCCAGCACCAGGTCAACCGGCCCGGACACCGCACCGAGCCGCTGCGCCAGCCCTTCGACGTCTTCGTCGTCCTCGAGCCGGACCGTGCCGTCCGCACCCAGCCGCCGGGCCCGCTCCAGCGCCCCGTCCGACCGCGCGCACGCCACGACCCGCCCGGCCCCGGCCACCCGCGCCAGCTGGACGGCCGACTGCCCGACCACCCCGCCCGCGCCGAGCACCAGCACGGTCTCACCCGCGGCGAGGGCCCCCTTGCCCGTCAAGCACATCCACGCCGCGACCGCCGAGAGCCCGAGCGCCGCGACGAGCGCGTGATCGGCCCCGTCCGGCAGGGCGACCACATCGGCGGACGCGGCCACAACGCACTCGGCCATGCTGCCGTCCCCGGGACGCATGCCCGCCGCCGTGGCGAACCAGACCGGCTTGCCCGCCAGCAACCCCACTCCCTGCACCCCCGGCACGTACGGCGTGGCGGGGGCGCCGAAGTAGGACGTGCCCGACGCGCAGAGCAGGTCGAGCGGAGTGATCGGCGCCGCCGCCACGCGCACGGCGACCTCACCGGGCCCCGGCTCGGGCTCCGCCCGCTCGGCCACCACCGGGGGCTGCCCGGCCGTCCGGATCTCCGCGGCGCGCACCGGCGGTCACACGGGCTGCAGGACGAAGTCGTACCGCGCCTCGAGCCACGGCCGGCCCGATTCGCCGCCGTCCGGCGTCGGCCCGGGGTCACGGGGCTCGAAGGCGACCACCAGTTCCTGCTTGGTGCCGAACACGACGTCGCTGTCGAGGTACGGCGCGCCCTCCTGGAACAGGTGTGTGATCAGCGGCTCGTAGCCGGCGGCGTTGATCAGGAAGTGCACGTGGGCGGGCCGGAAGTGACTGATGTCGGTGGCGCCGATCAGCTCGCCGACCGGGCCGTCCATCGGGATCGAATACCCCTTCGGCGCGATGGTGCGCACGCAGTAGGACCCGTCGGCGCGTGTGGTGTACTTCGCCCGCAACCGAGCCTCGTCGAGGTCCGGGATCTGCGCCTCGTACGCGCCTTCTTCGTCGGCCTGCCAGACGTCGAGGATCGCGCCGGTGATGGGGGAGCCGTCGAGATCGCGCACCGATCCGGTGAGGTAGAGCGGCGTGCCGGGCAGGCCGTCGGACATGTCGCCGCCGAACCCCTTCTCGGGCGAGCCGTCGATGTGGAACGGGCCGAGCACGGTGGCCGGGGTCGCCTCGGCGTCGAAAGCGTGGTTCATCTGGACGACCAGCATGCTCAGGCCGAGGACGTCGGAGGCGAGGATGAACTCCTCGCGCTTGTCGTCGCTGATCCGGCCGGCCTCGGTGAGCCACCGCATCGCGGCCATCCACTCGGCCTCGCTCAGCCGCACTTCTCGGGCGAAGGCGTGCAGGTGACGCACGAGGGCGGTCATCACCTCCGCCGTCCGCGGGTCGTGGGCGCTCGCCCAGCGCTGCGCGGCGAGCTCGGTGATGTTGTCCTCGGTGACGAGCTGCATCGGCGCGTCCTCTCAGGTTTCCGGATCCGGCGGGACCGAGCGGTTGTTCAGGTCGACCGACAGGAAGATGTCGTTCGCGACGGGGTGGCGCAGCTCCTCGGCGAGCTGGCCGATGAGCCCGGCGGTCCGGGCGAGCAGCGCGAAGCCGCGCAGCAGCGCCAGCGGCAGCCCGAGGTCGGCGAGCGCGGCCCCGCAGACGCCGGCCCCGTTCAGCGGCAGCGTCTTGCCCAGCACCCGCGGGTGCACCCGGCCGATCGCGGCGAACAGCTCCAGGTGCGGGCCGCGCACGCCTTCTTCGCCGGCGATTTCGAACAGCCGCCGCGTGCGCGGGTCGCCGTCCTTGTGCACGTGGTGCCCGAGCCCGGGGACGAACTTCCGTTCCGCGCGGCGGGCTTCCACCGTCCGCAGCGCCAGGGTGTCCCAGCCGGCCTCGTCCGACGGCAGCTCGCCGGCTTCGGCGAGGACCTCGTGCAGGAACCGGCCGCAGTCCTCGGTGACGCCGAGGAAGCGTGACCCGCCGCCCAGCAGGCCGGCGGTCAAGGCGCCCTGGACCGAGTCGGGCGCGGACAGGTAGGTCAGCCGCGTGACGATCGCGGTCGGGGTGAAGCCGTGGTCGGCCAGCGCGGCCAGCACCGCCTCGAAAACCCGGATCTCCCCGTGCGACGGACGCCGTTGCGTCGCCAGCCAGAAGGCGAGCTCACCGAACCCGACCGTGCCCATCACGTCCTCGGCCAGGTCCCGGCCGAGCAACGTGATCTTGTCCTTTGTGGACGCACCGAGGGCGGTTTCGTAGACCGGGTCAGTCATCCGCGGCCTCCGTCAGCCACGCCCGCAGCTCGGCGCCGTGTTCGTCGAGCTCCGGCGGCGGCAGCCGGTAGCCGGCGGGGGTCGCGGAAAACCGGATGGGGTGGCGGGTCGTCGGTACCGCGCGGTCCCCGGCACCCACCTCGACGATCGGGTCCAGCCCGAAGCGTTCGGCCATCGCGAACCCGCCGTCGATGGTGTTGATCGGTCCACACGGGACACCGACTTCGGTCAGCGCGTCGAACCAGTCCACCGCGCCGCGTTTCGCCAGCCGCTCGACCAGGATCGGCCGGAGCTCTTCGCGGTTCTTCGTGCGATCGGCGTTGCGGGCGAACCGTGGGTCGGCCGGCACCTCGGGCAGGTCCAGGACCTCGCACAGCCGGCGGAACTGCCCGTCGTTGGCCGCGGCGACGATCAGGTCGTGATCGGCCGTCGGCAGCGGCTCGTAGGGGAAGACGCTGGGGTGGGCGTTGCCCATCCGGTACGGCACCACGCCACCGGCGGCGTAGGCCGAGCTGTGATTGACCAGCCCGGTCAGCGCTGAAGACAGCAGGTTGACCTCGACGTGCTGGCCTTCGCCGGTCGCGTCGCGGTGGCGCAGCGCGGCCAGGATGCCGATCACCGCGTGGTTGCCCGCCATCACGTCGAACACCGAGATCCCGGCCCGGTACGGCGGGCCGTCCGGATCGCCGGTCAAGCTCATCAGGCCCGAGATCGCCTGCACCATGAGGTCGTAGCCGGGCACGTGCGCGCCGGCGCCCGCGCCGAACCCGCTGATCGAGGCGTAGACCGTGCCGGGATGGGCCCTGCTGACCGCGGCGTAGTCCAGGCCGTACTTGGCCAGCCCGCCCGGCTTGAAGTTCTCGATCAGCACGTCCGCGCGGGCAGCCAGCTCGCGAGCGACGGCGGCGTCGGCCTCTTCGCGCAGGTCAAGGGCGATCGACCGCTTTCCGCGGTTGACACCGAGGTAGTACGTCGAGACGTCCCCGCGCACCGGCGGCATCCACGTGCGGGTCTCGTCGCCCTGCGGGCCCTCGACCTTGACGACGTCGGCCCCCAGATCGGCGAGCAGCATCGTGGCGTACGGGCCGGCCAGTACCCGGGAGAAGTCCGCGACCAGCAGCCCGGACAGCGGGCCGGTGGGTGGTTCCAAACCAGCTCCTCGCCTTCTGTCCGTCAGACGGACCGTTGTCCGCCAGTCTGCGACAGCGGCCGGGCCGCGGTCAAGGAGTCAGGGAACGGTCACGTGGGGGACGGCGTCCAGCCGCGCGAAGTCCGCGCTGATCTCCCCGGCGGTCTGCAGCAGCAGCGGCAGGTGGTGGTCGAGCAGCTTCTCGACCGGTGTCTCGGCGGCGTGGCAATTGACGTTGACGCCGGCGACCACGCGCCCGGACCCGTCGCGCAGCGGGGCCGCCACCGACCGGATGCCCAGGGCGAGCTGCTCGTCGGTGAGCGCCCAGCCGCGGGCGCGGACCTCGCGCAGTTCGGCGTCGCGCTCGGCGCGGTCCGGCTGCCAGCGCGGCACCAGCCCCGACCGGGTCGGCTCCGCCAGCACCGCCTCCAGCTCGTCCGGCGGCAGCGCGGCCAGCTGGACCTTGCCCAGCGACGTCGGCAGAGCGGGGAACCGGGTGCCGATCTGCACGCTCAATCCGACGATCTTCGGCACCGCGACCCGGGCGACGTAGACGATGTCCGAGCCGTCGAGCTGGGCGATCGAGCACGACTCGTTCGTGCGGGCGACCAGCCGTTCCAGATGTGGCCGGGCGACGTCCCACAGGCCCATCGAGCGCACGTAGGCCACGCCGAGGTCGAGCACGCGCGGGGTCAGGGCGTAGCCCCGCCCGTCGGTGCGGACGTAGCCGAGCTCTTCGAGGGTGAGCAGGATCCGGCGGGCGGTCGGGCGGGCCAGGCCGGTGGCGGTGGCCACTTCGGCGAGCGTCATTTCCGGCCGGTGCGGCCCGAACGCCGTGATCACCTCGAGCCCGCGCGCCAGCGCTTCGATGAAATCGGGACCAGTTCCCTCTCGTGGCATGCGCCACCTCCCTCTCCGACGGTCCTCCACGGCAGCGTAGCGGCGGGGATTGACACCGGCGCGGCACTGGGCAAGGGTGACTGCGCCCCCTGATTGTCCGCAGGGCGGACGAGTGTACGCAATGGAGGCCGTGATGACCCAGCCCACCGACGGTCCGGTCGTCCTGCGCGGCGGCACGGTGCTGACCCTCGACGACGCCCGCCGCGTCCTGCCCGGCGAAGACGTCCTCGTCGAAGGCGACCGGATCACCGCGATCGGGCCCGCGCTCGACGTCCCGCCCGGCACCACGGAGATCGACGCCACCGGCGGCATCGTCCTGCCCGGCATGATCGACACCCACCGCCACCTGTGGCAGACCGCCATGCGCGGGTACGGCGCCGACTGGACGCTCACCCAGTACTTCGTCTGGTACTACCTCGAGTGGGGCAAGGTCTTCCGCCCCGAAGACATCTACGCCGGCAACCTGCTCGGCGCCCTGGAAGCCCTGGACGCCGGGGTCACCACGACGGTCGACTGGTCGCACGGCCTGCAGACGACCCAGCACGCCGACGCCGCCGTGGACGCGCTGCAGGCGGTGCCCGGCCGGTTCGTGCTGGCCTACGGCAACATCCAGGACGCACCGGCGAGCTGGACCGGCACCCCCGAGTTCCGCGACTTCGTCTCCCGCCGCATCACCGGGGACGACCTGCTCGGCTTCCAGCTCGCCTTCGACGTCACCGGCGACCCGGCGTTCCCGGAGAAGCCCGCGTTCGAGGTCGCCCGCGAGCTCGGCGTGCCGGTGACCACGCACGCCGGCGTGTGGGGCGCGACCGGCGACGACAGCATCCGGCTGATGCACGACCACGGCTTCATGACCCCGGAGACGATCTACGTCCACGGCGCGTCCCTGTCGGCGGACTCCTACCACCGCATCGCCGCCACGGGCGGGTCGGTGTCGGTCTCGACGGAGAGCGAGCAGAGCGCCGGCCAGGGTTATCCGCCCACCTGGGCGCTGCGCAAGCACGGCATCCCGGTGTCGCTGTCGATGGACACCTCGGTGTGGTGGAGCGGCGACCTGTTCTCGGCGATGCGCGCCACCCTCGGCGCCGACCGGTCCCGGGAGCACCTCGAGGCACACGCCAAGGGCGAGACGGTGACGCACGCGGCGCTGCGGGCGGAACAGGTCGTGGAGTGGGCCACCCGCGGCGGCGCCGCGGCACTGGGCCGCTCGGACCTGGGCCGCCTCGAAGTGGGCAAGAAGGCCGACGTGGTGCTGCTGAAGAACGACGACTCCCCGGTGTCGTTCCCGCTGCTGAACCCCTACGGCCACGTGGCGTTCCAGGCCCAGCGCGGCGACGTCCACACCGTGCTCGTCAACGGCCGGGTCGTCAAGCGCGACGGCCGGCTCGTGGGCGCCGACCTGCCCGCGGTCCGGCGGCGCGTCGAGGAGACGGTGGCACACCTGCGCGCCCGGCTGGGCGAGGAAGCGTGGCGGCAGGGGATGAACCCGGACGTCCCGGAAGCCAAGATCCTGGACAACCCGTACACCTACACCGACTACCAGAGCGACACCACCCACGGCGGCTGAGCTACCGTGAGGCCGTGGTCCAGGTCTTCGTCCAGCCCGCCTACGGCACCGCGGACGCCCGCCGGTACGGAGCGGAATCCTTGGAGCGGACCGTGGCCTTCCACGAGCTCGCCGACCTCCTCGACCCCGCCGACCTCGCCCGCCTGAACGCCCTGCACCCGGGCGGCCGCGCCCGGTTCTGGGGCGCCAAGGACAAGTACGACCGCCGGATGGACACCGTGGCCACCGGCGACGTCGTGCTCTTCACCGGCCGCAAGCACGTCCAGGCCACGGCCGAGGTGGGGCACGGGTTCCGGAACCCGGCGTTCGCGCGCCGCCTCTGGCGCCCGGACCCGGGCAAGTGCGTGTTCAGCAACGTCTACAGCCTGCGGCGCTACCGGCGCGTCGAGCTGCCGTACGAGGAGCTCTGGGCGCTGCCCGGCTTCACCCCGGGTGACAACTTCATGGGCCTGCGGTTCCTCGACGAGGCGAAGTCGGCCGCAGTGCTGGGCCTGCTCTCCGCCGCTTCCGCGCACTGAGCGAGCCGGGCCCGCAAGGTGCGGACCCGGCTCGCTCAGCCTCGGCTCGGATCGGGGACGTCAGCCCCGGTCGTAGTCGAAGTAGTCGTCCGCGTCGTGGTCGACGACCCAGTGGTCGTCGTCCGTGGCGTCGGCCACCGCGGTGACCGAGTGCGCCGCGGCACCGTCCATGCCGGCCGCGGTGTACCAGGAGTGGTAGCCGGCGTAGTCCGGCACGGCCACCGCGTGCGCACCCTCCGACGATGCGCCGTACGGACCGGCCGTCAGCTTCTCCGCCTCGTAGGTGGCGTGGTGCTCACCCGCGTGGCTCACGACGTGCGCCGAAGACGCGCCGTCCACACCGGCCGAGTGCGACTCGGCGTAGTAACCGACGTCGTCGGCGTCGTCATCATCATCATCATCGGCGTCGTACCCCGGGTGGACGTAGTCCTGGTTCACCGGGTCGGGGTGGCTCACGGCGTGGTGGTGCTCCACGGCGGGGCTGTCGTAGTCGTAGTCGTCCCCGTCGTAGTCGTAGTCGTCGCAGTCTTCGTCGTCGGAGTCGTACGCGCCGTCGTGCACCGTGTGGTGCCACGCGTGGTTCCAGCCGTCGTTGCCGGACTCCCCGCTGTGCGTCACATAGGCGCCGCCGATGCCGGCCACGGCGGTGTCCTGCTCGGACCAGTGGTGTCCCCACCAGGTCGAACCTTCGTCGGTGTCGGTCGTGCCCGCGCCACCGATGCCGGCCCAGCTCGAGGAGCTTTCGGCGCTCCAGGAATCGTGCGGCCAGTCGATCGGATGAGCGGTCGCCGGGCCGACCGTCACGAGGGAAAGCGGCAGCGCGAAAGCGCCGGCGACAGCCAGTCGTCGCAATGTGGACATGATTTTTCGGGGTTCCCTTCCTGAGTGCGACACCCGGGGTTGATTCGGGGCCCGGACGTCGGGGCAGAAGTTCTGTCCGGTTGGGAACGTTACCGCCCCGGTGCGCCCTTGATGCGGCTTTGACCTGCGTAAATACCCGATCGGTGTGCGGGAACCGCCGAGTGGAGGACAGATCCGGAATGGGGTCGGACCAGCCTACTTAGCCTTCGCGGCAGTGGTCGGAATGAATGGCGCGAAATCACTCGCTCAGGTAGTGCTTCGTTTAACCCGAAAAAACGTGGTCCGGAACGACGGGCCGCCGACGGGGCGCCTGGCCGGGCGCTGCCGGGTGCAGGGCGCCCTCCGCCGGTCGACCGGTGCCGCCATCGGCCGGTCGGCTGACCGGAACGCGGCAGGCGGCGCACCCGCGTCACGCCGGACCGGTCGACGCAGCGGCGCATCGGCGGAGTATTCCGGCCGCACGCCTGCGCCGGACCACGATAACAGGGCCGCCCACAGAACGTTCCCACGGTATTCACAGTAGTGGAGTAATCACTATTTTTTTCGTTACCTGGTGGACTCGAAAACCACGAGAATTGACTCGTTCGGAGCAAGCTGTTTCGCGCTCAATTGCGTAGGTTCACGGCATGTCGCCGATGAGATCCATTATGGCCGTCGTTCTGCTGGCCGCGTTCGTGGTGCCGCTCGGCCCGGCGGTGGCCGCGGCCGCGGGGACGCCCGGACCGGTGTGCGATCACCAGCCGGCCGCCAACGCCACCGCCCCCGCGGGCGCCGTCACGATCGACGCCACGGTGCCCGGCGACCTTTACCACAAGTCGCAGGAATCGCCACCAAACACGACGTTCTGGCTGCCACCCGGCACGCACACGCTGGCACTGGATCCCTTCGGGCAGGTGATCCCGAAGGACGGCGACGTCTACCTCGGCGCCCCCGGTGCGGTGCTCGACGGGCAGGGCGTCAACCGGGCGGCCTTCACCCAGCAGGCGAAGGACGTCGTCATCCGCGGGCTGACGATCCAGAACTTCGCCGCCCCGCAGGACCAGGGCGTGGTGAACCACGATTCCGGCGAGCACTGGATCATCGAAAACGCCACCGTGCAGAACAACAAAGGCGCGGGAATCATGGCCGGCGCCCGCCAGGAGGTGCGGCACAGCTGCCTGCGCAACAACGGGCAGTACGGCATGAACGCCTACCGGTCCGACGGCACGATCACGGCACTGATCATCGAAGGCAACGAAATTTCCGGCAACAACACCGACGACTGGGAAACGCGCAACCCCGGCTGCGGGTGCAGCGGCGGGGTCAAGTTCTGGGTGGTCGACAAGGCCGACGTCCGCGGGAACTGGATCCACCACAACCACGGCGCCGGGCTCTGGGCCGACACCGACAACAACGACTTCCTGATCGAGAACAACCTCATCGAGGACAACGACGCCGAGGCGCTGTTCTACGAGATCAGCTACAACCTGGTCTTCCGCGACAACGTCCTGCGCCGCAACAGCCTGGTCGCCGGCAAGTACCGGTCCGACCGCGGCGACAACTTCCCGGTGGCCAGCGTGTACCTGTCCGAGTCGGGCGGCGAGCCGCGGGTGCCGGCGCGGACCCACCTGATCGACATCTACGACAACACCTTCGAGGACAACTGGTCCGGCATCACCGCCTGGGAGAACGCCGACCGGTTCTGCAACAGCCCGGCCAACACCTCGATCAACACCTGCACCAAGCTCGTCGCCGACCGCACGCAGTGCTCGGCACCGGGGATCACCTCGCCGCCGCTCTACGACGACTGCCGCTGGAAGACCCAGCTGGTCGAGGTGCACGACAACACGTTCCGCTTCGACCCGGCCCGCATCGGCTGCACGAGCGGCCTCTGCGGCAAGATGGCGGTGCTGTCCAACTACGGCACGTACCCGTCCTGGTCCCCGTACAAGGCCACGCTCGTCCAGGACGCCATCACCCACGACCAGGGCAACTACTGGTTCAGCAACGCCTACTACGGGCCCTGGAAGTTCGTGGCGGGCGACACCTCCCGGGTCCTGACGGCCGAGCAGTGGCAGTCGAGCCCCTGGTACCAGGACAACTGCGCCTCCTTCGACGACGTGATGCCGCACTGCTGACCACCGCTGAGCAGGGTGCGTCCGGGGCCGCGGCGGGCTTTCGGACTTCACCTCGACCGGCTCAGGCGCCCGCCGCGGAGGCCGGTGCCTGAGCTGTTTCGCCCTGCCGCGGCCGGCCGCTGGTCGGCGGCGGTTCGGTGAAGTCGCCGGGGCCGGCGGCCCTTCGTCCCGGCACCGGACCCCCTTACCGGATCGCCCGTGGAATAGATTCGCCGCACCGCGGGAAGACCGACTACACGAAGGTCACCACGTTCACCGACACCCCGGGCACCAACCCCAAGAACACGCCCGACACACCGGCGAAACCCGGTCTGGCCAATCCCACGCCCGCCTACCTGGCCTCGCTGCCGACCGATCCGGAGCGGTTGAAGGCGGTGCTGCAGGCCGAGGCGAACGGGGAGAGCAGGCTGATCTTCAAGCGGGTGGCCGCACTGGCCACCACGGCCGACGCGCTGCTGCCGCCCCCGCTGCGAGCCGCGTTGTACCAGGTGCTCGCCACGGTCCCCGGTGTCGAGCGCGTGCCGGGTCAGGTCGGTCTCGCCGGCCGGACCGGGGTGGCGATCGCCCACACCGGTGACGGCAAGCGCACCGAACTCGTCATCGACCCGGTCAGCTCGCGCATGCTCGGGTTCCGCATCGTGGCCGTGGCCGCCGTCGACGGCGTTCCCGCGGGCACCGCCGTCTACGCCGCCACGGCCGACCAGAAGATCGTCCGGAAAGCGGGGGACCGGCAGTGATCATCCGCAGCGTGGCCGCGGCCCTGACCGCGGCGGTGGTGTCGACGAGCCCGGCCGGCTGGGAAGCCGTGCCGGTGCAGTCCGGCCCGGCCAACCTGGTGGCCATGACCGCGCCGTCCGCCCACGACGTGTGGGCCGCGGGATTCGGCATCCGGCAGGAGGTCGTCGACGGCAGGCCCGCGATCACCTTCGCACCGCAGGTGCAGCACTGGAACGGCACGAAGTGGTCGGCGGTACCGACCCCGCCGCTCGGCGCGGACGTCGTCGGCCGGTTCCAGGCGATCGCCGCCGCTGGGGGCCGGGTCTGGGCGGTGGGGGACGCGTGGGAACAGCGCGGCGGCCGTCATCGGTCGCTGATCGAACAGGGGAACGGCCTCACCTGGTCCCGCGTGCCCGCGGACGACGTGGCCGACGCCGACCAGACCCTGTTCGGGGTGACGGCCGTCAGCGCCACCGACGCGTGGGCCGTCGGCTCCGCCGCCTACGCCGATCACACGGACCCGGTGGCCCAGCACTGGGACGGCGTCCGCTGGACCCGGGTACCGCTGCCGGCCGGCCTGGGCGACGCCGCGCTGTCCGCCGTCGCCGCCGACGGGCCGGGCGCCGTGTGGGCCGTGGGGTTCGCCGCCGGTGACTCCGGGCTCGCCGAACCGCTGCTGCTGCGCTGGGACGGGATCGCCTGGTCGAGGGTCGCCCTGCCCGCCACCACCGACCGGGGACTGGCCCGGCTCAACGCCGTGACGGTGTCCCACGGGCAGGTCTGGGCGGTGGGCTCGTCGACCGTCGGTGGCGCCATGAACCGCAAACCCCTGGTGTTCCGCGTCGACTCCCGCGGCGCGGTTCTCGAAGGCACCCCCGACGAGCAGGGACAGCTCAACGCGGTGACGACCGTGGGCCGCGAGGCGTGGGCGGTGGGCTACCAGTACGACGAGGCGGCCAAGCCCCACGCGTACGCGCTGCGCCGCGGCCCCGACGGCGACTGGCGCCGGGCGCCGGTTCCCGAGGGGACGGGCGCGACGCTGTATGGCCTCACCGCGGTGGCGGGGACTTTGTGGACAGCCGGCGCGATGGACGGCGCCGAACCCGGCCTGCCGGGTCCGCTCGTCGCCCGGCTCTGCTGATCGGCTGGACAAAAGATTGACAATGCCGGGCCGCGGCCGAGCCTTTCGGGAATTGCGCTACTCTGCTCCTCTCGTTTTGACAGAGGAACAGGGGCGTCCGAAGTGGAGTCCACCGGGACCGGCGACTCGACCGCATTCGATCGCGAAAAGATCGTGAACGTCATCGGCGTCAATCGCGGCACCTCGGTACAGGCCGGCCACGTTTACATCAACTCGCTGGTGAACGGCCCGGACGAGCCGGCACTGGAGCGGTTGCTCGACGCCGTCGACGAGCGCCGGAGGACTTCCGGAGCTGTTCGGCGGCGAACCCTGCCCCCGTCGTTGCCGTGGGTGCAGCGATCCGCGTGCCTGGGGCGAAGCCGCGAACTGGCGGAACTGCGCACGCAGCTGTCCGCCGGGCGGCACGTGCTGATCGGCGGCCCGGCGGGGATCGGAAAGACCCTGCTGCTGCAGCACGCGACCAGCGCCGGGGTGCTGTCCGCCGACACGGTCCCCGGCTGTGAAGGCGTCTTGCGGCAGCTGCTCGTCCCCGGCATGACCCCTGACGACGTGCTGCACGAGCTGACGCTGGAGTGCTACGACGTCGAGCCGCAGGCTCCGGTGTCTCCCCGGCGCCTGCTCAGCCGCATTTGCGCCCTGGTGGTCCTGGACGGCGTAGAGTGGCCGGCCGAAGGAATTCAGCAGGTACTCGACGCGATGCCGGGCAGCGTGTTCGTCATCGCTGCCCGGCGTACCGATTCCTCCCCGTCCGTCAAATCGCTTCCGCTGGGCGGGCTGAGCTTCGCGGACGGGCTTCGGTTGTGGGAAAACGAGCTCGGAACGTCACTATCGGACGCGGAAAAACGCCGGGCCGAGCGCGTTCACGACAGCTGTGGCGGCAACCCCGGCAAACTGGGGCGGTTCGCCGCCGCGCTGCGAACCGCCGGCGTCCAGGGCAGCGCGTCCGAGGTGGCGGATCCGGACGTCTACGCCATGGTCGTCGACCGCGCGCTTTCGAAGATCGGTGAGCCCGCCGTGACGGCGCTGAAGGAATTGCTGATCTTCCCCGACGCGTCCTGGGGCGAGGAACTGCTGGCCACGATCGGCCGCGGAAACCCCGCCGATCTGCGCAAACTCGAAGACGCCCGGTTGATCGAGTGCGAATCGGGCCGGTACCGGGTGGGCCCGGACGTCGCCGATGTGGTGCCCCCACCGGCGCCGTGGCAGCTGTTCGACCGCATCACCTCCTGGGCCCACGCGGAGACCGACGCCGAACGCATCGCGGCGGAGCTCGGCGTCATCGAACGCACGCTGCGCCGGCTGCTGGGCGACGACCGGCACTGGGACGCCGTGGCACTCGCGCGCGTCGTGTCGGTGAGGCTCCTGCCAACCCCGTGGTGGAACCGCGGCGACGAGGTACTGGGGCTCGGGCTCCGCGCGGCCCGGCGGGCCGGCTCCCGCACCGATACCGCCTACTTCACCTACGCGCTGGCCGCCCGCCGGGCCGACGGTGACCGGGCCGAGGAAGCCGCCGAGCTCCTGGTCGCGCTGATCGACTCGGCACGCGAACACGGCGCCCGCCGGCTCGCCGACCGGGCCCGCGAGCTGCGCGACACGCTGCCCACCGCCCGCGTGGCGGCGCCGGAGCCGGTGCCCGGCCGGGGTGCGGAAGCCGTCTCGCAGCTGATCCTGCGGGTTCCGGTCCTGAACAGCGCGACCGACACGGCACTCACGCTCGCGCGGGAACACCCGGCCGTGCTCCGCAAGGCCGTCGCCGGCGTCCTGCTCCTGGCGGGGGCGCTGTTCGGGTTGCCCGCTTCCGCCGGCGCACCGGCCTCGGCCACCGGTGCGCCGAGCTCGTCGTCCGGGCTCGGGGCACCGATCGCTCCCCGGCGCCCGAGCGAACCGCCGGCCGCCGGAGCCTCGCCGAGCGTGGCGCCACCCCCGCCGGCGCCGCCTCCGGCCGGCGCCACCCCGGCCCCCACGGCCGGTGCGACAGCCCCGTCCTCGCGGCCGCCGGGAGCCCGGCCCGGCCAGGGCCCCGCCGCGGCCGCTGACGGCACCACCAGCACGGACCGCCGCCACACCGCCGGTCCCGACCTGACCGGGAAGTGGCGGCTCGTCTTGGTCCGGAGGTATTCGGTCGGTGTCTACATGAACCCGCCGGACACGTACACGATCACCTTGCACCGGCTCGACGACGACCGGTGCGGCGAAAAGGCGCCCTGCTACGGCGGCCAATGGGGCCCCGACGGCCCCGCAGCGAGCGGCAACTTCGTCGCGGCAGCGTCTCCCACGAGCTTCTTCGCCACGGACTCCGACGCCCACGGCGAGCAGACCTACCGGGGAGAGCTCATCTCGGGCCCGGGACAACCTCCGCAGTACAAGGGCGGCTGGACCGGCGGCGGCCGCACCGCCTCCTTCGTCTTCACCCGCCTCGGCTGACCCTGCCCTTACGGGCAGCCGGGCGTACCCGAAGGTTCGCCGCTGCGTGGCTGGCCGGGCCGGGCCGTCGGGATCATCGTGGAGGCACCGCCAGTGCGAGGAGGTCCGCCGGTGATCCACGAGGTCGACGAGGCGCTGCGGCGGCTGGTGAAGGACGAGGCGCTGCGCGGCAGCGAGGTCGACGTCGCCTTCGACGCCCCCACCAAGGACTGGGCGGCCCGGCGCAACGCTCCCACCGTCAACATCTACCTCTATGACGTGCGCGAGGACATGCGACGCCGGTCGCGCGGGCTGCTCAACGAGTACGACCAGCGCGGCGAGGTCGCGGCGCGGCACCTGCCGCCCAAGCACGTCAAGCTGTCCTACCTGGTCACCGCGTGGACCCAGCGCCCGGAGGACGAGCACCGCGTGCTCTCGGACCTGCTGCTCGGCCTGTTGCGCTACGAGGCCGTGCCGGCCGAGGTGCTCACCGGGTCGCTGGTCGAGATGGGGTTGCCGGTGCCGATGACCGTCGCGCTGCCGCCGCCGGAGGACCGCGCGTTCGCCGACGTGTGGACCGCGCTGGGTGGCGAGCTCAAGCCGTCGCTGGACGTCGTCGTCTCCGCACCGATCCACAGTGGACGCGTTTACCCGGCCGGGCCGCCCGCCAAGGAAGGCCTCAAGCTCGACACCGGCGACGGCGAGCTCATCGGGCACCACGTGTCCGCGTCCGGGGCCGTCGAAGGGCAGCGCCGGGTCGCGATGGCCCGCACGCACCGGAAACCCCGGTGAGCCTGGAGTACCTGTTCGAGCGGCTGGCCCGGCTCGAACAGCGCATCCGCGACGCGGTCGACAGCCGTCGCGCGGCCGACCCGAACCCCGACGACCCGTTCCGCGGTCTGTACCTGTCCAACGAGGCGATCGACGCGTTGCTCGAAGGCCACCGCGAACCGTTCGCCCCGTTCACCGGCTCCGTCCCGGACGGCAGGCTGCGCCCGCTCGCCGAACGCGCGGGCCTCACCGGCGTCGACGTCGAACTGCTGCTGGTCGCGCTGGCGCCCGATCTGGACAGCCGGTTCGAGCAGTTCTACGGCTACCTCAACGACGACGTGACCCGCCGCCGTGCGAGCGCCGGGCTGGCGCTGCGCCTGTGCGGCATCCCCGAGGCCTCGGCCGCCGGCCGCGCCCGGCTCGACGCCGACTCCCCGCTGATCACCTGCGGCCTGCTCACCGTGGGGGAGGACGAACGGCCGTTCCTCTCGCGCACGCTGCGCGTCCCCGACCGGGTGGTGAACCACCTGCTCGGCGACGACCGGCTCGCGCCCGAGCTCGCCGGCTGTGCGCACCTGGGCACCGAGCTCGTCGAAGTCCCGGGCCGGGACCGGCTGGCGCGCGCGATCAGCGGCCGGGCCGGGCTGGTCTACCTGAAGGAACTACCCGGTGGTGGCGCCGAGGAACTCGGCGTCGGCGCGCTGGCCGCGGCCGGGTTCCCCGCGCTGGTGGTGGACGCGGGGCGCTGGCAGGCCGAGCCCGAGCTCACCCCGTCGCTGCGGCGGGAAGCGTTGCTGCGCGGCGCCGGGATCGTGCTGGGTCCGGTGGACGACCCACGGCTGGAACAGCTCGCGCACCCGGCGATCCCGCTGGTGGTGCACGGCACCGCGGCCTGGGACCCGCGGTGGAGCGCGACGCCGCCGTTGCAGCTCGATGCGTTGCCGCTGTCCGCGGCGAGCCGCGCGGAACTCTGGCGCAGCCGGCTCGACGGCCGCCTCGCTCCCGGCGTCGACCCGGGCGAGGCGACCGCGCACTTCGTGCTGGGGCCGGGACAGATCGCCCGCGCGGCGAAGGCCGCGTCGGTGACCGCGCTGGCCGACGACGGGCTGGTCCGGACGTCCCACGTCCGTGCGGGTGCGCGGAGCCAGAACGCCGCCGGCCTGCAGCGGCTCGCGCGGCGGATCGAACCGGCCGTCGGCTGGCCCGACCTGGTGCTCCCGGCGGGCGTGCTGTCCCTTTTGGACGAACTGGCGGCGCGGGCGCGCTACCGCGACCAGGTGCTCGACGAGTGGCGGATGCGCCCGGGCGGCGGGCGCGGGCGGGGGGTGACCGGGCTCTTCGCGGGGGACTCGGGGACCGGGAAGACGATGTCCGCCGAGGTCATCGCCTCCTCCCTCGGGCTGGACCTGTACACCGTGAACCTGGCGACCGTGGTCGACAAGTACGTCGGCGAGACGGAGAAGAACCTGGAGCGGATCTTCACCGAGGCGTCCGGGGTCAACGGCGTCCTGCTGTTCGACGAGGCGGACGCGATCTTCGGCAAGCGGTCCGAGGTCCGCGATGCGCACGACCGGTACGCCAACATCGAAAGCGCGTACCTGCTGCAGCGGATGGAGACGTTCGACGGGATCGCGGTGCTGGCGACCAACCTGCGGGCGAACCTCGACGAGGCCTTCACCCGGCGGCTCGACGTCATCGTGGACTTCCCGTTGCCGGACGTCGAACTCCGGCGCCGGCTGTGGGACCGCTGCCTCGGCGCCCGGATGCCGCGCGGAGCGGACCTGGATCTCGGGTTCCTCGCCGAGGCCTTCGAGCTGGCGGGCGGCCACATCCGCTCGGCCGCGGTCACCGGCGCGTACCTGGCCGCCGAGGCGGGCCGCCCGGTGACGATGAGCGATCTGGTCGGCGCGGTCGCGCGGGAGTACCGCAAGCTGGGCCGGCTGTGCCTCGACCGGGAGTTCGGGCCGTACCTGGCGATGGTGACGGACGGCTGAGCTGCCCGAACGGGCGGTTTTTGCTGCCCGCGCGGACGGGCAGCGCAGTCTGGCGCTTACCCGCCCGGCGGGGCAAGCTTTACGGGCGGTGGAGGGAGCGAACATGCGCGGGCACAGTCACGACAACGACCTCGAACCGACCCTGCGACCACGCGGCGACCGGCTCGAGCGGGACGACCACGACCTGCTGGGCCGCGCCGCGGCGGCCGGCCGCACCGACGTCCTCGGCCCGGCGGGCCTGCTGGGCCTGCAGCGCGCGGTGGGCAACGCGGGAACATCTTCGCTGGTCGAGGAGGAGCGCTCCCCGGTCCACGACGTCGTCGGTTCGGGTGGGGGAGCGCCGTTGGAGGCCTCGACGCGCGCGGACATGGAGACCCGCTTCGGCGCGGATTTCTCCGACGTCCGGGTCCACACGGACGGGGCGGCGCACGACTCGGCGAAGTCGGTCAACGCGCAGGCGTACACGGTGGGCTCGAACATCGTCTTCCAGCGCGACAAGTACGACCCGGCTTCCGAGGGTGGGAAGCACATGCTGGCGCATGAGCTGACCCATGTGGTCCAGCAGCGCAGTGGGCCGGTGGACGGCACGGACACCGGGGGCGGGGTGAAGGTGTCCGATCCTTCGGACCGCTTCGAGCGCGAGGCCGTGATGAACGCGGACCGGCTGATGTCGGCGCCCGCTCCGACCGCCGGCGTTCAGCGTTGTGAGGATGGCGGCCACGCGGCCTCTTCCGAGGACTCTGCGGCTGTTCAGCGCGAGGAAGCTCCCGAGGCTGAAGAAGGCGAAGAGGAGAAGATGGCACAGACCTACGTGCAGCGTGAGGAAGAGGCTGAAGAAGAGGCTTCCTGAGCCCGCGGCGATTGCGGGGCAGGACCGGTCACGGACGACGGTCGGCGAGCACCTGGGTGAACTCTTCGAGGACCCTGGTCAGCCATGCCGCATAGCTTTTGTCTCCGGTCTCGTCGAGGTCGATGCCGAAATCCGCCAGGACCTCGGTCAGCTTTCCGGGGTCCGCCTCGGCGAGCACGGCCTTCAAGTCCACGAGGTAGCGATCGGCCTTTTCCGGCGCGTACCGTGCGGTGACCGCCCATTGGGAAAGGGCGACTTCTTCGTGTCCCCGCTCCCAGTACTCGGTGAGCCACCGCGCCAACACACCCATGGTCCTCATCCTGTTTTCGCGAGCCCCAGCACCTTGTCGACCTGCTCGACCGCTTCGGTCACTTCACGGGCACTCTTCCCCGCGTCGGCCTTCTCCGACGGCCGCATCTCCTCGACGCTCTTCGGATCCATTCTGTCGAGTCCCAGCGCCGAAACCTTGACGCCCGCCATGCGCAGGATACCGATCGCGGCCTTGGCGTTCTGAAGATCGCCGTCGACTTTACCGCCCCGCATCTCGTGCCACCCGTTGGCGCGCCTGCGGGGATCGGAGGTGAGCACGCTGCTGCCCCAGTGGCGGCCGCCATCCTTGGTCTTGACGAGCTTGCCGGCACTGAGGAACTTGCCGATGACGTCGGCGTGGGTGAGCGCCGTCGTCGCCGGGATCCGCTGCGGCTTGGTGCTCTTGTACATCCGGGAGAAGAAGATCTTCGCCTCGACCTTGCATTCGGCGTCCCGAAGCTCCTTGATGAACCCCGCGATGTAGGCGGCGCAATTCGGGCAGCTGCTGCGGTTGACGTCGATTTCCATCTTGATTTCGAGACCACGGGGGCGCTTGAGGGCATCCACCCAGATCTGCTTGAACATCGCGACGACGATCTCCTCGGCGTGCGCGCCGGTCTTGACACCGGCGGCTTTCTGGGTGCCGCGTTCGGCGCCGCTGGTCGCTGGTCCGACCACGTGTCCACGACCGCCGTAGAGGAAGCTGCCCCGCGCGACGGTCTGGCCGTAGTCAGCCTCGGGCGGAGGCTTCGCGGCCGCCTGGTCGGCGGTGAGCATCCGGTCGTCGGTGGGGCCGCCGGGGTAGACCTCCGAGATCGGCGGTGGCCGGAAGACGACCGGCCCCTGCTCGTCGGTCGGGTTGACCTTGCTCTGCACCTTGAACTGGTGGTCGCCGTCCGGGACCAGCTTGAGCTCCTGGAGCCCCTTCGGCCGCCACACGTTGAGCACCGAGCCGAGGACACCCTTCGCCGCGGAAGGAGCGACGTTGCCCGCAGTGAGACGGCTGTGCGCATCCTGCGCCGCCGCCCGCGCGACTCCGGCCTTGTCACTCGGGTCGACGTCCTTGGCCTTGTCCTTCTTGCCGCCCTTGAGCTTCGACCAGATCTTCTTCCCCGCCTTGACGATCGTCCCCACAACCGAGTCGATCACCTTGCCCACCGGTGCCTGGACCTTCTCCAAAACCGACTTGATCTTCTCCGAGATCCCACCCAGCCCCAGCAAGCTCGCCAAGAAGCCCAACACCATCGGCAACGCCTTTGCCAGCGTCCGCTCGATCAACCCGGCCACCGCCCCGGCCCCACCACGGGCAATGGACTCCACCGAATCCAAAACCGAGTCCACGAACTCCTTGATCTGCGCTGCTTTGTCCACGAAGAACATCACGATGTCGTAGATCGCCTTGCAGGCCTTGATGAACGCCGCCGCCGGGTTGAGCATCGAAATGATCCAGGTGATGCCCGCCTTGACGATCTTCTCGATCACGAATTCCTTGATCCGGCCGAGCACCATCTCCTTCAGATCACCCAATTTCGAGACCACCCAGCGCCAGAGTCCCGGCACGCCCTCGGTGATCAGGACCTTGACCACGTCAAGGGTCTGCTCCAGCTTGGCCAGCACCGGCTCAGGGATGAACCGCAGGATCCGCGCGCGCACGCTCGCCCAGGTCAGGCCCAGCAGCGACATGACCATCTTCAAGATGCCCTTCGCATCCAGCGACTCCGGGATCTCGATGCCCGCGCTGGCCAGGTTGCCCAGCAGCCACCCCTTCAGGCCGTTCTTGAGGTGCTCGACGATGTTGGCGCCGAAGTTCATCACGCCGGTCTTGACGGCGTTGACCAGGTTGCCGAGGAACTCGATCGGCTTAGCGATGATCAACCCGACCGCGTTCGCGGCCCGCGAAAGCACGCCGAGCAGCATGTCCTTCAGCTTCAGGATCGTCTCGATCGCGCCGCCGACGGCTTCCTTCGCCTTGCTCCACAGGCCCTTGTTCTCCGCCTGCAGGGCCTTGATCTCCTCGTCGACGGCGTTGCGGGCCTCGCTGTACTTCTGGGCCAGGTCCTCGACCAGCGCATCCTGCTTCTCGTCGACGGACTTCTCGAGGTCGTCGAACTGGCTGCCGAACTCCTTCGCCGCCTCGCCCGCGATCTTGCGCAGGGCCGGCGACTGCGAATCGACCTTCTGCTTGACCCGGGCGCGGCCGTCGGTGATCAGCTGCTTCGCCTCACCCAGCTTCTGGCCGACGAAATCCGCGATGTCGCCGATGACGCCCTGCATCTTCGCCTCGTAGACCTTCTTGGCCTCGAGGAAGAGGTTGTTCGCTTCGGCGGGCAAGTCGGCGAAGAGGTCGTACGCCCAGCGCGCCGCGCCGGTGATCCCGTCGTAGCGCTCGTCCTTGTAGCGCTTCATCCGGGCCTGGTGATCGGCGGTGAACGCCGCCTTCGCCGCAGCCTCGCCGGCCTCGAACTTCTTGGCCACCTGGTCGTCGAGCGCGCCCAGCACGCCCTCGACCTTCGTCTTGGTTTCGTCGAAGATCGCCTTGATCTCGCCGGTGATCCGCGCGCGGTCCTGCTCGTCCTTGGTCTTCGTGGCCGACTTCGCCGCCTGGCCCTTCCGACCCGAGGACGAACGCGCCCCCGTCATGCCCGCCATCGCGGCCTGCCCGGACGCCTGCGCCGCGCCGGTGACGGCGGCCAGCTGCCCCGCTTCGGACTCGCGGACCGCAGCCGGTGCCGAAGCCGTGTGCTGCTCGCCTTCCTGCTTCGCGGCCAGCGCGCCGGTGAACTCCGGCTCGTTGGACCCGGCCAGCTGCTGGTCGGTGACGCCGGCCGCGGCCATCGCCCCCTGGGTCTCGCACTGGTCGGCGCGCAGATCGGTCTGCTCGGGCGGCGCCTTGTCCGGCGTGGCCTTGCGCGCGTCCGGCGGAGCCAGTGCGGGCGGGGCCGGGGCTTCCGGCAGCGGCGTGACCGGCTTCTCCACCGCCCGGCTGGGGTCCGGTGGCTCCTTCGTCCGGTCGGTGACGTCCTTGGCCGAGGCGTCCTTGCCGCTGGTGACCTTGCCCAGCACCTCGGTCTTGACCTGGTCGGCTTTTCCCGAGCCGGCGAACTTGTCGGCCTCGTCGAGGTTCTTCGGAGCCTGCTTGGCGATCGCGGCGTTCACCGCGGCGATGAAGGCCGCCTTGTCGAAGCCCGCCGGTTTCGCCGCCGCCATCTTGTCCGCCTGGGCGGCCTTGGCCTGGGCGTCCTTGTCGTCGGCGGGCGCCACCGCGGCGTCCTGGGCCTTCTTGACCTCCGCACCGGCGGGTGGATGCGCCTTCGCCGACCTCGCCTGCGCGCCGACGTCCTGCTTCAGCGACCGGAACTTCGGGTCGGTCGCCGGAGTCACGCCGGGCGGCGCGACCGGGGGAGCGGGACAGCCCTGCCGCTGCAGCGCGACCAGTCCCGACACCGCCGCATTGCCCGCCGAGGCCTGCAGGCCCAACAGCGCAGGCGGAGCCGGCCGGCGCGCGGGTCGCGCCGGCCGCGCGGGTTGCGCGGACGGTTCCCGTGGCGCTTTGTCCCGCCCCGTTGGCATGGCTTCACTTTGGGCCGCGCCGGGCCGGTTGCCAACGACCGGACGGGCGGGCACGACTGCCCGAACGGGCAGTTGCCTTTAAGGGCAGAGATCGGTTCCCGCGGGCCTAGCCGCACGGCCGTTCCGCGCAGAACCCGCCGGCAGCAGCATCGCCGGGGACAAGACTTGTGCGTCGACAAGGGAGGCACGCATGCCCACCTATCTCACGCCGGGGGTGTACGTCGAGGAGATCGAGGCGGGCGCACGGCCGATCGAGGGCGTGGGTACCGCCGTCGCCGCCTTCGTCGGCTTCGCCGCGGACGGTCCCTTCAACACCCCGACGCTGGTGTCGAACTGGGGCCAGTTCACCCAGACCTTCGGCGACTTCCTCGAGGACTGCTACCTGGCCCAGTCGGTCTACGGCTTCTTCCTCAACGGCGGCAGCAACTGCTACATCGTCCGCATCGGCGGGTCGCGCGCCCAGGACAACGGCGCCGCGCCGAAGCAGATCACCGCCCGCCAGGCCGTGCTCGGCGGCTACCGCTTCGTCGCGAAAGAGCTGCCGGAGGGCAAGCAGGCCGGGGAGATCACCATCGAGGTGGCCGAACCGAGCGGCGACAACCCCGCCGAAGACCGGTTCACCCTGCTCGTCAAGCAGGACGGCAAGGTCGTCGAGACGCACAACGTGACCACCAAGCGCACCAAGGAGAACGTCGTCACGGCGGTGCGGGAGAAGTCCAGCTTCATCACCATCGAAGAGCTCGCCACCGGCGGCGCGGTCACCAAGCCGGACAAGGGCGCCGCCGTGCTCACCGAGCCGCCGCAGGCACCGCCGGTCCCGCGCCGGGTCGCGGCCGACGACTACGTCGGCGACGTCGCCGACCGCACCGGGTTCGGCGGCCTGGAGGCGATCGACGAGATCACCATGGTCGCGGCGCCGGACCTGATGGCCGCCTACCAGCGCGACCTCGTCGACCTCGACACGGTCAAGGCCGTGCAACTCGCGATGATCGCGCACTGCGAGCTGATGGGCGACCGGATGGCGATCATCGACCCGCCACCGGCGCTCAACCCACAGGAAGTCCGCAGCTGGCGGATGGACGCGGCCGGGTACGACTCGAAGTACGCCGCGCTCTACTACCCCTGGGTCCAGGTGCTCGACCCCGCCACGGGAACCAACGTGTACCTCCCGCCCAGCGGCTACATGGCCGGCGTGTGGGCCCGCACCGACGCCACCCGCGGCGTCCACAAGGCGCCGGCCAACGAGGTCGTCCGCGGCGCGCTCGCGCTCGAGACGCACCTGACCAAGGCGGAGCAGGAGCTGCTCAACCCCATCGGCGTCAACTGCGTCCGGTCGTTCTCCGGGAAGGGCATCCGGGTCTGGGGTGCGCGGACGCTCTCGAGCGACCCGGCGTGGCGCTACCTGAACGTCCGGCGGCTGTTCAACTACCTCGAGGAGTCGATCCTCGGCGGCACGCAGTGGGTCGTGTTCGAGCCGAACGACGACGCGCTGTGGGCGCGGATCCGGCGCACGATCAGCGCGTTCCTGGTGATGGAGTGGCGCAAGGGCGCGTTGTTCGGACTCACCCCCGACGAGGCCTTCTTCGTCAAGTGCGACCGGGAGACCAACCCGGCCGAAGGGATCGACCTCGGTCAGGTCATCTGCGAAGTCGGCATCGCCCCGGTGAAACCGGCGGAGTTCGTGATCTTCCGGCTGGCCCAAATGTCCGGCGGCACCAGCCTCGTCAACGAGTGATGAAAGGGCTTCGCAATGGCACTTCCCGATCTTGACAAGGCGGTAGGCCACTCCTTCGGGCTCGAGATCGACGGCGTCCAGATCAAGCAGATCTCCGAGGTCTCCGGCCTCAAGATGGAGCAGGACGTCATCGAGCTCAAGCAGAACACCGCCGACGGCAAGTACGTCATCAAAAAGCTGCCCGGCCGGCCCAAAGCGGGCGAGGTCACGCTGACCCGCGGCCTGACCGAGGACAACAGCTTCGAGAAATGGGTCAAGGACGCGCACTTCGGCAAGATGGCGACGGCGCGCAAGGGTGGCGCCATCATCGTCTTCGACTACGAGGGCACCGCGCTCAAGCGCTACAAGCTCACCAACGCCTGGCCGAAGAGCCTGGAGATCGGTTCGCTCAAGGCCGGCGACACGAGCGTGCTCACCGAGAAGCTCGTGATCACCTACGAGCAGATGGAAGTCGAGTGAACCGATGCGCAGGGTGATGGCGTCGGCGCCGGTCGAGGAGACCCCCGCCTCCGTGGTGGCGGGAGAGCCGCGGGCGGAACGGCCGAAGCTGCGGACGGAGTTCGCGTTCGAGCTCCCGCGCGGGTACGTCGACGACGAGGGCCAGGTGCACCACTCCGGGGTGATGCGCCTGGCCACCGCGCGGGACGAGCTGATCCCGCTGCGGGACGACCGGGTGCGCGAGAACTCGGCGTTCCTCACGGTGGTGCTGCTGGCCCGGGTGATCACCCGGATCGGCGACATCACCGACGTGCACGCCGGCGTCATCGAGAACCTGTTCGCCTCCGACCTGGCGTTCCTGCAGGACATGTACCGCCGGGTCAACAGCGAGGGCCACACGAGGGCGGGCGTCTCCTGCCCCGAGTGCGGCCACGGCTTCGTCGTCGACGTCGCCGGTGGCCGCCTGGGGGAATCGTGACGTACGCGGCCGACCGGCTGCACGAGGAAGTCGCGTACGTCGCCTACCACCTGCACTGGTCCCTCGACGACATCCTCGACCTCGAACACCCCGACCGGTTGACCTACGTCGCCGAGATCGCCCGGATCAACACCCGGATGAGCCAGGGACGGTGACGCTGGAATGTGGTGGAGCAGGAAGGAGACGGGCCCGCCGCCCGCGCCGGCACCGGCCGCGCTGCCGGTGACGCGCGCGGAGTGGCGGAGCGTGCCGCCGATCCAGCGTGTCGTCGCCGAGCACCCGCTGGTCAACCCGGTGCAGCGGTTCGGCTCTTCGCTGACGTCCTGGCAGAGCCCGGGCTACCTCGAGCCGCTCGGCCACCGGGTCGGGCCCGAGGAACCCGCCGGCGTCATCGGCGACCTCGCCGAGCCCCGGACCGTCGAGACGCCCGCGCCGGCGATGCCCGTGGTGCAGCGGGCGACCCGCAACCGAAGCGGGCTGTCACGGCTGTGGGCAGCCCCGGTGCAGCGCGAGATCTCGCCGGAGATCGCTGTTCCGGAGGCACCGGTTCCGGCCGCGGAGCCGGCGGGCCCGCCGCTGGTGCTGCCGGTCGTCGAGTCGCCCGAGGTCGTGCGGCCGCTGACGTTCGCCGATGCCGCGGGCGTCCCGCCGGTGCGGACCGTCCAGGCGATCGCGGAACCGTCCTCTGTGGATGCTGCGGCCGAGGTCGCCGCGCCCGATCCGGTGGTGCCGGAACCGGCGCGGCCCGTGCTGCCGGTCGTCCAGCGGACCGAGCAGGCGGCACCACGACGGCTGGGACTCGGAGCGCCGCTCCTGCCGGACTCCGGGACGGTTCCGCCGCCGGCCGCGGCGTTGAAAACCGGGCACATCGAGACCCCGGTGCTCCCGGCCGAGGGGGCTGCCGAACCGCCACTCCCGGTGTCGCGCCTCGCGGACGGCGTGCCGGCGCCATCCGCGCCGCTGTCGAGCCCTTCGGTGGAACGTCTTGGCGACACAGCGGCGCCACCCCGGCCGCCGGTCCCCGGGTTGCCGGTTTCGCGGACTCTCGATGCTCCGCCGGGCCGGTCGTCGCCGGTCAACACCTTCCGCCCGCTCGACACCCCGGAGATCCGGTCCGGGACCACGGAGCCGCCCGGGACACCGGGCGGCTCGACGAGCGTTTCCCCGCCACCGGCACCCTCCTTGCCGGTGGCACGAGCCGTCGAGACGCCGGCACCTCCGCTGGCACCGGCCATCGGGGACTCGACGGCTCCGGTCGTGCGGGCGGTCGCGGACTCGCCTGCCTCGGTGGCGGGATCGGGAGAGGGTGCTCTTCTCCCGGTGGCACGGGCGATCGAGACTCCGGCCGGTCCGGGGACGCGAGCAGCAGCGCAGGCAACACCGCTTCCGGCGACGCGACCGATCGAGACTCCGGCAGCCGTGCAAGCGCCGCCACTTCCGGTGCTACGGGCGGTCGAAAATCCGGCACTCCCGGTGACCCCGGCGGCCGCGGAACGACCGCTTCCGGTGACTCAGGGGGCCGACGCTCCGGCACTTCCGGTGACGGCAGCGTCGGAGCCGCTGCTTCCGGTGCTACGAGCGGTCGAGACACCGGCGCTACTGGTGGCCCGGGTGATCGAGGACACACCGCCTCCGGTAGCGGGAGCAGCCCAGGAACCGCCCCTTCCGGTGATCCGGGCGGCCGATACCCCGGCTCTCCCCGTGACGGGAGTGGCGCAGGAGCCACGGCTCCCGGTGCTGCGGGCGGCCGAGACCCCGGCTCTCCCGATGGCTCGGGCGACCGAACTCCCCACGCTCGCCGTGACGCGATCGGCCGAGGCTGCGGCGCTTCCGGTATTCCGAGCGTTGGACAAGCCACCGCTCCCGGTGACACGGACCATCGACTCGGCGGCTCCGGTCGTGCGGGCGGGCGAAGGTTCGCTGCTGCCGGTCGCCCGGGCGGTCGAGGATTCGCCTGCCCCGGCGGCAGGAGCGGCGGCGCAGGGTGCTCCACTCCCGGTCGCACGAGCGATCGAAGGCTTGACCGGCCCGGCGACGCCACCCCTTCCGGTGACGCGGGCGATCGAAACCTCAGCACTCCCCGTGGCACGAGCCGTGGAAGGCTTGAGACCCTCACCGCTGTCGGCAGCACGAGCGACCGAAACCCCGGCACCTCCGGTGGCTCGGACCGTCGAAGGCGCAGTGGCCCCGGTCGCGCGCGCCGCCGAGATGCCGCTTCCGGTGGCGCGAACCCTCGATACCCCGGTCCCATGGCCGGAAAGCCCGGTGCGCTCCGGCGAAAACGCGCCACCGACCCTGGCGTTGTTCCGGACGGTGGAGGCGCCAGAAGCCCCGCTGCCATTGCCGGTCGCGAGGATCGCCGAACACAGCCGGCCATCCACAACGGACTTCCCCCACGGCGGCACCCCCGCGCCGAGCGTCCCCCCGATCATCCAGCGCGAGCCGGAGGCGGCGCCCGAACCCGCGCCCACGCCCGCTGCCGCTCCGCCGGCCGCCGCGGCGCCGACGGAAACCGAGGAGCTCGTCAAGAAACTGTTCGATCCGCTGCTGCGGCGGCTGAAGACCGAACTCCGTCTCGACCGTGAGCGCCGGGGCGCGCTCACCGACCGCCCGCACTGAAGGAGATGCCGATGCCGGACACCGAAGAGGCCGTCGCCGTGTGCTACGTCGTCAAGCTCGACGACAAGAACCTCGGGAACCTCGGCGCGTTCTCCAGCTGCGACGGGCTCGGCTGCGAGTTCGTGATGGAACAGCGGGAAGAGGGCGGCAACAACGGCATGGTCTGGCAGCTGCCGACCCGGATCAAGTACTCGAACATCAAGCTCTCCCGCCCGGTCACCGCGGCCAGCTCGCAGATCACGAAGTGGTTCGCCAGCCTGGCCGGCGGGGTCGAGCGCAAGACCGCCACGATCGAGGCCCGCACCCTCGAAGGCACCGTGATCGCCAGCTGGGCCCTGGAAGGCGTCGTCCCGGTGCGCTGGAGCGGACCGCAGCTCTCGCCCGACTCGCCCAAGGTCGCCACCGAGACCCTCGAACTGGCCCACCACGGCTTCCTCAGCCCGGCGAAGCGGGGTTAGCCGTGTCCTCTCCCGTCACCTTCACCTCGGCCGGCTCCCAGCCACCGGCCGCCTACGGCTCCGGGGAACCGGCGCCGAACAACCTGCAGCGCGCGCTGCTGGAAGTCCGGAAGCCGCCGCAGTCCGGCGGGACCGGCCAGCCGCCCGGCGAGAAGCTGTTCGACATCAAGTTCCAGTTCAACCCCAAGGAACTCTCGCTCAGCAAGAACGCGAAGTGGGGCCGCGACGCCCAGCCCAACGCCAAGAAGAGCGCGCCGCCGCAGTTCAAGGGCTCCGACCCGGCCAAGCTCGCGCTGGAGATGTTCCTCGACGCCACCGACAAGATGGACGACGCCGTCGTCAAGAAGGTCGAGCAGCTGTTCACTTGCTGCGTGGCCACCGAGGACAGCCGCCAGCACCGCAAACCCTCGCCGCCGTGGGTGATCTTCAAGTGGGGCGGGATGACCGGCTTCCCCGCCTACGTCGCCAGCGTCACCGCCAAGTACACCCTCTTCACGCCGTCGGGCACGCCGGTGCGCGCGGTCTGCACGGTGAACCTGGAGGAGATCTCGGGGGAGCTGGGCGGCCAGAACCCGACGTCCGGGGCGCTCGCCGCGCGGGACACGCACTTGTTCGTCGCCGGGGATTCGCTGGCGTCGGTGGCGTTCCGCGCCTACGGCGATGCCGGCAAGTGGCGCGAGATCGCCGCCGCCAACGACATCGACGACCCGATGCGGCTGCGGCCCGGCACCCGGCTCTTCGTGCCCGCGCTGGAGGAGCTCAATGGCTAACGAGACCTTCACGAACACCCTCGTCGTCGAGGTCGAAGGCACTCCGCTGCCCGACGACGTCAAAGTGATGCTCAGCTACGCCTACGTCGACGACAGCCGGAACCTGCCGGACACCTTCGTGCTGCGCTTCCGCGACGCCGGGTACGTCGTGCTGGACAAGGGCAAGTTCGAGGTCGGGGCGAAGATCAAGCTGAAGGTCCAGACGTCCGACCCCGAAGGCCCGCAGGACCTGCTGTCGGGCGAGGTCACCGCGGTCGCGATCGACCTGGACTCGCACGGCACCTTCACCGAGGTCCGCGGGTACGACCACGCGCACCGGCTGTTCCGCGGCCGCCGGGTCGCGGCGTACCCGGACATGACGATCGCGGACGTCGTGCGCAAGATCGCCCAGCGCGCGAACATCCCGGCCGGGAAGATCGACAACGTCAAGGGCTTCGGCGGCCGCCCGCACACCCAGCTCAGCCAGGACAACGTCAGCGACTGGGAATTCCTGTCGCGGCTGGCCGACGTGGTGGGCGCGCAGATCGCCGTCCGCGACGGGAAGCTGAACTTCGAACTCCCGGAGAAGCCCTCCGGCGCGCCCTCGACCACCACGAAGGCGACCGCCGATCCGCTCGTCCTCGAGGCCCACGGGACGCTGGTCAGCCTGCGCGCCAGTGTCACCGCGGCCGAGCAGGTCCCCGAGGTGCGGGTCAACGGCTGGGACTACGAGAACAAGCAGGCGATCACCGCCACCGCGACCCCGAAGAACGCGGGCACGGACGTGCCGGGGGTGGACCCGGTGGCACTGGCCGGGAAGTTCGCGAGCCCGCCCTTCCTCGACGCCGCCTCACCCCGGCGCGCCCAGGGCGAGGCGGACGCGACCGCGAAGGCACTGGCCGACAGGTTCGGCAGCGCCTGTACCGAACTCGACGGCGTCGCGAAGGGCAACCCGAAGCTGCGCGCGGGCACCCCCGTCACGCTCACCGGTGTCGGCGCACCCTTCTCGGGCAAGTACACGCTGACCAGCACGCGGCACTCGTTCAACGCCGAAGTCGGCTACACCACCGAGTTCACCGTGTCCGGGCGCCAGGAACGCTCGCTCTACGGCCTGGTCGCCGGCGGGGCGAAGCACTCGTCGTGGCCGGGTGTCGTGCCCGCGCAGGTGACCGACCTCAAGGACCCGGCCAAGCTCGGTCGCGTCAAGCTCACGTTTCCCTGGCTGGACAAGGACTTCTCCAGCACCTGGGCGCGCACCGTCCAGGCCGGCGCGGGCAAGGACCGGGGCGCGATGGTGCTGCCCGAGGTGGGCGACGAGGTTCTGGTGGGCTTCGAACACGGCGACTTCGAAGCGCCCTACGTGCTCGGCGGGCTGTACAACGCCAAGGACGCGGTGCCGTCGAAGTTCACCAAGGCGATCGTCGACGGCAACAGCGGCGAAGCCGCCCTCCGCGGATTCGTCTCGCGGAAGGGGCACAAGCTGGAGTTCGCCGAGGACGACGGGATCATCCTGTCCTCCGGGGACGCGAAGTTCGTGGTCAAGATCGACCAGAAGAACCAGGTCATCGAGGTGACCAGCGGCAAGAGCGTCACGGTCAAGGCGCGCAACGGCGTGAGCATCGACGCCGGGAGCGGGCCACTGGAGCTCAAGGGCCAGAAGGTGTCGGTGAAGTCCCAGACCGACGCCACCATCGAGGCGGCCACCCAGCTGAAGCTGAACGGCACCTCGGGCGTGAAGGTCGAGGGCGCCAGCGTTTCGGTCGCCGGCCAGGGCCAGACGGAGCTGACCGCGAGCGGTGTCGTCACCGTGCGCGGCAGCGTGGTCAAGATCAACTGACGGGGAGTGTCCATGCCACCAGCCGCGAGGGTCGGCGACCCGACCGGGCACCCGGGCGTCATCGCCGGGCCGGGTGTGCCGACCGTGCTGATCGGCGGGATGCCCGCCGCGAACGTCGGCACCCTGCACACGTGCTCGTTCCCGCCGCCCGCGGTGCACCCGCCGACGCCGATCGCGCCGCCGGGTTGCCCGACGGTGCTGATCGGCGGCCTGCCGGCGGCCCGGATGGGCGACCTGGCCACCTGCGGCGCGCCGATCGTCATGGGCTGCCCGACCGTCTTGATCGGAGGCTGACGTGACTGCGACCGGGAAAGACTTCCTCGGCCGGGGACTGGCGTTCCCGCTGCACACCGACGCGACCGGCTCGATCGCGCTGGTCGGCGGCGAGCGCGAGGTCGTCGAGAGCATCCGGCTGATCCTGGCGACCTCGCCGGGCGAGCGTCCGATGCGCCCCGAATTCGGCTGCGCGGTGCACGACCTCGTGTTCGCGCCCGCCGACGCGGCGACCGCCGGGCAGATCGCCTACGAGGTCCGGACCGCGCTGGAACGCTGGGAACCGCGGATCACCCTCGACGACGTCGTCGTCGGCTTCGCCGAGGCCGACCGGGGGACCCTGCTGATCGACATCCGCTACCGCCTGCGCGGCACCAACGACCCGCGCAACCTGGTCTTCCCCTTCTACGTGATCCCGCCGCACGAGTCCGTCGAGGACGGTGCGTGATGACGCTGCCCATGCCGAACCTCGACGACCGGGGGTTCCAGGACCTGGTCGACGAAGCCAAGATCTACGTCCAGCGCAACTGCCCGGAGTGGACCGACCACAACGTCTCCGACCCCGGCGTCACGCTGATCGAGACGTTCGCGCAGATGGTCGACCAGCTGCTCTACCGGCTCAACCGGGTGCCGGGCCTGCACTACCTGCGCTTCCTCGACCTGATCGGGGTCCGCCTGTTCCCGCCCGCCGCGGCGCGGACCGACGTGACGTTCTGGCTTTCGGCCGCCCGGGACGTCCCGGTGGTCGTCGCGGCCGGCAAGCAGGTCGCGAGCGTGCGCAACGAGGTCGAGGACCCCGTCGTGTTCACCGTGGAGCGCACGCTGACCATCGTGCCGTGCTCGCTCGAGCACCTGGCGACCACCACGTCCGACACCGGCTTGCCACCGGTCGACCGCACCGACGAACTGCTCGTCGGCGGCGGTCCCGCGGCGTTCGCCGAGACCCCGGCCCCCGGCGATGCGGTCTGCTTCGGGCTGTCGGACGCCGTCCCCGGTTGCGCGGTGCTGCTGCGGATGAACTGCGAGGTCGAGGGCCAGGGCGTCGACCCGCGCGACCCGCCGTGGCTGTGGGAGGCCTGGGACGGCACCGGCTGGGTGGCGTGCGAGGTCGACCGGGACAGCACCGGCGCGTTCAACCGGGCGGGGGACATCGTCGTGCACGTCCCGCACGGGCACACGATGTCGGTGCTCGCGCGCCGCCGGGCCGGCTGGCTGCGGTGCCGCCTGGTCGAGGCCAAGCAGAACCAGCCGTTCTACCAGCGCTCGCCGCGGCTGCACGCGGTCGAGGCCTCGACCATCGGCGGCACGGCCGGCGCCGTGCACGCCGAGATCGTCCGCAACGAGATCGTCGGGACCTCGGACGGCACGCCGGGCCAGCGGTTCCCGCTCGGCCGTGTCCCGGTGGTCGCCGGGGACGGTGAACTGGTCGTCGAGGTCTCGGGTCCGGACGGCTGGCAGCAGTGGACGGAAGTGCGGTCGTTCGCCGACTCCGGCCCGGACGACCGGCACGTCCTGCTCGACCGGGTCGGCGGGCAGGTCGCGTTCGGTCCCGCGGTGCGCCAGCCCGAGGGTGGTCTCCGG
This sequence comes from Amycolatopsis sp. NPDC051045, assembly GCF_040682955.1. NCBI lineage: Bacteria > Bacillati > Actinomycetota > Actinomycetes > Pseudonocardiales > Pseudonocardiaceae > Amycolatopsis > Amycolatopsis sp. NPDC051045. The sequence goes on from NZ_JBFBCC010000008.1 coordinate 211,148, forward strand.
TACTACGGGGCGTTCCCGGCCAAGTCCGCCGCGATCCGCGTGCCCGAATACCGGTCCGGGGGCGGCCGGCGTGGCAACGTCGCCCGCGAGGTCCTCGAGGTGCAGCGGGACCCGATCCCGTTCGTGAGCAGCGTGGTGAACCGCCGTCCCGCGATCGGCGGGGTGGACGGCGAGTCGGTGGGGGACGCGGCGGTCCGTGGTCCGCTGCTGCTGCGCACCCGCGACCGCGCGGTCACGGCCGAGGACTACGAGCAGCTCGCGCGCGAAGCGGCACCCGAAGCGGCCCGCGTGCGGTGCATCCCGGCGCACGGCGCCGACGGCCGCGAGACCGGCGCGATCCGGGTGCTCGTCGTGCCCGCGGTGCCCGACACCGGCGAGCTCGCCTTCGCGACCCTGACGCTCGATCCCGGCATGCGCGCCCGGATCGAGCGCTACCTCGACGAACGACGTTGCGTGGGCGCGCTCGTGTCCGTGGAACCGCCGTTCTACCAAGGCGTCACGGTGGTCGCGCGGCTGCGTGCCCGGCGCCGGACGACGGCGGGCACGCTCGGCGCCCGGGCGACCCAGGCCCTGTACGACTACTTCAACCCGATCAGCGGCGGCCCGGACGGCGACGGCTGGCCGTTCGGGCGGCCGGTGCAGTCGGGCGAGGTCTTCGCGGTGCTGCAACGGCTTCCCGGCGTCGAGCTGGTCGAGGACGTCCGCCTGTTCGCCGCGAATCCGATCACGCGCGAACGCGGCGACCAGGTCGACCGGCTCGACCTGCCGCCGAACGCGCTCGCGTTCTCGTTCGGGCACCAGATCCGGGTCCGGGAGGCGGGCGCATGAGGAGCGGGATCCCCGGGCTGCCGAGCCCGCACCCGATCGGCGAGCAACTGCCCGCGGTCTACGCCGAGGACCGGTTCGTGCAGGGCTTCACCGGCGCGCTCGACCAGGTCCTCGCCCCGGTGCTGTCCACCTTGGACAACTTCTCGGGGTACCTCGACCCGGGGGTGGCGCCGGAGGACTTCGTCGGCTGGCTGGCGCACTGGGTCGCGCTGCGCGTCGACGAGAGCTGGAGCCCGGACCGGCTGCGGCAGCTGGTGACGCGCTCGGTCGAGCTGCACCGGTGGCGCGGGACGCAGCGCGGCCTCGCCGAGCACGTGCGGCTGCTGACCGGCGGGGCGGTCGAGGTGACCGACAGCGGCGGTGTCGTCGCCGCGCCGCGGCCCGGCGCGCCGCTGCCGGACCCGGGACCGCCCTGGGTGCAGGTGCGCGTGCGGGTGGCCGACCCGGCCCGGGTGGATCAACGGCGGCTGACGGCGACGGTGGTGGACGCGGTGCCCGCGCACGTGCGGGTCACGGTGGAAGTGCTGGAGGGGTAGCGGATGGTCGTTTACACGGAGTGCGGGCACCAGGGGCCCGCCGACGTCGAGTTCTGCGGCGAATGCGGCCGGTACCTGAAGTGGGACGACGACGGACCGGTCGCCGTCCGGGCACAGCCGGCGGTCCAGCAGCAGCAGCAGCAGGTCGTGCAGCCCGCCGAGCCGCTCGCGCCGGTCCGGCAACCGGTGCAGCAGACCGTCGAGGAGCAGGTCCTCAACCCCGGCGACCTGATCTGCGGCCGGTGCGGCAAGGGCAACGCGTCCACCCGGAACTTCTGCAGCCGCTGCGGCGCGTCGCTGGCGGAGTCCGAGGTCGTCAAGACGTCGTGGTGGCGCCGGCTGCTCGGCCGCAAGCCGAAGGAGCACAAGGCGGGGGCGCGACCGGGCCAGGACGGCGTCCGCCGCCGGACCGGGCGGGCCGGGGCCGCGCGCCGGACCGCCGGCAAGATGATCCGCCGGGTGATCGCCGTGGCGCTGGTGCTCTCGGCGCTGGTCTACGCGTTGTACCAGCCGTTCCGCGGCGCGATCAACACGGCGGCGACCGGGCTGTGGAGCCAGGTCACCGGCATCTTCGAGGCCAAGCTGAACCCGGTCCACCCGGTCGAGGTGACCGCCACCGCGCAGACCACCGGGCACGCGGCGCCGCTGGTCACCGACAACGCGAAGAACACGTTCTGGGCGGCTCCGACCGACGCCGAACCCGCGCTGGTGTTCACCTTCGACCACCCGGCGGACCTGCGGAAGGCGATCGTCCACTCCGGCGACGCGGCGAACTTCCAGGCCGAGCACCGGCCGCAGAAGCTGCACCTGGTGTTCTCCACCGGCAAGACCTACGACGTGGTGCTGGCCGACACGCCGGACGCCCAGGAAGTCCCGATCGAAAACAGCGCGGGCGCGACCAGCGTCGAGCTGCACGTGGTCGGGCTGCACCGCTCGCTCAACGGCACGGACCTCGCGATCTCCGAGATCGAGCTGTTCGAGGCCGGCTGAGACACCGAACAGCTTGGGGAGGACCGACCATGCGCGCTAACCGAGCGGTGGCGGGCATCGCGGTCGTCGCGTTGCTCGGCGGCTGGGCGATCGGCGGAGCGTTCTCGCCGACCGCGGCGCAGGCGCCCGCACCGGTGACGGCGCCGTACCGCGTCGGGTACGTCAGCGAGGCCACCACCGGCCTGTTCGAGGCGACCGGGGAAGGCGCCGAGGCGGCGCTCCCGGGCGGCCTCGGGAGCGTCGACTCCGACGCGTCCGCGGGCACCGGAGGCATCGTGTGGGTGAGCCACCGCGCCGCTTCCGCCGGTGGTGCCGAGCGTGACGGCGAGCTCTTCGCCCTCCGTGACGACGCCAAGACACCGGTGCAGCTGACCGACGACGACACCGTCGACACCCATCCGGCGCTGTCCCCGGACGGCCGTTCGGTCGCGTTCGCCTCGGAACGCACCGGCAGCAGGAAGCTCTTCGTGATCGGCGTGGACGGCCGCGGCCTGCGGCAGGTGACGTCCGGCCCGGCCGCCGACGACTCGCCGAGCTGGTCGCCCGACGGCACCCGCCTGGCGTTCAGCAGCACCCGCGACGACCCCGCCGGGGACATCTACACCGTCCCGGTCGCCGGCGGGGCGCCGGCGCGCCTGACCGCCGACCCGGCCGCCGACACCCAGCCCGCGTGGGGGCCGGCGCGGATCGCGTTCACCACGACCCGCTTCCGGCCGGCCGGCGACGTGGTGCTGACGGCCGAAACCGGGGGCGCGGTCACCCGCGCGGTGCCCGGCCCCGGGGACTCGTCCGAGCCCGCGTGGTCGGCGGACGGTGCCCGGCTGGCGTTCACCACGCACGCGCAGGACCCGCTCGGCGACGTCGTGCAGATCGACGGCCGCGGCGTCTCGATCATCTCGGCGTTGCCCGGCACCGGCGAGACGGAGCCGACGTTCCGTGCGGGCGGCCGGGCGGTGTTCACCGAACTGCGCCCGGGCGGCACCACCGACGTCTGGAGCGCCGACGCGACCGGCGGCGACCGCCGGGACATCACGAACCGTCCGGGCGCCGACGAGTTCGATCCCGCCTTCTCCGCCGACGGCGCCCAGCTCGCGTACACCCAGGCCGGGACCGGCAGGTCCCCGGACAGCGAGATCTTCGTGGCGAACGCCGACGGCAGCGCCCCTCGCGCGCTGACCGGTGTCGCGAAGAACAAGCGCCAGCAGCACCCGGCGTGGTCGCCGGACGCCACGATGATCGCGTTCACCGATTCCGCCGTCCGCAACGAAAGCCGCGTCGACACCGTGCGGATCGCGCGCGTCGCCGACGGCCGGATCATCGGCGAAATCCCGATCCCGCCCTACCTGCGCGGCCGCGACTCGCAGCCGGTGTGGTCGGCCGACGGCACGAAGATCACGCTGACCAGGGCCGCCTCCCGGGCCGCGCCGCCCGGACCGTCCAGAGTGGACCCGGCCGTGGTGGACATCCCGGTCGGGCAGGGCACTTCCGGCTCGGTCGCCAAGACGGTGCAGACGGACAAGGTCCCGGCCAAGCCCGACATCGTGCTGCTGATGGACCAGACCAGCTCCATGGGCAAGGCGCTGGGTGACATGCAGAAGAACCTGACCGAGGTCATGGGCACGATCACCACGCAGCAGCCACTGGCGCAGTTCGCCGCGGCGGCCTTCGGCGACCGCGACGACCCGGCCGACACCGACAACCCCGCCGGCCGCCTGTTCCAGGTGCAGCAGGACCTCACGAAGGACCCGGCCGAGATCACGAAGGCCTTCACGAAGATCACGCCCTCCGGCGGTATCGACACCCCGGAGGACTGGATCTACGCCCTGGACCGCGTCGCCACCGGAGCCATCGGTTTCCGGCCGGACAGCAGCAAGATCATCGTGCTGGTCGGCGACGCGCCCAGCCACGACCCGAGCGGGAACCACGAGGACCACACGAAGGGTGTCACGCTCGCCGGCGCGATCAAGACTCTGAAGGACAAGGGCATCCGGGTCGTCGCCGTGTCCGCCGCGGGCGGTGGCGGTGGCCTGGACAACAGCCCGGACCACCAGGCGACCCAGGTGGTCAACGCGACCGACGGTGTCCTGGCGAACTCGGCACCGGACCGGATCAGTGCCGCGATCACCAAGGCCATCGGCGACCTGTCGGTGAAGGTGCTGCCGGTGCCCTACTGCGACACGGGGCTGACTGTGACGTTCAGCCCCGAGGGGGCGCAGCAGGTACCCGGCGGGACCGAGGCGCACTTCGCCGAAACGGCCACGGTTTCCCCGGCCGCGCCGATCGGTTCGGTCCTGCACTGCCGGGTGGACTTCCGCCTGGACGGCGAGCCCACCGCGCGGCCCGGCTACACCGAGGACATCACCGTGCGGGTCAAGGATCCCCGGCTGCCGCTGATCACCGTGCACGACAAGACCGTGACCGGGACCGCGCCGACGGTGGTCGAATACCCGGCGACCGCGATCGACTCCGATTTCGAAACGCCGATCACGCCGTTGTGCACCCCGTCGTCCGGCAGCCTGTTCCCGGTCGGCGCCACCACCGTGACGTGCACGGCGACCGGGCGGGGCGGCACCGCCACCGAGACCGCCGTCATGGCGGTCGACCCGGGTGGGGAGTTCCGGCAGGAGCTGTGGCAGGTCTCGCTGGCCACGGGGCCGGACAGCGTCGTCGCGGGGATCCAGCGGGACCTCTCGCCGTCGTTCGGTACGCCGTGCGGTACCGGCAGGCAGGGCTCGGCGGACGTTTCACCGGACGGCGCCGCGCTCGCGTTCCGGAACGACGACCGGCAGATCTGCGTGGCGCCCGCCGACGGCGGGCCGGGGCGGGTGCTGGTGCAGGACGCCGGATCCGTGGACCACCCGGCCTGGTCGCCGGACGGCACGCTGGTCGCCTTCGACAGCACGCCCGGTGAATCCCGGCCGGGTATCCGGATCGTGCCCGCGGCCGGGGGCACGCCCGTGGTTCTGATCGACGGACCGGGCGGCGCCGCGCAACCGGCGTTCCAGCGGATCGCGGACGTCGGGGTGACCGCCACCGCCGTCCCGGCCGCGATCCCCTTCGGCGGGTTGACGACGTTCGAGTTCGTCGTCACCAACCACGGCGTCGCCGCCTCGGCCGCGGCCGGGCTGTTCGTCCGGCTCACGGCCGGGCTGCGGCCGCAAGCGCCCATCACCACCGTGGGCACGTGCACGCCGGACCTGGTCTGCGCCTTCGGCGCGCTCGCACCCGGTGGCCAGGCGCGGGTGCGGTTCAGCGCCGCCGGCGTGGCGGCCGGGCCGCAGGCCGCGACCGGAACGGTCACCACGGCCGGCCAGGACGCCGACGCGCGGGACAACTCCGCCACGGCGGTCGTCACCGTCGCCGAGAAGCCGCTGCCCCCGATCACGCAGGGATCGTTGTCGGTGGGGCTGGCGGTCTCGGCGGTACCGCTGTTCGTCGGCGGGGACGACGTCGTGCTGACCTTCCTGGTGCACAACGGTTCCGGCGCCCCGATGCCGGACGTCCGCCTGGTCACCCAGCTGCCGCCGCAGCTGCCCGTGACGTCGGTGCCACCGGGGTGCGCGCCGGGCGGCGGCCGGTGCGCGCTCGGGACGCTGGCGCCCGGTCAGACCGTCGAGACCCGGATCTCGCTGGCGGCCAGGGCGGCGGCGGACGCACCGGTGTCCGGCACGGTCGGCACGACCGGACCGGACACCGACGCCGGGGACAACACGGCGAGTGCGCGCGTGGTGATCCGCTTGCCGGTGGTGACGGTCGATCCGGGCGTCGGCCCGCTGGGCTTCGTCCCGCGCGTGACGGGGACGGACTTCCCGCCGGGCGCGACGGTCCGGCTGGCCTGGTCGGCCGGCATCTCGGCGACACCGGGCCTGGTCACCGTGGGCGTGGACGGGAAGTTCGAGGCGCAGTTCCTGATCTTCCACCACGACCTGATCGGCCCGCGCACGCTGTCGGCGACGTCCGTGAGCGGACCGAAGTTCGGCACGGCCCGGTCGAACCCGATCCTGGTGGTCCTGCGCACGGAACAACCCCCGTTCATCAGCCGCGGCTGAGCCTCGGCCGGAACCGCTGCCCGTACGGGCAACCACCGGCGCACGGCCGCACACCCGTCCGTTGGTGCCGGACCCGCGGCCGGGGGCGGAGACTTCCGGGCATGGGAGCAACGGCGACGCTGTCCGAGGCCGGCCTGGTCGCGGAACCGGGCCAGGAGACGAGCTGCTCGGTGACCATCCGGAACGCCGGGCAGGTCGTCGACCAGTTCACGGTCGACGTGGTGGGTGACGCGAGCGGCTGGGCCACCGCGGAACCGGCGACGATCAACCTCATGCCGGGGGAGACGGGGTCGGTCACCGTGCGGTTCGCGCCGCCGCGGACCTCCGACGTCCCCGCCGGGACGATCCCGTTCGGGGTCCGGGTGTTCTCGAGCGAGGACCCCGCCGGCTCGGTCGTCGAGGAGGGCACCGTCGAACTGGGCGCCTTCACCGAGGTGACCGCCGAATTGGTGCCGGCGAAGGTCGAGGGCAGTTCCAAGGCCGACTTCGAGGTCGCCGTCGACAACCGCGGCAACCGGCCGGTGGCGGTAGAGCTGAGCCCGCTCGACCCGGAGGACGAGCTGGACTTCCGGCTCGAGCGCGACCGCGCCGACCTGGCGCCGGGCACGGCCGCGTTCGTGCGGATGCGCACCCGGCCGCGGAAGCGGTTCCTGCGCGGGCAACCCGTCCGGCACCGCTTCCAGGTGTTCGTCGTCGCCGAGGGCGCCGAACCGCTCAAGACCGAAGGCACCATGGTGCAGCGGCAGCTGCTGCCGAAGTGGCTGCTGCCCGCGCTCGTCGCGCTGCTCGTCCTCCTGCTCGCCCTCGTCACGCTGTGGTTCACCGTGCTGCGGCCCGCGGTGAAATCGGCCGCCCGCGAGGCCGCCCAGGAGCAGAACCAGGAGATCGTGAAGGCCGCGCAGGACGCCGGCACCGGAGCTGATCAGGCGAAGAAGAACGCCGACCAGGCCAAGCAGAATTCCGAGCAGGCGATGAAGGCCGTCGGCCTGACCCCGCCGGGCGACGCGCCCGGTCCCGGGGCCACGCCCACCCGGGCCGCCAACGCCGGCGCCGACGGGACGCCGACGGACTTCCGGGTGGCCGCGGACGCGAAGATCGACTCGAACGTCAACCGGTTCGCCGAGTTCCCCTACACCATGCCGGACGCGGACAAGACGCTGGTGATCACCGACCTGATCCTGCAGAACCCGCGCGGGGACACCGGAACCCTGCGGCTGCTGCGGGATTCCGGTGGCACCAAGAGCGTCCTGCTGGAGGTCGGCCTCTCGAACTTCCGCGACCTCGACCACCACTGGCTGCAGGCCTGGCGGTTCCAGCCGGGGGACAAGATCGTGCTCGCGGTCAGCTGCCAGAACCCGGGGGATCGCGGCCGCTGCACCCCGTCGGTCTCCTTCTCCGGCCGGGTCGAGTGACCGTGCTAAATCAGCCCTTCACGCATGGCGAACGCGACGGCGTGGGCGCGGTTGCGGAGCTGGAAGCGGTTGGTGATGTCGTGCAGGATCGACTTCACCGTCCGCTCGGAATAGCTCAGCTGGTCGGCGATCTCCCTGGTCTCGAACCCGTCGGCGACCAGCCGCAGCACCCGGGTTTCCCGCTGCGACATCCCGGCGAGGTCCCACCCGTTCGGGTGCAGCACGTCCCGTTGCAACCGGGACACCCGGGACAGCAGGCGGCCCAGCAGGTCGGGCGGCAGCGCGCCTTCGCCGACGGCCGCGGCCTTGACGAGCCGCACCAGGGTGTCCGGGGTGGCGTCGGCCCGGCGGATGATCGCCGACACCCCGTCGCCCACGACGTCGAGCAGCTCCGAGTCCTCCACCTCCCCGGCCACCAGGACGACGCCCGCGTGGCCGGCGCACTGGAGGCTGCGCAGCAGCTGCCGGGCCTGTTCGTTCAGCCGCTCCACGATGACCAGCACCACGGCCGGCTCGCCGGAGTCCTCGTCGGCGAAGCGGATTTCCGGGCGTGACCGCAACGCGGCGGTGACGCCCGCGTGGGTGATGGTGTCGGTGGCGTGCAGCAGTACCGGAACCTGGTCGGTGATCATCGGCGAAGCCCTCCCTCGAGCGACATCGGTTCGCTCCACCCCCAAGGATCGTGGTGCGGGCGCTCACCGAACAGGGACATGGAGTCCCGATATGTCCCGCTTTTGCTACTCCGATCGGGCAATGCCGGCCTCTTTGGCCTTGGCGATGGCCTGGGTGCGGTCGGTGACCCGGAGTTTGCGGAAGATGTGGGACACGTGGTTGCGCACGGTCTTCTGGCTCAGCACCAGCTCCTCGGCGATCGACGCGTTGCCCATGCCCCGGGCGATGAGCAGCATGATCTCCTTCTCGCGCAGGGTGAGCCGCGGGAACGACTCGTCGCGCGGGGTCGCCGTGCCCAGCAGGGACAGCACCCGGGTGGCGATCGCCGGGCTGAAGATGGCCTCGCCGTCGCCGATCACCCGGACCGCGCGGATGATCTGCTCGTTGCGCGCCCCCTTGAGCAGGTAGCCGCGGGCGCCGGCGCGCATGGCGGCGAACACCGCGGCTTCGTTCTCGAACATGGTCAGCATGAGCACGCCGGTGTGGGGGCTCGCGTTCACGATCCGCCGCGTCGCCTCGACGCCGTCGAGGCCGGGCAGGTTCAGGTCCATCAGGACGACGTCGGGTTCCAGCCGGCCCGCGTCGGCGACCGCGGTCAGGCCGTCGGCCGCCTCGCCGGCGACCTCCACGCCCTCGGTGGCGTCGAGCATCGCGCGCAGCGCCGCCCGGAAGACGGGGTGGTCGTCCACCACGAGGACGCGCAGGGCGCCGAACATCGCCTCACTTCCCCGCGGCGAGCGGCAGCCAGGCGGCGATCCGCGTGCCGCCGGAGGAAACCGGCTCGATCCGGCAGCCGCCGCCGAGGTCGCCGGCGCGTTCCCGCATCGAACGCAGCCCGGTCCCGCCCACCGCGGGCAGCGCCTCGGCGTCGGTGCCGACCCCGTCGTCGACGATCTCCACGTGCAGATCGCCGTCCAGCGGCCAGAGGTGGACGGTGCATTCCCGGGCCCCGGAGTGGCGGGCGACGTTCACCAGCGCTTCGCGGATGATCCGGTACGCGGTGACCTCGACCTCCGCCGACAATGGCGGCAGCTCGCCGCGGACCTCGACCTCGACGCGCAGCGGCCCGTGTTCGGCGGGCACCCGTCCGGTGAGCGTGGCGGCGTACCGGCGCACGGCCAGCACGAGCCCGGCGTGGTCGAGCGCCGGGGGCCGCGCGTCGGCCACGATGCGACGCAGATCGGTGATCGCGCCGTAGAGCTCGTCTTCGAGCCGGGCCAGGAGGTGCTCGGTGCCCGCCCGGTCCCGGCCGATCAGGTCCCGGGCGGCGCGCAGCCCGAGCACCGCGGCGGTGAGCGTGGGGCCGAGTCCGTCGTGCAGGTCGTTGAGCACCCGTTTGAGCCGGTCTTCGTACCCCGCGGGACGAACGAAGTCGGCGACGACGAATGTCCGGCGCATCTTCTCCCCGTCCGCCAGAAATGGCCCGGCCCCCCAGCGCGAACCGGGGGACCAGTTCTCGTGCGGGTGGCCCAGCCGGCTGCTCCGTTTCGCGTAGCGGGATGGTCACCCGCTGTACTAGTCGCCGCACCCGGCTCGGACGTTTCACCCGGGGCCACCGGCCCGGGTCACGGTCCGGTCTCGATGTGGAGCGGGTCGTAACGGTGCAGCTCGGAGCCATGATCCGAGCCCGGAGAGTAGCCAAGAACGATTCATGAACTGCACCGCGAACCGGTGGAAATTCGACAGCGGCCCGTCGGTGACCGACCGGGACGTCGCACGGCGGACGGAGCAGGCGCGCTGTCGTTCCCGGTTCGGTGTCGTCAGGTCGATGCGCCGGACACGGGCGCGGGCAGCTCGGCGAGCTGGGTCACCGCGCCCGCATCCGCCGTGCTGTGCCGGGCCAGTTCGGTGAAGAACTGTGCCACGTGGCCGGTCGCGAGGTGGGCCCGGAACGCGGCGGTGTCGGCGTAGATCTCGTAGAGGTGGAAGGTCCCGGGGTGCGCGAGGTCCCGGAACGACCGGAATTCCCGGCAGCCGGGCTCGCGCCGCACGGCGGCGGTGAGCGCCGTGATGGCGGCGGCGAGCTGGTCCTCGTGGCCGGGGACGGCCCGGACGACGGCCACCATCGGCCGTTCGCCGGGCGGGAGATCGTCGCCGACCTCGGGCATGAACCGCCGGTCGCCGGCGCTCACGGGACCACGACCACCGTTCCGGGCAGAGCCAGGCGGACGGGGATCTCCGGGGCGATCCGGGCGACCGCGTCGGCGTAGTGGCGCGGGTCCTGGTCGCCCTTGGTGATCATCCGGTCGCCCAGCCGGCCGCTGTGGAAGGCGTAGTGGTGCGGCACGGCCAAGGCCGGCTTGAGCGCGGCGGTCAGCCCGGCCGCGTCCTCGGCGTCCATGACGACCTGCTCGAGGTGCATCGGCCGGATGCACAGGCCGTTCGTCGGCAGGATGGCCAGGTCGACGGGCCCGAACCGGTCCGGGATGGTGTCCAGTTCCGGAACCCGCAACGAGTCGCCGCCGAAGAAGACGGTGCGGCCGCCCGCCTGGATGACGAAGGTGACTTCGTGAACGCCGTGCTTGCCCGGCGTCGCCGTGACGGTGAGCTCGCCGACCGTCGCGGCTTCCCACGCTTCGACGACGCGGACGTCGCGGAAGCCCTTGTCCCGGGCGATGTCCGCGACCGTGCCGGGCCCGATCAACGGGGTGCCGAGGTCGAAACCGCCGGTGACGAGGGCGTCGAGGTCGCAGTGGTCGTAGTGCTCGTGGCTGACCACGACCGCGTCGACCCGGCCGAGGGCGCCGACGGTCGAGGTGACCGGCTCACCCTGGTAGTAGGTCGCGGCCTGGGTGAACCACGGGTCGGTCAGGACGCGGATCCCGCCGATTTCGATCAGCTGACAGGCGTGCCCGATCCGGGTCACGCTCAACGAAGTGCGCATGCTGGTTCTCCTGGTGGGGGACGGGAAGGTCAGTTGCCGAGGTCGAGCAGCGCGCCCAGAAGCTCCTCGGGCGTCTCGACCTGCGGCAGGTGACCGGTGCGGGGGAGCAGGGTGAACGTCGACAGCGGGATCGCGGCGGCGTAGGCCTTCCCGTAGCCCGGGCCGGCGATGCCGTCGCTTTCGCCCCAGACCACGTGCACGGGGAGTTCGAGCTCGCCGAGCCGCTCGGCGAGCGTCGGGTCGGCCATGGCCGGGCCGGTGTAGCCGATCAGGGCGCGCACGTCCGGGCTCGGTCCGGTGCCGCCGCCCGGCGGGACGGGAGCCTTGGCCGGGTCGTGGAAGGAGAGCGCCCGGATCTCCGCGGGGGACATGCCGCTGATGTCGGTCAGCGGGTGCCCGTCGACCTCGATGCCGATTCCGTCGACGATCACCGCGCCGCTGACCCGCGGGCTCTTCTGCAGGGCGATCTCGGCGGCCAGCCAGCCCCCGAAGGAGTTGCCGACGACCGTGACGTCCGTGAGGTCGAGCCGCTCCAGCAGGTCGACGTACAACCGGGCCAGTTCGGCGACGCCGGTCAGGCTCTCGGCCTTCGGCGTGCCGCCGAAGCCCGGGTGCGTGGGCAGCAGCACCCGGGCGTGGGTGCGTTCGGCGAGCAGGTCGGCGAACCCGGTCATCGTCGCGACCCCGCCGCCGCCGTGCAGGAGCAGGAAGGGGCGGGTGCGGTCGCGGTCCTGGACGGTCACCTCGGCCGGGCCGAGGGTGTGGGTTTCGGTGCGGGTGGGCCGGAGCGAGCCGGCCGCGGGGAGCGTCGTCATGGGTTCCTTCTCGGGTTCGAAGCGCGTACCTAAGGAACCTTATATAAGGTTGTTTAGATAAGCAAGCTGACTCCGATGGGATAGGGTGATCGCATGAAGTACCGCCCCGGCGATGTCTCCTTGGCCGTCAAGCGCCTGCAGCACCGGCACCACCGGGCGTTGAGCCGGGCGCTGGCACCGCTGGGGCTTTCGCTCGTGCAGTGGGACACCCTGCGCCACCTGCACCGCCGGCCGGACGCATCGCTGCACGAGCTGGCGGTGCTGACCTTCCAGACCGACCAGTCCTTCGGCTCGCTCGCGACCCGGATGGCGGAGCGCGGGCTGATCGAACGCGTCCCGGGACCGGGCCGGGCCGTGCGGCACCGGCTCACCGAGGAAGGCGCGCGGCTGCGCGCCGAGGGCCAGGACCTCGCGGACGCCGTCGTCGAGTCCTCGTTCCGCGACCTGTCGGAGGCGCAGCTCGATCAGCTGGGCGAGCTGCTGGACCGCGCCTTGGGTCCCGACCCGACCGCCGTTCAGTAGGGATTGCCGGGCACGTTCAGGTGCGCCTGGTAGAGGCCGAACCCGCCGCCGGAAACACCGGAGGTGAGGTAGAGGGTCCGCCCGTCCGGTCCGCCGAACGCCGCGTTGGTGGTGTTGCGACCGGCGGAAATGGTCCCCAGCTGCGCCCCCGACGGGGAGAAGACGTGGACGAGCCCCTCGTCGTAGGAAGCCCAGTACAGGTTGCCCGCGCAGTCGATGGTCGCGCCGTCGGGCGTCCGCATGCTCGCGAACGTCGTGCGGTTGCCGGCGCTGCCGTCGGCGAAGACGGTGTACTTCATGATCGCGTTGGCGCCGGTGGCCCCCACGTAGAGCGTCTTGCCATCGGGCGACAGGACGACGCCGTTCGGTTCCCGCACTGTGTCGTCCACGAGGCTGACCACGCCGTCGCGGACGCGGAAGACGCCGGTCCGGCCGCCTTGCTCGTCGGCGCGGTTCCCGCGCTGGTAGTCGGGATCGGAGAAGTAGGTGGTGCCGTCCTGGCCGATCGTCAGGTCGTTCGGGGAGTTGAACGCACGGCCGAGGTAGCCGGCCGCGACGGTCGTCCGGCTGCGGTCGGTCAGGCGGTAGGCGGAGACGGTGCGGTTGTCGTGGGTGGCGGCGAGCACCCGCGTGCCGTCGGCGGTGATCGCCAGGCCGTTGCTGCCGGAGTCGGCGATGAACGTCTCGAAGGTGGCCGGCGGCGTGTACCGGAGCACGGCCGATGGTTGCACGGCCTGTGGGCCGGCGGCGTTCTGCATGTGCGACAGCAGCAGGGTGCCCGTTCGCTGGTCCCAGGTGGGTCCTTCGAGGAAGTTGAACCCGCCCCGGATGAGCTGGGACGCCACGGCCGGGGCTGGCAACGGCGAGCCGTAGGTCGCTCCCGGGGTGCACGGTGAGGCCGTGGTGGCGCCGGACGCCGCGGGCGCCAGCACGCCCGCGATGACGGGTGCCACCGCCGCCAGTGTCCACATGCGACGGTGACGCGGTGTCCTGCGGTGAGCCATGGTGACTCCCTCTCGGTGATCGGGAAGGTCAGCGTGGCTTGGGAGCGCTCCCAAGCCACGGTAACGCAAGCCCTTCGCCACCGACAAGACCACCGGCGGAAGGGCAGCCGCCGGCGCCGGAAGATGGCCGAAGAGGCAGACTTGCCCGGGGTCGGTTGACGCGGCCGGTCATCGGCACCAAGATCCAGCCGATGAAGCTCGGAGCCGGAACACCGGCTGTGCCACGAAGAGTTCCGGTGACCGGTAGCACGATCGTCCCCACGCGGCCGGTGACGCGGTGGTTCCTCCCGCTGGTACCGCCGATGATTCTGCTCGCAGCGGCGTGTGGTCCGGTCCGCGTGGCCGGGTCGGCGAGCCCGGCCGCGGTCGGCCCGGCCACCTCGGCGGCGAGCGTCACGGCCCCGTCGTCGCCGGCTCAGCCCGCTTCCGGTGCCGAGACGCCCGGGGCCGCCGTCGAGCGGTGGGTCACCCAGATCCTGGAAGAGCGGTACACCGAGGCGTGCCTGTCCGGTGCTCCGCTGCTGCCCGCCGGCCAAGACGCCGAGGCCCTGTGCCAGAGCCCCGCAGCCCTGGCGAGCGCCAAGTCGCTGCACGAGGCTTGGGCGAAGCCGGGCGTCGAACTGCCCCCGGGGGCAAAGGTCGAGGTGGCCACCGTGCCGGCGACGGGCGACAAGGTCACGGTCCCGGACACGGCGGTCGAGCTCGACGGCCGTACCCTGCGCGATCTCGAACTCATCGGTGCCACCGGGGACACCGGCTCGTTCAGTCTCAGCCTCAAGGTGGAGAAACACGCCGGAGCTTGGTACGTCACGGGTTTCGACCTCAAGGCGTGACCCGGAGGCTCAGACCTCGCCCGCCGCCGGGGGCTCGAGCGGGGCCGGGTCGTGCTCCACCCGGCCGGTGGTGCGCCACGAGCAGCGACGGCATCCTCGGCTCGCCCAGGCGCATCCCGACGCGGAACCTACCCCCTTCCCACGATGTCCGTCGCGCGTGCGATGAGGTCGCGCCGGGCCGCCAAGGCCCTGGGCAGGCGGTCCCCGAGCCGCGCGATCGCTCGCCGCTGGTAGGCGGAGTCCACGGCGTGCCAGATGCCCACGTAGTCGACGCGGCGAGCGCAGGTGGCGTCGAGCTTCGCCATCGCCCGTTGTTGCTCGGCCGGCGCCGTTCCGACCGACTTCGCCGCGTCCCAACGGTGGCCGAAGACGTGGCCGGCCTCCCGCATGCACTCGATCCAGGACGTCTCGGCGGCGCGAGCGCGACTGTCGGCGAGGGTTTGCGTCCAAGCCTCTCTGAGCACCTCGTCGACCAGCGGCAGGAGCCGGTCGTCGTCGCCGTGCAGCCGCTGCCAGGCCTCTTGCGCGCAACCACCCGCCGGGACCGGTGCGCCGTCGGCCGCCCGCACGGTGGCCGGCTCGCCGGCGGGGGTTCGTCCCGTGACGACCTCGTACTCGCGTCCGGAAGGGCGCCACTGCCCGGCGCCGTCGGCTTTCTTGCTCGGACGCGCATAGCCCGATCGGGCTGCTTCGTCCACGTCGACCACGCCGTAGCGGCGGTCCGCGCCGTCGAGGATGCCCGGCTGCTCCACGGAGCGGACGGTGTAGTGCACCCCGAAGCGCCGGGCGCAGGTTTCGGTGAGAGCGAGGGCGGCCCGTCCGACCACCTCGTCTTCCCGGGCGGACGGCACGTACTCGGCGATCGGCAGGTGCAGCTGGGCGCCGTTCCCGATCGCGGCTATGGGGTGGGGCAAGGCGGGCTCACCCGTCTCCTGCGCCGCGCATCCGGCGGAAAGGGCGATTGCGGCCGCCACGGCGGCGACCGCAATCGACCTCATCCTCAACTGAGCGCGAAGGACGACGCCTGGTCGTTCCAGTTCGGGCCGACGTACACGCCGGCCGACCCACCGTCGATCCAGCCGGTCTGCGTGTCGCCGGTGTTCGCGCCGCCGTTCTGGTACAGCTTCGTGTCGCAGGAGTTGTAGTCGTAGACCCGCGAGATGGCGTCGTTCCAGCCGGACGGCACGACCCCGACGGCGTTGTCGCGGTCCGAGGTCGTCGACGTGCACGGTGAACTGCCGTAGACCCGGATCCAGTTGCCCGAGCCATCGGCGTTCTCGGTCAGGGTGGCACGGTGGACGTTTCCGTACTGCAGCCCGAGGTTGTAGTTCGCCGTCGGGGTGTCCGCGTGGGCCGCCGGGCTCAGCAGGGCCAGCAGGCCGGCCGTGACCGCGCCGACCGAAACAAAGCGCTTCAACAAGGTTCCTCCTCGATGGGTTCGTCTCGGCCAGGTGTAGTGCGGAGCGTTTGTCCGGTGCCAGGGCCGGACCGCCGGACAAACAACCTCCGGACAATCCGGCCTCGCTGACCTGCGCGAACTCCGCAGCTCGGGGATCAAGGCTCGTTGAGGTACACCGCCCGTTCCTGCGGTGTGAAGTCTCTGGTGATGCGCTTCTCGGCCATGCTCAGTGCTTCGTCGATGGGTACGCACGGCTCGCATCGGGCGATGCGAGCCGTCCCGTCGCCGTGCCCCGTCACGGCTGAATTCGACCGGCGCGACTCGTCCGCTGTGCCCGCGGAGCACGATCGGGTCCCCCGGGGCGGTGACGTCCCAGAAGCGGATGGTGCCGTCCGAGCCCGCGCTGGCCAGCCGGGAGGGCGCGTCCGGGTCGTACGCCACGTCCCAGACCACGCCGCGGTGGCCCCGCAGAGTCAGCGGATCGACGGCGCTGTCCACGCTCCAGATCCGGATCACCCCGTCCTGGCCTCCGCTGGCCACGTTCCGGCCGTCCGGGCTGAACGCCAGGGTCTCCACGGTGCCGTCGTGCCCCCGCAGGACGAGGGGATCGCGCTGTCCCAGGTCCTTCCAGACCTTGACCGTGCCGTCGTCGCTCGCGGTGGCCAGCCGGCCGTCCCGGCTGACCGCCACCCGTTTCACGGTGCTGTCGTGGGCTGGGATCACCACGTCTTGACGCGTGTTCGCCGGGTTCCAGACGCGGACAGTCCCGTCCTCGCCGCCGGTGACCAGCCGCCCGTCGGTACCGAAGGTGACGCTCGAGACCGCGCCCTGGTGACCGCGGAACACGGCGGTCTCGCGACCGGTGTGCGCGTCCCAGAGCCGTGCAGTGCCGTCGTCGCCGGCGCTCGCCAGGTGGTTCCCGGCGGTGTCGAAGACGACACCGCGAACGGCTCCCCGGTGTCCCCGCAGGAGCAGTTCTTCCCCCTTGACGAGCTGACGGATCCGGATCACGCCGTCTTCCCCGACGCTCGCCAGCCGGCTGCCGTCCGGGGCGAAGGCCAGCTTGGCGGCCTCGCGCTGGTGGCCGGGCATCGCCGCGGGGCCGCCCGGCGCCACGCTCGTGCCGGCGCGCTCCCACAACCGCACGGTGCCGTCGGTGCCGGCGCTGACCACGTGCCCCCGATCCGGGCTGAAGGCCACGCTGTAGACCTCGCGCTGCCCGGCGGGCACCGTGGCCAGGACCCGCGAGTCGAGGCTGGCCTGACGGAGCGCCGCTTCGGCCTCTTCGGTCGGCCTGATGCGGTACGCCTGCCTGGCGAGCAGCAGGGCGAGCTCGGGGTCGAGCGTCAGCTGAGTTCGGGCGTTGGCGACCAGCTGCCGGGAGAACGCCAGATCCCGCTCGCTGCTCGCCCGACCGGCGGACACCAGCGCCAGCACGGCGAGCAAACCCACCACCACGACGATGACGCCGGCCCCGATCAGCGTCCGCCGGGTGCGGCGGCGAGTCGAGGCGAGCTCGTGAGCGCGCCGCCGCCGGCTCGCCTCGAGGAAAACCCGCTCCGCATCGTTGAGCCGGCCGAGATCGCGGTCCTCCCACGCCGTGAGCCGGGACCTTCGGTAGAGGAACTCCACGTCCCGCCCGCTGCGCTCCCACTCGGCCGCGGCGTCGGTGAGGCGCCGCTGGGCGAGCAGCAGTTCCCGATCCTCGTCGATCCAGGTGCGGAGGGTGGGCCAGTTCCGGATCAGCGCTTCGTGCGCGATCTCCACCGTGTGCTCGCCCACCGTCAGGAGCCGGGCCCGCACCAGCTCGTCGAGCACCGCGGCCGTGTGGGGGCCGGCGTCGAACTCGGCGGCCG
Source organism: Amycolatopsis sp. NPDC051045 (assembly GCF_040682955.1). NCBI lineage: Bacteria > Bacillati > Actinomycetota > Actinomycetes > Pseudonocardiales > Pseudonocardiaceae > Amycolatopsis > Amycolatopsis sp. NPDC051045. Next base: position 228,948 of record NZ_JBFBCC010000008.1, read on the forward strand.
AGACCCGCCTTCTGCTGTCCTCGGTGTCTTCGCCGAGGGCGATCAGCCGCAACAGGATTTGCCTGGCCGCCTGCTGCTGGTCTTCGCTGAGGGCGTGATAGGCCTGGTCGGCGGTTTGGGCGATGGCGCCACGGACCCCGCCGCTGGCCAGGTAGCCGGACAGGGTGAGCGCGTTGCCGCGCCGGCGGCGCCACGTTTCCAGCATCGCGTGCGAAACCAGCGGCAGGGACCCCGGTTGCCCGGCGGCATCCGCGAGGACGGCCGTGGTCAGCGCCTTCTCCACGACCAGCCCCCGACGCGCGGCGGGCTGGGTGATCGCCTTGGTCAGCTCCTCGGACGTCATCGGCCCCACGAGCAGCTCGGCGTCCTGGAGAGCGGCGACGAGGTCGAGGTGTTCGGCACAACGGGCGTAGAAATCCGCCCGGACGCCGAGCACGACCCGGGTCCGGCTACCGCGCTGGCGGACCGCGGTCAGGAGCGCGGCGATGAACCGATCGCGTTCCTGACCGTCGTCACAGAGGGTAAAGGCTTCCTCGAACTGGTCGACGATGAAGACGACTTCGGCTTCCGGCGGCCGGTCGAGGAGTGCGCGGTCCACGGCGCGGCCCAGGCTCGACGGATCCTCGGCCAGTTCGGCCACCAGGGCACCGGGGGCGGAGTCCGACAGCGAGGCCAACCGGATCGCGCATTCGGGCAAGGGGCGGGCGCCGGGGGTGAGCAAGACGGGCTGCCACATTCCCGCGGCGTGCAGAGCGGGTATCAGCCCGGCGCGCAAGAGCGACGACTTGCCGCTGCCCGAGGCTCCGACCACGGCGAGGAATCGCCGGGACGTCAGCCGGGTCACCAACTCGTCGACCAACCGCTCCCGCCCGAAAAACCGGTCGGCGGTTTCCGGCTGGAAAGCGGCCAGCCCCGGATAGGGGGCCTGCTCCTCTCCGCCGGAAAGGGGCGGCGGGGGCGCCGTTTCGGCGGCCACCGCGCGCCACCTGGCCTCCCACTCGACCGGATCGCCCCCGCAGGCGGTGACGTAGGCCAACGCCACCTCCAGCGAGGGCAGCCGGTCACCCTTGGCCGCGTCCGCCAAGGTCGTCACCGAGTAATGCGCCTGGTGAGCCAGTCGCCGGTACGGGGGCCGCCCGGCCTTCTCCCGCAGCTGACGCAGCTCCCACGCGAAGAGCTGCACCGGCCCGGCCAGTGGATCCAGCGGCTGTTCAGGCCGACCTGCGCCTATCTTCCGTTCCCTCCCCGTCGGCGGATTGATTGTCCGCCTCCCCGAAATCAAACAGGCCGGATTTTAGCAGGGGATGGCGAAAGTGTTGAAATATCGACAATGTCGCATAAATCAGCAGAGGTGGCCACGGCGGCAATGGTGCCACCTTTGCTCATGCGGTTTCGGTCATTCGACCAATATGCCGCCGGAAACCAAGAAGCGGTCATTTCACCCAGCTTCCCTGGAAAGGCAGCGTGACGGCCGGGGGCGGAGGGCGCGGTTCAGCTGCCGTAGTTCACCTGGTCGCGGAGTACGTGCTTCTTGATCTTCCCGGAACCGGTCAACGGGAATTCGGTGACGAACCGCCAGATCCGGGGTGTCTTGTGCGGCGCGAGGTTCTCGCGTACATGGGCGAAGAGTTCCGCTTCGCCGATGGTCTCGCCCGGCATGAGCCGGATGAAAGCCGCGACTTGTTCTCCCCATTCGGGGTCGGGGACCCCGACGACCGCGACCTCGTGCACGCCCGGATGGCCGAGGAGGACGTTTTCGATCTCGCGGGGGTAGATGTTCTCGCCACCGCGGATGATCATCTCCTTGACCCGTCCCTCGATGCGGAGGTACCCGTGGTCGTCCATGGTGGCGAGGTCACCGGTGTGCAGCCAGCCCGCCGGGTCGATGACCTCGACCGTCTGGTCGGGCCGGTCGAAATAGCCGCTCATCACGTGGTAGCCGCGGGTGCACACCTCGCCGATCTCGCCGCGGGCCAGCACGTCGCCGGTGGCGGGATCGGTGATCTTGACCGCGCAGCCGGGCAACGGCTTTCCGAGCGTTTCCGCCCGGTTTTCGGGACTGTCGTCGAGCCGGGTCATGGTGATTCCGGGTGAGGCTTCGGTCTGTGCGTAGATGATGCTCATCGGCACGCCCAGCGCGGCCTCGACGCGCCTGACCAGCTCGGGCGGGACCGTTGCGCCGCCGGCGAGGGCGTAGCGGACGGAGGAGAAGTCGGTTCCGGTGAACCGCGGGTGGCTGAGCAGGGCCAGCAGCATGGTGGGGACCCCGCCGAACACCGTGCCGCGTTCGGCTTCGATCAGCTCGAGCTGCAACCCGGGGTCGAACCACGGCAGCAGGACGTGGGTGCCCAGCGAGGCGATCGGCGCCAGGGTGGCCAGCACGCAGCCGGCGGTGTGGAACAGCGGCATCGGGTTGACGAAGGCTTCGCCGGCCTGCATCTCCAGTGTCCGCACGTAGGACAGGCGCGCGTTGTTGGTGATGCCGCGGTGGTGCAGGACTGCGCCTTTGGGGGTGCCGGTCGTGCCGGAGGTGTACTGGATCTGCGCCGGATCGTCCGGGCGCACCTCCGGGAGCACCTCGGTGGGGGATCCGGATTCGCGAAACGCCGGCCAGTCCTCGAACAGCACCGTCTCCCGCAGGTGCGGGAGGCCGGGACGCACCTGGGCGAGCGTCTCCGCCATCGGGTGGCCGCGATAGTCCGCCACCAGGAAGATCCCGGCCGCCTGCGACTGGCTCAGGACGTGCCGGAGTTCCTCGGCGCGCAGAGCGGGATTCACCGTGACCAGGGTCGTCCCGGCGAGGGCGGCCGCCATCTCCAGCACCACCCATTCGGGAATGTTGTTGGCCCACACCGCCACCCGCTCGCCCGGCCGGAACCGGCCGAGCAGTGCCCGAGCCGCTTCTTCGGCTTCGGCCAGCAGGTCCGAGTACGTCCAGCGGCGCCGTGCCCGGGGGTCGGGAACGCCTTCGACCAGCGCGGGCGCGGAGGGGCCTCGTTCCGCGGCGTCGCGGAGGAGGGAACCGATGGTCAGTTCGCGGACCGAGTCCGCGTCCTCCGCGGGTGCGTAGGCCAGGTCCGGCATGGAAGCCTCTCCTCGGATCGGTGGACGCGGCCGCGACCGGTCGCCACAAGCCAGGCTGTGGTGAGTCGTCGTTGATCTCGCAACGGTTACAGCCTCGGTGCGGAGGACGATCTCAGGTCGCCGAGTCAAGACTCCCGTTCTCGCCTGATCCGCGGATAATCACCGACAGGGGGAAACCACTGGGAGGAAGACACGGATGAGCGCCGAACTCACGCGCAGGAACCTGCTCATCGGCACCGGGGCGGTCGCGGCCGGTCTCGTGGGTACCGAAGCGGCGTACGCAGACCCAGCTGCGGAAGGGGGACACGAGCCCTCGATGGAGACCACGCTTCGCGAGGGCACGAACATCAGCGTCGCCGTCTCGCCGGACGGCGGGCTCGTCGCCTTCGACCTGCTGACCACCATCTGGGTCGTGCCGATCGCGGGAGGGAAGGCACGCAGGATCACCGATGACTTCGCCGACGCGACGTTGCCGCAGTTCTCGCCCGATGGACGGCGGCTGGTGTTCCAGTCGTACCGCGACGGGAACTACCACCTGTGGAGCATCGGGGTCGACGGAACCGGCGTCCGGCAGCACACGAAAGGCCCGTTCGACCACCGCGAGCCGCGGTTCTCACCCGATGGCACGGCGATCGTCTTCGCCTCCGACCGCGGCGGCAGCTACGGCGTGCACCGGCTGACGGTGGCGTCCGGCGAGCTCACCAAGCTCAGCGACACGCCTGCCGAGGAGGCTGTGCCTGTCTGGTCGCCGGACGGCAAGCGGGTGGCGTACACGGTCGACGACGTGGCCATCGACGTGCTGGAACCGGCTTCCGGCGTGGTCGTCAGGGCGGTCACCGCGCCGGCGGGCGCGAAGCTGTACGGCCCGTCGTTCGCTCCGGACGGCAAGCTCGCGTACGTCCGGCTGACCGGCGCCAAGCCGGAGCTCGTCGTCGGCGACCAGGTCGTCACCGGGGACGAAGACGTGTTCGCCTTCCCTGCCGGCTGGCTCTCGGCCGACGAGCTGCTCTACACCGCGGACGGCCGCATCCGGCGGCGCAAGCTCGGCGGCACGCCGCCGGTCGACGTCGGTTTCACCGCCACCGTGCCGTTCGTGGCCAGGCGTAAGTACCGCCGGACGGTCCGCGATCTCGACGACCACCGCGAGCGGCAGGCGCAGGGCATCGCGTCGCCGGTCGTCTCCCGTGACGGCACGCAGGTCGCCTTCCGAGCGCTGAACGCGTTGTGGCTGCTCCAGCTCGGCGAGCGGAAGCCGCGCAGGCTGCTGGCCGACGGCTATTTCCACTCGGATCCCGACTTCTCGCCGGATGGCAAGACGCTGGTCTACTCCTCCGACAAGGCGGGCGACGCCGACCTGTGGCTGCTCGACCTCGCCACCGGCGGGACGATCCGGCTCACCGGCCTGCCCGGCGCGCAGCTGACACCGCGATTCTCGCCGGACGGCGCCCGGATCGCGTACCAGGACCACGACGGCGCCACCTGGGTCGTCGACGTCGCGGGCGGCGCGCCGAAGCAGGTCGCGCCCACGCTGTTCATGCCGGGCAGGCCCACCTGGTCCCCGGACGGCAATACGCTCGCGCTCGCAGCGGTGAAGCCGTACTCGAGGCGCTATCGCGAGGGCACGAGCCAGATCCTGCTCGTGAACCTTCGCACGGGCACGCTGCAGTACAGCGAACCGATGCCGCATGCGTCGCTGTCCACCCGGGGTGACGACGGGCCGATCTGGTCGCCGGACGGCAAATACCTGGCGTTCGTCGTCGAGTCCACGGCGTGGATCGTCCCGGTCGACGCCATCGGGACGTTCACCGGGCAGCCGCGGCAGATCACCCACGAGGTGACCGACTCACTCGCCTGGGTCGGGTCGAACTCGTTGCTGTACCTGAGCAACGGTGTGCTGCGAACCCAGCCGATCGCCGGTGGGCCGCCCGCCACGGTGCCGGTCGACCTGCGCTGGAAGCGGCCGGTCGTCCAGGAGAAACTCGTGGTCCGCGCGGGTGCGCTCTGGGACGGCAAGGCGAAGGAACTGCGGCGCAACGTCGAGATCGTCGTCGACGGCGACCGCGTTCTCGGTGTCGTGCCCGCCGGTCCCGGGCCGGTCTCGATCGATGCGTCCACGCGCACGGTCATGCCCGGTCTCATCGACGCGCACGTCCACTGGCACCTGCGCGGCCGCCAGTGGGGAGCCAGGCAGGGCAGGCTCTGGCTCGCGTACGGCATCACGTCCACCAGGTCACCGGGCGACCCGGCGTACCAGATGGTGGAGACCAGGGAGGCGCTCGATTCCGGCGCGCTCACCGGGCCGCGGTATTTCGCCACCGGCGAGGCGATCGACGGTTCGCGCGTCTACTACAACTTCATGCGCCCGAACCGCTCGATCTCCTTGCTGGACAAGGAGTTCGAGCGCGCGCGGAAGCTGCGGTACGACCTGGTCAAGACCTACGTGCGATTCCCGAACGAGTACCAGGCCGCCGCCGTCGTGGCCGCGCACCGCGCCGGGTTGCCGCTGACCTCGCACTACCTGTACCCGGCGGTGGCGTTCGGCATGGACGGGATGGAGCACTACGGCGCCACCAACCGGCTCGGCTACTCGCACACCTGCTCACGGACCGGCCGCACGTACAGCGATGTGGTCGCGCTGTTCACCGGGTCGGACATGGGGGTGTCGACGACGCTGTTCAACTCCAGCGTGCTGTACGCCGACGACCGTTCGCTGGTCACCGACCGGCGCACCCGGGTACTGAATCCGTCGTGGGAGTACGAACGGCTGGTGCAGAAGGCCGACGACGTGCGGTTGCCCGCGGCCGACCCGCAGCGCGCGCAGCTCAAGGGCCAGGTCGAGATGATGCTCCGCATCCAGCGTGGCGGCGGCGTGGTGCTGGCGGGCACCGATGCCCCGCTCGACAACATCGCGATCTCCTTGCACGTCAACATGCGTGCCATGGTCCGCCACGGCTTCACCCCGTACGAAGCGCTGACGGCGGCCACCGCCAACCCGGCACGCTGGCTGGGCTTGGAGGGCACGATCGGCGTGATCGCGCCGCGCGCGAAGGCGGACTTGGTGATCGTGGACGGTGACCCGCTCACCGACATCGCCGCCGCCGCTGCGGTGCGCGGCGTCGTCCTCGGCGGGCAGCCACACACGGTCGACGAGCTGCTGGCGCCGTACGACCACCCGGCAGCGGCCACTGCGCGGATCGTCCGAAATGGACAGGAAACGCGGTTCGCCGACGAGTGGTGGCACCGCCCGGAGTGGACGGATCACGCCTGTTGCGGGGACTGACGGCGGCGGTTCACCCGGAACGCGCACACCAGCGTTCCGGGTGGCGGTGCCGGGTCGTCACACCTCGACGCTCACTCCCATCACGACGCACTCCTCGTCAGGCCACCGTCGACGTAGGTGGTCGTGCCTGTCACATACGAAGCCCGAGGGGAGGCCAGGAATGCGGCGACGTCGGCGAACTCCCGGACGGTTCCCCAGCGGCCCAGCGGAATCTCCTCGGCGAGGTGCGGCGGCACCCCGTCCGGGTACACGACGTCCCGGCGCGGGGTCGCGATCCGGCCCGGGGCCAGCGTGTTGACGGTGATGCCGTCCGGTCCCAACTCGGTCGCCAGCGTCTTCAGGTACCCGTGGATCCCGGGCCGGACCGCGTTGGAGGCGGCCATGCCAGACGTGGGCTCCCGGACTCCGTTCGTCGTGATCGCCAGGATCCGCCCGCTCGAACTCCGGCGGAGGTGCTCGACGCCGGCCTGGACGAGACGGACGAGGGGGAGCAGCACCATCTCGGCGGCCTCGACCACGTGCTCGGGCGTCAAGCCGAGTGCGCTGCTCGGGCGCGGACCGCCGCTGTTCCACAGCACGATGTCCAGCCCGCCGAACCGCGCCACGGTTTCCGCGACCACGCGCGCGGGCTCGTCCGGCATGCTCATGTCCGCCGGGACCGCGTGCGCGCCGATCCGCGCGGCGTGTTCGGCCAGTGTGTCCTCGCGCCGGGCGACCATGACCAGGTTGGCGCCCTCCTCGGCCAGGACTTCCGCGATCGCCAGGCCCATGCCGGACGACGAGCCGCTGACGAGGGCGGTCTTGCCCTTCAGCTCCAGGTCCATGGTGATCCTTCTTCAGCCCGCTGCTTCATGCGGGCGAAGGTATCGTCGCAGCACGTCGGCGACATCGCCGAGGCGCGTCGCCGGCACCAGCTGGATGCGCAGGCGGAGACCGTCTGACGGCCCGGTCGCCGCGCTGACATCCCGGCGCTCGCAGGGGCCTGCGGATCGCCGGCGACGGCACCCCGATCACCGAGCCCGGCACCTCGGGCCGGCTGGTCCTGTCCGGCGACGGCGTGGCCGCGGCCTCAGCAGAGGCCGATCTCCAACTGTATAACGCCCTATACGGCAAGACGAGGTTGATTAAAACCAGCCCCGTAGTTTTCGTCCTCGCAAAAAAGCAGCATCAGAACGAGCGGGCCAAACTCGAGAACTGACGTGCGAGGCAGGAGACAGTCGCTAGGCTGGACACTGGGAGGGGAGCCGGCGATGTCGTACAACTACTACGTCTACGTCAGCGACAGCAAGGTCGACATGCTGTTGCCGCAGATCGATCCGAGGGCCGGGGCGAAACGCAAGGTCGAGGTGGGTGTGGACCTCAAGGTGCTGTCGGCCAAGCGCACCGGTGAGTCCCCGGCCGACAACCGGTACAGCCGGCTGCTGACCGTTGTCGAGTACCTGCGCGACCACGGTGATCTCGGCTCGGTGGACGAGCCCGGGCAGTTCTTCTGGGGGCTGCTGCCGATGCGCTGGGGCGCGTTCCCCGGTGATCCGACCGCCTCGCTGGTGTTCTTCGGCGGGCGCAGCGACGACACCATCGTCGGACTGGGTGGCTCGACCCGGCACGTGTGCGACGCCGTCCCGGATGCCGCCGCGCACGGGGTGGGGCGCTCCATGATGGCGTCGATGCTCGACGGCCTCGGCGTCACCTCGGAGCTGGAGGACGAGTACGTCGCCGACGTGATGGACAGCGACCTCGACCGGGCCGACCGCGCCGCGCTCGCGCGGGTCCAGGGGGCCGTGGGGAGCCTGCGGTGGCCGGCGCAGAACGTGGAGTTCGTCGCGAAGCGCCTGCTGCACGGCGACAGCCCGGACGGCTCGGCCAAGTCGGTGCTGCTGGGGACACCGCTTTATGTGGCCACCGTCGACTGACGCCGATGGAGGTCTGGCGCCGCGGTGACGTGATCCTCGACCTGTACGAGGTCCTGGACGTCGTGCGCACCGGCGGCCGGGGGCTCGTGCACCAGGTGCGGCACCGCGGCTGGGACATCGACCTGGCGGTGAAGACGCCGCGGCGGGCCTTGCTCCGCTCGCCGGAGGCCGTCCGGGACTTCGAACGGGAAGCCGAGGTGTGGGTCGGGCTCGGGCTGCACCCGCACATCGCGAACTGCGTCTACGTCCGCACCCTCGACGGCGTGCCGCGGGTCTTCGCGGAGTGGGTCGACGGTGGCAGCCTGGCCGAGGCCGTCCGGAGCCGGAGTCTCTACGGGCGCGGTCTCGGGGCGCTGCTGGACGTCGCCATCCAGTCCGCGTGGGGGCTCGACCACGCGCACGAGAACGGGGTCGTGCACCGGGACGTCAAGCCGGCCAACGTGATGCTCGCGCTGGACGGCACGGTGAAGGTCACCGACTTCGGCATGGCCACCGCGGGCGCCGATCCGCTCGACGAGCGCGGTGGCCTGACTCCCGAATACTGCTCGCCCGAACAGGCGCGGTCGCCGAGCGGGCTCACCACGGCCACGGACGTCTGGTCCTGGGCGGTCACCGTCCTCGAGATGTTCCTCGGCAAGCGACCGCACGAGAACGGGCCCGCGGCCGGTGGGGTCCTCGAGGGCTTCGCCCGCTCCGGGGATCCCGGCGCGGCCCTGCCGATGCCCGGCGAGGTGGCCGACCTGCTGCGCGAGTGCTTCGCCGAGGACGCGGCCGCGCGTCCCGGCCGGTTCGGGCCGCTCGCGGAGCGCTTGATCCGGGTGCACGAGCGGGAAGTCGGCCCGTACTCCCGAAGTGTGCCGTCGGCGGCCACGCTGCTCGCCGACGGCCTGTCCAACCACGCGCTGTCCCTGCTGGACCTCGGCCGCCGCGACAGCGCCGAAGAGCTGTGGACGCGGGCGCTGCGGGCTGATCCGCACCACCCGCACGCCCGCTACAACCGCGGGCTGCACCGGTGGCGGACCGGGGTGCGCACCGACGCGGAGCTGGTCGACGAGCTGGAGTCCCTGCGGTTCGGCGAGCCGGGTGACGGGGTGGGGGAGCACCTGCTCGCGCTGGTGCACCGCGAACGCGGCGACCCGGTCGCGGCGGCCGCGTTGCTGCGCGACGCCGTCGCGCGGGCGCCCGGGGATCCGCAGGTCGCCGAAGAGCTCGAGTCGGTCGAATACGCGCCGGCGCCCGAGCAGTCGGTCCTGCCGGGGGAGCACGAAGACTGGATCACCGCCCTGGCTTTGACCCCGGACGGCCAGGTCGCCGTTTCGGCCGACCGCTCCGGCGGGCTGCGGATCTGGGACCTGGCGGCGCGGGAGTGCCGTCAGGAGCTGCACCTCGAGGGCTACAGCGCGTCGGCGCTGGCGGTGCGTGACGACGGGCAGCTCGTGGTCATCGGTGGGGGCGTCGGACGGGCGATCGTGGTCGACCTCGAAGCCGAAACCGTGCTCGAGCTGCCCGGCCACCCCAGCTGGGTCGGCCTGGTGGCGCTGACCGCGGACCAGCGTCACGCGGTCACCAGCGGCTTCGAAGGGGAAACCGTCACCTGGGACCTCGAGACCGGCGAACCCGTGGCCGCCCGGCAGTTCGAACACAAGGCGGACGTCCTGGGCGCGCACGGCACCCTGTGTTCCATCGTCGACTACCAGCGCCACACCAGCTCCGTGTACGACGTCCGCACCGGGGAGCTGGTGCACCGATTCGACCGGACGCGGATGGAGACGCGGTTCAGCGGCGACGGCCGCTTGGCCGTGACCGGCCTCGGCAGCACCGACGTCCGCTTGGTCGCGCTGCCCTCCGGCGAACCCCTGCGAGACCTCAAGACCGGCTTCGGCCGGCTTGCCGTCAACATGGACGGCACCGTCGGGTTCTCCAGCGGCGGGCGCGCGGAGCCGTCGCGGGTGTGGGACCTGGACACCGGCCGGTGCCGGCTGTCCTTGGACTCCGCGCCCGAGACCAAGGAGGTCGTGCTCAGCGCGGCCGGGCGGGTCGCCGTGACCGCCGAAGGGAAGTCCGTGCGGGTGTGGCACCTGCCGCCCGCGGGGCCGCCGGCCCCCTGGAGCTACGTCCGCCCGCACGAGGCCCCGGACGTCGCCGCCACGGCCGCCCGGGCCGCCGAGCTGGTGGTGGAAGCGGCCGAGCTGGCGGGCGCCGGGCGGCTCGACGACGCGGCCGGCCGGATCCGCGCCGCTCGTGCGCTGCCCGGGCACCGGCGGCACGCGGAGCCGGTGCGCCTCTGGCGGCGGCTCGGCGCCCTCGGCCGCCGGACCGAGCTGGCCGACGCCTGGGCGGCGGGCCGGATCGACCCCGCGGGGCGTGCGTCGTGGGCGCTGGAGTTCAGCGGCCGCAGCCCCACCGCGCTCGCCCGCAACGGGAACGCCTCCGAGGCGTGGGTCTTCGACGTCGAGACCGGTGAGCTGCTGCACACGCTCAGCCTGCACACCGGGCACCTCAGCGCCGCGGCGATGACCGCCGACGGCCGGCTCGCGGTGTCCGGCGGCGAGGACGGCCGGGTCGTCGCCTGGCGTCCGCGCGACGGGCGGATCGTCCAGCTGTTCACCAACCCCCGCGACCGCGTCTACTACGTCGCGGTCAGCGAGGACGGCCAGGTCGTGCTGTCGGGAACCGCCGACGGCGTGGTCGCGGCGTGGGACGTCGGCAGCGGCCGGGTCATCGGGCGCTGGGAGGCGCACTCGCAGGCGATGCAGGACGTCGCCGTCAGCGCCGACCACCGCTACGGGCTCTCGCTCGGCCAGGACGTCAGCGTGAAGATCTGGGACCTGGACGCGGGCGAGCTCCGGTGGGTGCTGCGCGGGCACGACGAGTGGATCGGCACGGCCCGGTTCAGCGACGACGCCCGGTTCGTCGTCACCGGTGGCGCCGACGCCGCGGTGCGCGTGTGGCGGATGGCCGACGGGCAGTGCGAGGTGGTGCTCACCGGGCACACGGACGCGGTGACCGACGTCGTCATGAGCCCGGACGGGCGCCACGTGCTGTCCGGTTCGGTGGACGGCACCGTCCGGCTCTGGGACGTCGCGGCCGCGAGCTGCGTCCACGTCTTGACCGGGCACGCCGCCGTCGTGCGGCAGCTGGCCGTCACCCCGGACTTCCGGCTCGCGGCCTCGGGCGGGGAGGACCGGAAGGCCCGGCTGTGGGACCTCGCGACCGGCCGGCAGCTGCGTGCCTTCACCGGCTTCTCGGACGTGGTCACCGACGTTGCGCTGGCCCCGGACGGCGCCCTGCTCCTGGCCGGTGACGAAAGCGGACGCCTGCTGACCTGGGCCCTGGACTGGGAGTACGACTTCGGCGCGGCGACCGGCGTCCTGGGGCCGGAAGCCGAGCCCGCGTTCGACGAGCTGCGGGCCGAGGTCGCCGTCCCGCTGCCGACCCGTGAAGACAGCCGTCCGGCGCTCGTCGAGGCGTTCGCCCGCTTCGGGGAGGGGGAGCGGAACGCCGTGACCCGCACCCTGGAGCTCGCCGGTGAGCTGGGCAAGATCTTCGCGCGGGACGACACCGGATATCGGCTGTACATGCACGCCGTCACCGAGGACGCGGCGACCCGGGAGCCGACGCAGGTGCCGAGCGTCGCCGAACGGCTGGTGCTGCTGCTGCGGCCCGCGGCAGAGCTGAACCGCGGCGAAGAGTTCTGGGCCGGCTACTTCGCGGACCAGCTCCAGGACGACCTCGTGACGCTCGCCCGGTGCGCGCCGATCCTGCGCCGCGAGGGCGACCTGGCCTCGGCCGAACAGACGTGGCAGCTCGTCGTCGACGTCCGCTCCCACCTGTGGGACGCCGGGCACCTCGAAACCCAGGCGGCAATGCTCGGCTGGGCCGCGGTCCTCACCGACCTGCACCGCGAGCCGGAGGCTCTGGCGCTGGTCCGGGCGGTGACCGGGGAACGCACCCAGGACCTGGGGCCGGACCACCCGGCCACGCTGGAGGCGACCGCGGTGCTCGCGCCGCTGCTCTCGGCGCGCGGCGAGCAGGCGGAAGCGGAACGGACGTACGGCGACCTGCTGCCCCGGCTCACCCGGCACTTCGGCCGTGACGACGGGCGGACGCTCGAGGCCCGGGTGGGGCTCGCCCGCGTGCACCGCCTGCTCGGACGGCCGGACGAGGCCGAGCCGGTCCTGCGTGAGGTGCTGAGGAAACGGCGGTTGCGCCTGGGCGCCGAGCACCCGGAAACCCTCGCCGTCCAGGCCGAGCTGGATACCTTGGGGAGACGGCCGCAAGAGGCGAAGCGGGGATGGTGGAGGCGGCGATGATCCCGGGGGTGTTCGGCACCGAGGTACTGGTCACCGGCAAGGCGTTCATGGCGGAGATCGGGGCGTTCTTCCCGGTGCGGCTGACCGTGCGGGGCAACGAGTTCGAGGCCGTGTTCATGATGCGCGCCGGCGCGCTCGGGCACCGGACGACCGGGCCGTACACGCCCGACCGGCCACCGGTCGACGCGATGAACTGGGCCCAGCTGCGGACGGGCACCGGCATGGCCGGGCGCTTCCCGCGCTTCCGGGTCGACGCGAGCGGGTTGTGGCCGCGGATCCACGTCGAGCTGCTCGGGACGGCGGTCCGCGGCCTCATCGTGATGCCGGAGGAAGTGACCGCGGAGGCGGTGAACGCGCCCTACCTCGGCGAGTGGCAGGAGCAGATCTCGTCCTCGGTGCGGATCGCGCTCGAGTGGATCGCCGGCTGGGTCGCGAGCTGCCACCACCAGGCCGGCGGCGCGGAGCCGTCGATCGACCTGGACCTGGTCTACCGCCCCGACGAGGACTACGAAACCAGGCTCGCCGGCATCGACGAGCGGGTGCGGGAGCTCATCCCGCCGGTGCGGACGGTGCTGGAGCTGCGCTGGCGGTCGGCGACCCCGGACCAGCGCAAGGCGTTCACGAAGTACCTGAAGGGTGCCCGGACGATCGGGCCGCGCTCCGACCGGCGGTTGAGCTACCGCATCGGCGACGTGACGCTGGAAGTGGCGCTCTGACGGCGCCGGCGCAGTAACCACGACGTGGACTGACCAGGGTTGCGCCACGCGCGCGCGACACCGGCTTCGAGCTTGTCCTCACCGGCGACGACACGGCGCACTACCCCAATCGGGTGGCGGGTGGATCCCGGCTAAACCGCGGCGCTCTTGCAGAAGTGTCGGACGCGTGTCCGGTGACGCGGGCCGCCCGTGGCGGTCCGGTGCAGCCGGTCACCAGGGGGAAGGTCGCCCGGCCGAGTGGCGTGGCGAAAATTCTGAGGGGTCGGGGAAATGAACGATGACCGCAACCATGCCCGCCGGGCGGATGATTGGCCCGCGCCGGCACGGGTGTCGGTGGTGATCGCGGACGGGCAACCGGTTTTCCGGCGCGGGTTGGCTGCGTTGCTGACCGGGTCCGGCGCCGTCACCGTGGTGGCCGAAGCGGCCGCCTCGCGGGAGGCGGCGCGGATGGTCGTCCTGCACCGGCCGGACGTGCTCGTGCTCGACCTGGAACTGGCCGACGGTCAGGTGGACGCCACGGTGCGCGAGGTGCTGCGGGCCGCACCCGCGACGGCGGTGCTCGTGTTCACCGCGGCGGACGACGAGGACACCCTGGTCGCCGCGATGCGGGCGGGGGCCCGTGGCTACCTGCTCAAGAGCAGCACCGACGCCGGCATCGTCCGGGCCGTCACCGGGCTCGCCCAGGGCGAGACGATCCTCGGTCCGGGTATCGGGGAACGGCTCGTCGGCCGCATCGGCGGCCCGCCGGCCCGGTTCCAGCGCCTGTTCCCGGAGCTGACCGCGCGGGAGCAGGACGTCCTGGAGTTGATGGCCGCCGGTATGGGCAACACCGCCATCGCCCGGCAACTGCACCTGTCACCCAAGACGATCGCCAACCACATCTCCGTGATCTTCGGCAAATTGCACGTCACGAACCGGGCGGAAGCCGTCGAGCTCGCCAAGGGGGGTCGCCGCGGGCCGCTGGAACTGGTCCGCGACCCGGCGAAACCTCCTCGCCGTCCCGGCTCCTCCCCGGTCGGCACCGCGCGGTCGGTGCCCCGCAACCCCAGGAGTGATCTTGTTGCTGGACCTTGAGGCGATCACGGCACGGCTCGCGCCCCGTTTCGGCAAGGGCGCGCACCGTTGGGTGCCGAAGCTGCCCGACCGGGTCGCGTCGCTCGCCGCCGAGTGGGGCCTCGTCGTCGGCCCGGAGTTCAAGTCGGGCAATTCGTCGGTCGTGCTCCGCTGCGAGCACGAAAGCGGCGAGGTGATCTTGAAGCTGTCCCCGGATGTCTACGCGGTGCGCGAGGAAACCGAGATGCTGCGGCAGTTCGCGCCCAGTGGCCGGGTGCCCGTCGTGCTCGCGGCCGACCGGGGCGCCGTCCTGCTCGAAGCCGTCCACCCCGGCGCGCTGGTCGAGCACCAGCCGGTGCCGCCGACGCCCGCGGAGTACGCGGCGTTCCTCACCGACCTGCACTCCGCGGGCGACCCGGACAGCGCGCCGCGCAAGCTCGTCGATTGGCTGGAGGTGCTGTTCAACTCGGCCGCCAAGCGGGGTGCCGAGCTGGCCGGCTCCCGTGTACTGCGCGACGAGCTGCTGGCCGAGCCGACCCCGGATGTGTTGCTGCACGGTGATCTCCACCTCGGCAACGTCCTCACCTCGAGTGCGAAGGGGCTCGTCGCGATCGACCCGATGGCCTGCGTCGGCGACCCGTGCTTCGACGCCGTCGACTACGTGCTCGAAGGGCTCGACCGCGCGGAGATGCTGCGACGTCGCGACGCGCTCGCGGCGGTCAGTGGTTTTGATGCCGACCGGCTCGACGCGTGGTGCCGGGTCACGGCGCCGATCGGGGCCACCCACGTCAGCAAACCGGGCCACGCGGCCGAACTCGCCGCCTTCGGCCGCGGCGAGTACTGAGCCGCGTTTCCGCCCGTTCACCCTCCTCGACACCTTGGGATGTGTACCCATGTTCGTTTCCGCCCTGCTCTCCCGGGTGATTCCGCCGGATTCGCTGCGCCGGAGGCTGATCGCGATCCGGCTCGCCGAATCGGCGGGCAAGGGGGTGTTCATCAGCGGCAGCGTCGTGTACTTCACGCTGCACGTCGGGCTGTCGGCGGGACAGGTCGGCCTCGGGCTGACGGCCGCCGGGTTCTCCGGGCTGGTCTCCTCGGTGGTCTTCGGCATGCTCGCCGACCGGGTGAGCCGGCGACGGCTGCTCTGCGTCCTGTTCCTCACCCTCGCGGCCGGGTTCGGTCTTTACTCCCTTGTGGACAGTGCCGCCGCGTTCTTCGCGCTGGTCATGTGCGTGGGCTTCGTCGAGTACGGCACGAGCCCCACGATGAGCGCGCTGATGGGCACGCTGGTGCCGCCGGGGGAGCGGGTTCAGCTCAAGGCGATGATGCGCACGGTGTTCAACATCGGCTTCAGCCTGGGCATCGGTGGTGCGGCGGTGGCGGCGCTCTCGCCCGGGCTGCTCATCGCGATCCCGCTGACCACGGCCGTGCTGATGGTGGTCGCCGCGGTCCTCGTCACCAGGTTGCCCGCGGGGGAGCGCAAAGCCATCCCGAGCGGGCTCAAGCGGTTCGCGGCCGTGCGGGACCTGCCGTTCCTCGGGGTGATCGGGGTGTCGGCGGTGCTGGCCTCGCACATGACGATCGTGCTGGTGACGCTGCCCTTGTGGGCGTTGAGCCGGACTTCGGTACCGCACTTCGTGGTGCCGCTGCTGCTGATCTTCAACACGGCGTTCGTCATCCTCTTCCAGGTCCGGGTCAGCAAGGGAGCCGAGACGGTCGCCGGCGCGTCCAGCACGGCGCGCCGGTCCGGCTACTGGCTCGCCGGCGCGTGCCTGCTCATCGCGCTCACCGCGGTGACCGGCAACGTGGTGGTGGTGACGGCGGCGATCGTCGCGGCCGTGATTCTCCTGTCCACGGCCGAAATCATGCAGTCCGCGTCGGCGTGGGGACTCGGGTTCGGCCTCGCGCCCGAGCACGCGCAAGGCGAGTACCTCGGCGCGTTCGACCTGCACGTGATCACCCAGAACATCGCCGGGCCCGCGGTCCTCACGGGTGTCGTGGTGGCGCTCGGACCGTGGGGCTGGCTCGTGATCGTCGCGGTCGTGCTCGTGGCCGCCACGGTCATCACCCCGGCGGCCCGGCACAGCGAGCGGCGGCTCGCCGTGGATACGTCGGTGAACTCCCGGTGAACAGGGAGGTTTTCCCGGGTGGACCGGAGGCGCCCCACCTCTGCCGGGAAGCGGCCATGACCAAGCTCGACCACATGGTCCTCACCGGTCGCGCGTCGTTCGCCCAAGAACGGCTGTACTTCCTCAACGAGCTGCAACCCGGCAACCCCGCCTACGTCGTCGCGTTCGCCCTGCGCCTCGACGGCGTTCTGCAACCCGACGCGCTGGCGGCCGCGCTTCGGCGGGTGGTTGCGCGGCACGACGCGCTGCGCACCACGTTCAGGGTCGTCGACGGGGTACTCCAGCAGCGGGTCCACCTCGACGCCGAACCCGAAATCACGGTCGAGTCCGCGCACTGCACCGACCACGACGGCCAGGAGGCGCAGCTGCGTGAACTGGTCGTGGCCGAGGCCACCAGGCCGTTCGCGCTCGGCGACGCGACGCTCGTGCGGGCCTGGATCCGCAGCTGGAGCACGAACGAGCACGCGCTCGTCGTGCTGGTGCACCACATCGCCTGCGACGGCTGGTCGGTCGGCCTCCTGCTCGCCGACCTCTCGGCCGAGTACGACGCCGAGGTCACGGGCACCACCGCCGTCCACGGCGCGGAGCCGGTGTCCTCCCTGCGGTACGCGGCGAAGCAGCGGGCGGAGTACGGCGGGGATGAGGCCGGTCTCGCGTTCTGGCGCGACACCCTGGCCGACCTCCCGAGCTTGGCCCTTCCCACGGACCTCCCCCGCCCGGGTGTGTTGAGCTCCCGGGGTGCGGTGATCCGCAGGCCGGTCTCGCCGGAGCTGCTCGCCCGGCTCACCGGCTGGGCGAAGAACCGCGGCGCCACGCTGTTCACGGTCGCGCTCGCCGCGTACGCCCTGGTGCTCGCGCGTTACACGGGCCAGGACGACGTGGTCGTCGGGGTGCCGGTGGCCAACCGGATCGACGAGGACGACGAGGGACTCGTCGGCTGCCTCGTCAACACCGTGCCGGTGCGCGTCGACCTGTCCGGGAGGCCCGTGTTCACCGAACTGCTCGACCGGGTGCGGAGCGCGTCCATGCGCGCTCTGTCGTGGCAGACGGTGCCGTTCGAACAGATCGTCCAGGCCGCGGGGGCGGAGCGGGCGCTGAGCCACGCGCCGCTGTTCCAGACCACCCTGACCGTGCAGAACTTCCCGTTCGCGCTCCCCGGACTGACCGGGCTCACCGTGTCCGAAGTGGACGTCGAGATCGACGCGGCGAAGTTCGACCTCGGCCTCACCCTCGACGTCGCTGCCGAGAATCCCTTCCTGCGCGCGGAATACAGCACAGAACTGTTCGAGCAGGACACTGTGACGTCGCTCCTCGCGCACTGCCACACGCTGCTTGAGTCCATTGTGGATGAAAAATCGGACATGGTATCCCCGGTCGAGCGGGCCCGGCTCACCACCGACGCCGGCAAGGCGATGCCGCGGTGTCCGTCGGTGCTGGAGCGGTTCGCCGAGCACGTCCGCCGCGACGCCGGGGCGGTCGCGATCCGCCACCAGGGGCACGACCTCTCCTACGGCGAGCTGGACCGGTGGTCCGACCGGATCGCGCGGGCGCTGCTCGCCGCGCAGGTGAACCGTGGTGACCGGGTGAGCCTGCTCCTGCACCGGTCCTCCGCCGTGGCCGCGGCGATGCTGGGCGTCTGGAAGGCGGGCTGCGCCTACGTCTCATTGGACCCGGAGTATCCGCGGGGGCGGCTGGACCTGATCGCGGCCGGGGCCGCGACCCGCGTGACGCTGGCCGAGCCGGACACCATGGTGCTCGCCGGCGAGCTCGCGACCGCACGGGACGCCGTACTGCTCGACGTGCTCGTGGCCGACAGCGATCCCGCCGAACCGGTTCCCCCTCCCACCGCCGGGGAACTGGCGTACGTCATCTACACCTCCGGGTCCACCGGGACGCCCAAGGGGGTGATGGTGGGCCACGGCGGGGTGGACGCGTTGTGCACGCCGACACCGGCCGGGCTCGACGTGACCGCGGCCGACGTGTGGCTCTGCGCGCACTCGTTCGCGTTCGACTTTTCGGTCTGGGAGCTCTGGGGCGCGCTCACCACCGGTGCCCGGCTGGTCGTCGCGGACCAGGCTGATCTCGTCGACCCGGCCCGGCTCGCCGCGCTGGTCCACGCCCAGGGCGTCACCGTGCTGAGCCAGACTCCCGGTTCGCTGTACCGGATGCTGCCGTCCTACGCGGAGCTGGCGGGTTCCGGGGCGCCGCTGCGCTACGTCGTGACCGGCGGCGAGGCGCTCACCTGGTCGCGGGTCGCCGCGATCGCGGCGACGGCTCCCGGGCTGCGCGCCGAGTTCGTCAACATGTACGGCATCACCGAAGGCACCGTCCACGTGACGATCGCCCGGGTCCCGGCCGCGGACCTCGGCTCGGTGCGGCCGGGGGACATCGGCGTCCCGCTGCCCTCGGCCCGCTGCTACGTCCTCGACGAGAACCGGGAGCCCGCGGGCATCGGCGTACCCGGCGAGCTGTACATCGGCGGCGCGCTGGTCGCCCACGGCTACCTCGGCCGGCCGGACCTGACCGCCGAGCGGTTCCTGCTCGACCCGTTCGGCCCCGGAGTCGTCTACCGGACCGGGGACGTCGTCCGGTCGATGGCCGACGGGCGCATGGTCTACCTGCGCCGCAACGACAACCAGGTCCAGGTCCGAGGTCACCGGGTCGAGTGCGGCGAAGTCGAGCAGGCGTTCCTCGACCGTCCTGGGGTGCGGGCCTGCGCGGTCGTCCCCGAGAACGACCGGCTGACCGCGTTCGTCGTGAGTGACCTGGCCGACGCGGAACGGGTGCTGCGGGCGAATGTGCG
The DNA here is from genome assembly GCF_040682955.1 of Amycolatopsis sp. NPDC051045. Lineage (NCBI taxonomy): Bacteria > Bacillati > Actinomycetota > Actinomycetes > Pseudonocardiales > Pseudonocardiaceae > Amycolatopsis > Amycolatopsis sp. NPDC051045. The sequence continues at coordinate 248,239 of NZ_JBFBCC010000008.1, forward strand.
TGCCGTGCTGCCGGGTTACCTGGTGCCGTCACGGATCGTCGCGGTCCCCGCGATTCCCCTGACCGCGCACGGGAAGGTCGACGCACCGGCGTTGCTCGCCAGGCACCGCCCGGCGGTCCGCCACGCCCGGCCGCCCACCCGCGGTTCGTCGCTGGAGGAACGTATCCGGCGGATCTGGCTGGAGGTGCTGCCCACCCCGGAGGTCGGGCTGCACGACAACTTCTTCGACCTCGGCGGCCACAGCTTCGCGCTCGTCGCCGCGCAGGAGCGGATGGCGGCGGCGGGACTGGACCTCACCGTCACCGACCTGCTGCGCTACGGCACCGTCGCCGCGTGCGCCGCGCACTTCGGGGCCGCCGCGCCCACGCTGCCGGACACGTACGCCGCGGCACGGCGGGCGGGCCGCGCGCAGCTGGCCGGGCGCAGGAGGTCGACCGGCGGTGTCACCCATGACTGAGGAGTACTCGGGAAGGGTCGCGATCGTCGGGATGGCCGTCCGGGTGCCCGGCGCCGACCGCGACCTCGACCTGTTCTGGCACAACATGGCCAACGGCGTCGATTCGATCAGTTTCTTCGACCGCGAAGAGCTGGCCGGCTGGGGCGTGGCACCGGAACTGGCCCACTCACCGGACTTCGTGCCCGCTCGCGGGCTGATCTCCGGCGCCGACCGCTTCGACCATCGGCTCTTCAGCTACTCCCCGCAGGACAGCGCGCTCATGGACCCGCAACAGCGGGTGCTGCTGGAGTGCGCGTGGAGCGCACTGGAACACGCGGGGCAGTCGCCGGCCGGCCGGGACGGCAACCGGACCGCGGTGTTCGCGGGCACCGGGATGAACGTGTACCTGCTCGACAACCTGTGGCCCAACGCGCACGCCCTCCAAGCAGCTGGTGGCCTGGGGCTGGTCATCGCGAGCGACAAGGACTTCGCGGCTACCCGCATCGGCTACAAGCTGAACCTGCGGGGGCCTGCGCTCAGCGTCCAGTCGGCGTGCTCGACCTCGCTCGTCGCGGTCCACCTGGCGGTGCAGAGCCTGCTCACCTTCGACGCGGACCTCGCGCTCGCCGGCGGCGCCACGGTGGCTCCGCCGACCCGCCGCGGGTACCTGCACGAGCCGGGCGGGATCTTCTCCCAGGACGGGCACTGCCGCAGCTTCGACCGCACGTCCACCGGCACCGTTCCGTCGGACGGCGCGGGCATGGTCGTGCTCAAGCGGCTGGAGGACGCCGTCGGCGACAACGACACGATCCACGCGGTGATCCTCGGGTCGGCGGTCAACAACGACGGCGCCCGCAAGGCGGGGTTCACCGCGCCGGGTCCCGACGGCCAGGCGGCGGTGATCGCGGCGGCGCTGGACGTGGCCGGAGCGGACCCGGCCACCGTCGGGGTCGTGGAGACCCACGGCACCGGCACCGCGCTCGGCGACCCGGTCGAGGTGGCGGCCCTGCGGCAGGTCTTCGGCTCGCCGGACCGGGAGCCGCTCGCGCTGACCGCGCTCAAGTCGAACGTCGGGCACCTCGACACGGCCGCCGGGGTGGTCGGGCTGATCAGGATGGCCCTCGCGCTGTCGCACCGGATGATTCCGCCGGTCGCGCACTTCACCGAACCCAACCCGGCGCTGGAGCTGGCCGGGTCGGCGTTCTGGGTGCCTTCCGCGGGCAAGGCGTGGGAGCCGATCGGCGGCGTGCGGCGCGGTGGCGTGAGCGCGTTCGGCATCGGCGGCACCAACGCGCACGTGGTCGTGGAGGAGGCGCCGCCACGAACACGCCCGCGGGCGAGGCGGTCGCCGGAGCTGATCATGGTCTCGGCGAAGACCGAGCATGCGGCCCGCGAGAGCCTCGAACGGGTCGCCACGTTCGTCAGGGACGCCGACGACCGCTCGATCGGCGACATCGCGCACACCTTGCGGGTCGGGCGGGCGGCGTTGCCCTGGCGGAGCGCGTTCGTGGCCGGTGAGACGCCGCCGGAGCCGGTACGCGCGGCCGGCGCACCCGGCGTCGTGTTCGTGGTGACCGGGGCGGGCGTGCTGACCGGCAACCGGCCCAACTACGACGCCGACGCGGCGTACCGCCGGGTGATCGACGCCGGCGTGGCCCACCTGCGGCTGACCGGTGCCGCGCGGACCGAGGAGGTGGAACGGTTCCTCGCGGCCGCCGGTCTCGCGGAGTCGTTGCGGGCCCACGGCGTGCACCCCGAGCACGTGACGGGACCCGGTGCCGCCGCGGCCTGTGCCGCGGGACTGCTCACCGTCGAGGAAGGCCTCGACGCGCTCACCGGCGGCTCGGCCGAGCTGCCGGACCTCGGCGCGGAACCCCCGGAGGGGGCCTGGGTCGAGATCGGCACCACCGTCACCCCGCACCTGCCCGGCGCACCTTGCGACGGGCTCACCGACGCGCCCGCCGACCGGCACAAGCGGCTCCTCGCCGTCGTCGGCCGGCTGTGGCAGCTCGGCGCTGCGGGCGGCTGGACCTCCTCCCTCGGCGCCGGCCGCGGCTCGGTACCCGTTCCCACCTACCCGTTCGCGGCCACGCGTCACTACTTCGACGCGCCCGCCACCACCGCAGAAAGGCCGAGCTGATGAACCCGCACCTGACCCAGGACGCCGGAGCACCCACTTGGGAAGGCGAATTCGAGCAGTTGTGGAAGGAGGTGCTCGGCGTCGACGAGGTCGATGAGCACGACGACTTCTTCGACCTCGGCGGCCACTCGCTGAGCGCGTTGCGCCTGAGCACGCTGATCCGGCAGGAACTCGACCGCGCGGTCATGTTCGGGCACGTGCTGGAGAACCCGCGGTACGCCGACCTGCTCGAGCTGGCCCGGCACCTGCCGGCCGACCAGCCGGTGACGAAAGCCTGATGGCCACCATCGACAGGTGGCTGCCCCTGGTCGCGGCCGCGCTGGGTGTCCCGGTCACCGAGGCCGCTGTCCGCACCCACTCGTTCGTCGCTCTCGGCGGCACGTCGCTGCAGGCCATCGGCCTGGTCGCGGCGGGGCAACGGGACCTGGGCCGGGACGCCGACGTCGCCGGTGTCCTGTCCGAGCGGTCGCTCGGTGACGTGCTCGCGGCGGCGGCCGGGTTCACCGCCTCGGCGCCGCCACCGGCAGCCGGGCCGGGACGCCGGGCCCTGCTGCCCGGCCAGAAAGCCATGCTGGCGGCGCACGTGTCCGGCCAGGACCTGCCGTACCACCTGATGTTCACCCTCGCCGCGGAGACCGCGTTCGACCTCTCCCGGACTCGTGCCGCGCTGCGCGCGCTGGTCGCCCGGCACGAGTCGCTGCGCACGCTGTTCACGCACGACGAGCACGGGGTCGCCCGGGTGGTGCTGCCCGAGTCGTCCGAGCCGCGCCTGCTGCGGCAGACCCTGCCGGAGGGGGTGGCCGGGGACGCGGCCGTCGCGACCGTGCACGAGTGGTACGGCCGCGACAGTGCCGCCCTGCTCCGGCCGTTCGTCGCGCCGCCGGTGGTGTTCGTGCTCACGACCGTGGGGGGTCGTGGACTGCTGACGGTCCTGGTGCACCACGTGCTCGCCGACGGCTGGAGCATCGGCCTGCTGCTGCGGGACTTCGCCCGGCTGTACGCCGGCGAGGTTCTCGGCACGGCTCCGTCCCCGGAGTGGATCGGGGCGCGCCTCGCGGCGACGACCGCGTCCGGTGCCCAGGCCGCGGCCCTGTCCAGGGCGGCAGCGCGGCTGGCGGGCGCGCCGGCCGAGATCACCATGCCCACCGACCTTCCGCCGGTCGTCGAGGCCGACGGCCGGGGGACCCGGCTGGTCTTCACCCTGCCGCCGGAAGCCACGTCCGCGGCGGAAGCCCTCGCGCGCAGGTCGAGCACGACCGTCCCGACCGTGCTCCTGGCCGCCTGGGCGATCACCGTCGCCCGGCGGGCCGGGGTGGCCGACCTGGTGCTCGGCATGCCCGCCGCCGGGCGGTTCGAGGCGGAAATGGACCAGGTCGTCGGGCTGTGCACGCGGGTGGCGCCGGTGCGGTGCCGGATCGTCGACGACGCCTCGCCCGTGCGGTACCTGCGTGGGGTGGGCAATGCGGTGGCCGAAGCCGTCGCCGACGCGGACCTGCCGTTCGAAGACGTCGTCGCCGCGCTTGGCCATTCCGGCGACACCGGCCACAACCCGTTGGCGCAGTTCGGTTTCGCCGCGCACCACGAACTGGTCCCGACGGACATCGGCGGCTGGCGCGTCCACGAAGGCCACTGCGGTGGCGCGGTCTTCGACGCGCTGCTGTACCTGCGGTCCTGGCCGGACCGGCCCCGGTTCGCGCTGGAGTACGCCACGTCGGTGCTGACCGCGGCGGATGCGGGGGAGCTGGCGGAGTCGTTCGCGGCGACCCTCACCGTGCTGGCGACGGCGACGGCACTGGACGAGGTGACCGGCGTCTCCGCCCTCCAGGCGGACCGGCTCGTCGCGCTCGGCGCCGGCGGTGCATTCACCACCACCGAGGACCTCTGGAGCGCCTTCGCCCGCCACGCGGCCGCGACCCCCCACGCGCCGGCGATCGCCGACGAGCACGAAAGCCTCAGCTACGGTGAGCTGCGCGAACGAGCCCTCGCCCAAGCCGCGGCCTTGCATGCGGTGGGCGTGGGCGCCGGGGATCGGGTGCTGCTCGACGTGACCCGGTCGGTTTCGGAGGCCGTCGCCGTGTTCGGCGTCTCCAGGCTCGGCGCGGCGTACGTCGCCCTCGACCGCACCGCGACACCCGACCAGCGCGCCCGCCTCGTGACCACGGCGAGCCCGAAGGCCCTCATCGCCGACCGGGCGGCGGAGCCCGCCTGGGCACACCTGCCGGAGTGCTCTGCGCCGGGGCCACGGGCGGAACTCCCTGCGCATTCACCGGATCCCGCGCGGGTCGCCTACGTCTCGTTCACCTCCGGGTCCACCGGCTCGCCCAAGGGTGTGGTGGTGTCCCACCGCGCAGTGCTCCGGCTCGCGGCGGACCCCGGCATGCTCACCGTCGGCGCGGGGGTCTGCTTCCTGCGGCTCGCTCCGCTGGCGTTCGACGCCTCGACCCTGGAACTGCTGGTCCCGCTGGTGAGCGGCCACGCGGTCCGCGTCCATCCGCCCGCCGAGCCCACCCCGCACGGTCTCGCGGACTTCCTGCGCCGCGGCACCACCCCGCAGGTCTCCCACCTCTGGCTGACCTCCGGGGTGTTCCACCTGGTCGCGGAGCACCGCCCGGACGCGTTCGCCGGGCTGCGGCAGGTGTTCACCGGCGGCGGCGTGGTGTCCTCGCGGCACGTCAGCCGGGTGCTTTCGCACTGCCTCGGGCTGCGGATCACCAACGGCTACGGCCCGACCGAGAACACCACGTTCACCACCACCTTCCCGGTCGACAGTCCGGTCGACGTCCCCGATCCGCTGCCGATCGGCTCCCCGGTGCACGGCACGGACCTGCGGATCATCGATCCGGCGGGGAGGCTGGTGCCTCCTGGCGCGGTGGGGGAGCTGCTGGCTTCGGGGGCGGGCGTCGCCGACGGTTACCTCGGTGACGCCGAGCGCACCGCCGCCGTGTTCGGCGCGGGCGGCTACCGGACCGGCGACCTGGTGCGCTGGGATCGCGAAGGCCGTCTGCGGTTCGTCGGCCGGCGCGACCAGCAGGTCAAGATCGCCGGCCACCGGGTCGAACTCGCCGACGTCGAGCGGCGGATCCGGGAACAACCCGGCGTCGTCGACGTGGTCGTCTTTCTCGCCGGCGAGGAAACGGCGAAACGGTTGTGCGCCGCGGTCAAGGCCGCGCCGGGCCCGGATCCGTTGAGCGCCGCGCGGCTGAGCGTGGAGACCGGGCTCGCGGTGTACGCCCGTCCGCAGGTGTGGTTCCTCGTTTCGGAATTTCCGCTGGACCGCAACGGAAAGGTCGACCTGCGTGCGTTGGCCGCCGCGTCGGGGACGTCAGCTCCCGCACCGCCCGCGGCTCCGGCCGCAGCGTCGTTCGCCGACGTGGAGAGCCTCGTCGTGGACGCGTGGACCGAGGCGCTCGGCAGTGGCGACTTCGATCTCGACGAAGGGTTCTTCGACGTCGGCGGAGACAGCCTCAGTCTCGCCATCGCCCGCAACCTGATCCAGCGGCGGCTCGGCGGAGAGCGGCTGCCCCTCACCGACATGTACCGCTTCCCGACTGTGCAGTCGCTCGCGCGGCACCTGCACACCCGAACGGCAGGAACACCCTCATGACGGAGATCGCGATCATCGGGCTCGCGGGCCGGTGGCCCGGCGCCACGACCGTGGCCGAGTTCTGGTCGAACGTGGCAGCGGGCCGGGTCACGGTCACCGAACTGACCCGCGGCGAGCTGGCCGCCGCCGGTGTGCCACCCGAACAGCTCGAAGACCCTTGTCACGTGCCCGCCCGCGGCACGATCGACGGCGCGGACCTGTTCGACGCCGAGTTCTTCGGGGTGCCGCCGAAGGAAGCGGCGATGATGGACCCGCAGCACCGGCTGCTGCTGCAGACCGCGTGGGAGACGTTGGAGTCCGCGAACCTCGCCAGCGCCGCCGCGTTCGGCCGGGTCGGGGTGTTCGCGGGTGCCGGGTTCAACTACTACCTGCTCAACCACGTGCTGGCGCGGCCGGAGGTGCTCGACACGCACGGCCTGCTTTCGGTCGTGCTGGGCAACGAGAAGGACCACCTCGCCGCGAAGGTCGCCTACCGGTTGAGCCTCGGCGGCCCGGCGGTCACCGTGCAGACCGCGTGCTCCACCTCGCTCGTCGCGGTGCACCTGGCCTGTCAGAGCCTGCGAGCCGGTGACTCGGACGTCGCGCTGGCCGGTGGCGCCTGCGTGGCCTTGCCGCAGCTGGCCGGGTACACCTACGAGCCCAAGGGGATCACCTCACCGGACGGGGTGTGCCGGCCGTTCGACGCGGGCGCCAACGGCACCGTGCCGGGCAACGGCGTCGCGATGGTCGCCCTCAAACGGCTCGAGGATGCGCGCCGCGACGGCGACCTGGTCTACGCCGTCGTCAAGGGTTCGGCCATCAACAACGACGGCGGCGCGAAGGTCGGCTACACCGCGCCGGGAATGGCCGGGCAGATCGACGTGCTGGAGCGGGCGTACGCGGCGGCGGGGGTGGATGCCGCGACCGTCGGTTACGTCGAGGCGCACGGCACGGCGACCGAGATGGGCGACGCGATCGAACTCGGCGCGCTCACCGAGGTCTTCGGTCGCGCGGGCGGCGCGTGCTCGCTCGGCTCCGTGAAGGCGAACATCGGTCACCTGGACGCGGCCGCCGGCGTCACCGGCCTGATCAAGGCGGCGCTGGCCGTCCACTTCGGGCAGGTGCCGCCCCTCGCCGGGCTCAAGCAGGCCCGGCCGGAGCTGCTCGACCGGTCGACCCCGTTCACCGTCGACCCGGTCGGCCGGACGTGGGACGGGGACCGGTTGCGCCGGGCGGGGGTCAGCTCGTTCGGGCTCGGCGGCACGAACGCCCACGTGGTGCTGGAGCAGTACGCCGGTGCGCCACGACCGGACCGCGCGCAGTCGACCGACCCCGTGGTGCTGACCGTGTCGGCCCGGACGGCCGAGGCGGTGCGGGCCGCGGCCGACCGGCTCGCCGGCCACCTGCGGCGGCAGCCGGATCTCGACCTGCACGACGTCGCGCTGACCCTGCAGTCGCATCGCACCCCCTTCCCGTACCGCCTGGCGGTGACCGCCGCCGACGTGTCCTCCGCGGCGCACCACCTGGAAACCGGGCGCGGCCGGGAACGGCTGCGCCGGCCCAAGGTGGTGTTCCTGCTGCCGGGGCAGGGCGCGGAGGCCGCGGGGATGGCTGCGGGGCCCTACGAGCGGTATCCGTCCTTCCGGGCCGACATCGACCACGGCGCACAGTGCCTGCGCGACCTGATCAGCGTCGACCCGCGGGACGTCCTGGTCGGGACGGACCCGGACGGCTTGGTGAGCCGCACCGACATCACCCAGCCGCTGCTGCTCCTGCACTGCTACGCGCTCGGCAGGCTGCTGATGTCGTGGGGAGTTCGGCCTTCGACGCTCGTCGGGCACTCGGTGGGCGAGTTCGCCGCCGCGTGCCTCGCCGGTGAACTGGACATCGCCGACGCCCTGCGGTTCGTCGCGACCCGCGCCCGCCTCATGCAGGGCGCGGCCGAAGGCGGGATGCTCGTCGTCATGGCGGGGCTCGCCGAGGTCGAGGCGTACCTGGCCACCCGGCCCGAACTGGACGTAGCGGCGATCAACGCCCCGGACGTCACGGTGGTCGCGGGCCCGCGGCCGGCACTGGCCGCGCTCCGGGACCGGGTGGACGCCGACGGGATCGTCCACCGCGCGATGCCCGCCGGGCGGGCGTTCCACTCGCGGATGATGACGGAGGTCGCCGCGGAACTGGCGGCGGTGCCGGTTCGCCACCGGGCCCGGGCCTTCGCCGTGATCAGCGGCATGACCGGCGCTGTCCTGCCGCAGGGACAGATCCGCGACGCCGGTTACTGGCCGGCGCAGCTACGCAGTCCGGTGCGGTTCCTCGACGCGGTCCGCACCGCGGCGGCGGCGGGACCGGTCGTGTTCGTGGAAGTCGGTCCCGGTACCGCGTTGACCGGCACCACCCGGCAGATCCCGGAAGCGTCGGGGGCGGCCCTGGTGCCGCTGCAACCGCGTCGGTCCGGTACCCGGGACATCGTGGCCGCCGCGGGCAAGCTGTGGTCGCTCGGCGTCGAGATCGACTGGCCGTCGACCAGGGACGACCGCCCCGCCGCCCGGGTCACGCTCCCCACCTACCCGTTCGCGCGGACCCGGCACTGGCTCGACGCGGCGCCACCGGCCGAAGAAGCACCGGCACCGATCGCTGCGCCCACCGGTGCCCCGGATTCGGTCCTCGACCGGATCCTCGAGCTGTGGCGCGCCATGCTGGGCACCCCGGAGATCCACGCCGACACCGGTTTCTTCGCGGCGGGCGGGGAATCGCTGCTGTTCATCAGGATGGTGTCGCGCGTGCGGCGGCAGTTCGGCGTGGCGATCTCCATCGACGACCTCTCTGCGGCGCCGACACCACGTGCGCTCGCCGCGCAGCTGGCCGCCCACAGGACGGAGGCCTCGGCATGACTCCGATCGACCGGCGCACCGCGGCCGTCGCCGCGGCCGCCCTGGTGCACCGGCTCGAGCGCCTGGACACCGTCATCGTCGCGCTGCCGGAGGGCGCGGTGGCCGTGGATGTGGGCGCCGGATCCACCCTCGCGGAGCTGCTTCGCGGGATCCGGCCGGCCACGGCGGCCGCGGACGTCGTCTTCGCCCCCTGGGTCACCACCGCCACGGCCGGACCGCACCAGCTCGGGTTTCGCTTCGCCTGGCCGGCGGAGCACACCACCGAGCGAGTCGCGACGGTCCTCGACGGTCTGTGTGCCGGGCTGCCCGTGCACGCGTGCCCGGTCGTCGGCCCCGCGGAACGAAAGGCGCTCCTCGGGTTCAACCTTCCGCTCGGCGACCCGCCGCGGCTCCCGGTGCACGAGCTGATCCGGCGACAGGCCGCCGCGACCCCGGACGCCGTCGCCCTGCGCGACAGCACCGGCGATCGCACCTACCGGCGGCTGGTGGCGGAGGCCGCGCTCGTCGCCGGGCGCCTGCGCACGGAGGGCGTCGGCCAGGGCTCGGTCGTCGGGCTGTGCACCGAACGCAGTGCCGACATGGTGGTCGCGGTGCTCGGCATCCTGTTCGCCGGCGCCGCCTACTTGCCGCTCGACCCGGCGCACCCCCGCGCCCGGCTCGAGGTCATGCTCGCCACGGCCGGCGCCACGCTGGTTCTGGCGAGTGCTTCGGTCATGCCGTTGTCGGCGGACTTTCCGGTCCCGGTACTGCCGTTGAGTGATCCGGCGGGCACCCCGGCCCACGACCTGCCGAGCGGCGACCTGGCGTACGTGATCTTCACGTCCGGCTCGACCGGGCAGCCGAAGGGCGTGGAGATGACCCACGTGAGCCTGGCGAACCGTCTTGCGTGGATGCAGGACGAGTACCGGCTCGGCGCGGACGACGTGGTGCTGCACAAGACGCCGTACACCTTCGACGTGTCGGTGTGGGAGCTGCTGTGGGCGTTCACCGCGGGTGCCCGGCTGGTGGTGGCGCCGCCCGAGGCGCACCGGGATCCGGCGGAACTGGTGGACCTGATCGTCCGCGAGCGGGTCACCACTGTCCACTTCGTACCATCCATGTTGGCGCTGTTCGTCGCGGAGGACGACGTGGCGCGGTGCACCTCGGTACGGCGGGTGGTGTGCAGCGGCGAGGCACTCCCACCGAAACTGGTGAACAAGCTGACCGCCGCCCTGCCGGACGTGGAGGTGCACAATCTCTACGGCCCGACCGAAGCGGCCATTGACGTGACCGCTTGGCCATGCCGCCGCCCCGAGCCCGGCGACGGTGTCCCGATCGGCCGTCCCATCACGAACGTGCTGGCGTACGTCCTGGACGAGACCGGCGAGCTGGCCCCGCTCGGTGCGCCCGGCGAGCTGGTCCTGGGCGGGCACTGCCTCGCCCGCGGCTACGCCGATCGTCCCGACCTGACCCGTGAGCGGTTCACCTACGTCGAGGTCGCGGGCAGCAGGGAACGGGTGTACCGGACCGGCGACGTGGCGCGGTGGGCACCGGAGGGCCACCTCGACTACCTCGGCCGGATGGACACGCAGGTCAAGGTGCGCGGGCAACGCGTCGAGCTCGGCGAGATCGAGTCGGTGCTCAACCGGCACCCGGCGGTGTCGAACTCGGTCGTGCTGCTCCGTGCCGATCTGGGGACCACGCCGGCCTTGGTCGGTTACGTGGTTCCCGAGCCGGGTTCCGCCCCCGCGGACGCCGAGCTGCGCACGCACCTCGGCGCGCACCTGCCGGACCACATGGTGCCTGCGCGGTACGTGCCGCTGCCCGAACTGCCGTCGACCGCGAACGGCAAAGTGGACCGGGGTGCCCTGCCCCTGCCGCCACCCCGGCGCCGCGCCCGTCGCCCGGTCGGCGCGGACGCCACTTCTGAGCCTCCGGCAGGTTCTGCGGGCCCGGCCTGACCAGCTCGGCGGGCCGCGCCGATGGTCACCGACCTGAACCCACCGCGTGCGTCCGTTCAGCCGCCGTTGAGTGCTTTGTCCAGTGCGGTGGTCCGGGCCTCGACGAAGGCCTGGGAGAGGCCGGTTTTCGGCTCCATGGAGTCGAAGTTGTGGTAGGCGCCGGGCACTACGTGAAGGGTGCAGTCGACGCCGGCCTGCTGCAGCCGCCGGGCGTAGGTGACGTCCTCGTCGTGGAACAGGTCGTTGGTGCCGACGCCGATCCAGGCGGGCGGCAGGCCGGAGAGGTCGTCGTAGCGGGCAGGCGCGGCCAGCGGGGGCACGTTGCCGTCCGCGGTGGCGGAGCCGAGGTAGGCGCGCCAGCCGAACCGGTTGCTCTTCTGGCTCCATATGCGCAGTCGCCGCGGGTCGATGTCGGTGCGGGTGGTGGTCCGGTCGTCCAGCATCGGGTAGGACAGCAGCTGCAGGACCGGGCGGATCTCGCCGCGGGAAGCTCATCTCGATCTCCGGCCCACCGGACCCCGCCTTCGCCCGGGAGCTCGGCAAGCCGTGGTTCCTGCGACATCACCTTCGACAACCGGGGAGTCGGTGCCTCACAAGGCAAGACACCGCGCTCGGTGGCGATGGCACGCGACGCCGCCGCCTTTATCCGGGCACTGGGCCACCACCGGGTCGACCTCCTCGGATTCTCACTCGGCGGTTTCGTCGCCCAGGTGATCGCCGAAGAGGAACCGCGACTGGTCCGCAAGCTGATCCTCGCGGGCACCGGCCCGGCCGGCGGCGAAGGCATCGACAGGGTCACTCCGATCACCCTGCTCGACACCCTGAAAGCCGCGTTGACCTTCAAAGACCCGAAAGAATATCTCTTCTTCACCCGCACGGCCAACGGAAAGGACGCGGCCCGGCAGTTCGTGAACCGGCTGAAGGAGCGCACGGAAAATCGCGACAAAGCGATTTCCGTCACCGCATTTCGCAACCAGCTCAAAGCCATCCACACCTGGGGACGCCAGAAGCCATCCGACCTCAGCGTCATCCACCATCCGGTCATCGTCACCAACGGCGACCACGACAGGCTGGTGCCCAGTAGCAACTCCGCCGACCTGGCCCGGCGCCTGCCCAACGCCCAGCTCACGCTCTACCCCGATGCCGGACACGGCGGCATCTTCCAATATCACGACAAGTTCGTCAACGAGGCCGTCAATTTCCTTGACTCGTGAAGTCTTGTAGTGGTGTCGGCGCGGGGGAGTGAGGCGGGTACGGACCGCTCGTCGTGATCGGAGCTGTACGTACATTGCCTGGCGGCGATGATGATCGCGGAACCCGATCACCGCCCGGCAAGGATCTCCCTTGGACTGTATAACGTCCTATACGACACGTGAAATGTAGCCGATCAGCTCCTGCTAACCTAGAAGTGACTGAGCTTGCCGATCGACAGCGAGGAGTGCAACGCGTGGCGGCCAAGATTCGCCTGCGGGATCGCGAGTGCCCGCTGTCCACCGCACTGGGCTACGTCGGCGAGTGGTGGACGCTGCTGATCCTGCACGACTGCTTCGACGGGTACACCCGCTTCGACCAGTTCCAGGCGAGCCTCAAGATCTCCAGCAGCATGCTCACCAGCAGGCTCAAAACCCTGGTCGCCAACGGGCTGCTGGAGAAGAAGCCCTACCAGTCGAACCCCGTTCGTCACGAATACCACCTCACGGAGCTCGGCCGGTCCCTGCGCCCGGTGATCGTGGCGCTCGCCGCGTGGGGGAACTCCCGGCTCGATCCGGCCGACCGAAGCATGATCCTCGTGGACTCCGAGACCGGTGTCGAAGCCGAGCCCGTCCTCGTCGACGCGAAGACCGGGCGGCGGGTGGACGGCGAAGAGTTCGTCTTCGCCGCCGGCCCCGCGGCCAGCGCCGCCTTCCGCGACCGGTACGCCGACGTCGGCGTCGCGCCCGTCGAGTCGTAAGAGAACCGCCGGCAGGGGTCGATCCCGCTCTTCGATCTGACGGCCCCGACAGGCGTGTCGCCAGCTGGTCACGCACCCTCACACGCTGCCGGGTGCGTTCGTCAGCAGTCACTGCTAATCTAGCAGTCATGACTTCTAAAACAGAACTTACTGACGGTCGCGCCCCCTTCGCCATCGACACGAAATGCGCGGTCGTCACCGGAGGCACCCGGGGGGCGGGCGCCGCGGTCGCGGATCGGCTGCGCGCCGACGGCATGGCGGTCACCGTGGTCGCCCGCGGTCAGGGCGCGGCCGGCCGGACGGACGACCGCTTCATCGCGGCCGACCTGACCGATCCGCACGCGGCGGGTGAGATCGCTCGAGCCGTCTTGGCCGAGGGCGTCCCGGACGTTCTCGTGCACGTCGCCGGGGGATCCAGCGCCCCCGCGGGCGGGTTCGCCGTCCTCGGGGACGACGAGTGGGCACGCGAGCTCGACCTCAACCTGCTCTCGGCGGTCCGGCTCGACCGTGCCATCGTCCCCGCCATGATCGAGGCCGGTCGCGGCACGATCGTGCACGTCTCGTCGATCCAGGCGCGAATGCCGCTGTGGGACGGCACGCTCGCGTACGCCGCCGCCAAGGCGGCGCTCCGCACGTACAGCAAGGGGCTCGCGAACCAGCTCGCCCCGCACGGCATCCGGGTCAACACCGTCTCGCCGGGCGGTATCCGGACCGAGGCCGCCGACCAGCTCGTGCACCGCCTCACCGAACGGTTCGACGGCGACACCGACGCCGCCTGGGGCTCCCTGCTGGCCGCGCTCGGCGGCGTTCCCCTCGGCCGGTTCGCCACCCCGGCCGAGATCGCCGACACCGTCGCGTTCCTCGTTTCCGACCAGGCGGCCAGCATCCTCGGGGCCGACCTCGTCGTCGACGGCGGCACCATCCGGACGCTCTGACCCGGCACACCCATTCGCGTTCAACCCGTTACGAGAAGCGGAGAAGCTCCATGAACGGCACTTTCACCGACTACGACGCCGACCGGTTGCCCCGGGTGGTCCTGTCCTATTTGGACGCCCGCGATCGCAAGGACCACGCCGAGGCGGCCGGCACGTTCGCGCCGGACGCGACCGTGCTCGACGACGGCCACACTTACGAGGGCATCGACACCATTCGCGCGTGGATCCGGAACGCCTCGAGCGAGTACACCTTCACCAGCACCCGGCTCGGCCAGCAGATCACCGACGAGGAGACCGTCACCGTCCGGATCCGCCTGGACGGCGATTTCCCCGGCGGCACAGTCGTCCTGCGCCACCAGTTCCAACTCGGCGACGACGCGATCCGACGTCTCACCATCGCGATCTGATTCACCGAGGGTGGCCTGTTCGGCGAGCAGATCAGGCCGGCCATGAATAGGGCTCGGTCCCACCGGGATCGGGCAGCGCATGGAGGTACGCGGCCGCGCTCGATCCGGTAAGCACCGCACAGGACCTCGAACGCCGCGGGCCCCTCAGCCGCGGGAGCAACCCCATGAGCTGATGGGCTTGCGCAGTGCGGCTCTTACTCCGCACAGGTGAACCCGCTGCTCCGAACAGGTGGTCCAGCGGTGAGCTGCGTCACGGCGATCGACCCCATCGCGACGTTCACGTCGACACCACGATCAAGCGTTCGCGACCGGATCTGCAGTGCACCCCAGGGCGGGTAGTCATGAAGCTGCTTGTTGGCGAAGTGGTATTCGGAAAACGGTCTCGCCGCCTGCTGACACGCGAATGCGATCGGCTCGCGATGCGAAACACGGCAGCGGGGACGGCAGGGGCAGACCGATCGGCGATATCTGCCGGGTCGGCGAGGCAGTTCGATCCGCTGATGGCTTTCCGCGCCCAACCACGAACAACGGGGGACCGAGGTGTGCCGCCGTGGCCGATGTTCTGCTGATCCGGCCCGACGATCATCTCGTTCTGGGCGTGCGGTGGCGGGACTTCGCCGTCTCCGGCAGCGGCCCGGCGGCGCGCCTCACCGCGCAGGCACCGGCCAGGCTCATCCTGCTGCTGCCCCCGCAGCACGTGGGCGAGGAGAGCTCCCCGCCCGGCTCGGTCGGCCCGCTTCAGCCCGCGGGCGCAGGTCAGACCGTGCCGACCTGGCGTGGGGTGCTGTCCGGGCCCACGCGCCTGGCCTTCGACTTTCCGGCCGGCACGCAGATCCCGTTGACGGTCGAGGGCGTGCTGGCGGCGGTGCTGAACCGGCCGCTCGTCACCTCGACCGGCGTGCCCGCCGAGGACCAGAGCGCGATCGAGCTGCCCTGGCGGCTGGTCATCGCACCGCGCGGACGTTCGACCGCCGAGGCGGTGCCCGTGCACGTCACGCGGCCGACGCCGGTCGACGGTGGCGGACTGTGGCGGACCCGGCTGATCGACCCGGCCGCGGCCGCGCCGTTGCTGGACGCCGACCTGACGCTACGGGTCGTCGACCAGCCGACCGCCGGTGCCGCGGACCCCGTCTTCACGGCCGGGAACACGATCCCGCTCGCCGGCGGGGATCGGCTGCGGTTGTTCACCGAGACGGCGAACCAGCCCGCCCGGCTGCGCCGCCTGGAGCTGAGCGCGATCGGCGGCTCGATCGACGCGACCGCGACGTGGCCGAACTTCGCGTGGGAGCACCGCGCCACGCTGGGCCGCGACATGCACGTGCGCACCCTGGCCAAGGGGGTGCTGTACCCGCTGGGCCACCGTGCCGAGTACCTGAAGGTCAGCGAGCGCATCTACGACCCGACCGCGGGCGGCGCGGCGGTTCTGCGCACCATGTTCGTGATCACGGTCGTCGAGCCGGTTCGCCACGCCCCGGGGGCAGGCCCGGTCGCGCGGGGTTGTCCGCTCGGCGACATCGAGATCACCACCACGGTTTTCACCGACCTGGTCGAGCCGCAGCGGCAGTTCACCACGCTCCCGGTCGTGGGCTCGATGGGCACCCACTTCTGGCCCACGACCCGATCCGGGGCGAAGGTGCGGTTCCCCATCGCCTGCACCGTGAGCACCGGTGTGGTGCGGATGGACCTGCCGCTGCTGTTCGTCTTCGACCTGCGGCCCACGGTCGACTCGCTGGCCAGCCCGGTGCTGGCCCAGCGGCTGGCCGACGACTACGGCGAGGCCGCGGTGTCGATCGCCCCGAGCAACATCGACCTCACCCCGGGCGCGGCCGCCTCGCCGCTCGCGCCCGGAGTCCCGCCGGCGCTGCCCGCACCCGGCTCCATCCACGAAGTGCGCGCGCTGAAGCTTGCGGGTGCCCGGATCGCCGACGGCCTCGACCTCGCCGACGGCTACCGCTCCAAGCTCACAGAGCTGGAGATCGGGTTGCCCGCCCTGCGCGCGCTGCGCGGCGACGACGCCCGGACGACGGTGGCCTTCACCAGGAAGTACCTCCAGAACGCCGCCGAGGACGTGGTGCTGGAGATGCCGCAGGCGAACGCGGTCCCCATCGACTTCTCCAAGGCGGCCGACCGCTCGGGCGGGCTGCTCGCCCCGAGCTATCTGACGAACGCGATCTCCCGCACCACCGGTCCGATCGACCGGTTCGCCCTGCCCGATCCGGCGACCGGGTTCATCGACCCCGCCCGGCTGTTCCCGAGCGACTCCGCCACGCTGCTCGGGTTCCCGTTGAAGACGCTGCTGACCCAGCTCAAGCTGCCACCGGAGATCACGTTCACCCCGCGGCCGGGCGCTGCGCCCGAGGTCCGCATGCGGTGGACCGGGGTGAAGCTCACCTCCGCGGGTCCGTTCCGGGCCACCCCCACCACCGCACTGGACCTGACGATCACGACCGCGCAGGGCGCGCCTGACATCACCTGCGTGGTCCGCAACTTCACGCTGGAGCTGCCGCCGGGGTCGAAGGCGGTGCTGCAGCTGTCGTTCGCAACGATGACGTTCACCCAGCGCGACGGGGCGTCGCCACGCCTGGAGGTCACCGGGGTCGAGTTCGACTTCCTGGGCGACCTGACGCTGGTGAAGAAGCTGGCCACCTCGATCGACCTGGGGACGGCCGGCAAGCTCATCGACGTCCGCCCCTCCGGGCTGACGGTGCGTTACGCGCTGCCCATTCCGTCGGTCTCCACCGGTGCCTTCTCCATCCGGAACATGGCGTTCACCGCCGGCATCGAGGTGCCGTTCGACGGCCGTCCCGTCGCGGTGCGGATCGGCTTCGCCAGCCGGAACAGCCCGTTCCAGCTGGGCGTGCTGATGTTCGGGGGCGGCGGCTACCTGGAGCTGGAACTCGACCGCAGCGGGATCAGGCGTTTCGAGGCGGCCCTGGAGTTCGGCGCCTTCGTGGCCGTCGACTTCCTCATCGCGCACGGCGAGGTGCACGCGCTCGGCGGCGTCCGGTTCGTCCTGGAGAGCAGCGGTGCCGTTACCGTCGCCGGATACCTGCGGATCGGCGGCAGTGTCTCGGTGCTGGGCCTGGTGTCGGTGTCGATCGAGCTCTGCCTGACGCTGACCTACACCTCTGCCCGCAACGCCCTCGTCGGGCGAGCCACCCTGGTGATCGAGATCGACCTGACCCTCTGGTCGGAGTCGGTCGAGCTCGACTCCGGGGAGTGGGTCATCGCGGGTGAGCCCGCCCACGAGTCGCCGGCCCTGGCAGCGGCGAACGCTGCGCCCGAGGACGACCGGATGGACCGGTGGCTGGCCTATCGCGCCGCCTTCGCCAACGAGAGCGCCGGCGGCGTCGCACCCACCGCGGCGGCCACCGACGAGGCCCCGGAGCGCACGTCCTACGTGCGGCCCCACACCGGAGAGCGCCATGAGTGAGCTGCTGTGGGTGGCTGTACCCAGCGGGTTGATCGCCGACCCCGCCGGCGAGCCACCGACGAAGGCCGCGATCCGGGTCCTCGTCGTTCCCCGTCTCACCGGGGTCGACATCAGTGAGGACGGGCTGGGGGACTGGCCGACCCGGCTCACCGAGGAGGCCGGTTTCACGCTCTTCACCTCGACCTCGCTGGGCGTGCGGAGCGCGGCACACCGCCCCCGGCTGGTGTCGCGCCCGCGGTCGGAGGTCTGGACCGGGTTCTTCGGCGGCGACGCCGGGCTGGTCAACGAGTACCAGGCCCGCACCCAGCCGGAGCCGCGAGTGGCGCGCTCCTACCGCGACGCCCGCGCAGTCGCGAGCTCCTACCGCACCGTTGCCCGGGTGGGTGCGCGGCCGGAGAACGACACCCAGGCGGCAGTGAGGTCCGCGCTCGGGGCCTACGCGGCACCCGAACCGGCGCGACCGCCCGTCGCTGCTGGTGCACCGGTCTTCGCGACCCCCGACTTCCACGCCACCGTGTCCCGCCTGCGGGAGCACCCGACGGTGCTGATGGAGCTGGGGCTGGTGTTCGAGCTGCACGTGGACGTCGCAGACCTCAACGTCGGCGCCGCGGCGGCCGGTCGGCAGCTGTCGATCCGCTGCGACGACCCACCGTCGCTGCAGCAGCTCGTCACCTCGCCGTGGACCCGCTACGAACTGGACCTCACGCCCCCCGACGTCGGCTTCTGGCCGGCCCCGAACCCGGGCTCGGGCGCGGGCATCGGCAAGGGACTGCTGAACCTGGCCGGCGCGGTGTCGGTGACCTCGCCCGTCGCCCCGCCGGAGGCCGCCGACTGGGCGATCGCGACCTTCGACGTCGACGGCGCCGTCGGGAACCTGCGGCAGTACGCCCGCGACGCCGCCGCCGACCCGCGGGCGCGGGTGACGATGCCGCCGGTGCGGTCGATCGGCCTGGCGCTGCTGCGACCCGAGCGGGGCACCGAGCTCGCCGCGCGGGTTCACTCGGCGACCAGCCGGGCGCGCGCGGTAATGGCCGACACGGTGTTCGGGGCGGAGGATCTGGTCCTCGGCTACCGCGTCGATGTCCGCCGCGGCAGCAACCCCTGGCACTCGCTCTGCGAACGCGAGGTCACCTACGCGGTGAACGATCTGCCGATCGGCCGACCCGACACCGCCGACGGCCGGATCCGCGAGGAGGGCCACGTCAAGGCCTTCACGGCGACGAAGGACGCGGCGGGCGACCTGCACACCGACGAGGTGGTGCTGCGCTGGGACGGCTGGAACCTGGCTGTGCCGACGCCGAACCTGCGCGGTGACACCGCCGGACCTGTGACCACCTCGAACGAGGCCATCCCCTACCGCTTCGACTGGAACTTCCGGGCCCGGCCCGGCCGGCTGCCCGCGTTGCGGTTCGCCGATCTCTACCGGATGCGGGTGCGGATCGCGGACATCACCGGTGGCGGAATGGAACTCGGCGACCTCAGCGGCAACCAGGGCGCCGCCGAGATCATCTACCGGCGGCACGACCCCGTTCCGCCACCACAGCTGCAGGCCACCACCGGGTACGCGACCGGTGCGGCCATCGACCGGCTGGTGATCCGCAGCGACCGGGACCTGACCCCGGAGCAACTGCACGCGGCCGACCCCGACTACCCGCTGGTGGAGACCCGGATCCTGGAGCCACCCACCGCTTCCCTGCAGTTGGTGGAGCAGCACCGGCGGCTCGACGGCCTCACCGACGAACGGTCCTTCGCGCTGGCGCAGCGCGCCATCCGCGCCGACGCCACCGGCGCCGAACTCGCCGATCCCGCCGCGGAGGGCGTCGCCGCGCTGATCCGCGTGGTGCCGGGCCGGCTCGCCGAGGAGATCAGCGACGTCGAGCGGTGGACGCCCGACTGGCCGGACCCCGGCCTGAAGAAGATCGAGCTGAGGCCCCAGCCCGACCAGCCGGATCCGGTCAACATCCGCTGGTCGGCCGGCACGCTCAAGGTCACCCTGAGCCGCGCCCAACAGGCCACCGTCGAGCTGTCCTCGACGATCCCCGGTGACGTGTCGAGCCACCTCGCCATCACCGATCACTTCAATCCCGCGGTCCCGGCGGAGCAGACCCTGGCCGGACGCAACCCCGTCGTCACCCCACCGCGGCTGGTGCACGTGGTGCACGCGGTGCGCCGCCCGCTCGCCGACCCCGTGTGGAACCTGCCGCTGCCCTTGGACCGGGCCCCAGGCGACACCACGGTCGTGCTCAACCCCACGTTTACCGCGGTGGCGTCCGGGCCGGGCCTCCACACCCCGAGCACCGGACGGCTCGCGGTCTCGGCGACGTGGACCGAGGTCGAGGACGTCGGCGCACAGGCCTCGATCGGGACGCGCCGGGTGACCGTCGAACGGCTGCACAGCCAGGCCGTGGACCCGGTCGGGCTGCCCACCGTGGCGGTGCGGCACGAGTTCGGCGACACCAGGCACCGCGTGGTCAGCTACTCGCTGGAGGCGACCAGCCGGTTCCGCGAGTACTTCAAGCAGACCGACCCCGACGCGCTGTTCCGGGCCCGGATGCCCCAGCCGCCGGTCGCCGTGCTCTCGTCGGTGCGGCCCGTCGAGCCGGTGGTGGTGGGCACTGTGCCCGCCTTCGGCTGGCAGCGCAGCCAGCCCACCGCTGACCGGATCGAGCACGTCCGAGGCGCCCAGCGGGTGCGGGTCGAGGTGGCCCGACCGTGGTTCCGCACCGGCGCGGGTGAACAACTTGCCGTCGTCCTGGCACCGAGCGACGCGAGCGCGGCCGCGGCGAGCGAGTTCGTCTCGCGCATCGGCCGCGACCCCCTGTTCGCGACCCCGGCCACGCCACCCCGGCCGCTGCCGGCGTGGTTCGCCGGTGCCGCGGCCGCGCGCCAGGTGCCGCTGCCCGAACTCGGCGCGCCCGTCACCGTCATCCCCTGTGACGTCGTGCCCGCGGGGGATCGCTGGTACGTCGACATCGGGCTGACCGTTCCGGCGGCGGCCGCGTCGTACAACCCGTTCCTCGAGCTGGCCGTCGTGCGCTACCAGCCCAACAGCATCTCCGGACTGGAACTGTCCCGTGTCGTCCGCACCGACCGGGTGCCGCTGCTGCCCGACCGCCGGGTCGTCCTCACCCGCGCCGGCAGCCGCGTCGACGTCACCGTCGAGGGCGTCTCGCCCACCCCGCTCAACCGGCTGGAGGTGGTCCTGGAGTCCTGCGGCGCCGGCGTCGACCCCGAGACCTTGGACGTCACCGTCGACGACCCGGCGGCACAACCACAGGTGGCGGCGTGGCGACCGGTCACCACCGTCGTGCGCGGCGCGACGGGCACCATCCCGCCGCTGACGCTCGTGGCCACCCCGGGACGGCTGCGGGTGCGGATCCGGGAGACCGAGCGGCTCGGCGATCCGGACACGGTGGCGTCGCCGGACCTGCGGCGCCGCAGCGTCTTCGTCGACACGATCGTGCTGCCGGCAGCGTGGCGGCCGTGACGGACACCTGGCGGCCACGGGTCTCGCTCCCGCAGCCCTATCCCGTCACCTCGGTGGTGTGCGCGCCGTCCGGGGAGCGGATCGTGGTGACCACCGGCTTCGCGAGCTACTACCACTCGCTCGGGACGATAACGGTCCTCGACGCCGCCGGCACCGTGCTGCGCCGCACCGACCAGGAGTGGGAGGTGCGCTTCGCGGGGCTGAGCCCGGCCGGCACCCTGCTCGGCGTCATGGAGGGCCGCATCGACGAGGTGACCGGGGTGACCTCGGTGCGGTTGCGCGCCCTCGACGTCGAGTCGGGCGCCGAACGCTGGCGGTGCGACGGTCTGCCCGCCGCCACCGCGATGGCGTTCAGCCCCGACGGGACCTCCCTGGCCGCGATCGGCTGGACCGACCGCGACGTGTCGCTGCCGTATACGACCCCTTACCGGGTGTGGGCTTTCGACGCCGCCGACGGCCGACGCCGGTGGGTGGTCCCCATCGAGATCGACGAGGAGGGGCGCCGCGCGATGACGCTCGCCTGGAGCCCCGATTCGGCATCGATCGCGGTCGGCGACAGCCGCGGCATCACCGTGCACGATCATCTCGACGGCGCCGTCCGCAGACGGCTTCCGACACCCGCGCAGCCGATCCGCATCAGCTTCACCTCGGACGGCGCGCGCATCGTCGCGAGCTGCTACGACAGCACGCTGTCCGCGATCGATGCCACCACGGGGGCCACGACGTGGCGCCGGCAGCTCCGCGACCGATCGGCCACGATGGCGATCAGCGACGACGGCCGCTGGCTGGGCTGCGTCATCCCCGCGACGTCACCCGCCCCGGCGACCCTCGACGTGTACGACATGGACCAGGGCACCCCGCGATTCGTCGGGGCGCCGGCGCCGTCGCGCGGCAACCGCATCCAGTTCAGCTCGACGTTGCGCCACATCGCGGTGTCCGGCCGGATCGGCGACGTCTCCGTGCACGACGCGCGCACCGGCCGCCGCGTCGACGCGATCGTGCGGACGGGGGTCACCGAGATCGCGTTCTCCCCGGACGGTCGCCGGGTGGTGGCCGGGGGGCACATCCAGGCCACGGAGAGCCATCCGGACATCCTGCCGACCGGGTTCGTCGAGATGTACGACGCCACCGTGGAGGTCGCGACCCACCACGTCGCCGCGACGCCGACCGCGGTCGCCACGTCCCCCCGTGGCACGCCGCTGGTCGCCGTCGCCGACAACGGCAGCGCGTTGACCGTCCTGCTCGCCACCA
This sequence comes from Amycolatopsis sp. NPDC051045, assembly GCF_040682955.1. Lineage (NCBI taxonomy): Bacteria > Bacillati > Actinomycetota > Actinomycetes > Pseudonocardiales > Pseudonocardiaceae > Amycolatopsis > Amycolatopsis sp. NPDC051045. The sequence goes on from NZ_JBFBCC010000008.1 coordinate 270,693, forward strand.
CCGGGCAGCGGCTGCTGAACCGGCCGGTTCCGGGCACGATCGCGGCCATCGCGTTCGCGCAGGGCGGCGAGTCGATCGCGGTCGGCGGCAGCGCCGGAGTGCGGTCGTTCGCCGTGGTCGGCGACCGGACGTGGAAGGCCGACGGCATCGGCGAGGTGAACGATCTCGCCGTCGGCTCCGGGGAGTGGATCGCCGTCGCGGCCGGGCGGACGGCCCGCCTGCTGGCCGGCGCCGACGGCCGCGAGCACTGGGCGGGCCCGAACACCCATCCCCAGTCCGTGCTGCGGATCGCGGCCAGTGGCGACGGCCGGTGGATCGCCACGGGCTGCGCCGACCGCGGCACCCGCGTCCTCGACGCCGCCACCGGCACGGAGACGGCCCGGGTCGGGGCCGACGGGCGGATCCGGGCGGTGGAGTTCCAGCCCGGCCACACCCTGCTGGCCACCGGCAACGAGGACGGCACGGTCACCCTCCTGGACGCCGCGACCGGGGCGCAGCGCCGGGTCCGGCACGGTGTCGGCTGCACGCGGCTCGCGTTCGGCCCCACGCTGCTGGCCGTGGCCTGGGACGACAACACCGTCACGATCCACAACCTCACGGGTGCGGGTGATCCCCCGGCGATCCGGCAGATCACCTGCCCGGCCCCGGTGTCGGCGCTCGCGTTCCACCCGGCGGTGGACGCGCTGGCGGTGGCCACCGCGTCCACCCGGGTCGCCGTGCACGACCTCCGCACCGGCATCGAGCTGGCCAGGTACTTGGCGCCGCGGCCCGTGCGGGACGTCGCTTTCAGCTCCGACGGTGCCCTGCTCGCCACGGCGGACCTCGCGGGCGACGTCCGCGTCTGGGCGAGCGAGCTCGCGCTCGGCGGTGCCTGATGGCCGGAGCTCGTCCCCTCCGACCGCGATCGGGCGCCGAGATCAGCCGGTTCCGGCGCCCGGGACCCGTGCGCGACGCCGCCTTCAGCGCCGACGGCGCACTGCTCGCCACCCCGGGCGAGGACGGAATCACCTGTATCAGGTCGAGCCCGTCGCTGCTCTACCCAGCGTGAGAGTGAGAGAGGACCTGCTCGTGAGCGCTTCCGCCGCCCTGCGCAGATTGTGGCGCGCCGGCATCCAGGGCAACGCCCCGTTCCCCGCGGTGGCGTTCGCGCCGTCGGGCGAGTGGATCGTGGCGGGCACCCAGACCGGCACGGGGACCGGACACTCCCTCGGCCAGCTCACAGTGCTCGACCGGCACTCCGGCACCGTCCTGCGCCAGATCGGCGACGACTGGCAGATCGTCGACGTCGCGGTCAGCCCGGACAGCAGGTGGCTCGCCACCTCGGAGTTCCACAACCACCCCGGCGGGCCGGACGGGCCGCGGGTGCGTGTCCTCGACGCCGAGACCTTCGCGCCGCGCTGCCAGTTCACCGGCACGCTGGACGACCGCAGCTCACAACTGCTGGGCTTCACCCCCGACGGCGGCTCGGTCGTCGCGCAGCTGGTGGCGTTCGGGTCGCCAAGCGCGCGAGCCTACCGCTTCGACGTCGCCACCGGGCGCGAGCTGTGGCGGCGCGAGCTGCGGTTGATCAACCAGATGGCGTTCTCCGGGGACGCCCGGACGGTCGCGGTCGCCTTCGCCGACGGCATCGCGATCCTCGACACCGACAGCGGCGCGGTGGTGCGACAGCTCGGCTCGCTCCCGGAGATCCGGCGCATCGCCCACAGCCCGGACAACCGGCGGATCGTCGGCGGCGCCGCCGACGGCACGCTGCACGCCTTCGATGCCGCGAGCGGCGCACCGCTGTGGACGGTGCAGCGCATCACCGAGCACGACGAGAGCGTCGTGCGGGTGGCGATCAGCGCCGATTCCCGCTGGGTGGCCGCGCACCGGACGGTGAGCATTCCGGACGCCCACGGCGTGCCGGGGATGCTCACCGTCCACGACCTCGACCGCGGAACGTTGCGCTTCCCCCCGGTCGAGCTCGGCTTCTTCGGCGATCTGGCGTACTCGCCGACGCTGCGACACGTCGCCGTGAACCTGCCGCTGGGCTGGCCGGCACCACCCGCACCCGCCAACGGCATCAGCGTGATCGACGCGCGGACCGGCCGCCCCCACGTCGTCTCGGCGAACGGCGCCGGCCTGCTCGCGTTCAGCCCGGACGGCACCACTCTCGCTACGGGCGGGGAGCCCTTCATCGACCTCTACGACGTCGGCATCGAGGTCTCCCGCCTGGAGATCACGGCGGATCCGGCGGCACTGGCCATGTCCGATGGCGGGACACCGGTGGTCGCCGTGGCCGACGACACCCCCGCGGTCACCGTGTTCGCCGCCCGCACGGGGGTCACCCTGGCGAAGCAGCCGATCCCCGGAGCCGTCACCGGCGTCGCGTTCGCCGACGGCGGGCAGGCCGTCGCCGTGAGCAGCACGACCGGCGTGCGGCTGTTCTCGATCATCGGCGACCGGTTCTGGACCGTCGAGGCCCTCGGCCCGGTCAACGCGCTCGCCGCCGTCGGGCCCGCCGGTGCGTCGCTCGCGGTCGCTGCCGGAAAGAGTGTTCGCCTGCTGAACAGCGCCGACGGGACGGGTCGCTGGACGGCGCCGAGCGCCCATCCGCAGACGGTCACGCGCGTCGCCGCGAACGCGGACGGCACCCGCATCGCCACTGCGTGTGCCGACCACAGGACGCGTGTGCTCGACGCCGCCATCGGCGCGGAGCTGTTCGCCGTGGCCGGTGACGGCGCCGTACGCGCGCTCGCCTTCGCGCCGACCACGACGCTGCTGGCCACCGGCAACGACGACGGCACGGTGATCGTCATCGACGCCGTGGCGGGCGTCGAGCGCGGCCGGACCCGCCGGTTGTTCGGCGTGTCCCGCCTGGCGTTCAGCGTCGACGCGACGCTGCTCGCCGTCGCGTGGGACGACAACACCGTCGCCGTCCTGGACCTCACCGCGGCCGGGGAACCGCCCGCAGTGCGTGTGATCGACTGCGGCGCACCGATCTCCCTGCTCGCCGTCAACCCGGCCGACCGCAGCGTCGCCGTCGTCACCTCCGGCTCGAGCACCGTCACCGTTCACGACACGGCGAGCGGCCTCGAACTCGCGCGCGTGCTGCACCCCCGGCCGGTGCGGGCCATGGCCTTCAGCCGCGACGGCACGCTGCTCGCGACCGCCTCCGACGACCACGTCGTCCGCATCACCACCAGTGGCCTGCCGCCGGCAACGCCATGACACCCCCCCCCCATTCCGCACAGTTCCCGACGAAGGAGCAGTCCATGGACATCGGCAAGATCGAACGCAACCCGGACGCCCCCCAGGCGATCCCCGCTGTGCGCTCGGGTCGCGACCTCGACCGCGAGGCGGCCGAGCGGCTCGATGAGATCCACCAGTGGTTCACCGACCAGTACACGCGCCGCGACGTGGTGGCCCGCACCACGACCGCCGCGGGTCAGGAGCTGGACTGGGTGCCCGCTGAGTCGCAGACCGACGGACCGCTCGCCGAGCCGCCGGACCCGCCGCTGGACTACCCCCAGGACCCCGACCGCCCGACCCGCCTGATGCCGCTCGCCGACGACCCGGAGCAGCAAGGGCCGCCGGGCACCGTGCCGCTGCTGCGCAAGCCCCTCGACCGGATCCAGCCGGCCGGTGACCTGGGCGATTACCTGTCCAAGGGTCCGTACAAGCGGCGCCTCACCGCGCCCGACGATCCGGGGTTCGCCGTCCCCGCTGCGGCAGTCCCGGCCCACAAGTACGCGCTCGCCGTCCAGTACGCCACGAACTTCGGCACCGAGGGCTTCATCAACACCTGGCGGCCGTACGTGCAGTGGTCCAACGAGTTCTCACTCGGGCAGCTCTGGGTCTCCGCCGGCACCGGTGTGGGCACCAACCTGCAGACCGTCGAGGTCGGTGCCCAGACCTACAAGGACATCTACGGCGACTGGGGCCCGCACCTGTTCATCTTCTACACGACGAACAACTACACGGCCTCCGGCAACAACCTCGGCGGCTACAACCGCGACGTCGACGGCTGGGTGCAGGTGGCGACAACGGTGTTCCCCGGAATGAACCTGGCGGAGAGCATCGCCGGTGGCGACCAGTACGACCTCGGCATCAAGGTCTCGCTGTTCGCCGGCAACTGGTGGGTGCGCATCGGCAACGAGTGGATGGGCTACTACCCGGCCGGCCTGTTCAGCACCGCCGGCCTGCGCAACCAGGCGGGCCGGGTGGACTGGGGCGGAGAGATCGTCGACGACATCGCCTTCCACCCCGAGCCGACCTCGACGTGGATGGGCAGCGGCGCGTTCCCCGCGGCCGGGTGGCAGCGCGCCGCCTACATGCGCAACCTCATGTACCAGACGGATGCGGCCGGCACGATGACCAATTACCAGGGCTTCGCGTCGGCCACGAACCCGAACGCCTACCAGATCGCGGCCGACTTCAGCGGGACCTCGACCTGGGGCTCGAACTTCTTCTGGGGCGGCCCCGGAGGAGTTGCGTGATGGAGCGCGACGATCGCCCGGCGGTGATCCCCTCACCCGTCGACCCGGACGTCGAGTGCGTCCGCGATGACAGACCGCCGGGCGAACGCCCGCAGCCACCCGGCCCGACGTCCGCCCCGCCGGACGAGGCCACCCGGCTGTGCCCCGACGGGTACACGCCGCGCCGGCGCAGCCGCGGCGTGTACCAGCTCGACGGCAAGCGCGTCGTGCGCGACACGCCGCCGCAACCCCACCCCGATTCCGACCACGAGCAGTGATGGGGGCAGCCAATCGACACGCCCCGGTCCTCATCGGCTCTGACAAGCCAAAACATCCGAAAGGGGCCGAAGGGGTGCCCGCGGCCCCGATCAGGCTCTGTGGCACCCCTTGGCACACCTCTTCGGGCGCACGGTAGCGTCACGGCGTCAGGTTGTGAAACCTTTCAATTCGGAGTTCGCGATGGAACGACAGAAGTTGGGCCACGTGCCCGTGCTTGTCCTGCCGGCTTGAGAGCGTCGACCCTCCTTCGGGCGTGTTGCCGCGGCTGCTTTCGAACCCCTTCTCCACTTCAAGTCGAAGCGGCAAAACATCGCTTCGACTTGAAACGATTTGGTCTCTCCAGGAGCTGCTGTGCGCCCCAGATCCCGCCGTCTCCTCGTCTTGTCCCGCTCCTCGCCCTCGGCATCGCCGCACCCGCCGAAGCCGGAACCCGAGCCGACGTCGGTAGCCGCATCTTCGCCGCCACCGACCTCCGCTCGGACCACCTCGACCGGCCACTGGGGACGGACGACACCACGCCGACGCTGAGCTGGCGGACCCTCGCCCGGGACCAGACCGCCTACGAAGTCCAGGCCGCCACCTCGGAAGCGCGCCTGGCCCGCCCGGACCTCTGGGACACCGGCCGCGTCGCCGGCGCCGCCACCGCGTTCGACTACGCCGGTCGTGCCCTCGGCAGCCGCCAGCGCGTCTACTGGCGCGTCCGGGTCTGGTCCGGCGCCGTCCCCTCCGCCTGGAGCGCTCCCACCTGGTTCGAAACCGGCCTGACGGACCAAAAGGACTGGTCCGCCGGCTGGGTTGCGAACCGCCAGTGGCAGCTCGGCGCCAAACCCGCGAACCCGGTCGTCGTGACGCTGCCCCAGCAGACCGCGCGGTACGTGAGGCTCGACGTCACCAAGCTCGGCTTCCCGCTGGCCGAACAGCCCCTGGACAGCCAGAACCGGATGGTCACCACCGGCGGCACCCGCCGCTTCCCCGATCCGACCTACCGCCTGCAGCTGGCCGAGCTGCAGGCGCGCGACTCGGCTGATCCGGGCGTGAACTTCGCCGACGGACGCCAGAAGTACGTCACGGCATCGGAAACCCAGACCGTGCGCAAGGAGTGGGAGCCCGGCCTGGTCGCCGACGGCCTGACCACGTCCAACCCCGAGGACGCCGGGAACGCCGGCTATCAAAGCGCCGTGCACACCAGCGCGGATGCCGACGTCTCGCTCACCATCGACCTCGGTGCCACGCGCACCTTCGACCAGGTCGTGCTGTACCCGCGCACCGACACGCTCACCGCCGACGGCAGGACGCCGAACTTCCCGGTCGACTACACGGTCCAGACGGCCGCGGACGGGCCGTTCATCGTCGCCAAGGCCGTCACGGACCAGCCGGCCCCCGCCACCTGGCTGCCGCCCGCGCTCCCGGTGTTCGCCAAGGACTTCTCGGTGGCCGGCCGCGTCGCCGGCGCCCGCCTCTACGTCAGTGGCCTCGGCGTCTACGTGCCCAGCCTCAACGGCACCCGCGTCGGCGACGCCGTGCTGGAGCCGGACGACAGCGACTACGCCGACCGCGTCACCTACGCCGCCTACGACGTCACGAAGCAGATCCGCGGTGGCGCCAACACCATCGGCATCGCGGTCGGCAACGGCACCGCGGACGCGCTGCACACCTCCGGCCGCTACCGGAAGTTCGCGCGCACGGCGAGCGACCCACAGATCATCGCGCAGCTGGAGTTGACGCTGACCGACGGCACGGTCCAGCGGATCGGCACGGATTCGAGCTGGCGCACCACACTCGGCGCCACGACCGTGTCGCAGTGGTACGGCGGCGAGGACTACGACGCCCGCCGCGAACTCCCCGGCTGGGACCGGCCCGGCGCCGACCGCACGACCTGGTCCCCGGTGGTGCCCGCGACGAGCACGGCGAAGCTCACCGCCCGGCAGAGCGAGCCCGTCCGGGTCGTGGAACAGCTGCCCGGCAAGGAGATCTCGCGGCCGGCGCCCGGCGTGCGCGTCTACGACGTCGGCCGCAACATCGCCGGCCTGCCCCAGGTGACGCTCGCTGCGCCGAAGGGCACGGCCATCCGCGTCTATCCGGCGGAGGCCTTGCGCGACGGGCACGTCGACCAGTCCATCAGCAACGTCGGCGCGCCGATCTGGGACAGCTTCACGAGCAAGGGCACCCGGCAGACCTGGCACCCGGACTTCAGCTACCACGGCTTCCGCTACCTCGAAGTGGCCGGCGTCCCCGACGACGCCCAGCTCTCGGTCGCCGGCCTGCGCACGATGGCGGACAACGGCTCCGCCGGGGACTTCGACTCCTCGGACGCGACCCTCGACGGCATCCACCGGCTCACCCGCGCCGCCGTCGAGAACAACATGCAGAGCATCCTCACCGACTGCCCGAGCCGCGAAAAGCTCGGCTGGCTGGAGCAGGACCACCTCGCGTTCGACGGGCGGCCGTCGGGAGCCCGGTGCCCACAATCGGTTTCACCTGCGTCGTGATCCTGTGCGTTCCTGCTGCGGGTCGACCAGAGCGGGATGGCGTCGAGCTGGCTGTGCGGGTTTCGCGACCGGCGATTCGGTTCGCCAATCGGCGACACGCCGGTCCCTGCGGGTGGGCAGTACTGACCGGGATACGGCACGACAGCGACGGAACTCCTGGCAGAACGGCGCTCCGGACCGCTCGATCCACCAGGAGTCGTCCAGACGACAGAACGTCGAGATCAGCTCGTTGCCCGCGTCACCGGATCTACCACCGGACACCGATCGCGAGTGGTGCGGGCCCGGTCAGGATCACCGTGACCGTGCCGGCGTGGATGCCGGAGCACGTCCACGAGCGCACGCCGCCCTCGGTGGAAAAGGTGGCGCTGCACCGGGGATTCGGGGAGGTGGAATCGGTCAGTCCCCAGAAAGCGGTGTCGGCGGTGCCGCCCGAGTCCGCGTCCACGGAGATCGTCCCGCCGGGGAAGTTCCTCCCGGTGACTGGACAGACGCGAATTTTGCAGGTATTGCTGCTCCCCGCGGCCAGTGCCATCTGCGGCAGGGCGGTCAGGCCCATAGTGGCGATCGTGCTCACCACTGCGAGGCGAGCAAGGATTTTCTTTCGCATTTCGACCCCTTCGATTCGGTTCGGCCGTTCCGGCGGTTCTCCGGTTCTTGGTTTCCGCTCGTCCGGCGACGGCCTCCACGGACTTCGGCGCACGGGCGGCTGCGTCCTACGCCGAACCGATCGACGCCGACGCCGCGGTGGGCGCGGTCGGCGGGAGCGTGGTGAGGAGTTGTTCCGATCGCATTCATCCCCCTCTGGCCGGAGCTTCCGCGTGGTCCGGCGCCGTCGGCCTGGCGCCGTGTCCGCAAGCGTGCGCGCCGGCCGTTGCCGGGACCTTGAGAAAACATTGATTGTGGCGACGCCGGGTGCTAAGCCGGTGTTCGGCCTACCGGAGGAGCGGTCGGACGTGGTGGTGGAGTTCGGGGTCCTGGGCAGCGTCGAGGTGCGGGTCGACGGTGTCCCGGAACCGGTCGGCCCCGCCCGCCAGCAATGCGTCCTGGCGGCCCTGCTCGCCGACGTGGGCCAGGTCGTCCAGGTCGACCGGCTGGTGGACCGCGTGTGGGGCGCGCGTCCCGCCCCGGCGGACGCCCGCAACCCGCTGCGCACCTACCTGTCGCGGCTGCGCCGGATCGCGGGCGTGCGGATCGAGCACCGCTCGCAGGGGTACGTGCTGCTCGCGCCGCCGTCGGCGGTGGACCTGCACCGCTTCCGCGCGCTGGTGACCGAAGCCCGCGCCACCGCCGACGAGGACCGGGCGCTGGCCCTGCTGGAGCGGGCGCTCGGCACGTGGCGCGGTGAACCGCTGGCGGGCCTGGACACGCCGTGGGCCGAGGGCCTGCGCACGGTCCTGAAGGCCGAGCGGAACGCGGCGGAGCTGGACCGGACGGACCTGCGCCTGCGCCGGGGCGACCACGCCGTGCTGCTCGCCGAACTGGCCGTCCGCACCGCGGAGCACCCGCTCGACGAGCGGCTGGCCGGCCAATTCATGCTCGCCCTCTACCGGTGCGGCCGCCAGGCGGAGGCACTGGCGCACTACGACGGGTTGCGGCGGCGCCTGGCCGGCGAACTCGGCGTCGACGCCGTGCCGGAACTGCGCGAACTTCACCAGCGCATCCTGCGGTCGAGCGTCGACTCGATCGCGCCGACGCCGGCCAGGGCGAGCCCGGAGCTGCCCGCGCCGCGCCAGCTGCCCGCCGCCGTTCCCCACTTCACCGGGCGGGCCGGGGCCCTGGCGGAGCTGGACGCTTCGCCGTCCCGGCACCCGGCCGTGGTGGTCCGCGTGCTGGTGGGCACCGCCGGGGTCGGGAAGACCGCGCTGGCCGTCGAGTGGGCGCACCGGGTCGCCGCCCGGTTCCCCGACGCCCAGTTGTACGTCAACCTGCGCGGCCACGGGGCCGGCCCGCCGATGAGCCCGTTGGAGGCCGCCACCCGGTGCCTGCGGTCGCTGGGGCTGGCTTCGGAGCAGCTGCCGGTCGACGTCGACGAGGCCGCGGGGCTGCTGCGCACCTTGCTCGCCGACCGGAAGGCGCTGCTGCTGCTGGACGACGCGGCGTCCTCGGAGCAGGTGCGCCCGCTGTTGCCTGGGAGCGCGGGCTGTGTGGTTCTGGTGACCAGCCGGAACCGGCTCGACGGCCTGGTCGCCTGCGACGGTGCCCACCGCCTCGTCCTGGACGTGCTCACCGAGGACGAGGCCGGCCGGTTGCTGGGCGGGCTCCTGGGCGCCGAGCGGGTCGCGCGCGAACCACGGGCGGCCGCCGAGCTGGTCGGGCTCACCGCCCGGCTTCCGCTGGCGCTGCGGATCATCGCCGCGAAAGTGGCCCACCACCCCGGCGACCTGGCCGGCCACCTCGTCCGGCTTCGCTCCGGCGACCACCTCGACGTCCTGGCGGTCCCCGGCGACGAGCGCACCGCCCTCCGATCCACCTTCGACCTGTCCTACGACGCCCTGCCGGCGGACCACCAACGGTTGTTCCGCCTGCTCGGCCTGGTCCCCGGGGAGGACTTCACCGCCGACGTCGTCGCCGCGCTCGCGGACGTGACCACCGCGCGGGCGGCGCGGCTGCTCGACGGTCTGGAATCGGCCCACCTGCTCGAACAACACGGGCCCGCCCGCTTCGCCTTCCACGACCTCCTGCGCCGCTACGCCGGCGACCGCTGCCGGGCCGAGGACGGCGAACGGGACACCGAGGCCGCGCTCGGGCGGCTGTTCGGCTGGTACCTGCGCACCGCCGACGCCGCGGCGAAGGTGATCCACCCGCAGCTGCTTCGCCTGCCCGGCGGGCCCGCCACCGGGACGCCGGCGGCGTCCATCGACCGCGCCGCGGCGCTGGCGTGGCTGGAGGGCGAACGGGTCAACCTGACCGCGGCCGGCCTGCTCGCCGCCGAGCGCGGGTTCCGGCCGGTGACCTGGCTGCTGGCCGACACCCTGCGCGGCTACTTCTGGATCAGCCTGCACCGCCAGGAGTGGTCCGACCTGGGGACCGCCGCGCTGGCCGCGGCCGAGGCGGACGGCGACGCACGGGCCGTGGCCGTCGCCCGGATGAACCTCGGCGACCTGTGCCTGCGTGGCAACCGGCACGAGCGGGCCGTCGAGCACTACGAGCGCGCGGTGGAGCACCTCCGCCGCGCGGGCTGGCTGGAGGCCCAGGGGGTGGTGTTCGGCAAGCTGGGCCTGGTGTACCGCGAGTTGGGCAGCACCGCGGAGGCCGCGGTCTGCTACCGGCGCGCCCTGACCCTGGCCTCCCGGACCGGCAGCCCGCTCCGGGAGGCCGCTGCGCTCGGCAACCTCGGGTTCGTGCAGTACGAATCGGGGGCCTACGCCCACGCCGCCGCCGGGCACGCCAGGGCCCTGACGCTCTACCGGGACCTCGGGATCGTCTCCGGCCAGGCCACCGCCCTGGGCAACCTCGGGGACGCCCTGCACGCGCTGGGGCAGTTCGGCGAGGCGCTGACCCGCTTCGCCGAAGCCCTCCCGATCCTGCGCGAGATCGGGGACACGGGCACGGAAGCCGCGACCCTGCGCGGCGTGGCGGCCGTCGACTCGGACGCCGGGCGCCACGACCGCGCGGCCGACCGCGCCCGCACGGCCCTCGAGCTCGCGCGGCGCGTCGGTGACCGGCGGGTGGAGGCAGACGTCCTCATCGTCCTGGGCACGGTCCAGCAGTGCCTCGCGCGCCCGGCGGAGGCGATCCACTGCCACCTGGCGGCGCTGGAACTGGCCCAGCGCACCGGAATCCACTACAGCGCCGTCGAAGCCCGGATCGGGCTGGCCACGGCGCGCGAGAACACCGGCGACGCCCGCCAGGCACTCGAACTGGCCCGCGCGGCCGGCTACCGCGGCCTCGAAGGCCGGGTCCTGACCGTCCTGGCGCGGCTCCTGCTCGCCGGGGGAGAGGCCGGGCAGGCCGCCGAACACGCCCGGCGCGCCCTGGAAGTCCACCGCGAAACGGGCCACCGCCTCGGCGAGGCCCGCGCCCTCACCGTGCTCGCGGACCTGACCGAGGGGAACGACGCGGCCCGGCCTTGGCGGGACGAGGCGCGAAGCACCTTCGCCTCCCTCGGCGTTGCTGTGTCGGTGGCGGACCGGGCGCCACCTTAGTCCACAGTGGACGCAAGGTCATTGCGCAAGGGGCGACGAGCGCGACGCGTCCGCCGAAGCTGGCCAGCGAGGCCGTCGCCGCCGCCGCCTGCGCGCCGCGACTCGCAACGCCCGGACCTGGGCAAGCGTGAAGGCGAAGGTGGGTTTCTCGACCGGCCGCCGGACCTGTGTTGGCCTCGACCTCGCGGCCAAGCCGGATATGACGTCGTGGTCGCTGCTGGTGCCGGACGAGCTCGGCGGCAAGTCCTCGATGATGTGGTGGTTATGGCTGCCGGAGTCCGCGGTGACCCGGCATCTGTCCGGGCGGATCGGGAAGATGGGTGGCTCACTGCGCGCGGAGGACACCCCGGGCGACGGGCTGACCGTGGTGGTTTCGCTACCGGTGGCGTGACTCGACCCGCTGTGTCCACTCGGCGAACCGTTGGCCGTACTCTGCGCGGGCGGCCTGGAAAATGACTTCGCCATCGTCGTCGGGCGGTGCGAGGCCGAAGTTCTGGTCCAGCCAGTCGACGTAGGCCTGGCGGTCGTCGAGGTCCTCCTCGTCCGCATCCTCCTCGTCGATGACCGCCAGCAGCTGGAAGAGCTCTCGGAGATCGCGCGCCGCCACGGAGAGACCGCCCTCGTCGCCGAGGAGAACGACGGGCAGGCCTGCGAGGTCGGCCCGGTCGTCGCACCGCCACAACGCGTAGACCGAGCCGGACCAACTGGCGCGGGCGAAGGGGATCAGTCGGTCGAGGAACTCCTGTTTGTTCGGTCCGTCGGAGTCCAACCAGCTGTCGATGGCCTTCTTGTCGTTGTACTCACGCAGCTCGAAGCCTTCCAGGTTGAAGGCCGGCACCTCGTCTTCAAACTGCTTGAGCAGGTTCAGCTCGTGGATGGGTGAGTACGCGTCACTCATCGACCGAGGGTAACAAGATCAGCACGGCCGGCCCCGCCGGGTCTCAGCAATCCCAGCACCACCGCGCGCACCGACAACCCGCCCACGCAGCTGCCGTATGCGACGACGGAGGACTTCGGCGTGTCGTCGGCTACTACCGCCTAACTTGGCGGCGGTCCCGGAGCCGACCCTGTTTCCGGAGCTGACCCCGGTCGCGCGGCCGGGCGGCGGATTGGCGTGTTCCGGCGGCGTACCCGCCACGCCCGGTCCGCCGACGGGGTGCCGGAGCCGGCGGTCTGGGCCGCGGCGCACCCGGGTGCGCGCCACCGCGCGCCCTCGGGCACCGTCCACGAGGTTAACGACGGTGGCTGGCCGCCGCGATCGGCGGCTCGGACTTCCGGGACCGGCTGTAGGCCACCGGCGAGGAGGTCACCTGCGGCCGCTGCCTTGAGGGCGCGGCCCGCCGCATACCGGCGCCCGGGCAGCTAAATCTGATCGCGCTGCCTGACCTGGCCCCGGCTTCGCCGCGGAACCGGGACCGGCTCTCGGCGCTGACCGCTGGAGACGAGGATGGCCCGTCCGCCGGAGCCTGGTGGACGGGCCATCGTGTGTTTGCGGCCGACGCGTCCGGTTTGCCTCTCGGCAAGTGGCGCGACGCGGTTCCAGCCGAACGGAATGTGGCGGTGGCGGCGGTGCCCTGATTACAAGGTAGATGTCTGGTCGAGATGAAAAGGTGCTTGGAGCAATTGGTCGACTGACTGAGCCGCCGTGGTCGCCGGGCACGCCGCTCCGTCCACAGTGGAATCTCTGGGCCTTTTCTGGGCCATATCGCGATCGGTCCCAACCGGTCCTCGTCGGCCCTGACCAGCCAAAACGTCCGAGAGGACCGAGGGGGTGCGCGCGGCCCCAATCGGGCTCCGCGGGACCCCCTCGGCCTACTCTTGAACGCTGACGCGCCGGCGTCAGCTGGAGCGGTTCGCCCACCACTGCTGCCCGGCTTCGGGCAGGGTGGGGATCGGGTCGTAGTAGGGGTAGCGCCGCTGCAGCGCCTCACTACGGTCCTCGGCGTCAGCCTTATCGACGCTGGTCAGGTAGTTCTTGGTCCAGTAAGAAATCCCCAGCTCCCGGTCGTACTCGGCGAGCTGGTGCACCCACCGCTTCCCCACATAAGGCACGTCACACACGATCCGCGGCGTCGCGTACCCCGGCAGGTACCCCATGATCGCGTGCTGCAGCTCCTGGGCCTCCCACACCGAAACCCGCCAGTGCTCGGCGTTCGGGATCATGTCGCACATGTAGAAGTAGTACGGGAGGATGTTCGCTTCGCCCTGCAGGGCGAAGCACAGGTCCAGCAGCGCCGCCGGGGTCGCGTTGACTCCGCGCATCAGCACGCCCTGGTTGCGGACGTCGCGGACCCCCACGTTGAGGGCCGTCTGGGCTGCCTCCGCCACCAGCGGTGTCACCGACTGGGCGTGGTTGACGTGCGTGTGGATGGCCAGGTTCACGCCCCGGCGCTGGGCGGTCACGGCGACGCGCTCGAGGCCTTCGACGACCTTCGGCTGGAGCCAGTGCTGCGGTAGGGCCGCCAGCGCCTTGGTCGCCAGGCGGATGTCGCGGACCGTGTCGATGTCCATCAGGCGCATCAGGAACGACTCCAGCTGCGGCCACGGCACGTTGGCCACGTCGCCGCCCGAGACGACCACGTCGCGCACGCCCGGGGTTTTCTTCAGGTAGGCGATCATCGCGTCCTGGCGGTCGACCGGCTTGAGCGTCAGCTTGTGCTTCTCGACCTGCTCGGTCGAGTTGCCGACCAGGTCCATGCGGGTGCAGTGGCCGCAGTACTGGGGGCAGGTCGAGATCATCTCGGCCAGCACCTTCGTCGGGTAGCGGTGGGTCAGCCCCTCCACCACCCACATCTCGGCTTCGTGCAGGGAGTCGCGTTCCGAGTGCGGGTGACTCGGCCACCTCGCGTCGCGATCGCTCTTCACCGGGAGCATGTAGCGGCGGATCGGGTCGGCGTAGAAGGCCTCGGTCACCTTGGCCGGGTCGGTGCCGGCCGTCGGGGCCATCGTGTTGAGCATCTGCGGGGGCAGCAGCATCGACATCGTCGCCAGCTCGCGCTGGTCGGCGAGCAGGTCGTCGTAGAAGCGGTCCTCCAGCAGGTCGCCCATGAGCGCGCGCAGCTGCTTGACGTTGCGGACGCAGTGCACCCGCTGCCACTGCGCGTCGCGCCACTCGGCCTCGGTCACGTCGTGCCAGCCAGGAAAGCGGCGCCAGTCGGGTTCCACCAGCTCGGCGCGGGCGTACTCGTAGGGCTGGTCGAAGGCGGCGGCAGGCGTCACAGGTTCCTGGATCGCAGTCACATGTACTCCCAATCGTCTAGATCACGTGAAAATATCCTGTCATATCGTTCTGGAAGAGTAAATCTTCCTGCGTGTTGCGGTCGCGCCCCCACGTGGAGAACGACCCGGCGGGCGGGGCAGACTCAAGGAGTGACGGACGACAGCACGACGCTCCTGCTCGGCGGGCGCATCTACACCCCCGCCGGCCCGGACGCCACGGCGATGGCGGTCACCGGCGGCACCGTGGTCTGGGTCGGGCAGGACGCCCCGGCCCGCGCCCTGCACCCCGGCGCCGAGGTCGTCGACCTCGACGGCGCGTTCGTCGCGCCCGCGTTCGTCGACGCGCACGTCCACGCCACCGCCACCGGCCTGCACCTGACCGGCCTCGACCTCACCGGCGTCCGCAGCGGCGCCGAGCTGCTGGCGCGCGTGCGCGCCACCGCCACCCCCGGCCAGGTCCTGCTCGCCCACGGCTGGGACGAGACCACCTGGACCGACCCGCGGCTGCCCAGCCGCGCCGAGCTCGACGACGTCGCCGGCGGCGCGCCCGTCTACCTCAGCCGCGTCGACGTCCACTCCGCGCTGGTCTCCACCGCACTGGTCGAACTGGCTCCGGCCGCCCGCGACGCCGACGGCTGGTCGCCCGAGGGCCCCCTGACCCGCGCCGCCCACCACGCCGTCCGGGTCGCCGTGCGCGCCGCGATCACCCCGGAGCAGCGCGCACGCGCCCAGCGGGCCTTTCTCGCCGAGGCCGCGAAGCAAGGCATCGTGAGCGTCCACGAATGCGCCGGTCCCGACATCTCCGGCCGCGCCGACCTCGCCGCCCTCCTCGCCCTCGCCGGAGCGCGGACCCCCGAGGTCGTCGGGTACTGGGGCGAGCTCGGCGCCGTCGAGACCGCCCGCGAACTCGGCGCCCGCGGCCTGGCCGGCGACCTGTTCGTCGACGGTGCCCTCGGCTCCCACACCGCCGCCCTCACGACGCCCTACGCCGACCACCCCGGCTCGGGCACGCTCTACCTCGACGCGCACCGCATCGCCGAACACCTCACCGCCTGCACCGAAGCCGGGCTGCAGGCCGGCTTCCACGTCATCGGCGACGCCGCGGTCGCGGAGGTGGTCGAAGGCTTCCGCCTGGCGGAGAAAGAAGTCAGCCAGCGCGCGCTGGCCGCCCGCCACCACCGGCTCGAGCACCTGGAGATGGTCACCGCCGAGCAGGCGAAGCAGCTGGCGGGCTGGGGTGTGGTCGCCTCGGCACAGCCGCTGTTCGACGCGCGGTGGGGCGGTTCGGAAGGCATGTACGCCGAGCGGCTCGGCGCGGACCGCGCGGCCGGGCTGAACCCGTTCTCGGCGCTGGCCGCGGAAGGCGTCGTGCTGGCCTTCGGCTCCGACGCGCCGGTGACGCCGCTCGACCCGTGGGCGAGCGTCCGCGCCGCGGCCTACCACCGGACGCCCGGCGCGGGCCTGTCCCCGCGGGCGGCGTTCACCGCCCACACCCGGGCCGGGCACCGGGCGGCCGGGGTCAACGACGGCGTCACCGGCAGCCTCGTCCCGGGCGCGCCGGCGCACTACGCGATCTGGGACGCCACCGACCTCGTCGTGGCCACCCCGGACAGCCGCGTGCAGCGCTGGTCGACCGACCCGCGGGCCGGGATGCCGCCCCTGCCGCGACTCGAACCGGAAGCCGCCCTCCCGCGGTGCCTGCGCACGGTCCGCGCGGGTGAAGTCCTCCACGACGCCATCACCTAGAGTTGTCAGCCGTGGCAGTCACCGTGGCGGACCCCGAACCGGGCGCCCCGCACCAGCCCGCCGGCACGCGGCGGTTCCCCCCGGCCTGGCTGCTGCGCGCGGCCGCGGCCGCGGTGTCCGGTTTCGCCTACTACCTGAGCTTCGCGCCGCGCCCGCTGTGGTGGCTGGCGCCCTTGGCCTTCGCCGGGCTGGCCCTGGTGCTGCGCGGACGCCGCTTCCGGGCCGGCTTCGGCTACGGCTTCGCGTTCGGTTTCCCGTTCTTCCTGCCGCTGCTGACCTGGCTGCTGGACTTCCTGGGCCCCGACTTCGGCCCGTGGCCGTGGCTGGGCCTGTCGTTCGCGCTGGCGCTTTACCACGGCCTGGCGGGCGGCCTGATCACGCTGGTGTCCCGGCTGCCGGCCGCGCCGCTGTGGGCGGCGCTGGTGATCATCGCGATGGAGACGCCCCGCACGTGGTTCCCCTTCGGCGGCTTCCCCTGGGGCCGGGTCGCGTTCAGCCAGCCCGAAGGCGCGTTCCTGCCGCTCGCCTCGATCGGGGGCGCGCCGCTGGTCGGTCTCGCCGTCGTCCTCACCGGGTTCGGCCTGGCCGCGCTGGCCGCCCGGCTGTGGGCGGCCCGCAAGGTCACCCGGCCGGCGGTCTTCGCCGCTGCCGGCACGCTGCTGCCCGTCGTCGCGGGCCTGGCGCTGTGGCCGTCGATCGGGACCGGCGCGCAGGACGGCGAGCTCACCGTCGCCGCCGTCCAGGGCAACGCGCCCGACATCGGGCTCGCACTGCAGGGGGAGCGGGCGGTACTGCGCCGCAACACCATCGCCGAGAGCGAGCGGCTGCTGGCGGCCGTCCGGGCCGGGAAGGTGCCGAAGCCGGACCTGGTGGTGTGGCCGGAGAGCGCCACCACCGTCACCGGCCCGGACCCGCAGGTCGACCAGCTCGTGGCGAACTTCGGCGTGCCGGCCCTGATCGGGGCGCTCTACGTGCTCCCGGACGGGCACATCCAGAACTCCGTCATCGCCTGGGACCCGCAGACCGGGCCCGGCCGGCGCTACGCCAAGCAGCAGCTGGTGCCGTTCGGCGAGTACGTGCCGGCCCGCAAGGTCGCCGAGCTGGTCACGCCGTTCCTCGACGCCGAGACCGTCGACATGCTCCCGGGCGACGGCTCGAACCAGCGGCTGGACGTCGCGGGCACGAAGGTCGGCGTGTTCATCTGCTACGAGACCGCGTTCGACTACCCGGGCCGCGACGCCGTCCGCCAGGGCGCCGAGCTGCTGGTGGTGCCGACCAACAACGCCTGGTACGGCCGCAGCGAGATGAGCGAGCAGCAGCTGGCGATGTCGCGGCTGCGGGCGGTCGAACACGGCCGGGCCGTCGTGGTGAGCGCCGTCTCAGGCGTGAGCGCCCTCGTCGCGCCCGATGGCTCGGTGACCAGCTCAACGGGCCTTTTCACAGCGGATTCCCTGGTCGGGCGCGTCCCGCTGCGGACGCAGACTACGCTGTCGGATCGACTCGGTGCGTGGACGGAGTACGGGCTGCTGGCACTGGCGATCGCCGGGGTGGCCGGCGGGCTCGTACTCCGTTTTCGCACCCGGCGCACCAGCGCCGGCACGACAGGGGAAGCGGCGGACTGACCGCCGCGGATATCGGAGGAGCACGGATGTCGCAGGCGCCGCGGGGGGCCCGGGAAATCGAGCCGGTGCTGGTGGTGATCCCGACCTACAACGAGCGGGAGAACCTCGGCCCGATCCTGGATCGCCTGCACAAGGTACTCCCGGACGTGCACGTGCTCGTGGTGGACGACGGCAGCCCGGACGGCACCGGCGAACTCGCCGACGAGCGCGCCGCGGCCAACGACCACATCAAGGTGCTGCACCGCACCGAGAAGGCCGGGCTGGGCGCCGCCTACATCGCCGGGTTCCGCTGGGGCCTGGCCCGCGAGTACAACACCATCGTCGAGATGGACGCCGACGGCTCGCACGCCCCCGAGGACCTGCCCCGCCTGCTGGACGCGGTCGGCGACGCCGACCTGGCGATCGGCTCGCGCTACGTGCCGGGCGGCAGCGTGGTGAACTGGCCGGTCAACCGCCAGGTCCTCTCCCGCGGCGCCAACATCTACTCGCAGATCGCGCTGGGCATGCGCAC
Organism: Amycolatopsis sp. NPDC051045; assembly: GCF_040682955.1. Classification (NCBI taxonomy): domain Bacteria; kingdom Bacillati; phylum Actinomycetota; class Actinomycetes; order Pseudonocardiales; family Pseudonocardiaceae; genus Amycolatopsis; species Amycolatopsis sp. NPDC051045. The sequence continues at coordinate 289,161 of NZ_JBFBCC010000008.1, forward strand.
GCGCGACATCACCGCCGGCTTCCGCGCCTACCGCCGTCCGGTGCTGGAGAAGCTGGCCCTGGACGAGGTCAACTCCCACGGCTACTGCTTCCAGATCGACCTGACGATCCGCACCGCCGACGCCGGGTTCGAGATCGTCGAGGTGCCGATCACGTTCACCGAACGCGAGATCGGCGAGTCGAAGATGAGCGGCTCGATCATCCGCGAAGCGTTCCTGCGGGTGGCCAAGTGGGGCGCCGAGCGCCGCTGGCACCAGCTGCGCAAGCTCGTCAAGCGGGCCTGACCCGCGCGGTCACGATCCAGGTCCGGGCGCCGAGCAGCACCCCCTCCGGGGTTTCGCGTGCGGCGAAGGCGTTCCGGAGCCGGGACACCGACTGCTCGTCCCCGGCGGCGAACAGCTGCTTGACGTCCAGCAGCCCCAGGGCGAACTCGCACGCCGTCGCGGCGTCCGGGCCGTAGCAGACGGGGTCGCGCAGCTCGGTGAACGCGACTTCGGCGAATCCGGCGCCTTCGAGCAGCGCCCGCGTGCGATCGGGGTCGCCGAGGGAGAAGTGCGGACCGGCCGGCGGCGCGGGGGTGCCGGGCGCCACGGCGTCGTGCAGCACCGAATACCACTCGTTGCGGTCCCGCTCCTGCCACACCAGCAGCACCAGGCGGCCGCCGGGGCGCAGCGCGCGGGCGAGGTTGGCGAACGCCGCGGGCGGATCGGCGAAGAACATCGCCCCGAACCGGGACAGCACCACGTCGAACGCCGCCGACGGGAACGGGTGCGTCTGCGCGTCGGCGACCTCGAAGGCCGCCCCGCCCAGTTCACGGGCCCGCGTGATGGCCGGGGCCGAGACATCGACGCCCAGCGCGGTCCCGCCGTCCTCGGCGGCCTGCCGGGTGGACTCGCCGGTGCCGCAGCCGACGTCGAGGACGTCCTCGCCGGGGTGCACCGCGGCCGCCGTGCGGAACCGCTCGTTCTGCCGGCGCACCTCCGCGTCGAAGATCGCCGCGAACCGGACCCGGTGCTCACCCATGCCGTTTTCTCCCGTTCTCGGCCATCATGGGGCCGATGACGACCATCGTGGCCTTCCACGCCCACGCCGACGACCCCGTTCTGCTCAGCGGCGGCACGCTGGCCCGCGCCGCGGCCGACGGGCACCGGGTGGTGGTCGTCGTGGCCACCGACGGCATGAACGCCGAGACCCCCACACCGCGCTGGGCCGAACTGGAGGCCGCGGCGGCCATCCTGGGGGTCCGGCGCGTCGTGCACCTGGGCTACGCCGACAGCGGGCACGGCCCCGTCCTGACTGCGGACCCGCCCGGCCGGCAGCGGTTCGTCCGCGCGGACACCGAGGAGGCCGCGCACCGGCTCGGCGCAATCCTGCAGGAGGAGCGGGCCGACCTGCTGCTCGGCTACGACGCCAACGGCGGCTACGGGCACCGCGACCACGTGAAGGTGCACGAAGTCGCCCGGCGGGCGGCCCGCCTGACCGGGACGCGGCTGCTGGAAGCCACGATTCCCCGCGACTACGCGCTGCGGTTCGTCCGGATCGTCCGCGCGCTGCGGATCCCGTTCCGGTACGACGTCGAGGCGCTCGACCACGCCTACAGCCCGGCCTCGGCCGTCACCCACCGCTTCGACGTGCGGCGGTTCGCGGGGCGCAAGCAGGCGGCGCTCGCCGCGCACGTGTCGGACGTCCGCGGTACCGGAAGGCTCTCGGCGGTGCTGCGGCTGCTGGTGTGGCTGCCCGCGCCGCTGTTCGCGGTGGTGGCGGGCCGCGAGTGGTACACCGAGGTCACGCCCGGAGGATCCGCACGCCCTGCGCTGCAAGTTCCTGCACGGTTGAGTCGGTTGAGTCTTCGGCGTCGGTGATCACACCGGCGACGTCGGCGAAGGGCAGCACGGCGAACCGCGAGGCCGCGCCGAGCTTCTCGGCGCTCGCCAGCACGTAGGTGTCCGCCGCGCGCCGGGCCAGGGTGCGCTTCATCGCGGCTTCGTCGGCGTCGCCGGTGGTCAGGCCGGCTTCGGGGTGGACGCCGGTGACGCCGAGCAGGAAGACGTCGGCGCTGATCGCCTGAGCGGCCTCGGCCGCGGCGGCGCCGCAGGTCACCGCGGAGTGCCGGAACAGCCGTCCGCCCAGCAGGAACACCTCGATGCCGCGGTGCTCGAGCAGGGCGACGGCGACGGTGGGGCTGTGGGTCACGACGGTCGCGTCGAGATCGTGGGGGAGGGCTTTGGCGACGGCCAGGGTCGTCGTGCCGCCGTCGAGGATGACGGTCGATCCGGGGCGGACCAGGTCGGCGGCGGCCGCGGCGACCCGGTCCTTGCCGTCCACGGCGATGGCCGTGCGGGTCGCGTAGTCGGCGACGGCGGGGGAGACGGGCAGCGCGCCGCCGTAGACCCGCTGGCAGAGCCCGGCGGCGGCCAGGTCGCGCAGGTCCCGGCGGATGCTGTCCTCGGAGACCCCGAGTTCGGCCGCGACGTCTTTCGCCAGCACCTTGCCGTCGGCGGCGAGCCGGCCGAGCAGCAGTTCACGGCGTTCGCCGACCAGCATGCACGATCCTCCTTGTTGTTGCCGAGTCATGCACATTATGGTCGGGGAATGACCTCTTCGACAAGCCTGTCCCGCAACCCGCGTGTCCGGGTCACCGACGTGGAGCTGCTGTCCTCGGCCTGGTACGTGCTGCGCCGCACGACGTTCGACTACCAGCACCGCAACGGCCGCTGGACGACCGAGCAGCGCGAAACCTACGACCGCGGCAACGGCGCCACCGTGCTGCTGTACGACGTGGCGGGCGGAAAAGTGCTGCTGACCCGCCAGTTCCGCTACCCGGTCTACGTCAACGACCACCCGGACGGCATGTTCCTGGAGACGGCCGCGGGCCTGCTGGACGCCGACGACCCGGAAACGGCGATCCGCCGGGAGGCGCAGGAAGAGACCGGCGTCCGCATCGGCGAGCTGGAGCACGTGTTCGACGTGTTCACCAGCCCGGGTTCGGTCACCGAGCGCCTGCACTGCTACGCGGCGCCATACGACCCCGCGGACCGGGGCGCGGGTGGCGGGATCGCGGCGGAGGGGGAGGACATCGAGGTGGTGGAACTGCGGTTCGAGGACGCGCTGAAGATGATCGGCACGGGCGAGATCGCCGACGCGAAGACGATCATGCTCCTGCAGTGGGCGGCCCTGAGCGGCCCGTTCCGCGCCACGGTGAGGTAGCACGCACCTGGAGGTCCGGCTCGCGTACCGGAACGGTCGGCCGGATAGCCGACCCGCCAGGCGAGCGAACGGCCCCCGCGGAGGGAGGTCGCGGGGGCCGTTCGCTTGTGGTGAGAGCTTGGCTACTGAGCCGAGGCCCGAAGGGTCACGCCGACCGGGAGGTCCGGCGGCCCTTCAGCTCGGCGAGACGTTCGTTGAGCAGGTCCTCGAGCTCGGGGATCGTGCGCCGCTCGAGGAGCATGTCCCAGTGGGTGCGCGGCGGCTTGACCTTCTTCTGCTCGGGCTGCCCACCATCGACGATCTCCGATTCGCTGCCGTGCAGGCGGCACTCCCAGACCGTCGGGATCTCGGCGTCGTCGGAGAACGGCACCTCGAACTCGTGGTTCTTCGGGCAGGCGTAGCGCACGGTGCGGCGTGGGGCGAGGTCGTGGTTGCGGTCGGTCTCGTAGCTGACCGCTCCCAGCCGGCTTCCACGAAGAACACGGTCGGCCATGATGGGTCCTTTCAGTCAGCTCCGGGGTGGAGCCAGGGTGTTGCTCACCCTATGCAACGACGCGGAGCCCCGAAGGATTCCCGAGCTGCCATGTCGTTGCTCACGATGAGCTGCGTCACCCGCCGGCATCAGCTTCCTCTAGTAGGAGGCGTTTCGCGCTCCGGCGTGACGTCAATACGGCCTTCTTAGTGCTGATATCCCCCGGATGGGCTACTTACGTCTCAGTCAGGTCAACCGTAACTGACCGTGATGAGCAGTTACCGGTCCCAGGTCACCCGCCCGAAAGTGGCGGCGACACAATACCTGATAACGCACCGTAGCGAATTCGGCCTCAAAACGTGCTGAAGCTGAAGTTTCAACTACGGATTGTTCGGTATCTGCCACCACGACGGTATCGCCTTCGCGTACGACCTCGCCGTCGACCACCCGTGCGTTGAACCGTCCAGGCAGCCCGCACCAGCACAACACCTCCACCTGGACCGGCTGCAACTCGTCCGCCAGTTCGAACAGACGAGCGGCGCCCGGGAACAACCGGCTCCGGAAGTCCGTGGCGATCCCGAAGCAGTACACGTCGATCTCGACGTCGTCGGCCAGCTCCGCCAGCTGGTCGACCTGGCCGGGGGAGAGGAACTGCGCCTCGTCCACCACGACGTAGTCCACGTGCTGCCCCCGCGCCCACTCCTGCCGCACCAGGTCGCGCACGTCGGTGTCTTCACCGACCTCCACCGCCTGCCGGGTCAGCCCGATCCGGCTGGAGATCTGCGGCGCACCCGACCGGTCGTGACGCACCAGCACCAAGCCCCGGCGACCCTGCCGCGCGTGGTTGTGGTCGATCTGCAGCGCCAGCGTCGACTTCCCGCAGTCCATCGGGCCGTAGCAGAACTTCAGCCTGCCCACCGGCGGCGTCCCCCGGCGCGAACCGGCCGCGGGGACCGACGACAGGGCGTCCGTGGGATCAGGGCCGGCGGCTTGGTCGTTGAGCAAGGTCACGACGCCCGACCCTATCGGTGCTCACAGAACCTCCGGCGGACGGTTGCCCGCCGCCACGATCGCCCGCCGCACCGGCACCAGCCCGACCAGCACCAGCCCCGCCGCGAAGAAGACCACCAACGCCACGATGGCCAGCCGGAACGACCCCGTCGCCTGCCCGACCCCGGCGAACACCAGCGGCCCCAGCCACGACGTCCCGCGCTCGCCCACGACGTAGAGCGAGTAGTACTGCGCGTCCTTGCCCGCCGGGATCATCTGGCTGAACAGCGACCGCGACAGCGCGTTCGTCCCACCCAGCACCAGCCCGATCCCGACCGCCACCGCGAGGAACTGCACCAGCTGCTTCGGCTGCACGAAGTATGCCCCGCCCAGCACCGCGATCCACAGCACCAGGCTGCCCAGGATCGTCCGCTTCGCCCCGATCCGCCGCGCCACCAGCCCGTGCAGCGTGCCGCCCAGGTACGCCACGAACTGGATCACCAGGATCGTGACGATCAGCACCTCGTTGCCGAACCCCAGCTCGTCCTTGCCGTACTGCGCCGACACCGTCACCACCGTGTTGATCCCGTCGGTGAAGACCAGGTAGCTCCCCAGGAACGCCAGCGTCAACGGATACGCCTTCGCCGCCACCAGCGTCTGCCGCAGCTCCGCGAAACCCGCGCGCAACACCGAACGCCCCGGCGCGACCTCGACCGGCGCGTGGCGGCGGGGGAGCGCCCGCACCGCGGGGACGGTGAACACCGCCCACCACAACCCCGAGGTCAGGAAGCAGATCTGCACCGCGGTGCCCTTGTCCACCCCGAAGGCGTCGTGCCCCAGGTAGAACCCCAGCTGCAACGCCAGCGCCAGCCCACCACCCAGGTACCCGAACGCCCAGCCCTTCGCCGAAATGCCGTCCCGCTCGTCCGGCCCGCCGATGTCGACCAGGAACGAGTAGTAGACGACCAGCGAACCGCCGTAGCCGATGTTGGCCACGATGAACAGCACCACGCCCAGCTGCCAGTCCGAACCCGCCAGGAAGAACATCGCCGCCGCCGCGACCGCGCCCAGGAACGCGAACCCGCCCAGGATCCGCCGCTTGTTGTGACTCCGATCGGCCACCGCACCGGCGATCGGCAGGACCAGCACCTGCACCACCGTCGCCACCGACAGCAGGTAACCCCACACCGAACCGGCCGGGAAGTGCAGCCCGAACAACGTCACGTCGCAGTGCTGCAGCGTGTCCACCTCACCGGCCGCGTTCACGCACGGACGGTCCCCGTTAAGGGTGAAGTTCGTCTTCGCGTCCTCCGCCGCGATCGAACTCATCGACAGCGCACCGAACACCGTCGTCGTCGACGAATAGAACGGCGAATTCGCCCAGTCGTAGAAATACCAGCCCCACCGCTCGCGCTTGGTCGAGCGCGTCCCGGCCAGCGTCATCCACGGCTCCTTCACCTCGGGATCTTCCAGGTCAGCGCGGAGACTACGGGGAGGCGGCGACCCCCGTGACCGCCCCACCGAAACCGTGTCCGGTTCGTCGCCTCGTGATCATCCGCCGCACCCGCGGACCACCCCGTCCACGCTCCACAGCGCGGCCCCGGCAAAAATCACGGTGTTACACGTGCGGCTCAAGCGCGCACTGTGTCTGTTGTGGTCCACGGGACCCGCTCTTACTGTGCTCCCATGATCCAGAACCGTCGACGCACCGTGACGAGACTCCTGCTCCTCGCGTTCGCCGCCACGGTTCTGCCGCTCACCACCCCCGCCGTCGCAGCCGCCGACCCCACGGCGACCGCCTGGACCAAGCTCCGCATGTGCGAGTCGAGCAACCGCTACGCCACCAACACCGGCAACGGCTACTACGGCGCCTACCAGTTCGACCTGCCCACCTGGCGCAGCGTCGGCGGCCAAGGCCGCCCCGACCGGGCCACCCCCGCCGAACAGGACTACCGCGCCCTCTACCTCTACCGCATGCGCGGCTGGCAACCCTGGCAGTGCGCCGGCATGCTCAAACTCGCCGGCGACGCCGACGCCCGCAGCAAACGCGTCCCCACCTACACCGAATCCGCCTACATCGGCGGGGGAGGCCGGCCCGCACCACCCCCGGACCCGGGCGGCACCAAACCCGCCTGGCCCGGCGTCGTCTACCGCTACGGCGACTGCGCCACCCCGCTCAAGACCTTCCAGCTCCGCATGAACGCCTTCGGCTACGGCTTCACCGGCACCGGCTGCTACCTCGAAAAGACCCGCACCGCCGTCCTCGACCTCCAACGCGCCAACGGCATCAAGGACAGCGGCCTCCTCGGCCCCAAGACCTGGGAAGCCGCCTGGACCGGCAAACCACCCCGCTGACGCTCACGGCTCCTGCGACCGCTGCCACGCACCCCGCTCGATCAACACCTCGCGCAGCAGATCCGGCCGATCCGTCACGATCCCGTGCACCCCCAGGTCCAGCAGCATCCGCATCTCCGCCGGATCATCGATCGTCCACGTGTGCACCTCGATCCCGGACCGCCCCGCGATCGACACGAACGCCTTGTCCACCACCCGCAACACCCCCTGCCGCACCGGCACCTGAGCCATCGCCCCCAGCACCAGCCGCCCCAGCGGCAGCAACGGCAGCTTCCCCCGCGCCCACAACGCCAGCGCCGACCGCGGCCCCATCGCCGTCACCAGCTCCGGCCCCGCCAGCTTCCGCAACCGCACCAGCCGCGCGTCCGAGAACGCCGCCCCCGCCACCCGGTCGAACGCCTTCGTCCGCTCCAGCACCCGCACGAACGGCTCCACCGCCCGATCGGCCTTCACATCGACGTTGAACCGCGCATCCGGCAACTCCTCCAGCAGGTCCTCCAGCCGCGACAACGGCACCTTCCCGCCCACCTTGACGCGCTTCAGCTGCGCCCACGTCTGCGTCGCGATCGCACCCGCACCGTCGGTCGTCCGATCCAGATTCGCGTCGTGGTGCACCACCACCACACCGTCCGCCGTCGCGTGCACATCCGTCTCGAGGTACCGGTAGCCCTCCGCACACGCCCGCTTGAACGCCGGCAACGAGTTCTCCAGCCCCTCGAGCTCATCGAGGTGCCACCCCCGGTGGGCGAAAGCACGGGGGAGCGGATCAGCCAGGTACGGGAACGACGCGTGCATCCTCCAAGTGTGCCCTTCCGCCATGACCCCGGCATGAGCAAACGATGGCCAGCTAGGGTCTCCCGGGTGAGGGAAGCCGCCGAACTGACCCAGCCGACCACGATCGACCTCGCCCCGGCCCGCCGAGGCGCCCCCAAGCACTGCGGCTGGTGCGGACGACGCCTCCCCGAAGGCGGCAACGTCGGCCGCCGCCGCCGCTACTGCGGCCAATCCTGCCGCCAACGCGCCTACGAACGCCGCACCGCCCTGCAACGAAGCGGGCTCCCCGAAGACGCGGTCGTCCTGTCCGACACCGAAATCGCCGCCCTGCAGGACCGGCTGTTCCAGCTCCGCTGCGCAGCCGAAGACATCGTCACCGCGGCCGACGACGGCGCCGACGCCCGCGAACTACGCGCACTGGCCCAGGAAATCGCCCGCGCGGCGAAGGACCTCGAACAACTGCGCTAGCCCAGCCCGTCCAACGCCCGGTACGTCCGGTTGCTCGCCGCCGCCGCCCGCTGCTCACGACCCGTCGCCTCGATGTAGTTCTGGCTCGTCGCCAAGCTCGCGTGCCCCAGCAACGCCATGATCTCCGACGCCGTCGCCCCGTCCTCCGCCAGCCGCGTCGCGAACGTGTGCCGCAACGCGTGCAGATTCGCCCCCGCCGGCACCCGGTCGTGCAACCCCGCACCCCGGTAACACGACTTCACCAGGTACTCCAGCGCACCCCGCCCGATCGGCTCACCCGCCCGATCCAGCAGCAACGGCGAACCAGGGGAGAAGCGCGCGTGCGGGAACCGCACCCGGCACGACTCCCGGTACCGCTCGATCAGCTCCGCCAGCACCGGCTGCACCGGGATCGACCGGTCCCGGCTGCCCTTGCCCTTCACGTGCAACCGCAGCTCACCGGCCCGCCCCACCAGCGACCGCGACGTCAGCGCCCGCATCTCCGCCGCCCGCAGCCCCGCCACCAGCCCCAGCGCGATCACCAGCACGTCCCGCTCCGGCCACGGGTCACGCGCCCGGCGCGACCCCGCGGCCGCCGCCGACAGCAGCTGCTCCGGGGTTTCCTCGCCCCGCAACGGTTTCGGCGTCAACGCCGGCGTCCGCGGCCGCGCCACCGCCCCCATCGGGTTGCCCGCCAGCAGCCCGTCGGCCACGCAGAACGTGAGGAACTGGTTCCACGTCGACCACGCCCGCAGCACCGAGCTCTTCGCGTGCCCGTCCGCGAACGCGCCGAACGCCGACCGCAGCGCCGGCCCGGTGAGGTCGGCGACCTCCAGGTCCTCGGCGGGGCGGCCGAGCTCCGAAACCAGGAGAGTGGTGATGCCGGCGAGATCCCGGCGGTAGGCGTCGGTCGTGTGCGGAGAGTCCTTGCGGGGACGGCGGGCGGCGAAGAAGGCTTGCTGGGCCTCGGAAACCTTCATGTGGATCTTGTACCGCACACCACCGACAGTTCCCGCGGCCGGGCCTGGTGTTTCATGCATAATTGCCATTATGCATGAAACACCGGGGTAGCCTGGGATGTGCCCCTCCGGGGGATCAAAACCCTCCGAGTCGCCGTTTCGACCCCTTGAGGGCCTCGAAGACACGCGGCAGGCATGCGCACAGGTGTTCGACCGCTCGCCGGGGCGTCTCAGGCGAGCCCTGGGAGGATGCGTCCCGGATCCGAGGTGTCCACCACGATGTTCCACACCTCAAGGCCGGATTCCCCGACGCCATTTCGTCACCGTGACGTTTTAAGGTCGGGTGACCGGATGTCGGAATCACGACTCCAGGGGACGCCGCCCGGCGCTCTTAGGTGCCATCTCGTCGGACCCCGGGCGGCCCGGCGGCCATCGGAGGGGTTTGCCGCCTGCACACCCAGCGGATGAGCGGTTCTCCCGAAACAACCCTCCCTGGCACCCCGGGTCACTTCGAGGCCCCTCTCGGCCCTCGCCGCAGCAGGTCACCAAGTGCCGATAATGTACATTATGTCAAGTAACGTCAATGCCAGTCGCTGATCTGCACGTCCCGCGGGCTCGGGGCCCCCTCCCCGGTTTCGACGAGCTGCTTGAGGCTGAGGAGATAACTGGCCCACTTGGTGCTGCAGTGGTGCATGAACTCGCCCGCCTCGCGCCAGTCCTCGTGCTTGAACAGGACGATCGTGTAGTCGTCGCGCTGCTCGAGCTCCCAGCGGATCGTCGTGCCGATCCACTCCGGCGGGCCCTCGGCGACTTCCCAGCGGACGAGCCGGCCCGGGTCGAGTTCGAGGACCTTCATGTCGAACCCGCCCGGGATGAAGCGGAACGTGATGACGCCGCCGGGTTCGGTGTCCCCCACGGTTTCCTCGGTCCACCAGCCGGCCAGGCCGTCGATCGTGGCGATCGCGTCGTAGACCTTGTCCGTGGTGGCGTTCCGGACGCCGATGCGGTGCAGGATGTCCATTTTCACCGTTTCCTTTCGATGGTTTCGGCGATGCGCTTGATGCGGCGGAGCCGGGCGTCCCAGGTGTTGCCGACCTCGGTGAGCTGGGCGACGGCGCGGGCGAGCTGGGTTTCGTCGACGCGGAACTGTTTTTCGCGTCCGGCGCTGTGGGCGTGCACGAGGCCGGCGCGGTCGAGGACGGCGAGGTGCTTGGCCACGGCCTGGCGGGTCACGGGGAGGTGGTCGCTGAGGCTGGTCGCCGTGCCGCTCCCCTGGTTCAGCAGCAGGTCGAGCATCCGGCGCCGGGTGGGGTCGCCGATCGCCGACCAGAGGTCGTCGTCCACGGCGGTGCTCACGCGGTGGCTCCGACCTTGGCGGCGTAGGCCGGCAGCCGGGGCAGGAAGTGGTCCCAGCCGGCGCCGTGGTCGGCGTATTCGGCGGCGATCTTGGCTTCGTCCCAGCCGCGTTCGCGGAAGCCGGTTTCGGTCATCCGCAGCCGGGTTCCGGTGCCGGCGGGTTCGAGTTCGAAGACGACGAGGAAGGAGTTGCCCGGTGCGGCGGTCTCGCCTTCGGCGTGGGTCCACCGGAAGGAGAAGAGTTTCGGGGGGACGGCGTCGACGACGGTGAACTGGACCCAGGAGCCGCCGAAGCCGATGCGTCCTGCTCCCCCGGGTTCGGCGGGGTATTCGGCTTCGTCCGGCCACCATTCGCGGAGGTGGCCGGGGCTGCTGATGACGTCGAAGACGACGTCGGGGGTGGCGTCGATGTGGATTTCCCGTTCGAGGGTGCCGTGTTCCATGCGAGCTCCTTGTGCAACGTTTGGTTGCGTTTCACGTTAGCTCGCCCGGCGCGGATGTGCAACCTTCAGTTGCACGAAGGTCCTTCTGGACCCAGGCGACGTCGCGCCAGGCGCCGTGCTTCCAGCCGACGCGGCGGTAGACGCCGGCGGGCTCGAACCCGAGTGCGCGGTGCAGTCCGGCGCTGGCGTCGTTCGGCAGGGTCATGCCCGCGAAGGCGCGGTGGAACCCGCGTTCGCGCAGCCGCTCGAACAGGGCTTCGTAGAGCGCGCGTCCCGCGCCGGTGCGGCGGCGGCCTTGTTCGAGGTAGATGCTCGTCTCGCAGGACCAGCGGTAGGCGGCGCGTTCGGCGAAGCGGTTGGCGTAGGCGTACCCGGCGATCGTTCCGCGGTCTTCGAGGACGAGCCAGGCGTGGGCGCCGGTGATGCGGCGGGCCATTTCGCCGGCGTCGGGTGGTTCGGTCTCGAAGGAGATGACCGTGTCGGTGACGTAGGGCGCGTAGAGAGCGGCACAGTGGGCGGCGTCGTGAGCGGTGGCTTCTCGGATCATGGCTCTTATGGTAGCCACGATGGCTCGTATAGTATCAAGAGCTATGACCGATCCTCTGACTGCTCGCCTGGCCGCCACCGTGCACGCCGCACGGACGTCGCGAGGTCTGTCGGCCGCGGCGCTCGCCGATCGGTCGGGGGTCTCGCGGGCGATGATCGGCAAGATCGAGCGGGGTGACGTGCAGCCGACGGCGGCGTTGCTGGCGAAGCTGTCGGCCGCGCTGGGCCTGACGTTGTCGGAGCTGATCGCGCGGGCCGAGGGTGACGAGCGGCGGCTGGTGCGCGCGGCGGAGCAGCCGGTGTGGGTGGATCCGGACACCGGCTACCGGCGGCGGTCGGTCTCCCCCGCGGCCGGGCGGCCGCTGGAGCTGGTGGAGGTGGAGCTGCCGCCGGGTGTGGAGGTGCCGCTGGTGTCGGGGACGTATGCGTTCCTGCACCAGCAGATCTGGGTGCTGGCGGGGCACCTGCGGTTCCACGAGGGTGCGCAGGTGCACGAGCTGGACGCCGGGGACTGCCTGCAGCTGGGGGCCGCGGCGGACTGCGTGTTCGCGAACCCGGGGTCGCTGCCCTGCCGGTACCTGGTGGCGCTGGTGAAGCGGGGTGGCTGACCCGGGTTACCCGGAGGTGAGCCGCAGTGTGGCGAGGGCGTGGTCGGTCCACGCGGCGAGGAAGCGGTCCGGGGCGAGGTCGCCCGGGGTGTGTCCGATGAGGACGTCGAGGATCGGGTAGTAGGTCAGTGAGGCCACCAGTACCGCCGCGGTGGCTTCCGGGTCGGTGACGTCGGCTCTCCCCTGGTCCCGCAGCGTGGTGATCCATTCGGTGCCGCGGCGGTAGACGGTGGCGACGACGGCTTGCCACATGCGTTCGAACAGCTCCGGGAAGCCGGTGAATTCGCGGATCATCAGGCGGATGAGGTCGCGGTCGGCGGCCATGAACGTCCAGACGACGTCGGCGAGCACGCGCAGGGCTTCGCGCGGGTTGTCGGGCAGCCGGGCGTCCGCGGTTTCGGCGGTGCGGGCAGCCAGGCGGGAAAGGTTGTCGTGCACGGCCGCCTCGAGGAGGGCGGCTTTGGACGGGAAGTGCTTGTAGAGCGCACCGCTGCCGGGGTGGAGGCCGCAGGCGGTCTGGATGTCGGCAACGGAGGTGGCGTCGTAGCCGCGGGTGGCGAAGAGGTGGACGGCTTCGTCGAGGATGCGGCGGCGGGTGACGCCGGGGGTTGTCCGAGCCATAGTGAGAAACTACTCTCTTTCTATGGTGGAGGTGATCGTGGAAGAGACCGTGTCGTGTACTCCGGACGCCTTTCTCGCGCTGGTCATGGACCCGCGGCGGTACGCGGAGGTCGACCGCAAGCTGGGCCGGATCGACTGGGTGCACCGGGAGGGCGACGTCACCGAGTTCCGGTTCCGCTCGGTGCTGCCCGGGCTGGGGCGCGGGCCGAAGGTGGTGTCCCGGATGACGCTGACCCCGGGCCGGCGGGTCGAGGTGCGGCTGCCCGACCGGCCGGAGAACCGGCTCGCGCGCCGGGTCTCGACGTTCGAGGCGCAGTTCGAGTGCGTGCCGGTGGACGGGGGGATCCGGGTGCGTCGGCGGATCGCGTTCGGGTTCGCCGCTCCCCTGCGCCGGCTGGTGGAGCCGGTGTTGCGGCGGAAGCTGCGGGCCGACGTCGAGGCCGAGGTGCGGGGCGCGAAGCGGCTGCTGGAGCGTTGACTGAAGGAGTGAATCAGTGCTTCACTTCTTGCCGTGCCCTACCGCCGCACCGCGAAGGTGCAGGAACGCCTCGACGCCCAGCGCGAGATGATCGTCGCCGCGGCGACGCGCCGGCTGGCCGAGCACGGCTACGGCGGGTGTTCCGTCGCCGCGGTCGCCGAGGGCGCCGGGGTGGCCGTCGGCAGCGTCTACCGCCACTTCCCCACCAAGGCCGAGCTGGTGGTCCACGTGTTCCGGCAGGTGGTGACGCGGGAAGTCGAAGCGGTCCGAGCCGCGGCCGGCGGGGAGGACGAGCCCGTCGAGCGGGTGCTGGCCGTGTTCGAAACGTTCGCCCAACGAGCGCTCAAGGCCCCGCGGCAGGCTTATGCGCTGCTCGCCGAGCCGGTCGACGCGCTGATCGACGCCGAGCGGCTGGAGTTCCGGCGGGCGTTCACCGAGGTCGTCGCCGAGCACGTCGCCGCCGGGGTGCGGGCGGGCGCGCTGCCGGCGCAGGACGGCCGGCTCACCGCGGCGGCGCTGGTGGGTGCCGCCGCCGAGGTTCTGATCGGCCCGTTGACCAGCGGCAACGCCGGTGACGTGGCCGAGCTCCGCACGTTCGTCGTCCGCGCTCTAGGAGGTTCCGATGCCCGCCACGCATGAGGTCACCAACCAGGTCCCGCCGCTGGCGGGGCACGACGTCGCCGACGACCCGGCGCTACTGGCCGGGCTCGAGCGAGCCGGCGCGGGCTGGGCGGCCGGCGAACTGCACGAGCTGGGCCGGCTGGCGGGGAGCGAGCAGGCGCAGGAGTGGGGCCGGCTGGTCAACGAGAACGAGCCGGTGCTGCGCACGCACGACCGGTACGGCCACCGGATCGACGAGGTGGAGTTCCACCCGTACTGGCACGAGCTGATGACGGTCGCGGTGTCGCACGGGCTGCACGGCACGCCCTGGCGGGACTCCCGCGTCGGCGCGCACGCGGCGCGGGCGGCGAAGTTCTACGTTTGGGGGCAGGTGGAGGCCGGGCACAGCTGCCCGATTTCGATGACGTACGCGGCGGTCCCGGCGTTGCGGGCGAACCCGGAGCTGGCGGCGCGGTACGAGCCGCTGCTGGCGGCGACCGAGTACGACTTCGGGCTGCGCGAGCCGGGCACCAAGCGCGGGCTGATCGCGGGCATGTCGATGACCGAGAAGCAGGGCGGTTCGGACGTCCGGGCCAACACGACGACGGCGACCCCGAGTGCCGACGGCAGCTACACCCTGGTCGGGCACAAGTGGTTCACCTCGGCGCCGATGTCGGACCTGTTCCTGACGCTGGCGCAGGCGCCTGGCGGCCTTTCGTGCTTCCTGCTCCCCCGGGTCCTGCCGGACGGCTCGCGCAACCCGATCCGGCTGCAGCGGCTGAAGGACAAGCTCGGCAACCGGTCGAACGCGTCGTCGGAGATCGAGTACGACGACGCCGTGGGCTGGCTGGTCGGCGAGGAGGGCCGCGGGGTCCGCACGATCATCGAGATGGTCAACAACACCCGGCTGGACTGCACGCTGGGCAGTGCGTCCGGGATGCGGCTGGGTGCGGTGCGCGCGGTGCACCACGCGACCCACCGACGTGCGTTCGGCGGGGCGCTGGTGGACCAGCCGCTGATGGCGAACGTCCTGGCCGACCTGGTGATCGAGTCGGAGGCGGCGACGACGGTGGCGATGCGGCTGGCCGCGGCGGGCGACCGGCGCGGCGATGCCCACGAGCAGGCGTTCCGGCGGCTCGGGCTCGCGGTGTCGAAGTACTGGGTGTGCAAGCGGGCGCCGGCGCACGCGGCGGAGGCCCTGGAGTGCTTCGGCGGCAACGGGTACGTCGAGGAGTCGGGCATGCCGCGGCTGTACCGGGAGGCGCCGCTGTCGTCGATCTGGGAGGGCTCGGGCAACGTCGCCGCGTTGGACGCGCTGCGGGCGATGGGCAAGCAGCCGGAGTCGGTGGCGGCGTTCTTCGCCGAGGTCGAGCGGGCCGCGGGCGGGGACGCCCGGCTGGACGACGCCGTCGACCGGATCCGTAAGGAGCTGACCGACACCGGTGGCATCGAGTACCGGGCGCGGCGGCTGGTGGAGGCGATGGCGCTGGTGCTGCAGGGATCGCTGCTGGTGCGCCACGGTCACCCGGCGGTCGCCGATGCGTTCTGCGCGTCCCGCTTCGGCGGGGACTGGGGCATCGCGTTCGGCACGCTCCCGGCCGGCGTCGACACGGGAGCGATCCTCGAGCGGGCCGCGGTCCGTTAGGCCACGCGTTCGGCCCGCTGCTTGACCAGCTCTTCGACCGCGCTGGGCAAGGTGTTCTCGAAGTCGATCAGCTTCGCCCACGTCGGGGTGACGACGATCCGGACCATGCCGTCGTAGAGCGAGCGGACCTCCCGTTCCCACTCGACGCGCTGCTCGGGGGTCATCTGGTAGCTGCCGTTCACCTGCAGGTACTCCTCCGGGATGCCGTCGAGGGCGTCCAGCTCGGCGCGGCCGCGCAGGAGGAGGATCTTGGGCGGGTGCACCTCGGTGTCGATGGTGAGGGCGACCGCGGGGTTGGCGCGCAGGGACGGCAGTTTCGGGGCGTTCTTCGTCGTGCACAGGACGATCTGCGAGCCGTTCCAGGTGAACGCGATCGGGATCGAGCGCGGAGTGCCGTCCTGGGCGACGTAGGCGAGCCGGGTCAGGTCGCGGTTCAGCAGTTCGCGGCTGAGCGGCTGGTCGAGCACCTCGGTGACTTCGTTCGGCTGCATGGTGGTCTCCTTCTCCGGACGTGGTCGCTTGCTGTCCCGGGGACGGAGCTGCCGGCGCGTTTTCGACACGCGCGGCCGGAGAAGTCTCAGCGGCCGAGCGCGTCGAGGGCCCCGGCGACGGCGGCGGCCTTGAGTTCCTCGACGGGAGCGTCGGGGAACTGCATGCAGACGTCCTGGAGGCCGCCCAGCGCGAGGATCGCCCTGGCCTGCTGTTCGAGAGTCGGCGAAGGACCGCAGATCAGGCTGGTCAGCCGGGTGCGCCAGCCCAGGACCCGGTCGATGAGCCCGAGGTCGGCCAGTGTCGGCATTTCGGCCAGCAGCATGAGGACGGGCGCGCGGTGCCGGTAGTTGAAGTCGAAGAAACCCTCGATCAGCTCGCGCGCCGGTGCGTCGCCGCGGGCCTCCTGGGTGAGGAGGAATTCCTCGCCGTCGTCGAGCAGTGGCTGGATGATGCTGCGCACCAGGTCCTCCCGCGACGGGAAGTGGTAGTAGAGCGCGGGTTTGGTGATGCCCAGCCGGTCGGCGATGTCCTGGAGGCTGGTGCGCTGCACCCCCTGGGTCGCGAACAGGTCGCGGGCGACGTCGAGGATGCGCTGCTTGGTGTCGGAGGGTTTCGGCACGGCCCCAGCATAACTGACTTAACGATAGGTAAGGAGCCGTGGTACAACTTACCTACCGTTAAGTCAGGGAGGTACTCATGCGGATTCTCATCTCCGGCGCCAGCATCGCGGGTCCGGTGCTGGCGTACTGGCTCACCCGGCACGGCTTCGACGTCACCGTCGTCGAGCGTGCGCCGGCGCTGCGCAAAACCGGCGGCCACGCCGTCGACCTGTTCCGGCCCGCCATGGACATCACCGACCGGATGGGCGTGCTGCCCCGGGTCGAGGCCCTCGCCACCGGCACGACCCGGTTGACGCTGCACCGGCAGGGAGCACGGCGGCCCGTGCGGATCGACCTGGCGAAGATCTTCCAGGCCACGTCGGACCGGCACGTCGAGGTCATGCGCGACGACCTCAGCGAGATCTACTACGACGCCGGCCGCGACGACGTCGAGTACCTCTTCGGCGACTCGATCACCGCCATCTCCCCCGACGGCGAGGTCACCTTCGAGCACGCCGCGCCGCGCCGGTTCGACCTCGTCGTCGGCGCCGACGGGCTGCACTCGAACGTGCGGCGCCTGGTGTTCGGGGAGGAGGCGGGGCTGACGAAGTTCATCGGGGCGTACCTGGCCGTGCTGTCCCTGCCGGACACCCTCGGCCTCGACGGCGAGACCGTCATGCACCTCGGGATCGGCCGCACGACGGGGCTCTACAGTGCCCGGCACTTGGACGAGGCCCGCGCGGTGTTCCTGTTCCGCCGCGACGAGGAGCTCGACTACCACCACCGGGACGTCCCGCGGCAGAAGGAGCTGCTGCGCGAGGCGTTCGCCGGGATGCACCCGCAGGTCGACGGCTGGCTCGCCGAGCTGGACGGTCCAGGCCCGTTCTACTTCGACTCCATCACCCAGCTCCAGCTCGACACCTGGTCACGCGGGCGCGTCACGCTCGTGGGCGACGCCGGCTACTGCCCCGGCCCGGCCGTCGGCGGCAGCACCAGCCTCGCCGTGCTCGGCGCGTACGTCTTGGCCGGCGAGCTGGCCGCGGCGGGCGGCGACCACGAACGCGCCTTCGCCGCCTACGAACGGGAAATGGGCGAGCTGGTGCGGCAGAGCCGGGCCTTCGCCGTTGGCGCGGCCCGGAGCCTGATCCCGGCTTCCCGCGCCGGGGTGTGGGCCCTGGCGCGCGGCGGCCAGCTCGTCTCGGCGCTGCCGGCCGGGCTGACCCGGGCGATCGCGAAGCTCAACTCCGGCGGTGTGCGCATGCACGATTCCATGCACGTCAAGGACTACGCGGTGAAAGCTCCGGCCTGACGCTGGAGGAGGCCCCCGGAGCGCGGAAGCCCCCTCCAGCTCGACAGCGGGCCTTTCCGGACACTGCCGGACACCGGTGGAAACCGGGCGGGCGCGCGGAAGCAATCCCGCGCGCCCGCACCCCCAGTGGCCCGGCGGAACCCGCCGTCAGGGGACAGGAGACAACGAGTACCGCCCTGGATACCGGGCAACCCGGCGGATTTCCGCCCGGCAGCAGACCGGACACCCCGCGAACCTTCACCCCAGCAGCAGACCCGGATCGGTTTCCGGCGCTCCCGCGGGCCACCACGTGTCCCCTTCGAGCCGGTACGGGTGCCACCGGCCGCGGTGGTCCAGCCGCAGCTGCACCTCACCGACCGTGCAGTGGTTGCGTTCGAACACCGGTTGCTCGTCGGTGACGTCGGCGAGCGCGGTCCGCGCGGCCGCCAGTGCCGCTTTCGGCGGTGTCCACGGCGATTCGAGGACGTCCAGACCGTCCGGCCCGCCGTGCGTCCAGGCCGCGACCGCCCGCTCGAAGCCACTCCCCTCGCCCAGCCGCCCGGCCGCTGAAGGGAACTCGGCGGCCAGGCGGACCGCGTCGTGCCGCCGTCCCGGCCACGGCTGCCCCGCCAGCAGCGTCCGAGCCTGCCCGGCCGCGTTGGCGGCCAGCAGCGCGAACGCCTCGGCGGGCACTCCCGGCGCCGCCGGGATCGACGGTGCCCCGGCGGGCTCGAACCCGGCCAGGTCGGGCAGCTCACCCGGCGTCCGGCCGGCCGCGACCGGCTCGGAGAGCGACCCGGGCGCGGTGCGGCTTTCCAGTTCGCCGCGGATCTCCCGCTCACCCTTGCCCCGCATCAGCAGCAGCACGAACGGGTCCGCGTCGAGCAGCCACGACACCTGGAACGACAACGCCGCCGCGTGCTGGCACGGCAGCTCCCAGCCGGGGCAGTCGCACTCGGGGTCGAGGTCGCCGATCCCGGGCAGCAGGTCGACGCCGGCGTCGGCGGCCGCCTCGACCAGGTCGTGCGGCATGTCCCGGTCCAGCAGCGCCGCCAGGTGCCCGGCGCGCGAGGCGACCCGGTCGAAGAACCGGGTCCAGTCCGGTTCGGACAGTTCCGCCAGCCGCACCTGTGTCCGGTACGGGCCGCCGTCGGCGTCCTCGACCACCGCCGCGATCCGGCCCGGGCTGACCGTGATCGGCCCGACCAGCCCGGCCGCGGCGTACTTGCGGCCCTGCTTGAGCTGCCGCAGGTCCAGCGCGGTGTCCTCCATCGCGCTCAGCCACGCCCGGCCCCACCACGACTTCGCGAACCGCCCCCGCGCCCCGGCGGCCCCGAAGGCGGGAAATCCGCGTACCCGGTCTTCACTCATCCGCGGCTCCTGAGTTCGACGAGCTCCGCGAGCTCGGTGTCCGACAGTTCCGTGAGCGCGGCCTCGCCGCCGGCCAGCACCGCGTCAGCCAGGGCCCGCTTCTCCCGCAGCATCGCCGCGATCCGGTCCTCGACCGTGCCTTCGGCGACGAGCCGGTGCACCTGCACCGGCCGGGTCTGCCCGATCCGGTACGCCCGGTCGGTCGCCTGGTCCTCCACCGCCGGGTTCCACCAGCGGTCGAAGTGCACGACGTGGTCGGCGCGGGTGAGGTTCAGCCCGGTGCCCGCCGCCTTCAGCGACAACAGGAACACCGGCACCTCACCGTTCTGGAAGCGGGTCACCAGGTCTTCGCGGCGGGCCACCGGCGTGCCGCCGTGCAGCAGCTGCGTCGCGATCCCACGGCCGGCCAGGTGCTTCTCCAGCAGCCGCGCCATGGCGACGTACTGGGTGAACACCAGCACCGCGCCGCCCTCGGCGAGGATCGTGTCCAGCAGCTCGTCGAGCAGCTCCACCTTGCCCGAACGGCCGCCGCCCTCTTGCGGAGACAGGGCCTTGAGGTACTGCGCCGGGTGGTTGCAGATCTGCTTGAGCGCGGTCAGCAGCTTGACGATCCGGCCGCGCCGGGCCATGCCGTCACTCTCGGCGATGCCGGCCATCATCTCCCGCACGACCGCCTCGTACAGCGCCACCTGATCCGGGCTGAGCGCCACCGGCCGGTCGGTCTCGGTCTTCGCCGGCAATTCGGGCGCGATCCCGGGGTCGGACTTGCGGCGCCGCAGCAGGAACGGCCGCAGCAACCGGGCCAGGCGGTCCGCGGCGCCCGGGTCGCCGGCCTCGATCGGTTTCGCCCAGCGCGCCCGGAACTCGCCGAGCGACCCCAGCAGGCCGGGTGCGGTCCAGTCGAGGATCGCCCACAGCTCCGAGAGCGTGTTCTCCACCGGCGTCCCGGTCAGCGCCACCCGGGCCGCCGCCGGCACCAGCCGCAGTGCCTTCGCCGTGCCCGAGCGGTGGTTCTTGACGTGCTGGGCCTCGTCGGCGACCAGCAGCCCCCAGCGCACCCCGGCCAGCGGCGCCGGATCGGTGCGCAGCGTGCCGTAGGTGGTCAGGACGAACCCGGCGGCGTCCTCGACGCCGTCGAGCGAACGGGCGCTGCCGTGGAAGCGCCGCACCGGCACGCCGGGGGCGAACCGGCGGATCTCGCGTTCCCAGTTGCCCAGCAGGGAAGCCGGGCACACCACCAAGGTCGCACCCGAAGCCCGGTGCAGGTGCAGCGCGATCAGCGTGACCGTCTTGCCCAGGCCCATGTCGTCGGCGAGGCAACCGCCGAGGCCGAGCCCGGTGACGGTGGCCAGCCACTGCAGTCCCCGCAGCTGGTAGTCCCGCAGCGTCGCGGCCAGCCCCGCCGGCGGGACCTGCGGCTCCGGCGGTGCGGACAGCCGCTCCCGCAGCCGCGCCAGCCAGCCGTCGGTGACGACCTCGACCGGCTCGCCGTCGACCTCGGTCGTCCCGGACAGCACCGCCCCGAGGGCGTCGACCGGCGTCAGCGGCTTGAGCGCCCGCTCCCGCGCCTTCGCCGCCAGTGCCGGGTCGACCAGCACCCACTTCTCACGCAGCCGCACCACCGGGCGGCGGGCCTCGGCGAGTGCGTCCAGCTCGGCCTCGGTCAGCACCTCCCCGCCCAGCGCGAGCTGCCAGTCGAACGCCAACGCGCGCCCACCGCCGAAGAACGACGGCAGGTCACCCGGTGCGTCCCCGGCGCGGACGACCGCCCGCGCGGTCAGCGACCCCGCCAGCTCCCCCGGCCAGTGCAGGTCGATCCCGGCCGCCGCCAACCGCGGGGCCGCGGTCGCGACCAGCTCGGTCACGTCGTCCTCGCCGAGCGCCAGCTCGTCCGGCACCGCCGAGGTCAGCAGCGGGCCCAGCGCCGGCCACACCTGGGCACCGCGGCGCAGGGCCAGCACGACGTCGATGCGCGCCCGCGGCCCGAACCGCCCGGTCGCCCACAGCTGCGCCGCGTCGGCGACCTGCCCCGGGTCGGTGAGGCTGTGCACCTGGACCACGGCGCGGAAGCGCCCGGCGTCGAAGCCGTCGGGCGCCTCCACCCGCAGCGACACCCGGATTCCCGAGTCCAGGCCCGCGGCCAGCTCGTCCGCCCAGTCGCGCAGGGAATCCGCGCGCTGCGGCGCGACGGCGGCGAACAACCGCGTCCCGGCCGCCTTCGCCGCGGCGGGCGTGCGGGGCAGTGAGTCGGCGACGGCGTCGAGGAACGCCCGCAGCAGCGGCCCCGGCGCGCGCTCGTCGGGGGGCCTCGCGGCCGCGAGGTCCCGCAGCCACGCGGCTTCCGCCGGTTCCAGGGGTCCGACGCGCCAGGCGTCGTGCCCGGCCTCGGTCACGCCCGGCAGCAGCCGCCCCGCCGCCACCAGCCGCAGCGCCGCCTTGGCCGCGGTGGTCCAGAACGCATCGGCGTTGCGCAGCAGTTCCGGCAGGGCGTCCGGAATGGACAGTGCGCGGCCGTCGAGGACCAGCCGGCCCATCCGCGGTGGTTCGCCCGGTTCGAAGTAGACGTTCAGTTCCCCAGCCTCCTGTATCGGCGCACCGACAACGGCACGAACACCGCCAGCAGCACCAGCGGCCACCCCACCGCCATCGGCACCGCGTGCGCGCTCACCCAGGACGTCCCGGCCGCGCCGGGGTTGCCGAACAGCACCCGCGCCGCGGTCACCGTGGAGGACAACGGGTTCCACTCCGCCACGGTTCCCAGCCACGCCGGCATCGTCGAGGTCGCCACGAACGCGCTGGAGAGGAACCCGAACGGGAACTCCAGCGTCTGCGCGAGCGTCACCATCGACGGGTCGGAAGTCAGCAGGCCCAGGTAGATCCCGGCCCACACCAGCGCGGTCCGCAGCAGGAGCAGCAGACCGAGCGCCGCCAGGGTTTCGCCCAGGCTGCCGTGCGGCCGCCAGCCGACGGCGTACCCGCAGCCGAGCAGCACCGCCAGCGCGAGCACCGCGTTCACCAGGTCCGCCGCCACCCGCCCGGTCAGCACCGCCGACGGCGCCATCGGCAGCGACCGGAACCGGTCGGTGACGCCCTTGGCGGCGTCGTCCAGCACCGCGATCATCGTCCCCGACAGCCCGAACGCCATCGTCATCGCGAACATCCCCGGCATCAGGAACTCGCGGTAGGACCCGCCACCGGGCACGCTCATCCCGCCACCGAGCAGGTAGGCGAAGATCAGCACCATCAGGATCGGGAAGGCCACCACCGTGGCCAGCCGGGCCGGGCGCCGCGCCAGCTGCGCCAGATAGCGCTGGGTCAACGTCCAGCCGTCCTCGATCGCCCACCTCATCGCGCCCCCTCCGCCTGGCCGGTCAGCTGCAGGAACACTTCGTCCAGCGTCGGGCGCCGCAGCGCCACGTCCGCCACGGCCAGCCCGGCCGCCGCCACCTCGCGGACGACGTCGGTGAGCACCGACGCCTCGTCCGGCGCGGCCGCGCTCACCCGCAGCTGTTCGGTGACCGGCTCGGCCCCGGTGACCCGGGCGAGCAGCCCCGCCGCCGCGCCGAGCGCGTCCGGATCGGTCAGCACCAGCTCGATCCGGGTCGCCCCGAGCGAGCCCTTCAGCTCGGCCGGGGTGCCTTCGGCGATCACCCGGCCGTGCTCGACGAGGGAAATCCGGTCGGCCAGCTGATCGGCCTCCTCCAGGTATTGCGTCGTGAGCAGCACCGTTGTCCCGTCCGCGACCAGCGACCGCACCGCCCGCCAGACCTCGTTGCGGCTGCGAGGATCCAGCCCGGTCGTCGGCTCGTCGAGGAACAGCACCCGCGGGGCCGCCAGGAGCGAGGCGGCCAGGTCCAGGCGCCGCCGCATCCCGCCCGAGTAGGCCGACACCGGCTTCGGCCCGGTATCGGCCAGGCCGAACCGTTCGAGCAGGTCGTCGGCGCGGCGGGCAGCCTCCCGGCGGCCCAGGTGGTGCAGCCGTCCGAAGAGGATCAGGTTCTGCCGCCCGGACAGGATCTCGTCGACGGCGGCCTGCTGCCCGACCAGCCCGATCGCCGAGCGCACTTTCGCCGATTCGGTGGCGACGTCGAACCCGGCCACCCGCGCGACGCCGCTGTCGTGGCGCAGCAGCGTCGACAGCACGCGGACCGCCGTCGTCTTGCCCGCGCCGTTGGGTCCCAGCAGGCCGCACAGGGTGCCGGCCGGGACGGAGAGATCGAACCCCTCGAGGGCGTACGCGTCGCCGTAGCGCTTGCGAAGTCCCTCGGCGTGGATCTGCGGAGTCATCCTGCCCCTAACTCTGTACCTTGTACGAAGAACAGGTTAGCACAACTCTGTACGTCGTACGGAATTCAGGTGGGCAGAATGGCCGGCGTGAGCACGCAGGACAACGGCGACGGCGACCCGCGGCGGGCGATCGAGCTGCTCTGGGGCGTCTCGGCACCCCCGCGCCGCGGCCCCAAACCGAAACTGGCCACCCCCGACGTCGTCAAGACGGCCGTGCGGCTGGCCGACGCCGACGGCATCGAGGCCGTCACCATCCGCCGGGTCGCCGAGCAGCTCGGCGTCTCCCCCATGTCGCTCTACACCTACGTGCCGGGCCGGGCCGAGCTGCTGGACCTGATGATCGACCACGCCCACGGCGAGCTGCCGGCCCCGACCGAAGGGCTCGGCTGGCGCGCGGCGCTGACCGCGATCGCCGAAGACCAGTGGGCGCTGCTGCACCGCCACCCCTGGCTGCTGCAGGTCACCACCAGCCGCTCGGCGCTGGGCCCCCACAGCTTCGCGAAGTACGAGCACGAGCTGCGCGCGGTCGAAGGCATCGGCCTCGGCGACGTCGAGATGGACGCCGTGGTCAGCCTCGTCACGGGCCTGGTCCGGGCCACCGCGCGCAGCTCACTCGACAACGCCCGCCTGATCCGCACCAGCGGCATGACCGACGCCCAGTGGTGGGAACGCGCCGCGCCGGTCCTGGCCGGCATCCCGGCCGCCGACGCGGCGCACTACCCGATCTCCTCCCGCGTCGGCCAGGCCGCGGGCCAGTTCCACAACGCCGCCGAAGACCCGGCCTACACCTTCCGCTTCGGCCTCGCCCGCGTCCTCGACGGCATCGAAGCACTGGTCGGCACCCGCGACCCGGGCTGAGGTCAGAGCTTCAGCAACAGCGCGGCCGGCCGCCAGGTCCCGCCGTCCGGTGCCCGGGGAACGTCCCCGGCCAAGGTCAGGCCGGGGAAGCGGGCGAACAGCGACGACAACGCCACTTCGGTCTGCACCCGCGAGATCGAGGCGCCCAGGCAGAAGTGCGGCCCGTACGAGAACCCGAGCTGCGCCGGCCCCGAACGGGTGATGTCGAAGCGGTCCGGATCGGTGAACGCGCGCGGGTCGCGGTCGGCGGCCACCATCGCCGCCGTCACCCGCTCGCCCTTCCGGATCAGCTGCCCGTCGATCTCGACGTCTTCGCGCGCGAACCGCGGCGTGGTCAGCAGCTGCGGGCTGCACCAGCGCATCAGCTCCTCGACCGCCCCCGGCCACAGCGCCGGATCCGCCCGCAGCGCGGCCAGCTGCCCGGGGTGCCCGAGCAGAGCTTCGACGGAGTTGGCGATGAGGTTCACCGGCGTCTGCCCGCCCAGGACCAGGTGCCAGACCACGGTGATCAGCTCGGTGTCGGTGAGCCGGTCACCGTCCTCGGCCTGGGCCCGCACCAGGTCGCCGATGAGGTCGTCCCCCGGCTCGATCCGGCTGCGCGCCACCGCCTCCTTGGCGCCCTCGATGATCGCCGGGATCGCCTCGGCGAAGTCGGGGCCCAGCCCGCCGGCCACCGCGGCACCGTATCCCCGCCAGCGGGGCCGGTCGGCTTCGGGAATGCCGACCAGCTCGCAGATGACGTCGATCGGCAGCGGCCGCGCGAAGTGCGGCACCAAGTCGACCACGCCGTCTTCGGCGTGCCCGGGCAGCTCGTCGAGCAGCCGCTCGGTGATCGCCACCAGCCGCGGCCGCAGCTGCGCGGCCCGCTTCGGCGTGAACGCCGGCGCCACCAGCCGCCGCAGCCGCAGGTGCTCCGGCCCGTCCTGCTCGGCCATCGTCCGCAAGTACTCCTGGCAGTGCTCGGGAACGCCGGGCGGGCGCATGAAGCTGCCGGAGTTCACCTCGAAGCGGGGGTCGGCCAGCATCGCGCGCGCTTCGGCGTAGCGGGTCAGGGCCCAGAACGGGCCGAAACCGGGGATGACCAGTTTGGCCACCGCGCTCACTTCCCGCGCCCGGTCGTAGGCGGTGAACGGGTCGGTCAGCACCTTCAGGTCGGTCAAGTCGATCTCGGGGGTCATCCACCACTCCAGATGTTAAAATCAGATGTTCAGATCATCTCAGTGGTCACGGTATCTTGGCTCCCGACCCCACGGCAAGGAGGACGATGGTCAGGCTCAGCAGGGCGGAGACCCAGGAGCGCAACCGCGCGAAGGTGCTCGCCGCCGCCCGCGACGAGTTCGCCGGCCGCGGCTTCCGCGAAGCGAAGATCGACGTCATCGCCGAACGCGCCGAACTCACCCGCGGCGCGGTCTACTCCAACTTCCCCGGCAAACGAGCCCTGTACTTCGCCGTCCTGGCCGACCTCGCCGAACGCGCACCCCGGCCCGCCACCCCACCACCGCACCCCGGCGCCGCCGACGCGCTGGCCGCCTTCGCCCGCGCCTGGGTCGCGCGGCTCCCGCTGGCCACCGACAGCGACGGCCAGGACGCCCGGCTCGCCCGCGACCTGCTCCCGGAAATCCTCGCCGACGACCACACCCGCCGGCCGTTCGCGCAGCTCATGCGGGTCGAGGCGATCCTGCTCGGGCTCGCCCTCGAACGCCTCCGCCCGGGGCGGCGCCTCGTGCGGGTCGCCGAAGCCGTCCTCACCACGCTGCACGGCGCGAGCCAGCTCGCCGCCGCCGCGCCGGGCTTCGGCGAGCCGTTCCACCTCGTCACCGCGTGCGCCGCCCTGCTCGATCTGGACCTGACCGACGACTGGCCGTCCGCGCCGCCGATCACCAGCCAGGCCCGGCCCGCCGGGCAGCCGTGGGACCCGCCGGCCGCGACCGACCTGCTGACCGGGCAGACCGTGCGCCCCGGCGACGGCGTCGTCACCGTCCTCGGCCTGCACCGCGCCGCCGCCTTCGAAGAGGCCGTCCGCGCCGGTGCCGACGTCACCGTCGCCTTGGTCACCAGCGACCCCGGCGAACTCGCCCCGCTCGCCCGGCTCGCCGTCGCCGACCTGCGCAGCTGCCTCGACCAGGCGATCGCGCCCCCGGCCCGGCCACGGCTGCGGATCGTCTGCGACGCCACCGGCGAACTCGCCGCGGCCGCCGGCGTCACCGCCGTCAGCGACGCCACCGAGACCGCCGTCCGCGTCGAAGCCGGCCGGATCGTGGTGCGTGCCGAAGGGTTCGGCGCCTCTCACGCGGCAGCGACCGGGTAGGTGTCGGTTCCGGGGCCGCCCGTTCGTCGGGCAGGTGACCGGCCGGTGGGGAAGGAGCGGGTGGTGGACGTCGAGACCGCGGTCGCCGAAGCGTTCCGCGAGGAGTGGGGCCAGGTCGTGGCCACCCTCATCCGGATCACCGGCGACTGGGACCTCGCCGAGGAGTGCGCGCAGGACGCCTTCGCCCTCGCCCTGCGCACCTGGCCCCGCGACGGCGTCCCGGCCCGGCCCGGCGCCTGGCTCACCACCGCCGCCCGCAACCGCGCCACCGACCGGCTCCGCCGCGACGCCGTCGGCGCCGCCAAGCTCCGGGAGGCCGCCCTCGTGCCCATCCACGACGAACCCGAACCCGACGACAGCGGGGTCACCGACGACCGGCTGCGGCTCATCTTCACCTGCTGCCACCCGGCGCTGGCCACCGAAGCGCAGGTCGCGCTCGCGCTGCGCACCCTCGCCGGCCTGTCCACCGCCGAGATCGCCCGCGCCTTCCTCGTCCCGGAAGCGACCATGTCCCAGCGGCTCGTGCGGGTGAAGCGCAAGATCCGCCACGCCCGCATCCCCTACCGCGTCCCGCCCGCGCACCTGCTGCCCGAACGCACCGCCGCCGTGCTCGGCGTGCTGTACCTGACGTTCAACGAGGGCTACTCCGCCAGCGCCGGCCCCGACCTGCTCCGCCCGGACCTCGCCGCCGAAGCCCTCCGGCTCGCCCGGGTCCTCGCCCGGCTGATGCCCGACGAACCCGAAGCCCTCGGCCTGCTCGCCCTGATGCTGCTCCAGCACGCCCGCCGCGCCACCCGCGTCGACGCCGGCGGCGTCCTGGTCCCCCTCGAACAGCAGGACCGCACCCGCTGGGACACCGCCGCGATCACCGAAGGCACCCGCATCCTGGAGACCGCCCTGCGCCGCCGCCGTCCCGGGCCGTACCAGATCCAAGCCGCCATCGCCGCCTGCCACGCCACCGCCGCCCGCGCCGCCGACACCGACTGGCCCCAGATCGCCGGCCTCTACGACGAGCTGCGCAAACACGTCCCCAGTGCCGTCGTCGACCTCAACCGCGCCATCGCGGTCGGCATGGCCGACGGCCCGGCGGCCGGGCTCGCCCTCCTCGACGCACTGACGCTCGAGGGCTACCACCTGCTGCCCGCCACCCGCGCCGACTTCCTGCGCCGTCTCGGCCGCCACACCGAAGCCGCACACTGGTACGGGAAAGCCCGCGACCTCGCCGGCACCGAAGCCGAACGCACCTACCTCACGCGAAGAATCTCGGAGGTGGTGTCGGTCGCGGGCGGGTCCGTTCGTCGGCAGGATGAACCCCGACCGGAAGGACGCTGACCATGCAGTACCTGCTGATGATCTGCGGTGACGAAACCGCCGCCGAGCACCGCGACGACGGCTGCGGCGGCTGGAGCGAAGACCTCCAACGCCGAGGCAAGATCCACGGCGGCGGTGGCCTCCGCCCGCCGGCGGAAGCCACGACGGTCCGCGTCCGCGACGGCGAGGTGCTGCTCACCGACGGACCGTTCACCGAAGCCAAGGAACAGATCGGCGGCTTCGTCGTCCTCGACTGCGCCGACCTCGACGAAGCCCTCGAACTCGCGGCCAAACACCCCGCCGCCGGCTACGGCAGCATCGAGGTCCGCCCGATGCTGGGACCGGAAGACTTCGCTTGACGGCCCGCCGGTCGGCGTTCCGGGCTGCTCGCGGAGCGCCGTCCGGCGGCCCGGCCGGCTAACCGCGCCCGGTGACCACGGCCGCGACCAGGCAGCCGAAGCCCGCCGTGCTGACCAGCGCACGCAGCACGTTCCAGCGCACCCACGTCGTCTCGAACCGCGCCCGCAGCGCCGCGTAGTCGTCGCCACCGCTGTCCAGCGCGTTGTTCAGCGGGATGTTCACCACCCCGGTGATCACCACCATCGCCACCAGGAACGCGAACCCCGCGATCACCCACGGCCGCGGGCCCGGGTTCACGAACACCGCCACCCCCGCCAGCAGGGGCGCGCCCAGGAACGTCAGCAGGAACACCGGGTTCACGATGGCGATGTTGATCCCGCGCATCCCTTCGACGAACGTCTTGTCGTCCCCGCGCGCCAGCCCCGGCATGACCGAGCAGGCGTAGGCGTAGAACAACCCGGCGACCAGCCCGGCCGCGACCAGCGCGGCCACCAGCACCACCATCGACATCGGTCTCTCCCTCTCCGTCACCGTGCCAGTCAAGCGGCGCCCGGTGAGACTCTCCATAGCTCAAAGCCTCGATCGCATGTTTCAGCGTCTAAAGTCGTCGGCATGGATCCGCTCGCCGCACTCCTCGAGGGCCCCCGCGCGCACGGCGCGTTCCTGCTGCGTTCGGTGCTGACCCCGCCGTGGTCGCTGCGCATCGAGGACCGGGCGCCGCTGACCGTGGTGTCGGTCGTCCGGGGTGAAGCGTGGATCGTGCCCGAAGGCGGGGAAGGCGTCTTGATGGGCGAAGGCGACGTCGCGATCGCCCGTGGCCCGGATCCGTACCTGGTCGCCGACCACCCCGGCACCCCGCCGCAGGCGCTCATCCTGCCCGGCCAGGAGTGCCGCACCCCCGACGGCGCTCACCTGACCGAGCTCACCGACGTGGGGGTCCGCACCTGGGGCCACGGCGCCGACGGCCCGGTCGTGCTGCTCACCGGCACCTACGGCATGGAAGGCGAGCTGAGCAAACGGCTGCTGGCCGCGCTGCCGGCGGTGCTCGTGCTGCGCGCGGCCGACTGGCCGACCCCGCTGGTCGAGCTGCTCGCCGCCGAGATCGGCAAGGACCTGCCGGGCCAGGAAGCCGTCCTCGACCGGCTGCTCGACCTGCTGCTGATCGCCGCGTTGCGCGCCTGGTTCGACCGGCCCGGCACCGGCGCACCGGCCTGGTACCGGGCGCACGAGGACCCGGTCGTCGGGCAGGCGCTGCGGCTGCTGCAGCACCAGCCGGCCGAGCCGTGGACGGTCGCCAAGCTCGCGGCCGACGTCGGCGTCTCCCGGGCCGCGCTGGCCCGGCGGTTCGCGGCCGCGGTCGGCGAGACACCGATGGCCTACCTCACGGGCTGGCGCCTCGCCCTCGCCGCGGACCTGCTGCGCCAGCACCCGGACGCCACCATCGCCTCGCTCGCCCGCCAGGTGGGGTACGGCAGCGCGTTCGCCCTCAGTGCGGCGTTCAAGCGCGAGTTCGGCGTCAGCCCTCAGCACTACCGGAGGGACCGCTGAGGCCACCGGCCAGTTCCTTGCCCAGCTTCGCCAGCCAATCGCCGGTGCCCTGTTCCCGCCAGGCCGGCTCCTCCGCGCCGTCGAGGAAGGTGTCCTGCTCGGTCAGGACCAGGCGGGTGCCCTCGCCGTCGGGGACGAGTTCGACCGTGGTCGTCGAGACCGTGGCCAGGACGTCGCCGCCGGTCAGCGTCGTGGTGTAGACGATCCGCTCGTCCCGCACGATGTCGTGGTAGGTCGAGGCCGCGGCGAGCGGTTTGCCGTCCGGGGTGCGGCCGCGGGTCAGCTCGCGGCCGCCGACGCGGAAGTCCAGCTCGTGCCCCTCCCCGGCGCCGAACCAGCGGGCCTTCGTCGCCGGGTCCGCCCAGGCGGCGAACACCTGTCCCGGCGGCACGGGGTAGGTGCGTTCGAGGGTGAAAGTGCTGTGCAAGACGGTCATGACGTGCTTCCTTCCGAGGTCTCCGGCCCGGTGAGGAAGTCACCGAGCCGGTCGAGCCTGCCTTCCCACGTGGTGCGCTGCCGCCCCAGCCAGTGCTCGCCGGCGCGCAGCACCTCCGGTTCGATCCGGCAGGTGCGGACGCGGCCGACCTTCTCCGACCGCACGATCCCGGCGGTCTCCAGCACCTGTAGGTGCTGCACCACCGCGGCGAGCGACATGGTCAGCGGCGCGGCCAGTTCACTGACCGACGCCGGGCCACGCACGAGCCGCTCCACCAGTGCCCGCCGCGTCCGGTCACCCAGGGCGCGGAACACCAGGTCCAGCGACTCTTCATGGTTAAGCATGTACTTAAGTTATACCTCGTTGTTCCCAATAGTCAAGCAACTACTTAAGCATCTCGAGGACGTCCTCGGGCAACCCGGCTTCGGGGATGTCCCGCAGCACGGCCAGCGTCCGGCTCAACCCACGCTCGGCGGCGTCGGCCCTGGCCGTGCACGCGCGGAGTTCGGCGCCGAGCGTCGTGGTGGTCTCGTGCATCGACCGGACGGTCTGCTCGTGCGCCGCCTGCACCTCGGCCAGCCGGCGGTCGGACGCCGCACGCAGCTGCTCGGCTTCCGCCTTCGCCCGCTCGAGAACCGCCGCCTGCGCGGCCTGATGAGCCGCGGTCGTCCTGACCTGCTCCTCGCGAGCCGCCTCGAGCCGTTCGGTGACGGCGTCGGCGCGGGACTCGGCCGCTTCGGCCCGGGACACGGCGACCTGGCCGCGCCCGCGCTCCTCCTCGAGCGCCGTGCGCGCGGCCGCCAGTTCCGCGGTCAAGGTGGCGATCACCGCGGCTCGTTCGCCGGCGAGCGCGGCCGTGGCTTCGGCTCGCTCGCCGACCCGGGCCAGCTCGTCGCGGACCGCGGCCAGCTGCCCCTCGGCGCGTTGCTGCTCCTGCAGCGCGGCCCGGCGGGCGGCGCGGTCGGCGTCCCGCTCCCGCAGGGCCGCGGCTTTCTCCTTCTCGGCGACGGCCGCGGTCTCGGCGGCCTCGTCCGCGACCTGCCGGGCCCGCGCGGCTTCGGCTTCGGCCAGGCCGCGTTCACGGCGGTGCTCGTCGGCCTCGACCAAGGCCGCGTCTCGTTCCGCGAGCGCGGCGGCGGTCGTCGCCGCGAGCTGGTGGCGCAGTGTCGTGAGGGTTTCGACGAGTCCGCGAGCCGGTTCGAGCACGCGATCGACCTGGCCCGCGAGCGCGGTGACGGCGGTGTCGTCCAGCTCGGTGTCGCTCTCCCGCAGCGACTCGGCGTCCGAGAGCACGGCCTCGGCGTCCCGGCAGCTGAGGTTCCGGCGCCCCCACGTCTTCCCGTCCTGGCAGAAGCGCGCACGGCTCCCTCGCCCCACCGCGGGCGGCAACGGCGCCCCACACCTCCGGTACTCGCACACGCGCACCTGACCAGCATCTTCCGTCATGATCAGCACTCTATCAAAGCTTCTAATCAGAACTAGATATAGCTGTTCGAAATCAGAAGATTAGCTATCGCAGCTCTAGGTTGGGATAAGGTCACATATCCAAACCCAGAACCGCCTGGTGGAACCCGGGGGCCCGGAGTAACAGCGGAGGGCCGATCCGCGCGAGTCAGGAGCAGTGAACCCATCGCAGCCGACGCCCTGGCCCAGGTTCCCGCCCGTGGAGATCGACATCCCGTAACCTCGGCGCGTGCCCGACCTCGAACCGGTGATCGACGGCGCGCTGAGCCCGCAGGACCGGCTCGCGCTGCTGGACGAGGCCGCGGCCCGGCACGTCGACGGGCAGCGGCCGCCGAACACGCTCAAGGCCTACGCCCAGGACTGGCAGGTGTGGCAGGACTACACCGCCGAAGCCGGGATTCCGCCGCTCTCGGCGTCGATCGGTGCGCTGACCGGGTTCGTCGTGTGGCTGGAACGGGGCCGCACGCTGCGGCCGAGCGAACGGGCGGTGCCCGAGGTGCCCGAACGGGCCGCGCCGGCGGCGCCGTCGACGATCGAGCGGCGGCTCACCGGGGCGCTCGCCGGGCTGCGCCACCACAAGGTCCTCGTCGATCCCGAAGCGAGCCGTGCCGCCTGGCGGGCGCTGAAGGGGTACCGGCAGCGGCTGGCCCGGGAAGGGATCCAGCGCGGCCGCGGCAAGGCCACCATGGTCACCCTCACCGACCTGCGGGCGATGTCGCGCGCGTGTCCCGACACGCTCGCCGGCGCCCGCGACCGGGCCATGCTGCTGATCGGCTTCCCGATCGCCGCCCGCTGCTCGGACCTGGCGAACCTGCTGGTCACCGACGTGCAGCCGGTCGACGACCGGGGGCTGGCGGTGACCGTCCGGCACGGCAAGAGCACCGGCGACATGGTCGTCCCGCGGCGCGAGAGCCCCGACACCGACCCGGTGCGGGCGTGGCACGCGTGGCGGTCCGGCGCCGGGATCTCCGAGGGGCCCGCGTTCCGCCGCGTTGACCGGCACGGCAACGTCGGCGCGCCGGCGCTGACCACAACGGGCGTCAACCAGATCCTGACCCGGGCCGGCGTCCGTGCGGGCCTGCCGTACCCGGTGACCGGGCACTCCCTGCGG
The DNA here is from genome assembly GCF_040682955.1 of Amycolatopsis sp. NPDC051045. Taxonomy (NCBI): domain Bacteria; kingdom Bacillati; phylum Actinomycetota; class Actinomycetes; order Pseudonocardiales; family Pseudonocardiaceae; genus Amycolatopsis; species Amycolatopsis sp. NPDC051045. Next base: position 322,094 of record NZ_JBFBCC010000008.1, read on the forward strand.
TCCGGGTTCGCCACCGAGGCGCGCCGGGCCGGGGCCGACGACCTCGCGATCGCCGACCAGGGCCGCTGGGTGCGCGGCAGCCGGGCGCTGTACGAGTACATCCGCCGCGTCGACCAGTGGGACGACAACGCGGCGGGTGCGCTCGACCTCTGATTCACCGGGCCGGTCGCGCGCGGGTGGCGCCGACGACTTCGCCGTCGAGGCGGGCGAGCCAGCTGCCGCAGACGCAGCGCACGTAGTCGAGCCGGTGGGTGACGGGCCGCGCCGCGGCTGCCGGGAGTTCGGCGAGCGGCCAGCCGCAGCGGGGGCAACGGTTTCGATCCATGCCCCGATCGTGCTGTAATGAGTCAGTGCACTTCAACCATTACGGCGGCCCGGCGGCGCTGGTGGCCGCCGACCTGGTCAACGCCGGCTCCGCGAGCGACCTCCTCGACGGAATGGTCCGCAACGGCATGGCCATCAACGCACTGACCGACGGCGAAGCGGCCCTGATCGGCGCGTGGGCCCACCGCCTGCGGCCGGTGTTCGCCGCAGACCCCGCCGCACGCCCGGACCTGGTCAACGATCTGCTGGCCGAAGCGGCGTGCCGCCCGTACATCACCACCCACGACGGCAAGCCGCCCCACCTGCACTACTCGGCGGAGGACGCCGGACCGGTCGGCCGGGTCCGCGCGTACACCGCGGGCGGCCTGGCCCACCTCGTGTGTGAAGCCCCGGATCGCCTGGGCATCTGCAGCCGCGAAGGCTGCGAAACGGCGTACGTCGACACCTCCCGCAACGGCCGCCGCCGGTTCTGTTCGACGCGATGCGCGACTCGGGTGCACGTGGCCGAGCACCGGGCGCGGCAGGTCAGCGCCTAGAGAATGTCCGGGTAGGCGGCTGAGCCGGCCTGGTGCGGAAGCTGCAGTTCAACGGCTCGCGCCGGGAGGGGGACGGCGCCCTTCAAGACTCTTGGCAGCAGGGATCGCCAACCAGGCCGGCGCCTAGGTCAGCGGGTGGACCACCGCCGCGGAGGGGTCCTCGGACAGGCCCAGGATCAGGGTCTCGTCCGGGAGCGTCACCGGGATGAGGAGGTCTCCTCCCAGCGCGAGCCGGTACGGCAGCTCCGAACCGTCGCGGAGGTCCCGCACCGCCTTGTTCCGCTCGTAGTCGCAGGCGACCGCGATCGGGGTGCCGTCCGGCAGGGACGTGCACACCACCGCCTCCTGGGTGTGGAGCAGGCCCGTGATGGTGTGGCGCAGGGTGTGGCGGTGCAGGTCCCAGATGCGGATCGTCTTGTCCCCGCTCACGGACACGGCCACCGGAGTGCCGTCCGGCAGCACCGCGGTGTCGATCGACCGCACCGCGTGGGTGTGGCCGAGCAGGGTGAACCGGGTCTCCCCGGTCTTCAGGTCGAACGCCTTGATCGGGCCTTCCCAGTCGGTGCCGAGTGCGATCGCCGTGCCGTCGGGGAGCACCACCGGGAACATCGCGTCGACGAAGCCGTCATAAGAGCCGTGGGCGACCTTTCCGAGCAGTTTGTGATCCCGCAGGTCCCACCGCCGGATTCCGTCGGTCACGTTGTGGACGACCACGACCGGCGTGCCGTCGGCCAGGGACAGGCAGCTCACCCCGTGCGGCTCGAAACCCACTTTCAGCGGGGCGTCGCGGGGCGAACCGTCACGGAGGTCCCACACCCGGGCGGTCCGGTCCGGGCTGATCGTCACCGCGACCGGGACGCCGTCCGGCAGAACCATGGCCGCGATGCCCACCACGTCGTGGGTGTGGCCGTCGAGCGTGTGCCGCCACGAGTCGTCGGACAGGTCCCACACCCGGGCTGTGTTGTCGCGGCCGCCGGTGATCGCCACCGGGGTGCCGTCGGGCAGGACCAGGGCCGTCATCGCCAGCAGGTCGCCTTTGTGCTTGCCCAGCGTCCGCGTGCGCGGCGGCTCCTCCTCCGGTGTCCACTCGGCCGGGTCCACGTCGACCCACGTCGCCCGGCTGGGGAACGGTTCGACCCCCACGGGGAACCGGTTTTCGGCCTGGGGGACGCTTTCTGCGGCGATGGCCGCGGTCATGGTGCGCCGGGTCCACAGCAGGACCCCGACGAACACGATCGCCGACACCGACCCGACCACGATGGCCAGGGCGGTCAACCCCGCCATCCCCAAGACGATCACGATGCCGATCATGAGGAACAGCCCGAAGCCCGCGACCCGGGCCGCGGTCATCCCGGCCTCGAACGACGGCGGCTGCGGCGCCAGGACGACCGGCGGCGCCGACGGCAGGAAAGCCGGTGTCGGAGCCGGTTCGGTGGCCGGGTCCGGCAGGTCCGCCACCACCCTCGCCAGCTCGTCGCGCAACCGCGCCGCGTAGACCGCGCGCACCCGCTCGTCGAACTCCGGCAGGTCGAGCACCCCGGCCTCGACGGCGTCGTGCAGGTGCGCGACCGCGGCTTCCCGGTCGGCGTGGGAGGCCCGCGGCGAGCGGGCCGCGCCCGCACCGGCGGGGAGGTCGGCCACCAGCGCGGCCAGCTGGGCGTCGGTGGTCGCCCGCCGGACCGCGGCCAAGCGGTCGTGCCGTTCGGCCGGATCCAGCAGCCCGCCGGCGACCGCGGCCTCGATGCGTGCGATGGCCTGATCGCGTTCGGCGTGACTCGCCTTCGCGTCCAGGTTGCCGACGACGGCGTCGACGTCCGAGTACGTGACGGCTCGGTTCAGCAGTTCCTCGGCGTCGGTGTAGGCGCGCGCCTGCAGGCGTCCGTCGGTCAGGGCGCCGGCCAGCCGGACCAGCGCCCGTTCCCGGTCCGCGGCGGAGATCCGCAGTCCCGGGCCCGTCCGGCCGGAACCATCGGGCAGATCGGCGACGGCCGGCGTCAGGTCCTTCCGCACCCGGGCGGCCTGGACGACCACCAGCCGCCGTTCGTACTCGGCCAGATCGAGCCGGCCTTCGCGCAACGCCGCATCCAGCGTGCGGGTGGCCGCCGTGCGGGCGTCGTGGCCGATCCGCGCCTCCGCGCGACGTGCATTGCCTGCCATCGCGGGAGCATAGCGAGCCGGAGCGGCAGGTCAGCCGTTAGTTCCTTCGGCGTAAGGCTTTCTCGTGCGCCAGGCGAAGACCGTCGGCGTGGGCGCGCCGCCTTCGGCGAACCGCTCGAACACCAGGCCCGCATCGAGGACCGCGCCCAGCCCCGGCTGTTGGTGCGGTCGGCGAAGCCGCCGCAGAAGCACGGGTGCACGCCGATGTGCACGAACACCCCGCCGGGCGCCAGGACACGGGCCGCTTCCCGCAGCACCGCGGGATAGCTGGGCATGTCGGTGTGGACCATGATCGCGACGACGGCGGGCAGCGCGCCGGTGGCGATCGGTAGCGCCCCGGCATCGCCGAGCACGATCGGCAGCCGCGCCGCCGCGTAGCGCAGCATCCCGGCGGAGACGTCGACGCCGAGCGGCGGCCCGGTCAGGTCGGCCTCCGCGCCACTGGTGAAGCCCGCCTGGTCGGCCGGCTGCGCCGCCAGCAGGGCGTCCCGGCGGCCCTGCTCGGCGGTCCGGGTGTGGGACACGCCCGGGGTGGTGATGCCGGGGTGGTGTTGGCCGACGAAGATCGGCGCGATTCCCCACCCCGGCGCCATGGCCCGCAGGTCGGCCAGGTGGATCATCCAGCTCCGGTTGCCCTGTGAAGGCGCCGGCGCCCGGTCTACAGCAGATTGGTGTTCTGCATCAGGCCGCTCAGGAAATCGTTCCCGGGATAATGGAAACCTCACAATCGCGATGGGCAGGCCCGACCCCCGCGGATCGGGCGTGATAGTGGTGCCGGATCTCCCGGGTGAGCCCCGTAGACGAGGTCGACGGGGCTACCGTCGGGATCCGGGATCGTGAACGGACTGATCGGCAGCGAACGATTCACCGATGCCTGTACGGGCAGTCTCAGCGGCATTCTCCCGATCCTTTCCACCGAAAAGGGCACGGCCTAGCCGAAAAGGCCGCTGAAGAAGTCGCCGATACCGTCCACGACGTCGCTGATGGTGTTCTGCACCGGGTCGGAGGTCAGCAACGAGGTCAGCAACCCGCCGAGCAGAACCGGAAGGATCGCGGGCTCCACCCCGCTGTCACCGCCCAGCGCTGCGGTGGACGAGCCGTGGCGGTCGATTCCCGCCGACTGGCGCGGCATCCGCAACGCCGGGGCGAACGGAACTGTGGTGTGGGACATGATGGTCCTTTCTGGTCAATAGAGCACGAATGGATCCTTCGCGGACTGGCAAGTGAGCCAATCCTCGAACGTCTCGGCGTCGCCACAGGGATCGGCGAATGCCGCCCGGACTCCGGGCGTATCCGCGACCGGGCCCGGTGGCCGGGTGCGGTGAATTCCTTCGGCCGGCCGCGGCAGCCGAAGTTCCGGTGGCGTTGTCACGGCCGTTTCGCCAGGGCCAGCGCCTTGTAGCACATGTCCCTCGCGGGACCGCGCAGCTTGCGGCAGTCGGCGCGGGCGGCGTCGAGCCCGGGGCCGTCCCGCAGGCTGGAGGGCGCCGCGTTCTCGGAGCGGTCGATCCCGCGGGCGAGTCTGGGCAGCGCCAGAGTGGGGTTCATCGTGGTCTCCTAACTTCCGACGAGGAACTGGTGCGAAGGCGCCAGGCTCACCGGAGGACTGGTGCTGACGTCGAAGGTCTGCAGGTAGGCGACCCGGGAGCGGCGGTCGTTCTCCGGATCGAAGTAGGTGATCTTGACGTCCCAGGCGTCGGCGTCCGGCCGCGCGTAGCGGCTCTTGGTGACCGTGATGTCGTCGAGGGCGTAGAGCACCTCCGGCTCGTCCGCCCGGCGCGGCGTGAGCCTGCCCGACAGGAAGCCGTTGGCCAGCTCACGCGTGAGCTCGAAGGCGTTGGTCGCGGCGTAGTTCAGCGCCCGGTCCGGTGAGCTCTGGCCGAGGTTGCGGAACTGGTAGTAGACCTTGTCGAGGAAGGCCCGGACCAGCAGCCGGACCGTCTGCTCGTCCGGCCGGCCCGCGTTCCTCGCGTCGTAGTCCTTGTTGATCGTGTCGATCAGATCGTCCAGCAGCACGGCTTCGTTCCAGGTGTAGAGGCCCTGGGCGTGCACGACGACGACCGGCACGACCTGCCCGGAGAACAGCCGGACCGTGCGGTTGGTCAGCGTGCCCGGCACCGACACCCGCGCCACGTAACTCGGGTTGTCGGGGCCGAGCGACTGGCCGACGATCGCCTCCCGGAACGTCTTGTGCACCAGGGAAACCGGCGGATAGCCGAAGTCGGCCCCGTCGGTCTCGTCGGTGCGTGGGCCGCCCCAGGTCATGCCGAACGGGGTTTCGGCTTCCAGTGCGTAGATCGGCATCCGGCCGTCCAGGTTGCACGTCCAGATCAGCTTGTCCGACGCCCACGGGTTCTCCGCGAGGTAGCGGAACAGTTGCGCCGGGTCGTACGGGTTCCCCGGCATCAGGTGATCGCCGACCGGGGTGACGTCCATCTGCTGGATGAAGCCGTCACGCCGCGCTTCGGAACCGAAATCCCACCCGATGGTGCCGATGGCGTAGATGTGGCTCGGGAGGGGCCGGCCCTCGCAGGCGGTCTGCCCGGCCGGGGTGTCGGCGCACGCGGCGACCACGCCGCCGTCCTGCGGTGGCGGAGTCGCTTCGAGTTGTTCCACGGTCGTCTCGCTTTCCTTGAGAGGGGTGAATGCCGCCGGGACGTCGAGGACGCCGGCGAGGTGCCGGGGCGTGTCGCCGCCGGCCGCGGTACTGACGATGAGGTGCCGGAGCGTGGCCGGGACGAGGTCTTCGCCCCGGCTCCGGGCCTGCGCGAGCAGGAGCCCTGCGACGCCGGCCACGATCGGCGTGGCGAAGCTGCTTCCGGACAGCCGCACCGTGCCGCCGTCCGGCCGGGCGCCCTCGATGTCGTGCCCCGGCGCCAGCACGCCGTTCAGCCGGTACGGCGCGCCCCAGTTGTTCGTCGCGAGCGGGACGCCGCCGGCCGTGCACGCGCCGACGGCGAGCACGGTGGGATCGGCGGCCGGCACCTGCACGGTGGCGTCACCGTCGTTGCCGACGGCGGCGACCACGAGCACGTCGTGGGCGGCGCACAACCGCAACGCGTTCGCCAGCAGCGCATCGGGCTCGCCGTCCGGTGTGCGCTCGCCACCGCTGATGGTGATGATGTCCGCGCCCGCGGCCACGGCGGCTTCGATCGCCCGCGCGAGGTCGAGCTGGGACAGGCGCAGCCCGTCGTCGCGGAACACCGGCACGATCAGGCCGCGGCAGCCCGGCAGGACACCCACCACCGGCGAGCCCGGCTGCCCGAAGATCAGGCTGGTGACGTGCGTGCCGTGCACCGACATCGCGCCCCGGCTCGCGGGGTCCTGGACCAGCGTGTCGATCACCTCGAGGTGCGCGCCGGCGAAACAGGGGTGGGACAAGTCGACCGGGCCGTCCAGAACGGCGATGCAGACGCTCCCGGACGAGCCGGGCGGCATCGCGGGGAGATCGCCCACGGCGTCGCGCACTTTCATCACCGCTCCTTTCGCCGGGGTGTCACCGGGTCAGAGCGTCCACGGTGGACGTTGATACCTCGGGTTCCACCGGAATCCGGGGTATCAACAGCGCCCCCGACGGCTCTGAGGGGTATGCGAAACCCCAGGAGACTTCCGCGGTGGGCGCTCCCGCTCACGCTGTTGCTGGCGTTGGCCGGCTGCCACGAACCGGCCGACGCCGGAGCCGCCCCGGCCGTCGGCAGCCCGGCCCCCGCCACCTCGAGCGCCGGCAAGAGCGGCTGTGACCACGTCGGCGGGCAGATGCGGCACTGGTTGCCGAAATTCGACCCGGGCAGGCCGCACGAGGCCTCGATCACGCCGGTGGCGGCGAACCCGTGCCTGCCCTTCGCCGACCTCATCGACCAGGTCGCCACCCTCGTCCCGGAGGTCGGTGAAGGGAAGACCACCGCGGCGAAGAAGGTCACCAGGCAGTTCGTCACGGCGGTGCGAGACCTGGCCGGCCGCTACGCCGGCCTGGCGAACGAGATCCGGTGCCTGTACGAGGCGGACCGGTTGGCCATCGGGATCTACCGGCACGCCGACCACCCCTCGTCCGTGGGGGTCGTCATCGCGGTCGGGCGCGACCTCGGCACGGCGGTCGACGTCGGGCGGTGCTACCTGTTCGGCCTGTCGGGCAAGTCCCTCGGCTCCGCCTCGCAACCGTTCGAGAACCACGCGTGCGCCGGCTCGGTCCTGCCACTCGACCGGCCCGTCGTCGTCATGCGCTTCGGCACGTCGAACTGGATGTGCGACGCGCTGGCCCGAGCGGTTCCCCGGGCCTAGGGCGATGATCCTGCCCAGCGCGCAGCGCGACGATCGCCGGGGTTCCGGCGACCGGCCGCGCGTCCTGCTTAGACTGGACACATGAGCAAGCGCTTAGTGACCCTGGGGGACTCGTTCACCGAAGGCGTCGGGGACGACGATCCGGCCGCGCCGAACGGCGTGCGCGGGTGGGCCGATCGCACCGCCGAGCAGCTCGCCGCCCGCGAGCCGGAATTCCGGTACGCCAATCTCGCCATCCGCGGGAAGCTGCTGTCCCAGGTGCTGGCCGAACAGCTCGAGCCGGCGCTGGCCATGGAACCCGATCTCGTCACCCTCTACGCCGGCGGCAACGACCTGATGCGCCCCAAGGTCGACATCGACGGGCTGATGGACAGCTACGAGACCGCGGTCGGGCGGATCCGCGCGACCGGGGCCTGGCTGGTGCTGTTCACCGGGGTCGACGGGGTCGAGGACGCGCTGTTCCGCCGGATCCGGGGCCGGGTCGCGATCTACAACGAGCACGTGCGCGGGATCGCCGCCCGGCACGGCGCGCTGCTGGTGGACCTGTGGGCCATGCGGCAGCTGCGCGACCGGCGGCTGTGGGCGCCGGACCGCCTGCACCTCAACGCGCTCGGCCACGCCGAGGTGGCCATCGCGGTGCTGGACGTCCTCGGCGTCGAACACCCGCTGACGGCCGCCGAGCTGGGGCCGCGGGACCTGCTCAGCCCGGCGCAGCGCCGCAGCCAGAACCTCCAGTGGGCGCAGGAGCACGCGCTGCCGTGGGTGCGGCGGCGCCTGCGGGGCGAGTCCTCCGGCGACACCCTGACCGCGAAGCGCCCGGCGCTGGCGCCGGTGGACTCAGCGCCGCTCCCCCGCTGACGGGCGCAAGCCGTCGAAGAGGATTTCCACGGCCCGGTCGCGCAGGGGTGCGTCCGGGCCGGCGTACTCGGCGGCCTTCGCGACGCCGATGATCACCGGGATCAGCTCGCCGACGACGAGGTCCTTCCGGACCGCGCCCGCCTCCTGCGCGCGCGAGAGCAGCACGCCGAGGGCCGACGTCAGCCGCGCGCCGATGTCGGACTTCGCCGACGGCACCGTGACCCCGGCTGCGGTGAGCGCCTCGAAGTAGGCGTTCTTCGCGCTCGACATCTCGATCCAGCTGGTGAGGAACGTGAAGAACGCGCCGCCCGGCTCGACGGACTCCGCGGCCACGGCCGCTTCGGCCTCGTCGACGAACCGGCGCAGCCGGTCGAAGAGCACCGCTTCGAGCAGTGCCTCCTTCGTCGGGAAGTGCCGGAACACCGTGCCGATGCCGACGCCGGCGACGCGGGCGACCTCCTCGGTGGGCGCCCCGGTGCCCTTGGCGGCGAACACGTTTTCGGCCGCCTCGAGCACGCGCGCCCGGTTGCGCCGGGCGTCGGCGCGCAGCGGTTTCGACGCATGAGGATCAGCCGGGGCGGGGGTCACCACCCGATCGTAACGGGGCCGGTTCGGGCAGCGTGTCCAGCAACCGGGCCAGCGCCCGCGGCACGTGGGAGCGCCAGCCGCCGCCCATGATCCGCCGGGAGACGCGCTGGAACTCGTCGTCCGGGTCGAACCCTTCGTGGCTGAGGAACAGCCGGGTGCCGGTGCCCTCCCGCTCGAGCCGCCAGGTGACCGTCCACTGCGGACCCCAGCGGAAGCTGAGCTTGCGCTCGGGCTCGACCTCCAGGACCTCGCACGCCACCGGGCCACCGGCGAACCCGGCCGCCGGCACCGGCTCGGCCAGCAGCTCGAACCGGTGCCCCACCACGGGTTTGATGTCGTTGGGCATGGTGATCCAGCGTTCCAGGAGGTCCGGCTCGGTCAGGGCCCGCCACACCTTGCGGGGCGGGTGGGCGAGGAACTGGTCGACGTGGACCGCGGTCGGGTCGTCCTCGGTCACCGGTCTTCCTCCTCGTCCAGCAGGTCACGCAGGTTGGCGAGCTTGGTGCGCCAGAAGCGCTCGTACGGGGTGAGCCAGTCCGCGACTTCTTCGAGCGGGGACGCGTCGAGGCGGTACACGCGGTTGCGGCCGTGACGCTGCTCGGTGACCAGGCCGGCCTCGCGGAGCACCCGGAGGTGTTCCGAAAGGCTGGGCCGGGCCATGGCGAACCGCTCCGCGATCGCGCCGGCGGCCAGCGGGCCGTCGAGCAGCAGCCGCAGCACTTCGCGCCGCGCCGGACTGGCGAGTGCGGCGAAGACGTCGTCGTTGACCGGCATCAGCGTGGCACGGCACCGAAGTCCGACGGCTCGAGCAGGCCGAGGGTGTGCCCGTCGACGTCGGTGAACGAGGTCGCGCGGCCCCACGGCCACTGCCGCGGCTCGGCGACCTCCACCCCGGCCGCCCGCAGCGCGGCGACATCGGCGTCGACGTCGGTGGTCTGCAGCTGGAAGTGCCGCGGTCCGCCCCCGGTGCCGGTGACCTGCTGGTCGGTCAGCACCACGCCGGTCTTCGCGCCCTTCGGCGCGACCAGCACGAACCGGCCGCCCTCGGGCGTGCGGCGGTCGACGAGCGCTTCGAACCCGAGTTTGCCGACGTAGAACTCCCGCGCGCGGGCGTGGTCGGCGACCGGCAGGGTCAGGAACTGCACATGGGTGATCGTCATGCCGCCGACCATACGTAGGGAATCTCCTACGCGTCAAGGGGGGTGCCGAACCACCGTTCGAGAGCCACCCGCAGGGCCTTGCGCTCGGTGTCGTCCGGCTCCGCCGAGCTGGAGGCCCAGGCCACGTACCCGTCGGGGCGGATGAGCAACGCCGTGGCTTCCCCGTCGAACCCGGCGGTGACGGCGTCGACGCGGTCGGTCCAGCCCCGCAGCTCGGTGCCGAGGGAGGCGGTGGCGTCGAGCAGGAGCGGCCGGGCGGTCCGAGTCAGCTCGGCGAGCCGGGTCCCGTCGGCCAGCACGAGGTCCGGGGCCCAGCGGCCGTCGAGCGGGTGGCCGGTGGCCGGTGCGTACCGGATGTCCGCGCCGGCCATGAGGTCCGCGATGTGCTGCACGGTGCCTGGAAGGCGGAGCAGTTCGCCGAACAGCTCGCGCAGGGCGGTGACGTCGCCGCCCGGGGTGATCAGCGCGGACTGCGCCTGCGTGTGCATGACCACGCGCTCGGCGACCGGGCGGCGTTCGCTCTCGTAGGTGTCGAGCAGGCCCGCCGGTGCCCAGCCGTGCAGCTCGGCGGCGAGCTTCCAGCCGAGCCCGACGGCGTCCTGCAGGCCGAGGTTGAGCCCGGGCCCGCCGATCGCGGAGTGGACGTGCGCCGCGTCGCCGACCAGCAGGACCCGTCCTTCGCGGAAGCGATCGGCCAGCCGGGTGTTGCGGCCGCGCAGCCGCCGCAGCAGGTGGGGCCCGTCGCCCTCCGGCGGGCCGAGGGGCAAGTCGAAGCCGAGGACGCGCCGGATGCTCGCCCGCTGCTCGTCGAGGGTCATCGGGCGCTCGTCGCCGGTCTCCGGCTCGTCGGTCCACTCCATCGTGGTGACCAGCGTGCCGGTCGGGAACGGCGCGTAGACGAACAGGCCGGTTTCGGTGCGGTAGTGGAAGAACGGCGGGATGACGCCGTGGCCCGGCACCCGCAGGCCGCCGGACGCGGCGTCGGCGAACTCCGCGGGCACGGTGGCGTTCGCGGTGCAGGACAGGGTGTGGTCTTCGGTGACGCCGGGGAAGCCGATGCCGGCGAGCTTGCGCGTGACGCTGCGGCCGCCGTCCGCGCCGACGAGGTACCGGGTCGTGAGCCGGTAGTCACCTTCGGGACCGGCGACGTCGAGGGTGACCGCTTCGGCGTCCTGGACCAGGCCGCTGAGCGCGTGCCCGCGCCGGACCTCGACCCCCAGTTCGGCGGCGCGTTCGTTGAGCATCGCTTCGACCCGGCGCTGCGGCACGCCGAGGATGTTCACCGGGTTGCGCTCGGCGAGGGTGAGGTCGAGGCGCATCGCCCCGAAGACGAACGCCGGCACGGGCGGTCCGATCGGCCCGGCCAGGCGCTCGTGCAGGCCCCGGCGGTCGAAGAGGCGGACGACCTGGCCGACGAGCCCGTTGGCGCGGTTCTCGGTGGTGGGCTCGGGCAGCCGTTCCAGAACCAGCGGGCGGATGCCGGCGAGGGCGAGTTCGCAGGCGAGCATGAGGCCGTTGGGGCCGGCTCCGGCGATGACGACGTCTTCCATGACGGACTCCTTTTGGGCAGGGCGAAGCAGCCCGTCGTGCGGGCGTCTTCGATGGGGAGCTAGTGCGGTTCGGGCAGACCGGCGGCGAGCCGGCCGAACACGTCCCGCAGGAGAGCTTCGAGGGATTGCGGCGGCTCCGCGACGAGCCACTGCTGGGTCACGACGTTGAGCGCGGCCCCGACGACCCCGGCGACGAGCCGCGGGTAGACGTCCTGCGCGACGTCGGTGCCGGTGCGTTCGGCGATCGCGGCGGCGAACTCGGCCTCGGCCGCCGCGCCGGCCTTCTGGAACTCCCCCTGCAGCGCGGGTTCGGCGACCATCAGCCGCAGCCCTTCCAGCCACGACTGGTCGGCGGCGTGCCCTTGGGGGACCGGCTGACCGAGGGCGAACCCCTCGAGCGCGGCCTGGGTGATGGCGTCCCAGATCGGCTCGGCGGCGGGGCGTTCCCGCAACGCCGCGGCGATCGCGCGGGCCCGGTCGTGGTGGCGGGCCACGATGGCCTCGCCCTTGCTGCCGAAGTAGTTGCTGAAGGTGCGGGTGGACACCCCGGCTTCGGCGGCGATGTCTTCGATCCGGACGTTGTCGAGCCCGCGTTCGACGGTCAGCCGGATCGCCGCCCAGCTCAGCGCGATGCGCGTCTCCTGCTTCTTGCGCTCCCGCAGCCCGGCCCGGTCGGTGTCCATGGCGCCACCGTACCGCAACTTGCCGAATCTGCAAAGTTGCCGAATCTGCATCCAGTTCGTCACTGACCGGACGAGAAACCGGCCAACGATCGCCGAATCCGTCGGCGGACGCCACACTGTTGTGTGACATCGGTCACCGGAGGTGTTGCGAGATGGTTCTGGGAGACAACAGCGTCACTCACAAGGCGGCAACCGACAGCAGGACAAGACGAGTGCAGGTGCGGCGGGCGGCGCTGGCGAGCGCCGTCGGCACGACCATCGAGTGGTACGACTTCTTCCTCTACAACACCGCGGCGGCCCTGGTCTTCCCGCACCTGTTCTTCCCCGCCTCGAGCGCGTACGCGGGGGCCATGCAGTCCTTCGCGACCTACGCGGTCGGGTTCGCCGCGCGCCCGGTCGGGGCCGCCATCTTCGGGCACTGGGGTGACCGGATCGGGCGGAAGGCGACGCTGATCGTCACGCTGCTGCTGATGGGCATCTCCTCCGGTGTGGTGGGGATGCTGCCCGGGACGTCGGCGATCGGGATCGCCGCCCCGCTCATCCTGGTGCTGCTGCGGCTGGTGCAGGGCATCGCCATCGGTGGCGAGTGGAGCGGCTCGGTACTGCTCGCGATGGAGTGGGGTGACCAGCGCAAACGCGGCTTGCTCGGCAGTTTCGCGCAGATCGGCGTGCCGGTCGGGCTGGTGCTGGGCACCGGCGGGATGACGCTGCTGTCGGCGACGCTCTCGCCGGAGGCGTTCGACTCCTGGGGCTGGCGGCTGCCGTTCCTGGCCAGCCTGGTGCTCGTCGCGGTCGGCCTGGTCATCCGGTTGAAGATCCTCGAGACGCCGATGTTCGCGAAGCTGGTCGAGAACCGGCAGACCGCCCGCACGCCGGTGCTCGACGCGATCCGGTACCACTGGCGCGAAATCCTGCTTTCGGCCGGTGTCCGGTTCAGCGAGCAGATGCCGTTCTACCTGTTCACCAGCTACGTGCTGATCTACGTCGTGTCGCGGCACGAGTTCAGCAGGACGTTCGTGCTCAACGCGGTCCTCGTCGGCGCGGCGTGCGAGCTGGCGCTGATCCCGCTGTTCTCGTCGTTGTCGGACCGCTTCGGCCGCAAACGGGTCTACCTGTGCGGGGCGGTGCTGACCGGGGTGATCGCCTTCCCGTACTTCCAGATCCTCACGCACGGCAGCCACGCGCTGGTGTTCGTCGCGGTCGTCGTGTCGTTCGTCCCGCACGCGCTGCAGTACGGCCCGCAGGCGGCCTTGATCGGCGAGAGCTTCCCGACGCACCTGCGCTACGGCGGCGCGGGGCTGGGCTACCAGCTGGCCTCGGTGTTCGCCGGCGGACCGGCGCCGCTGCTGGCGACGTGGCTGCTGCACACGACCGGGACGCCGTACTCGATCTCGGCCTACATCGTCCTGTCCGCGGTGGTCACGATCGTGTGCGTGATCTGGCTGAAGGACCGCTCGAAGGCGGACATCGACGACGCGAGTGTCTACCAGCGGACCTGAAAAGCCGTGAATGCCACCTTGACGGACGCTAAGTCCCTCAAGGTGGCATTCACGGCACGACCGGAGGTCAGCGGCGCGGGCCCTGGGGTCCGCCGAACGGGGGCTGCTGCGGGAACGGCCCGCCGCCCGGGTTCTGCTGCGGGCCGCCGAACTGGCCCGGCGGCGGCGCCTGCGGCGGCGGACCCTGGTACTGGCCACCCGGGGGCGGGCCGGCGGGGGCCTGCGGCTGGGGCAGTGCGGGCTGACCGCTCTGCGGGGTCCGCGGCTGCTGCGGCGACGGCGTGACCTCCGTGCCGCGGTCCTCGTCGGCCTCCGGCTCGCTCTGCTGCTGGGACGGCCGCGGGATCGACGGCCGCGCGGGCGGCGTCGACGGGGCACCGAGGGCCGGGACCTCCTGGCGCGCCACGGCTTCCGCGGCCGCGACCGCCTCGGCGACCTTCGGGTCGCTCTTGGTTTCGAACCAGCTGGCGACCTCCTCGTCCTCGAGGTCCGGCTTGTCCGGGACGTCTTCCTGCGGCGGCTCGTACCGGAACACGCCGTCGTCGCCCGGGGCGCCGAGTGCGCGGGCGAAGCCTTCGAGGGCCTTGCCGTAGTCGCTGGGGATCATCCAGACCTTGTTCGCGTCGCCCTGCGCCATCTGCGGCAGCGTCTGCAGGTACTGGTAGGCCAGCACCTCCGGGGTCGGGCGGCCGGCCTTGATCGCGGCGAACACCTTCTCGATGGCCTTCGCCTGGCCCTGCGCCTGCAGGTAGCGCGCGGCCCGCTCACCCTGCGCCCGCAGGATGCGGGACTGCCGCTCGGCCTCGGCGGCGAGGATGGTCGCCTGGCGGGCACCTTCGGCGGACAGGATCTGGCTCTGCTTCTGGCCTTCCGCGGTCTTGATCGCCGACTCCCGCTGACCTTCGGCGGTGAGGATCATCGCGCGCTTCTCGCGGTCGGCGCGCATCTGCTTCTCCATCGAGTCCTGGATGGAGGGCGGCGGGTCGATCGCCTTGAGCTCGACGCGGCTGACGCGGATGCCCCAGCGGCCGGTGGCTTCGTCCAGCACGCCGCGCAGCTGGGTGTTGATGGAGTCGCGGGAGGTCAGGGTCTGCTCGAGGCTCATGCCACCGACCACGTTGCGCAGCGTCGTGGTGGCCAGCTGCTCGACACCGACGATGTAGTTGGAGATCTCGTACACCGCCGCGCGCGAGTCGGTGACCTGGAAGTACACCACGGTGTCGATCGACACCGTCAGGTTGTCCTCGGTGATCACCGGCTGCGGCGGGAACGAGACGACCTGCTCGCGCAGGTCGATCCGGGCGCGCACCTTGTCCAGGAACGGCACGAGGATGTTGAGGCCGGGCGAGGCGACCGTGCGGAACCGGCCGAGCCGTTCGATCACGGCCGACTGCGCCTGCGGCACCACCATGACCGCCTTGGCTATGGTGATGACCACGAGCAAAGCCAGGGCTATGACCAGGCCGATCACAAATCCGGTCAAGAGAATTTCCCCTTACCTAGTACCATTCTTGTGCGGTTGACGGCGTTCCGGGTGCCGACGGCGGGCGCACCCCGAGTTTCAGTTCCTTCGCGGTGATGCCCCAGCGGCCGGTGGTGTCGCGCAGGACCGTCCACACTGTACGGTGCAGGTCCCCGGGCGCGGTGACGGCGCGCTCGGCGGTGGTCAGGCCGGCTTCCTGCCGCAGCGCGGTGCGGGTCAGCTGCTCGATCGCCAGTGCGGGATCGGCGATCTCGTAGGTGGCCAGGCGCGGGTCGGTCACCGCGAAGGTGACCTCGAAGCCGATGAGGACCTCCTGCCCGTCGCCGGCTTCGACCGCGCGGGGCGGGGCGGAGAGGATCTGCTCGCCGAGGTGGACGCGGGCGCGGACCCGGTCGGCGAACGGGAGCACGAAGTGGCGGCCGGGGCCGAGCACGGCGCGGAACCGCCCGCCGCGTTCGAGCACCGCGGCGTGGCCCTCGCCGACGATGACGAGTCCCAGGCTCACGGCTCGGCCGACACGACGGCGGTGGCGCCGGAGATCTCGACGACCGTGACCGGGGTGCCGGGCGCGATGGGCGGGCAGTGCTCCCCCAGGCTGCGGGCCGACCAGACGTCGCCGGCCAGCTTCACCCGGCCCGCCTCGGAGTCCACTGTGGAGACGACGACGGCGCGGGCGCCGATGAGCGCGTCGATGCCGGTGTGGTGGCTCGGCCCGGACAGCAAGCGCCGTTTGAGCGCGGGGCGGACCAGCAGGAGCATGCCGACGGAGGCGACGGCGAACACGGCGACGTCGATGACGAGGTTGCCGGTGAGGACCTCGGCACCGGCGCCGAACAGCGCGGCGACCCCCAGCATGATCAGCACGAAGTCGCCGGAGACGACTTCGGCGATCATCAGGGCGATGCCGATGATCAACCAGACCAGTGCCCAAGCCATGGCTTCATGCTCTCAGATCGCGCCGGTTCGCACCGGCGCAGTGACGGGACGTGACCCACGCGTGACCTTGGACAAACCGGACATTCAGCCCTCTTCCGTCGGCTCGGTGACGAAGTCGATGAGCCGTTCCACGGCCCCGATGAGCGGGGTCTCGAGGTCGCGGAAACTGCTCACCCCGCTCAGCACACGTTGCCAGCCTTCGAAAGGTTGCCCCCAGCCGAGCGCGTCGCAGATCCCCTGCTTCCACTCGGTGCCGCGCGGGATCTTCGGCCAGGCTTCGATGCCGACGGCTTCCGGCCGCACGGCCTCCCAGACGTCGATGTAGGGGTGGCCGGTGACCAGCACGTTCTCGTCGTGCACGGCCTCGACGAGCCGGGATTCCTTGCTGCCGGGCACGAGGTGGTCGACCAGCACACCCAGTCGACGGCCGGCGCCGGTGCCGAACTCGGCGATCCGGTCGGCGAGTTCGTCCACGCCGTCGAGCGGCTCGACGACGACGCCTTCGACGCGCAGGTCGTGGCCCCAGACGCGCTCGACGAGCTCGGCGTCGTGCTTGCCCTCGACCCAGATGCGCGAGTCGCGGGCGACGCGGGCCTGCAGGCCTTGGACGCGCACGGACCCGGACGCCGAGATCTGCCGGACCGGGGCCTTCGCCGGGGCTTTGACCGGCACCAGCGTGACCGGCTTGCCTTCGAGGAGGAACCCCGCGGGGACGAGCGGGAAGACGCGGTGGCGGCCCTTGGCGTCCTCGAGCACGACGTTCCCGTACTCGATCTTCACCACCGCGCCGCAGTAGCCGCCGGCCGGGTCTTCGACCACCAGACCGGGTTCGGCGGGGACTTCCGGCACCTTCTTGCGGCGGCGGCCGGCGAGTACGTCGTCATAGGAATGGGGGCGCACGACCAGGCAACCTAGTGGCCGCGGCGCTCCGGACGGGTTATGCCACGCCGGTCAGCGCGCCAACTCCAGGACGGCGTCGGTGAACGGCGTCCGCTCGCCCCTGCGCAACGGCGCGAGCGCGACCAGCGGGGCCATCGCGACGCACCAGGCCCGGAC
The DNA here is from genome assembly GCF_040682955.1 of Amycolatopsis sp. NPDC051045. Classification (NCBI taxonomy): domain Bacteria; kingdom Bacillati; phylum Actinomycetota; class Actinomycetes; order Pseudonocardiales; family Pseudonocardiaceae; genus Amycolatopsis; species Amycolatopsis sp. NPDC051045. The sequence continues at coordinate 339,202 of NZ_JBFBCC010000008.1, forward strand.
GCGCTCGGCGTCGAACCCGGTCACGTGCGGGGCGAGCGCGGCGAGGCCGTCGTCGAGCGTGCCGCCCGCCGCCATGGGGAGGAACATCCAGTCGACGACGTCGAGCGCGGGGTCGCCGAGGCCGGGCCGCGGGTCGATCGCCACGATGCCGCGCCCGGGGCCGGCGTCGAGGACGTTGGCCGGGTGCAGGTCGCCGTGGACGAGCGTGACCGGCCCGCTGGTGGCGAGCGCGAGCGCGCGTTCCCGTCCCTTGGCCAGCACTTCGGCACTCAGGTGCGCCGCGGCCGGTGACTCGCGGCGGCGGCGCTCCGACAGCGTGAAGATGAACTCGATGCCCTCGGCCAGCCGCCGGAACCCACGGGGTGGCTCGACGGCGTGGAGCTGGTTCAGCAGGTCGCCGAGCTGGGCCCACGGGACGTCCCGGCCGGTCAGCTGGGTGCCGGGGACGAGGCCTTCCAGCAGGATGGCGTTGGCGTCGAGGTCGGCGTCGAGCACCTGGACGACGCGGGAGCACCCGGCCCAGGCGCTCAGCCCGGTGAATTCGAGCCGGGCGACTTCCGGGTCCGGCGTCAGCTTCAGGACCCGCAGGTCACCGCCGGGGCCGGTGCACAGCAGGGTGCGGCCGGTGTTGCCGGGCCGGGCTTCGCGGACTTCGAGCTGCCACTTCGCGGCCAGCCGGGTGACCAGGTCCGGGAGGGCGTCGCACCAGGGTTCGGCCAGCTGGGGGCCGAAGCGGTCGGCGAGCCGGGCGCGGGCCGGGGCGTCGATCAGAACAGGGGCCACGGGATGGCGCGCCAGTCGTCGCCCGGTTCGGGGAAGATGCCCTCGGCGAGCAGCAGGTCGGTGCGTTCGGCCAGGGCCTGGATCTCGAACTTGGTGATGTGCTCGGAGAGGGTCTTGCCGAGGCTGCCGTCGAGCTCCGAACGCAGCTTGCGCAGCTTCTCGACCGTGTCCGGTGGCACCGGTTCGCCGATCCAGCCCCACAGGACGGTCCGCAGCTTCGGGTCGGTGTGCAGGCAGATGCCGTGGTCGACGCCGTAGACGTGCCCGTCGGCGCCGGCCAGCAGGTGGCCGCCCTTGCGGTCGGTGTTGTTGGCGATGATGTCGAGCACGGCCAGGTCGCGCAGGCCGGGGTGGTCGGCGTGGGCCAGCACCGCCGGTTCGCCGAGCCGGTCGTGGGCGTGCAGGACCACGCGCCAGCCGTCGGGGACCTCGTCCGGGGTGATGACGTCGACGAGGTCGTCTTCGGTGGTTTCGACCCACAGCTGGACCATGCCGGGCCCGAACGGCCCGTCGCGCAGCACGGTCGGCGGGATCGCGCCGATGCCGGCGGCGTCGGCGATGATCGCGGTGGCGACCTCGCGCCCGGCCAGGGTGCCGTCGGGGAAGTCCCACAGGGGCCGCTCCCCCGACACCGGCTTGTACACGACCCGGCCGGTGACGCCGTCGAGCTCGATGGCGCAGAAGAGCGTGACGTTGGAGGCGTCGACGAGCCGGCCCTCGACGTCGATGCGGCCGTGGGTGACGAGCTCGCGGGCCGCGGGGTCGGCCGGGGTGGGCGGCATGGTCAGTCTTCGCCCGCGTCGGTTTCGCGCCGGTAGCCGTTCTGCCGGGGGCAGATGTGCCCGGTCGGGTCGAGCGGCTCCCCGCACAGCGGGCACGGCTTGCGGCCGGCGTTGACGACGCGGTCGGCCCGCTCGGCGAAGGCGCGGGCCGCGGCCGGGGACAGGAAGACGCGGACGGCGTCCGGGCCTTCCTCGGTGTCGTCGAGCACGACCGTTTCGTCGACCTCGCCCTCGGTGATGGCGAGCAGCTCGATGACGACCGCGCTGCTGTCGGCGTCCCAGCCCAGGCCCATGGTGCCGACGCGGAACTCCTCCTCGACCGGGACGGTGAGGGGGTCGAGGTCGACGAGGTCCTCGGGGGCGTCGTCGGGCACGTCGGCGCCGAAGCGGCTGGCGACCTCCTCCAGCAGTGAGCTCAGTCGCTCCGCGAGGACGACGACCTGCTGTTTTTCGATGGTGACGCTGATGGTGCGCACGTCCTCCGACGCCTGGAGGTAGAACGTGCGATCGCCGGGCTCACCGACGGTGCCGGCGACGAACCGATCCGGCTGGCGGAAGACGTGGATTACGCGAGACATAGCACTGACGACCCTAGGCCACCGGCGCATGATCGGCATCCGCCGCCCCACCGTTGGCGGGCCGCTAGCCTCGGGGGGTGTCTCGGATCTCCCCGTACGGAACCTGGTCTTCGCCCATCACCGCCGCCGAGGTGGCCGCCGCCGGTGGCGGCCCGCAATGGCTCGACGTCGTCGGGGACGAGGTGTGGTGGGCCGAGGCGCGGCCGGGCGAGCAGGGCCGGGTCGCGCTGGTCCGGGCGGTGCCGGGCGGCACCGAGGACGTGCTGCCGGCGCCGTGGAACGTCCGCAACCGGCTGCACGAGTACGGCGGTCGGCCGTGGACGGTCGCCGGGGGTGCCGTGGTGTTCACGCACTGGGCCGATCAGCGCGTGTACGCGCAGAGCGAAACCGGCGTGGTGCCGCTCACGCCTTCCCCCGCCGAGCCCCAGAGCGTCCGGTACGGCGATCTGCGGGCCGGGCGGCCGGGCGAGGTGTGGGCGGTCCGGGAGCGCAGCACCGGGCCGCGGCCGACCGACGTCGAGCGGGAACTGGTGGCGATCGCCGTGGACGGCGGCGGCGAGCGGGTGCTGGCCGCGAGCCACCGGTTCCTGACGGTGCCGAAGCTGTCGCCGGACGGGCGGCACGCGGCCTGGTTCGGCTGGGACCACCCGCGGATGCCGTGGGACGGCACCGAGCTGTGCGTGGCCGAGGTGGCCGCCGACGGGTCGTTCGGGCCGCACCGGGTGCTCGCCGGCGGCGCGGACGTCGCGGTGTGCCAGGTCGAGTGGGAGACGCCGGCGGCGCTGCTGGCGTTGCTGGACCCGGACGGCTGGTGGAACCTGCACCGGGTCGGCCTGGACGGCTCGGTGGTGCCCCTCGCGCCGGTGGAGCAGGAGCTCGGCGGGCCGTTGTGGAAGGCCGGGTCGCGGTGGTTCGTGCCGCTCGGCGGCGGGCGGCACGCGGTGCTCGCGTCGGGGCGGCTGGCGGTGCTCGACGAGGCGGACAGGTCGGTGACGCCGGTGGCCGACGAGCTGACGGCCTGGTCGAGCACCGGGTTCGCGGCGCTCGGCGACGCGGTCTTCGGCGTCGCGGGCGGCCCGGCTCGGGAGTCCGCCGTGGTGCGGGTTTCCCTCGACGGCACGGTGACTGACCTGACGCCGCAACCGGAGTTGCCCGCGACGTTCCTGCCGGAGCCGCAGGAGCGGGTGTTCACCACCGACGGCGGCGAGACCGTGCCCGTCGTGCTGTACCCGCCGCGGAACCCGGATTTCACCGCACCCGAGGGTGACCGGCCGCCACTGCTGGTGCACGTCCACGGCGGCCCGACCGGGCAGCAGTTCCCGGTGCTGGACCTGGAGATCGCGTACTTCACCAGCCGCGGCATCGGCGTGGCGGCGGTCAACTACGGCGGGTCGACCGGGTTCGGGCGCGCCTACCGCGAGCGGCTGCGCGGGCAGTGGGGCGTGGTGGACGTCGCCGACTGCGTCGCGGTGGCCGAAGCACTGGTGGCGGCCGGGCTGGCCGACGGCGACCGGCTGGGGATCCGCGGCGGCAGCGCGGGCGGGTTCACCGCGGCCGCGTCGCTCACGACGACGAAGACGTACCGGGCGGGCACGGTGATGTTCCCGGTGCTGGACCTGGCCGGCTGGACCGGCACGGAGGGCGACACGCACGACTTCGAGTCGCGCTACCTCGACGGGCTGGTCGGGCCGCTGCCCGAAGCGCGGCAGCGGTACGAGGAGCGTTCGCCGCTGGCGAACACCGGGAGCCTGGCCGGGCCGGTGCTGTTCCAGCAGGGCCTGGAGGACCGGATCTGCCCGCCGGAGCAGGCCGACCGGTTCGTGGCCCGGCTGGCCGGGCGCGGGATCCCGTACGCCTACCAGCGGTTCGCCGGGGAGCAGCACGGGTTCCGGCAGGCTTCGACGATCGTGGCGGCGTTGGAGGCGGAGTTGTCGTTCTACGGTCAGGTGTTCGGCTTCGACACCCCGGGTGTGGCGCGGCTGGAGCTGTCGCGGTGAGGCCGCCGCGGTTGCGGGCCGGCGACACGCTGGCGTTGGTGGCGCCGGCCGGGCCGGTGCCGGCGGACCTGCTGGAGAAGGCATTGCCGGTGCTGCGCGGCTGGGGCGTCGAGGTGCGGGTCGGGCCGTGCGTGCGGGCGGAGCGGGGGGCGCCGCCGTACCTGTCCGGTACCGACGCCGCGCGGGCGGCGGAGTTCACCGAGGCGTGGCTGGACCCCGGGGTGCGGTGCGTGCTGGCGGCGCGTGGCGGTTACGGCGTGCAGCGGATGCTGGACCTGGTGGACTGGGCGGCGCTGCGGGCGGCGGGCCCGAAGGTCCTGGCCGGGTCGAGTGACATCACGGCGCTGCACCGGGCGGTGGACGTCCACCTGGGACTGTCCACTTTGTTCTCGCCGATGCCGGCGAGTGTGCTGTTCGACGACTTCGCGGTCGAGCACCTGCGGCGCTGGCTGTTCGACCCCGAGCGGAACCTGGTGGTCCGCGGCGGGTCGGCGCTGGTGCCGGGCCGGGCTTCGGGGGTGCTGACGGGTGGGAACCTGTCGCTGCTGGCGGCGGGGATCGGGACGCCGGAGCACGGGTCGGCGCGGGATGCGATCGTGCTGCTGGAGGACGTGACGGAGAGCGTGTACCGGCTGGACCGGATGCTGACGCAGCTGCTGCGCAGCGGCTGGTTCGAGGGGGTTCGCGGGATCGTGCTGGGCTCGTGGGCGGCGTGCGGGGACCCTGCGGAAATCCGGGCGCTGATGGTGGACCGGCTGGCGCCGCTGGGGGTGCCGTTGGTCGAGGAGTTCGGGTTCGGGCACGTGGCGTCGTCGCCGACGCTGCCGCTGGGGGTGCCGGTGACCCTCGACGCGGACCTGGGGACGCTGACGTTCGACGCCCCGGCGCTGACATGAGGCTGTCGTCGGCGGAGGCTCGTTCGCGGTTCGCCGCCGCGCGGGTGGCCCGGCTGGCGACGGTGTCGTCGGACGGGGTGCCGCACCTGGTGCCGGTGACGTTCGCGGTCCACGGGGACACGGTGGTGTTCGCGGTGGACCACAAGCCGAAGTCGACGACGTCGCTGCGGCGGCTGCGCAACATCGCGGAGAACCCGGCGGTGTGCTTCCTGACCGACGGCTACGACGAGGACTGGTCGCGGCTGTGGTGGGTCCGCGCGGACGGCGTCGCGCGGGTGCTTCCCGACACCGAGCGCGCCGAACCCGTGTCGTGGCTGGTCGCGAAGTACGAGCAGTACGCGGCGCGGCCGCCGGAGCACGCGGCGGTGGTCACGGACGTGCACACCTGGCGCGGCTGGGCGGGCTCCGGCTGATGGCTAGTGGCGGAGGAACTTCTCCGGGCGGCGCCAGGCGTCGATCAGGGCCAGCGGGTCCGGGCGCAGCAGCGAAGCCGCCGAGTACAGGCTCGCCACCACGACCAGCGCGATGAACCACCAGTCGTACAGGGCCTGCTCGCCCGTCGGGTAGTACACGAGCGTCACGAACACCGACACCGCCACGACCAGTGCCAGGTGGCGCGGCTGCCACTTGAACGCCGAGAGGAGCACGAAGCCCCAGGTCAGGTACCACGGCAGGGTCGGGGGCATGAGGATCGCGACCGCCAGCAGCGAGATCCCGGCCCGGTACACCGCTTCCGTGCCGCCGCCGCGGGCGAGCCACCACTGGCGGATGCCGAAGCCGATCAGCAGCAGCATGCCCGCCGCGCGGGCGACCGTGACGAACGGGGACACCTGGACGTCGACGATCAGGTGGACGAGGTTGTAGAACACCTCGCCGATCCCGGTCGGGATGTTGAGCCAGTTGGCGATGAGCTGGGGGGCCTTGAGCCCGGACCACCAGCCGAGGTTGAGGGAGCCGAGCGAGATCCAGGTGCCCGCGACGAACACCGGGAGGAACAGCCCCACCGAGGCGGCGCCGGCGCGCAGGAAGTTGCGGACCTTCGACTCGCCCGTGAGGTGGTTGGCCCACATCCAGACGATGAACGGCAGCGCGATGGCCGCGGTGGGCTTGATCAGCATGCCGATCGTCACCAGGACGACCGCGAGCACGTGCTTGCGTTCCAGTGCGGCGAGGACGCCGATGGTGAGGAAGGCGAGCATCATCAGGTCGTTGTGCGGGCCGCCGAAGAGGTGGATGACCATCATCGGGCTGGCCACCGCGAGCCACAGCGCGACCGGGAGCTTGCCGCCGAGGTGCTTGACCAGCCGTGGCAGCGCCCACAGCGTCCCGGCGAGGCCGGCGAGCAGCACGACGCGCATCAGGATGACGCCGAGGATCATGTTGTCGCCGGTGGTGGCGACGACGCCCTTCGAAATCAGCAGGAACAGCGGCCCGTACGGGGCCGGGGTGGTCTGCCAGAGCGGGTGGACGTTCTGCACCACGTTCGGCAGCACGTCGAGCTCGGCGGGGCCGTTCGCGTACGGGTCGAGCCCGTAGAGCAGCTGGGCACCTTGGCCGAGGTAGGAGAAAACGTCGCGGGTGAACAGCGGCGGCGAGACCAGCAGCGGCGCCATCCAGCAGCCGGCGGCGACCAGGACCGGGCGGCTGCCGACACGGCCGGCGAGCACGTAGCGGCCCAGCCGGACCCACGCCCAGACGACCATGCCGAAGCCGGTGTAGAGGACGGCGTTGGCGAGCATGCGCCCGTGGCCGTAGCGGACCCACGAGAGGGGGCCGTGGCCGAGCACGGGGTCGGAGATCAGGGTGCCGCCGGCGCCGAGGGCGGCGATCATCAGCAGGGTGCTGCCGACCGTGCCCATCGCGATCGTGCGGTACGGGAATCGCGAGGGCACGCGGAGCCGCTCGGCCAGTCCGGCCGAGGGCGTCTGTGCGGGGTCGGTGGTGGTCGCCATTTCCGTTCGGAGATTACACACTGCGCTCGCGCGGGTTGACCGCAGTGCCGGTTTTTTGGGGGGCACAGTCCGGGGTAGCCGCGCGGGTCAGCGGTCGACGGTCCGGTGCTGGGCGGTACCGCCGGGCAGGGCGGCCAGCAGGGACTTCGTGTATTCGTGGTGCGGGTCGAGCAGAACCTGTTCGACGGTCCCGGTTTCGACGAGCTCGCCGCGGTACATCACGGCGACGCGGTCGGCGATGTTCCAGGCCAGGCCGAGGTCGTGGGTGATCACGAGGGCGGCGAGGCCGAGTTCGCGGCGCAACCGCAGCAGCAGGGCCAGGATTTCGCCGCGGACGGAGGCGTCGAGCGAGGCGACCGGCTCGTCGGCCACCACCACCGACGGTGCGAGCGCCAGTGCCCCGGCGATGACGACGCGCTGGCGCTGGCCGCCGGAGAGCTGGTGCGGGAGCCGGTCGGCGTACTTCTCGGCGGGCCGCAGCTCGGCGGCTTCCAGTGCCCGGTGGACGACGTCCCGCTCGTCGGCGAGCTTGTGGATGCGGGGGCCTTCGGCGACGGCTTCGTACACGGTGTGGGCCGGGTTCAGCGCACTCGTGGGGTCCTGCAGGACGAGCTGGACCTGGCGGCGGTAGGCCTTGAGCCCGGCGCCGCCGGCGGGGACGGGCTTCCCGGCGTAGCGGACCACCCCGGAGTCGGGTTTCTGGAGGCCGAGCAGGGTGCGGGCGAGAGTGGTCTTGCCGGAGCCGGACTGGCCGACCAGGGCGACGATCTCGTCGCGGGACACCGTGAGGTCGACCCCGGCGACGGCGTCGATGCGCTTGCCGGTGCGGTCGCGGAAGGACACGCGCAGGTTTTCCGCGGCCAGCAGCGGCTCCCCGCTCGGAACGCGGTCCTCGGGTTCGGGTGGCAGGGGGGTGCTGGTGGCGGGGGCGAAGCGGGACACCGGGTCGCCGACGGTGGGGAACGCCGCGGCCAGCGCCCGGGTGTGTTCGTGCTTCGGCGACCCCATGACGTCGGCGCTGGGGCCTTCTTCGACGATCTGCCCGTCGTACATCACCGCGATGCGCTCGCAGGTGGCGGCGAGCACGGACAGGTCGTGGCTGATCATGATCAGCCCGATGTCCTGCTCGGCGACCAGCCGCGAGAGCAGGGCCAGGACCTGGGCCTGGACGATGACGTCGAGGGCCGTGGTGGGCTCGTCGGCGATGATCAGCCGGGGTGAGCAGGCCAGGGCCATGGCGATCATGACGCGCTGCTTCTGCCCGCCGGAGAGCTCGTGGGGGTAGGCGCCGGCCCGGCTCGGGGGCAGGTCGACCTGGGTGAGCAGTTCGGCGACGCGGGCGTCGACCGCGGCGTCGGTGAGGGCCTTGCCCTCGGGCGGGTGCAGCCGGAGGGGTTCGGCGATCTGCTCGCCGATCTTGCGGACCGGGTTGAGCGCGTGCATGGCGCCCTGGAACACCACGGACGCCTCGGCCCAGCGGAGCGCGCGCAGGCGCCCCCACTTCATGGCGGTGACGTCTTCGCCGTCGAGGAGGATCTCGCCGGTGATCTTCGCGGTGCCCGGCAGGAGCCGCAGGACGCTCATCGCGACGGTGGACTTGCCGGACCCGGATTCGCCGGCGACGCCGAGGGTGCCACCGGGGTCGAGGGTGAGGTCGACGCCGCGCACGGCGGTGACGTCCTGGTCGCCCACGCGGTAGGTGACGGCCAGGTCCTTGAGCTGCAGCAGCGGGGTCACTTCTTCAACCTCGGGTTGAACACGGTCTCCAGTCCCCGGCCGACCAGGGTGAAGAAGAGGACGACGAGCACGATGGCGATGCCCGGCGGGAGGACGTTCCACCAGGCGCCGCGGCTGATCGCGCCGTCGTTGAGCGCGCTTTGCAGCACCAGGCCCCAGGTGACCGAGTTGGGGTCGCCGACGCCGAGGAACGACAGGGTCGCGTCGGCGATGACGGCGTTGCCGACCACCAGGGTGGTGTTGGCCAGCACCAGCGGCATCACGCCGGGCAGGACGTGCCTGCCGATGATGTGGAGGTGCCCGCCGCCGAGTGCGTGGGCGCGCTCGATGTAAGGGCGGCTCTCGATGGTCAGCGTCTGGGCCCGGACCAGCCGGGCGGTGCTGGGCCACGCGGTCAGGCCGATGGCGAGGATGATCGTGCCGACGCCCTTGGGCAGCACCGCCGAGAGCGCGATCGCGAGGATCAGCGACGGCAGGACCAGGAAGAAGTCGGTGAACCGCAGCAGCGTCCCCGACACCCAGCCGCCGAAGTGCGCGGCGGTGATGCCGATCAGGGTGCCGATGACGACCGACAGCAGGGCCGCGGAGAACCCGACGAGCAGGGAGACGCGGCTGCCCCAGATCGTCATGAGCAGCACCGACCGGCCGAAGTTGTCGGTGCCGAGCCAGAAGTCGGCGTTCGGCGGGGACAGCGGCTGCCCGGTGGCCTTGGTGACGTCGAGGCCGCTCTCGTCGCTGATCAGCGGCAGGAGCAGCGCGACGAGCACGGTGGCGCCGAGCAGGACGAGCCCGATCAGCGCGGCTCGCTGCCCGGCGAACTCCTGCCAGGTCCGGGCGATGGACGCGCGGCGGCGGCTCCACGCGATCTGCCGCGGTGTCTCGGCGGTGGTCATGAGGTACGCACCCTGGGGTCGAGCACGCGGTAGAGCAGTTCCGCGAGCAGGTTCATCAGCACCACCGCGCTCGCCAGCACGGTGAACACGCCCTGCAGGACCGGCAGGTCGGGGCCGTGCAGCGCGTCGTAGGTGAGCTGGCCGAGGCCGGGCCAGCTGAACACGGCTTCGACCGTGACCGCGCCGGCGACGACCGAGCCGATCTGCATGAACACCAGCGTGGTGGTGGGCAGCAGCGCGTTGGGGACGGCGTGGCGGCGGCGGACGAGGTCGTCGCGCAGGCCCTTGGCGCGGGCGGTGGTGAGGTAGTCGGCGTTCATCTCCCCCAGCAGCGACGACCGCATGATCAGCATGTACTGGGCGTAGAACACCGCCAGCAGCGTCACGCACGGCAGCACCAGGTGGTGCAGCACGTCGAGGGTCTGGGAGAAGGCGTCCGGTGCGGCGTCCGGGGAGTGCATGCCGCGGCTGGGGAACAGGCCGTTGGTCACCACGAGCAGCATCAGGCCGAGCCAGAACTGCGGGACCGACCACAGGGTCAGCGCGATCCCGGTCTGGGTGCGGTCGAAGACGCTGTCGCGGCGCCAGGCGGCGCGGATGCCCAGCCACAGCCCGAGGAGCACGGCGAGCACGGTGGCGCTGCCGACGAGCAGGATGGTCGGCCAGAGCCGTTCGCCGATCATGTCGGCGACCGGGCGGCCGTTGTTGAGCAGCCGGGACTCGCCGAGGTCGCCGTGCAGCAGGTTCCAGAAGTACTGGCCGAACTGGACGAAGACGGGCTTGTCGACGCCCATCTTCTCGCGCAGTTCGGCGATCTGCTGGGGGCTGGTGACGCGGTCGCGGGTCATCGCCGCGACCGGGTCGCCCGGCAGCATGCGGAAGAGGAAGAAGAACAGCACGACCACCAGCACGACGCTGATGAGCGCTTCGGCGACCTTCTTGAGCACGAACCGGGCCGTACCGGTCCCGCCGCGGTGCTCGTCGGGGTCGACGAGCACCGCGGCCTGATCGGGCGTGGTCATGTTCTACTCGCGGTCTTCCGCCGTCTTGCCGCGGCGGCTGAACGCGATGCCGCCGCCGACGAGGACCACCACGACGACCGCGCCGATGACGATCCAGAGCACGGTGTTGCCGGATCCGGAGCCGGCGGTGTTCTCGGTGCCGGCCGGCGTGGCGCCGTAGACGCCCCAGTAGCCGGACTGCTCGAGGATCGCGCCCTTGGGCTGCGGCTGGGTGGTGAAGGCCGCGAACTTGTCGGAGCGGTAGGCCTCGAGCGCGTTCTGGTAGTCGAGCACGATGGTCGGGTGCTGGGTGTAGAGCCGGGCTTGGGCCTGCTTGACGTACTCGGCGCGCTTGGCGTCGTCGGTCTCGGTGAGCTGCTTGCGGTAGAGGTCGTCGTACTGGGCGTCGCAGAAGAACGTGTCGGTGCTGCCGCCCTTGCCGTCCGGGGCGGGGCGCGCGGCGCAGGTGTGCAGCGACAGCGCGTAGTCCGGGTCGGGGCTGGTGCCGTAGCCGCCGATGGCGAGGTCGTACTTGCCGACGGCGGTGCGGTCGGACAGCTCGTCGTCGGAGACGAGGTCCTGCTTGACGGTGATGCCGATGTCCTTGAGCCAGCCGGTGACGTACTGGGCGACGCCCTGGTCGTAGCTGCGGTTGGCGTGGCCGGTGAGGCGCAGTTCCAGCTTCGCGCCGCCGGGGGCGGTGCGGACGCCGTCGGGGCCCTTGGCGTAGCCGGCCTGGTCGAGGGTGGCGTTGGCGGCGGCGAGGTCGAACTTGACCTTCTCGCTGTCGCTGGGGTCCCAGTGGTAGTCGGCGTAGATCGCCGGCACGACGCCGCCGCCGACCTGGCCGAGGCCCTTGAGCACCTTGTCCACGATGGACTGCGTGTCGACGGCCTGGGTGATGGCCTTGCGGAGGTTGATGTCCTTCAGGACCGGGTTGCCGTCACCGATCGGGTTGTTCGCGTTGTCGGTGACGCCGAAGTTGATCGACAGCTCGTCGTAGCGGCGGCCGGGCGCGGCGTTGGTGGTGATGCCCTGCTGGCCCTGCAGCGCGGCGAACTGGTTGGGGTTGAGCCGGTTGATGACGTCGACTTCGCCCTGCTTGAGCGCGTTGACCGCGGCCTCGGTGTCCTTGAACTGCAGCAGCTGCAGTTCGTCGATCTTCGGGGCGCCGCGCCAGTAGTCCTTGTTGGCCTTGAACTTGACGTACTCGTTCGGCTTGTACTCGGTGACCTGGAAGGGACCGTCGGAGACGCCGGCGACGGCCAGGTCATCGGTCTTGGGGTCCTTGAGGTCCTTGACCGGCTCCCAGATGTGCTGGGGCACGATCGGCACGTCGAGCAGGTTCATGTTGACCTGCACGGTCTTGGTCTTGATGACCAGCGTGGTGTCGTCGGGCGCGGTGACCGTCTCGAAATTGGCCACGTAGTTGCCGTTGGCGGTGCGGGCGTTCTCGTCGGTGAGCATGCGGTTGAAGGTGAACGCCGCGTCCTTGGCGGTCACCGGCTTGCCGTCGCTCCACTTGACGCCGCTGCGGATCTTGAACGTCCAGGTCAGCTTGTCCGGCGACGGGGTCCAGGACTCGGCGAGCGCGGGCGAGGCCTCGGCCTTCTCGGCGTTCGGGACGGTGAGGAACTCGTAGGTGAACCGGCCGATCTGCGTCGACGCCGACAGCACCGCGGTGAAGGGGTTGAGGTGGTCGATGCCGGTGGTCAGCGCGACCCGCAGCACTTTGCCCTGCTGGGCTTGAGCGGGAACGGCGAGCGGGATCGCCGTCAAGGTCGCGGCCGCGACGACCGCGCCCACTCGGGCGAACCGCCCGGTCCTGCGTTGGAACTGCACCGAAAACCACCCCATCATTCGCTGTGAACCTCCCCAAGGACGAGAAGTAACCACATACCGGGACAACCGCGCAATATGTTGCCGCCTCGGCAGGTGTCCGATCGTTATCGATCGGATTTCGTGACCGAGGGTAATCGGAGCTTCCGTGCCCGGGGCCGGGGCGCCCTGGTTAGAGTGCCCGGCATGCGCATCATGATCTCGGCGGACATGGAGGGCGCCACCGGCGTCACCTGGACCGACGACGTCGTGCCCGGTTCGCCGCAGTGGGACCGCTTCCGGCGGCTGTTCACCGGCGACGTCAACGCCGTGCTGGCCGGGCTGTTCGCGGCCGGGGCCACGGACGTGCTGGTCAACGAGGCGCATTCGTCGCAGCGGAACCTGCTGCTGGAGGACCTCGATCCGCGGGCGCGGATGCTCACCGGGCGGCACAAGCCGCTGTCGATGATGCAGGGCATCGATTCCGGGGTGGATGGTGTGGTGTTCCTCGGCTACCACGCCGGCGCGGGCTTCGACGGGGTGCTTTCCCACACGTACCTGGAGAACCAGATCACCGGGGTGTGGCTGGACGACGTCCCGGCGAGCGAGGGGCGGCTGAACGCGGGCGTGGCCGCGGAGTACGGCGTGCCTGTCCTGCTCGTTTCGGGTGACGACAAAACGTGTGACGACGCGCGTGATTACGCACCGGAGGCGGAGCTCGTCCAGGTGAAGGAGTGCGTGAGCCGGTACGCGGCGATCTGCCTGCCGCCGTCGCGCACGGCGGAGCTGCTGACCGGCGCGGCGGCCGACGCGATGGCGCGCGCGGGCCGGGAGGAACGCCGGGTCGGCGGGCACCGGATCGAGGTGGAGTTCGATGCGAGCCACCTGGCCCAGGCGACGGCGGTGATCCCGACGGTGGAGCAGATCGGGACGCGGCGGGTCGGCTTCGACGCGGTGAACATGACCGAGGCGATGAAGGCGTTCAAGGTCGTCACGGCGATCGCGGCGGGGGCGGTGCAGGGCATCTATGGCTGACGTCGTCGAGCTGTGCGCGGACCTCATCCGGTTCGACACGACCAACCGCGGGGGGAACGACGCCGAAGGCGAGCGGCCGGCCGCGGAGTACGTCGCCGCGTTCCTCGACGGGCTCGGCATCCGGTCCAGGATCCTCGAAGCCGCGCCGGGGCGGGCCAGCGTGATCGCCCGCGTGCCCGGCACCGACCCGTCACTGCCGGCGCTGCTGGTGCAGGGGCACCTGGACGTCGTTCCGGCGGACGGCGCGGACTGGTCGGTGCCGCCGTTCGCCGGCGAGGTGCGCGACGGGTACCTGTGGGGCCGCGGCGCGACCGACATGAAGGACTTCGTGGCGATGGTGCTCGCCGCCCTCGCCGGCGGTGTGCGGCCGCGGCGCGAGCTGGTGCTGGCGTTCGTCGCCGACGAGGAGGACCGCGGGGACTGGGGCGCGCACTGGCTGGTCGCCGAGCACCCGGAGCTGTTCGAGGGCTGCGCGGCGGCGATCAGCGAGTCCGGCGGCTACACCTACCACGTGCCCGCCGCCGACGGCCGGGACGTGCACCTGTACCCGGTCGGGACGGCCGAGCGCGGGACGGCGCACCTGCGCCTGACCGCGCGGGGCCGGGCGGGGCACGGGTCGCGCCCGAACGACGAGAACGCCGTCACCCGGCTGGTGGATGCGTTGCACCGGATCGCCGCGCACCGCTGGCCGGTGTCGCTGACGCCGGCAGTGCGGGCGTTCCTGGAGCGGACCGGTGCGGCGCTGGGTGTCCCCGTGGATCTGTCCGAAAGGGACACTGTGGACGCTGTGGTGGCCGCGCTCGGCCCGGCGGGTGCGCTGGTGGTCCCGACGATCCGCAACAGCACCACCCCGACGATGCTCGAGGCGGGCTACAAGGTGAACGTGATCCCCTCGACGGCGACGGCGCAGATCGACGTGCGGGTGCTGCCGGGGACCGAGGAGCCGTTGTTCGCCGCGCTGGACGAGCTGCTCGGCGAGGGCGTGACGCGCGAGTTCGTCGCGCGCCAGCCGCCGGTGCAGGCGCCGGTGGATTCCCCGTGGTTCGACGCGATGGCCGCGGCGTTGCGGGCGGAGGACCCGGAAGCCGTCGTGGTGCCGTACTGCCTGGGCGGTGGGACGGACGCGAAGGCGTTCGCGCAGCTGGGGATCGACTGCTACGGGTTCGCGCCGTTGTGGCTGCCGAAGGGGTTCCCGTACCGGGCGATGGCGCACGGGGTGGACGAGCGGGTGCCGGTGGAGGGCCTGCACTTCGGCACCCGGGTGCTGTCCCGGTTCCTCGAGAGCTGCTGATCAGGGCAGCACGACGAGCTTCCCGGCGGCCCGGTTCTCTTCCATGTACCGGTGCGCCGCGGCGATGTCGTCCAGGTCGAAGACCTGGTCGAGGTGGGGGCGATGGGTGCCGGCCTCGACTTCGTCGACGATCCGCTGCAGCAGGGCCGTGCTGCCGGTGCGGTCGTTGCTGTGGAAGGCGGTCAGCTTGGTGCCGGACGGGATCTTCGCGATCGGTTCGAAGTCCGGGATGAGCCAGCCGCTGAGCGAGCCGGCCACGCACACCGTGCCGCCCCGGCGGACCAGGCGCAGGGAGTCCGTGGCCGTGGTCGCGCCGACGAGGTCGAGGACGTGGTCGGGGCCTTCGGGCCAGAGCGCCGCCAGTGGTCCGCCGTCGTCGATGAGCACGTGGGCGGCTCCGGCCGCGGTCAGTGCGCCGGCCTTGTCCGGCCGGCGGGTCGTGGCGGCGACCTCGAGCCCGTGGCCGGCCGCGATCGACGCGGCCGCCAGTCCCACCGAGGAGGTGCCGCCGCGGATCAGCAACCGCTCACCCGGCCGGATCCCCAGCGCGTCCAGCGCGCCCTGCGCGGTCAAGTACGTCTCGGGCAGCGCGGCCAGGGTTTCCCAGGACAGGGTGGTGGTGACCGGCATCAGCAGCGAGTTCGGCAGCAACGCGTACTCCGCATAGCCGCCGTCGAACTCCCGGCCCATCTCCCCCATCACCGCCGCGACGGTCGTCCCGTCCGGGATCCGCGGGTCGGTCGAGACAGCCACGGTGCCCACGCATTCGATCCCGAGCACCCGCGGGAACGTCACGGCCGGGGAATGGCCCTGCCGGGTCCTCAGCTCCGACCGGTTCAGGCCGGCGCCCCGCACCCGCACCAGGCTCCAGCCCGGCCGGACCGCCGGGACCGGCAGCTCCCGCAGTTCCAGCACTTCCGGGCCGCCCGCCCGGACACAGACCGCCGCTCGCATCGTCTTCATGCGTCCCACTGTCACCGGCGGGAGCGGTGGCCGGCCACCGGTAGAATGCCAAGCCATGCCCATCGGCCGCCATCCGTCCGTGGTGCGGCTCTGGCCGTCCGGCGGGGTGCACTCGTGGCCGTCGGGCGGGACGAGCCCGGTGCACTCGCATTCCCGCGGGCACCTGGTGTACGCGGCGCGGGGCGTGCTGTCGGTGCACACCGGGCGGGGCACGTCGATCGTGCCGGCCAACCGGGTCGCGTGGACTCCGGCCGGGTTCGGTCACCGGCACCGCGCGCACGGGGACACCGACATGCGGATCGTCTTCCTGCCGGCTTCCCTGGCCCGGCTCGTCCCCGGCCGTCCCGCGGTGTTCACCGCCTCGGACCTGGCCCGCGAGGTGCTGCTCGCCCTCACCGGGCCGCGTGAGTACGACCGCGCCGCGAGCGCTCGCCTCCGCCGGGTCCTGGTCGACGAACTGCGGGAAGCGCCCGAGCAGCCGTTGCAGCTGCCGGAGCCCCGCGACGACCGGCTGCGGGCCCTGGCGCGGGTGCTGTACGAAAAGCCCGGGGACAACACCACCCTCGCGCGGCTGGGGCCGGCGGTCGGAGCCGGCGCCCGCACGCTCAGCCGCCTGTTCCGCGACGAACTCGGCATGACGTTCTACGAGTGGCGCACCCAGCTGCGCATCCACCACGCGCTGGTCCTGCTGGCCGACGGCCACGACACCACCCACGTCGCCCACGCCTGCGGCTGGTCCAACCCCAGCCACTTCATCGCGGCGTTCACGACCGTCGTCGGGACCACGCCCGGCCGTCACCGGGCTAACGGGTGAAGGTGGCCCAGTAGCGGGCGCCCGCGCGAATGGTCTGCAGGCTCACCAGCCGGACGCCGCCCTGGGCGACCGATTCGATCTCGGCGCGGCTGAACGGCCACGGCGGGCCCACCCACGTCTCGACGTCCGTGCTCTCCTCCGCCACCTCGCAGACCAGCGCCGTGCCGCCCGGGGCGAGGAACCCGGCCAGGGACGCCACCGCCGCGGGCCGGAACTCCCGGGGCATCGCCTGGATGTTCATGATCTCCACGACCAGGTCGAACGCCTGGTGCCAGGCACCCGGCGGGTTCAGCAGGTCCGCGACCACGTAGTCCACCCGTGACTCCGGGAACCGGGTGCGGGCGGCCTCGATCGCGGTCGGCGCGACGTCGAACGCCGTCACCGCCCAGCCGGCGGAGGCCAGGTGTTCGGCGTCGTCGCCGAGTGCGCTGCCGACGACCAAGGCGCGGCGGCCCTCGCCGGGGCGCAGCCAGCCGGCCAGTTCCGGGTTCGGCACGTTGCGGGCCCAGGGCAAGTCGGCCTCGCCGCGGGAGGCGGCGGTGTAGAGCTGCTCGAACCACCCGGTGGGGTTGCCCTCGGCGAGGGAGGCTCGGGCGAGTACGCGGTCGGCGGGGTCCGGCGTCGTCATGATCGTGACCTTAGCGACGACGCCGGACCCGGGTGACCGGTTTTACGGCGCGACCGGCCCGGGGATGCGGTACAGCTGCTCCCCTGCCCAGTGGACGACGTCGCGGGTCGGGGCGGCGGGCGGGGCGGGACGGAAGTTGGCCGCGTCGTCGACGCTGCCGGTGCCGTCGTAGACCGCCCGCTGCGGGTAGGCGAACACCGGCCGGGTGCGGGTGACGTTCCCGGCGGTGTCCCGGCCGGTCGCCGTCACCCGGGTGGGCGCGGTGCCGCGTTCGACCCAGCTGACCAGCTCGCGCAACGGGTCGAACTCGGTGAGCGTCGTGCCGCCGCCGCAGTGGTAGAGCGACGGGACCATGAACAGCCGCGCCCAATCCTGCGGACGGCCGTGGGTGAGCCGCTGGTAGTAGTCGAGCGTCCCGGTCGGCGGGATGGCCTGGTCGGCCCAGCCGTGCCAGAGCACGAGCTTGCCGCCGCGCCGCTGGAACGCCGTGAGGTCGAGGCTCATCGCGTTGGAGCGGGCCCCTTCCGGGGTGAGCCGGTCGAATTCCCGCCTGGTGAAGGCGAACGTGTCGACGGTGGAGGTGGGCGCGCCGATCGGGTAGGCGAGGTAGCGGAGGTAGTTGTCGCCTAGATTGCGGGCGAAGGCGGCTCCGCCGGTCTCGGGCACGCCGATGATCCAGCCCGCCCACGCCAGTTCGGATCCCGGCTGCTGGCCGCCGGGGTAGAGCAGCTTGCCGTGTTCGTCGACGGGCGGCGAGTACAGCTTGCGGACCGCGGTGACCTGCGCCGGGGTGAGGCACGCCGGGGTGTCGGGGCCGGTGCAGGCCAGCGTCGCCGGGTCGAAGCGGCAGGCGCGCGGATCGTCGAGCTGGCCGTCGGCGAGCCCGTCGAGGCGGTCGCAGGCGGCGACGACGGCGTCGTGGAGGGCGGGCAGCTTCGCGGCCGTGAGGATCGGCCGGCCGTCGGCGGCGGTGTTCGCCCGCGCGAGCCAGGTCTGGTACACCCCGACGAGCGGGTCCCAGTAGCCCGCGGGCGCGCCGGCGACGATGCCGTCGAAGTCCGCCGGGTACCGCTGGGCCAGCAGGAGGCCTTCGCGGCCGCCGTCGGAGCAGCCGGTGAAGTAGGACTTGCGCGGCGGGGCGCCGTAGAAGGCCTGGATGATCGTCTTCGAGGCGCGGGAGACGACGTGGGGTGCGCGGAAGGCGAAGTCGTCGCGGGCGGCCTGGTCGTTCGCGCCCCAGCTGCCGTCGTCGACGACGAACGGGGTGCTGCCGATGTGCCCGTCGTCGGTGGCGGCGACCGCGACGTCGGCGCCGTGCGGCAGGCCGCAGTCGGCGAATTCCGGCGGGGTGATGGTGCCGCAGAAGCCGCCGCAGCCGTACTGCAGGTAGCGCCCGGCGTAGGTCTTGGTGGGCAGCCGCAGGTCGAAGTGCACGGCGGGTTCGACGTAGCCCTCGACGCCGCAGTATTCGGGGTCGGTGGCGGTCGCGGCGACGACGGCCGCCGAAGTGACGTGGGTGGCGGCGCCCGGGAGGGCGAAGCCGCGGACCAGGTCGGCGCAGGCGGTCACCGGCCGGACGGTGGAGCCGGTCGCGGCGGTGGCGGCCGACGGGGTGAACGTGGTGGTGACGAGCGTGAGTGCGGCGATGGCGGTGAAGATCTTGACTGGTCTCATCGGGCCCCCGTTTTCCGCGTTGTCTGTTTTTGGCCAGGTTTGCCGGGCGGTCTTGACATCGATGTCACCCGCGCGTTTCCCTTCGTTGGCGCCGCCGGTCCCCGCCTGCGCGGCGCTGCTGAATCCGCCACTCCCGAGCTTGGAGCAACGATGCCCCGAAGCGCCAGACCGCCGGTCGCTTTCCTGGTGACCGCCGCCGTGGTCGCCGCCGGCCTGGTCGCCCTCCCCGCGGCCTCGTCCGCCGCCGAAGACGCCCTTCCCCCCGACTTCTCGTCCTCCTTCGAGGCGGGTGACGTCCAGCCGACGTGGACCGACACGGTCGACACCGATGCCGCCGGCAAGCCGCGCGCGTCCGGCATCAACGGCGCGAACGGCACCGCCATCCCCGGCGACATCCGCGGCAAGGTGACCGAGACCAGCGCGAGCAGCGAGAACACCAGCGGCGGCGAGGTGGTGTCGAACCTCTTCGACGGCACCACGGACACGAAGTGGCTCTCCTGGGACCCGACGGCGTCGGCGCAGGTCACGCTGTCGGAAGCCACCTCGATCACGCACTACGCGATCTCCTCGGCCAACGACTTCGACAACCGCGACCCGAGGGACTGGACGCTGCAGGGCTCCAACGACGCCCTGGCCTGGACCGACCTGGACAAGCAGGCCGACCAGGCGTTCACCGCCCGGTTCCAGCAGAAGGACTACCAGCTGGCCGCGCCGAGCGCGCCGTACAAGTTCTTCCGGCTGGACATCACCCGCAACAACGGCGGGCCCATCCTGCAGCTGTCGGAGCTGCTGCTGGCCAACGACGAGCCGGCGCCGCCGCCCCTGCCGAACATGCGCAGCTTCACCGACGCCGGCCCGACCAGCGGGTACACGAACAAGAACCGCGTCGGCTTCACCGGGCTCAAGGCGTTCCGCTACTCGGGCAGCCAGACCGCGGCCGGGCACGGCTGGTCCTACAACAAGGTCTTCGACGTGAACGTCCCGGTCGTGCCCTCGACCGAGCTGTCGTACAAGGTGCAGCCGCAGTTCATCACCGGTGACCTGAAGTACCAGAGCACGAACGTCGCCATCGACCTGGTCTTCACCGACGGCACCCGGCTGCGCGACCTGGGCGCCACCGACCAGTACGGCTTCCCGCTGACGCCGGAGGGCCAGGGCGCTTCGAAGGTGCTCTACACCAACCAGTGGAACCTGGTGCGCTCGGCGATCGGCACGGTCGCCAAGGGCAAGACGATCGACCGGATCCTGGTCGGCTTCGACAACCCGGACGGCCCCGGCTCGTTGCAGGGCTGGCTCGACGACGTGAAGATCTCGGCCACGCCGACCCCGCCGGCCAGCACGCGCCCGACCGACAACGTGCTCACCACGCGCGGCACGATGGCCAACAGCACCTTCTCCCGGGGCAACAACTTCCCGGCCACCGCGGTGCCGCACGGGTTCAACTTCTGGACGCCGGTGACCGACGCCGGGTCGGACAGCTGGCTGTACAACTACAGCACCCAGAACAACGCCGACAACCTCCCGGCCCTGCAGGCGTTCAGCGTCAGCCACGAGCCGAGCCCGTGGATGGGTGACCGGCAGAGCTTCCAGGTGATGCCGTCCGCGGCGGCCGGGGTACCGGACGCCGCACGCGACAAGCGGGCGCTGGCGTTCAAGCACAGCGACGAAACGGCGCGGGCGCACTACTACGGTGTCCAGTTCCAAAACGGGATCAAGACCGAAATCGCCCCGACCGACCACGCCGCGGTCATGCGGTTCGGCTTCCCGGGCGCGGACTCCAGCCTGATCTTCGACAACGTGAACAACTCCGGCGGGCTGACGCTCGACCCGGCGACGGGCACGTTGTCGGGCTTCACCGACGCCAAGAGCGGTCTGTCGGCCGGTGCGGGGCGGATGTTCGTCTACGCCACCTTCGACAAGCCGGTCACCGCGGGCGGGAAGCTCACCGGGCAAGGTCGCGACAACGTCACCGGTTACCTGCGGTTCGCCGCCGGCGCCGACAAGACGGTGACCATGCGGATCGCGACGTCGCTGCTCAGCGTCGAGCAGGCGAGGAAGAACCTGGCGCAGGAGATCGCGCCGACCGCGACCTTCGACACCGTCCGCGACGCCGCCCAGCGGATCTGGGACGACCAGCTGAAGGTGATCGAGGTCGAGGGCGCGTCGAAGGACCAGCTCACGACGCTGTACTCGAACCTGTACCGGCTGTTCCTCTACCCGAACTCCGGGTTCGAGAACACCGGCACGCCCGAGAAGCCGGTCTACCGGTACGCGAGCTTCGTCTCGCCGAAGGCCGGTGCGGACACCCCGACGCAGACGGGGTCGAAGATCGTCGACGGCCAGACCTACGTCAACAACGGGTTCTGGGACACCTACCGCACCACCTGGCCGGCGTACTCGCTGCTCACGCCGGACATGGCCGGGAAGATGGTCGACGGGTTCGTGCAGCAGTACCGCGACGGCGGCTGGATCTCGCGGTGGTCCTCGCCGGGCTACGCCGACCTGATGACCGGCACCAGCGCCGACGTCGCGTTCGCCGACGCCTACCTCAAGGGCGTGAAGAACTTCGACGTCAAGTCGTTCTACGACGCGGCGCTGAAGGATGCGACGGTGACCCCGCCGAACAACGCGGTCGGCCGCAAGGGCGTCGACGAGGGCATGTTCCTCGGCTACGCGCCGAACACCGCCGACCACGGGTTCTCGTGGTCGATCGAGGGCTACGTCAACGACTTCGGCATCGCGAACCTGTCGAAGAAGCTCTACGACGAGGCCCCGGCGAGCGATCCGCGCAAGCAGGAGTACCTGTCCAACTACGAGTACTTCACCAGCCGCGCGCAGCAGTACGTCAACCTGTTCGACCCGGCTGTCGGGTTCTTCCAGGGCCGCGACGCGGCGGGCAAGTTCAGCCGGTCGCCGCAGGACTACGACCCGCGGGTGTGGGGCATCGACTACACCGAGACCAACGGCTGGGGCATGGCGTTCTCCGTGCCGCAGGACGGTCAGGGCCTGGCGAACCTCTACGGCGGCAAGGCGGGGCTGGCGAAGAAGCTGGACGCGTTCTTCGCCGACCAGGAGACCGCGAACTTCCCGGGCTCCTACGGCGGGGTGATCCACGAGATGCGGGAGGCCCGCGACGTCCGGATGGGCCAGCTCGGCCACTCCAACCAGGCCTCGCACCACACGCTCTACATGTACGACTACGCGGGCCAGCCGGCCAAGACGCAGGAGAAGGTCCGCGAGGCGCTCTCCCGGCTCTACACCGGCAGTGAAATCGGCCAGGGCTACGCCGGTGACGAGGACAACGGCGAGCAGTCGGCGTGGTGGACGTTCAGCGCGCTGGGCTTCTACCCGCTGCAGATGGGCAGCCCGAACTACGCGATCGGGTCGCCGCTGTTCAAGAAGGCCACCATCCACCTGGCCGGCGGCAAGGACCTGGTGATCAACGCGCCGAAGAACAGCGCGAAAAACGTCTACGTCCAGGGCGTGAAGGTCAACGGCAAGGCGTACTCCTCGACGTCGCTGCCGCACGAGCTGATCGCGCGCGGCGGGAAGATCGACTTCGACATGGGCCCGAACCCCTCGTCCTGGGGCACCGGCCCGAACGACGCGCCGACGTCGATCACCAAGGGTGACGCCGCCCCGGCGCCGCTGCACGACGAGACCGGCCCCGGCAGGGGCACGCTGTCCACTTCGGACGGCTCGAACGCGGGCGCGCTGGTGGACAACACCTCGCGCACCCAGGCCGCCGTCACCGGCGCCGTGCAGTACCAGCTCAACAACACCGACGAAGCCGTCACGAACTACACGCTGACGTCCCAGACCGGTGCGGGCGATCCGAAGAGCTGGGTGCTGAAGGGCTCCTACGACGGCAAGACCTGGGCCGTGGCCGACCGGCAGACGGACCAGGCGTTCAGCTGGCGGCAGCAGACCCGCGCGTTCAAGGTGGCCGACCCGGCGCACTACGCCTACTACCGGCTCGAAGTGACCGCGACCAGCACCGGCGCCCCGGCGCAGCTGGCCGAGTTCGAGCTGCTGGGCAAGCCGGACGCCGCCTGCACGAAGACGATCACCGGTCCGTCTTCCGGTCCGCTGTCGATCAATTCGGGCACGGTCTGCCTGCAGGACGCGACGGTGTCCGGCCCGGTCACCGTGTCCGGCGGCGCTTCGCTGATCGTCCGCGGCGGCCAGATCAAGGGCCCGCTCGCGGCGACCGGCGCCGGCCAGGTCGTACTCAACCGGACCAAGGTGGGCGGCCCGGTGGCGATCACCGGAGCGACCGGGACGGTGTCGATCGAGCTGACCGACATCGGCGGCCCGGTGGCGCTGACCGGCAACCACGGGCCGGTGCTCACCTCGAGCACCATCGCCGGCCCGCTGGCCTGCGCGGTGAACACCCCGGCGCCGACGGACCACGACCTGCCGAACACGGTCCGCGGCCCGGCCGTCGGACAGTGCACGAAGATGTAGGTCCGCGGTAGTGCGGTGAAGGCCATCCCGGGGTTCCCGGGGTGGCCTTCACCGTTTCCGGGGTTGGTCATCCCCGTAGCGCGCGGCGATCGCCGCCGCTCGCTCGCGCAAGGCCGTGCGCAGCGACTGCGGAGCCATCGCTTCGGCGTCCGTGCCCAGCTGCCACAGCGCCCACTCCGCGTGCCACGCGTCCTGGTAGGTGACCTCCAACCGCAGCCAGCCGTCGGCCTCGAATTCCTCCGCGCGGACCGCCACCGCCGTGCCCAGCAGGTCTTCTCGGCGGGCCGGGCGGACCCGGACCTGCACCGCGAGGTGACCGTCGGCCAGGAAGGCGGCGCAGCGTTGGCGCCAGATGCGGTCCAGGTCGACCTCGTCCGGCCGCTGGGCCGGTTCGCCGAGCGATTCGGCGGCCAGGATCCGCGACAGCCGGTACGTCCGGTCCGCGCCCGCCCTCGTGGCCAGCAGGTACCCGCGGTCGCGCACGGTGACCAGGCCGAGCGGGTCCACCGTGCGCCACTGCGGCTCCTGGCCCGTGGCCGCGTAGTGGAGGCGCAGCCGGCGACCATCGAGGACCGCGCGGCGGACCTCGACCATCGTCGGGCGGTCCACCTCCTCGGCAGCTGAGTGGCGGGAGAGCAGGTCGGTCTCCGGCTCGACGAGAAACCGCCCGGCGGTGGCCAGGTGGGTCGCGGGCAGGGCGTCGGCCACCTTGCGCATGGCCGAGGCCAGCGCCGGGCCGAGGCCGAAAGCGCGCCCGGTGGTCAGCAGGGCGAGGGCTTCGTCGTGGTTCAGCCCGGTGAGCTCGGTCCGGAAGCCGGGCAGCAGCGCGAACCCGCCGTGGCGGCCGCGTTCGGCGTAGACGGGGACACCCGCCGCCGACAACGCGTCGATGTCGCGCAGCACCGTGCGGGTGGACACCTCCAGCTCGCGGGCCAGCGCCTCCGCGGTCGACCGGCCGCGCTGCCGGAGCAGCAGCACCAGGGAGACCAGCCGGTCGGCACGCACCTCGAGACCGTAGCGAATACCCGACAGAGGATGTCGTGATTCGCCGGAAAGCTCCTCCGTGCAGCAATCGCAACGAACGGAGCTGATGTGGCACTGGAACGAACGGCGGTCAACCCGGTGACGTGGTCACTGGAGCTGGGCTTCAACCAGGGGGAGGTCGTCTCGGGGCAGACCCGCACCCTGTACTGCTCCGGACAGACGTCGATGGACGCCGAGGGCAAGCCCCAGCACGAGGGGGACATCGCCGCCCAGCTCGCGTTGAGCCTGGACAACCTGGAGGCCGTGCTCGCCGAGGCCGGCATGTCCTTGGCGAACCTCGTCCGGCTCAACGTCTACACCACCGACGTCGACCGGCTGTTCCCGCACTACGGCGTGCTGGCCGCGCGGCTGGGCGCGGCCGGGGTGGCCCCGGCCACCACGATGCTCGGGGTGAGCCGGCTGGCGATCCCGGGCCAGCTGGTCGAGCTGGAGGGAACCGCCGTCGTCTAGAAAGGACGCTGCTGCCCGCACCGGTGCGGGCAGCAGCGTTCAACACGCTGCGCCGTTCGGCGGCGGTTACGGTGGGCGCATGTCCGACGCCGTGTTCTTCTCTTCCTTCGAAACCGGTGACCCGCAGCCGGTGGACCCCGGCCTGCACGTCGGCAGCGGCCCGGACCGCTCTCCCACGGCCAAGACCGGCGTCGGCTTCACCGGCACGCACGCCCTGCGCTACACCGCCCGGCCCCGCGCCGTCCTGTTCGAACTCGACGCACCCGTGACCGGGCGCACCGAGCTGTCCTATGTGGTCTTCCCGGTGGCCGACGGCGACATCCCCGCCTACCACGCCACCCGCGTCAGCCTCGACATCGAGTTCGCCGACGGCACCTCCGCCGGGTTCGCCCCGGAAGACGACAAGACGCTGTGGGTGGACCAGTGGAACCTCGTCCGCCGCCCGCTGGGCGCCTTCGCCGGGCGCCGGATCAGCCGGATCGTGCTGCGCACCGACGCGCCCGGAGAGATCACCGGCTGGCTGGACGACGTCCGGATCGCCGAACGCCCCGAGCCGCCGCGCGACGCGATCGACTGCGTCCGCACGACCCGCGGCACGCACTCCAGTAGCGACTTCTCCCGGGGCAACAACATCCCGGCCACCGCCGTGCCGCACGGGTTCAACTTCTGGACCCCGGTCACCGACGCCGGTGTGACCAACTGGCTCTACTCCTACCACCGCCACAACGACGACCGGAACCGTCCCGCGCTGCAGGCGTTCGCGCTGTCCCACCAGCCCAGCCCGTGGATGGGCGACCGGCACACCTTCCACGTCATGCCCGGCACCGGCCCGGTCGAGCCCGACCGCCGCAAGCGCGCCCTGGCCTTCTCCCACGCCGACGAAACCGACTCGCCGCACCACTACGGCGTCCGGTTCGCCAACGGGATGACCGCCGACCTCGCGCCCACGTCGCACGCGGCGATCATGCGGTTCACCTTCCCCGACAAGCACGGCTGGCTGCTGTTCGACAACGTCCGCAACCGCGGCCGCGTCCGCCTGAACCCCGACACCGGCGTGATCACCGGGTACACCCGGGTCCGCAGCCGGCTGTCGGCCGGGGCGCGCCGGATGTTCGTCTACGCGGTGACCGACGCCCCGGCCACCCGCGGCGCCAAGGTCCGCTTCCCGCCGTGGCGGCGGGTCTCGGGCTACTTCGAGTTCGACGGTCCTGAGGTCACGCTGCGGATCGCGACGTCGCTGATCAGCCTCGCCCAGGCCAAGCGCAACCTGGAGCTGGAGATCCCGGCCGGGACGACGTTCGAGCAGGTGCGGGCGCAGGCACGCGGGCTGTGGCAGGAGGAGCTCGGCCGCGTCGAGGTCGAAGGCGCCACCGAAGACCAGCGCACGACGCTGTACTCGAACCTCTACCGGCTGTTCCTGTACCCGAACGTGGCGCACGAGAACACGCCGGACGGCATCCGCCACGCCAGCCCGGTCACGCGCCGGTGGTGGCCGAGCACCGGGCGGCGCACCGGCGCGAAAGTCGTCGACGGCGAGCTGTACGTCAACAACGGCTTCTGGGACACCTACCGCACCACCTGGCCCGCCTACGCGCTGCTCACCCCGCAACGCTGCGGCCGGATGATCGACGGCTTCGTCCAGCAGTACCGCGAAGGCGGCTGGATCTCCCGCTGGTCCTCACCCGGCTACGCGGACCTGATGACCGGCACCAGCTCGGACGTCGCCTTCGCCGACGCCTACCTCAAGGGCGTCCGCGAGTTCGACGTCGAGGCCGCCTTCGACGCCGGGCTGAAGAACGCCACCGTCACCCCGCCGCGCCGCGCGGTCGGCCGCAAGGGCCTCGAAGAGTCGATCTTCCTCCACTACACCCCGGTATCGGTCCACGAAGGACTGTCCTGGGCACTGGAAGGCTGCCTCAACGACTTCGGCCTGGCCAACCTCTCCGAAGCCCTCTCCCGCGAAAGCGACGGGCCACGAGCCCGGATGTACGCCGACTACGCCGCCTACTTCCGCGAGCGCGCGAAGCACTACGTCCACCACTTCGACCCGAAGATCGGCTTCTTCCAGGGCCGCCACCGCGACGGCCGCCGCAAGTTCGCGCCCGAGGGCTACGACCCCGCCGCCTGGGGCGGCGACTTCGTCGAGACCAACGCCTGGAACACCGCCTTCACCGCACCCCACGACGGCCCCGGCCTCGCCGCCCTCCACGGCGGCACCGCCGGCCTCGAAGCCAAGCTCGACACCTTCTTCGCCACCCCGGAAACCGGCCGCCGCCCCGGCGCGTACGGCGGCCTGATCCACGAGATGACCGAGGCCCGCGACGTCCGCATGGGCCAGTACGGCCACTCCAACCAGCCGTCCCACCACATCCCCTACGTCTACCACCTCGCCGGCGCACCCGCGAAGACGCAAGCCGTCGTGCGGGAGGTGCTGCGGCGGCTCTACCTCGGCAGCGAAATCGGCCAGGGCTACCCCGGCGACGAGGACAACGGCGAGATGTCCGCCTGGTACGTCTTCAGCGCCCTCGGTTTCTACCCGCTGGCCGTCGGCAGCCCGCACTACGCCATCGGCTCACCGCTGTTCGAAAAGGCGACCGTGCACCTGGGCGGCGGCAGAAAACTGGTCGTCCACGCCCCCGGCAACACCGGCGACACCGTCTACGTCCGCGGGCTCACCGTCGACGGCGAACCGCACGAGAGCACCTCGATCGCCCACGCCACCCTCGCCCGCGGCGCCGAACTCGTCTTCGACCTGACGACCGAACCCACCGGCTGGGGCGCCCCGCCGCCCCCCGCCGAGCACCCGCACCCGGTCACCGACCTGACCGGCACCGCGACCAGCTCGGACGGCACCGGCGTCGGCGCGCTGTTCGACGACACCACCCGCACCCAGGTGACCTTCCGCAGCGCCACCCCGGCCATCGAGTTCACCGTCACCGGCGAACCCCGCGAAGTCACGATGTACACCCTGACCTCCGGCGCCCGCCGTGGCGACGCGAGCGCGTGGGTGCTGGAAGGGTCCGACGACGGCGTCGCATGGACCACCCTCGACGAACGCGACGGCGAGCTGTTCCGCTGGCGCCGCCAGACCCGCCCGTTCGTCCTCGCCACCCCGGCCGCGCACGCCCGCTACCGGTTGCGGATCACCGCCACCCGTGGCCGCCGCGCCACCCTCGCCCAGTGGGAGCTGCTCGCCCGATGAACCACTTCCGCACCGCCGCCCTCGACCGGCTCGCGGCGGCCGACCCCGGCCTGGTCCGGCTGCGCCTGGCCGGCTCCGCCGTGCTCGGCATCGTCCTCGCCGTGGCCGCACTGCTGCCCGCGCACGTCCCGCTCACCGTCATGCTCGTCGGCGCCATCGCCGCGATGATGACCGCGTTCACCGTCAACGACCCCACCCCGGGCGGCCAGGCCGTCACCCTCGTCCTGGCCTTCCTCACCGGGGCCGCGTCGATCACCGTCGCCAGCCTCGGCTCGGCCCTGGCGCCGCTCGACAGCATCGTGTTCGTCCTGCTGATCTTCGTCGCCGTCTACGCCCAGCGCTTCGGCGCCCGCGGCACCGCACTCGGCTCGATCGCCTTCTTCCTGTTCTTCTTCCCGATGTTCCTGCAGGCGCACGTCAAGCAGGTGCCGCAGCTGCTGATGGCCCTCGGCGTCGGGGTCCTCGCCAACGCCGTCGTCCGGTTCGTCCTGTTGCGACACAACGCCGAAGCCGAGTTCCTCCGCGTGCGCCGCGCCTTCCGCGCCCGCCTCGGTGCCGTCGTCCGCGCCACCGAGGCTTACCTCGCCGTGAACGGCAGCGAGCGCACCCGCAAGCAGCTGCGCTCGGCCATCAGCCGGCTCCACGAGTGCGTCCTGCTCATCGAGGACGCCGCCCCCGACGTCGTCGACGCCCGCGCCGCCGACCGGCTCCGCCGCCGCGCCATCGAAGTCGAGCTCGCCGTCGGCTGGCTGGCCAGCACCGTCCAGCGCACCTGCTCCGAAGAGCTCACCGTCGAGGTCCGCGACGACCTCATCGCCCGGCTCGCCCGCTTCCGCGCCCTCATGGAACGCGACCCGCGCGAGCTGCCGCTGATCAGCGAGACCGGCGAATACAGCCGCATGCTCGTCGAAGGCAGCCGCATCGACTCCCACGCCGCTCCCGGCGACGGCGTCCGCAGGGCACTGGCCGAACTGGCACTGGCCGACGACCGCGCCCAGCGCGCCGCCGCGCCGGAGTCCACGCCGGACCCGCTCGAGCCCGACGACGCCGAGCCGACGCCGAAGTTCGCCTACGACAACCGGACCCGCAGCGCGATCCAGGCCGTCGTCGGCGGCGGCCTTGCCGTGCTCGGCGGCGAACTCGTCTCCCACCAGCGCTGGTACTGGGCCGTCCTCACGGTGTTCGTCGTGTTCATCGGCGCCTCCAGCGCCGGCGCCACCTTCGTCAAGGGCGTCCGCCGCCTCGGCGGCACCCTGATCGGCATCGTCGGCGGTGTCCTGCTCGCCCTGCTGGTCGGCGGCAACACCCCGGCCACGCTCGGCCTCATCCTCGTGTGCGTGTTCGGAATGGTCTACACCGCCCGGATCTCCCAGGTGGTGATGGCCTTCTTCGTCACCAGCATGCTCGGCCTGCTCTACAGCCTGCTCGGCACGTTCAGCCTCGAGGTGCTCTGGATCCGGGTCGCCGAAACCGCCGTCGGCGCCGCCGCCGGCATCCTCGCCGCGGTCGTCATCGTCCCGGTCCGCACCCGCTCGGTCATGCTCGACGACATCGGCGAGGTGCTCGACGACCTCGAAGAGTTCCTCGAACACACCCGCGGCCTCCTCGCCGGCGAGGAGAACGTCAACATCATCGAACTCTCCCGCGACCTCGACCGCGGCGTCGAACAGGTCCGCACCACCATCGAACCGCTGACCCACCCGGTGAACCTCCGCAGCGCCCGCCGCGACTACGGCTGGCACGTGCTCACCACGCTGGAAACCATCGCCTTCCGGGCCCGCCACGTCGCCGCCCGCGCCCAGCCGGGCCAGCTCATCGGCGCCGACGCCGACCGGCTCCGCCGGTTCACCGGGCGGCTGCTGGCCAACATCGACGTGCTCCGCAAAGCACTGGACGCCCCGGGTGGCCCCACACCCGGCACGCTCGTGCGCGACGACGGCACCCCCGTCTCCGACCGCGTCGACGCGGCCGAGACCCGCGCTGTCCTCTCCAGCCTCAGCCACCTCGACGAGGCCCTCGTCTCCCTCGGCCGCGTCTTCGGCGTCGAGGCCACCGATCCCCGGGCCCCGGCGAAGCCGTGACCGGCCGGGGCGGCGCAGCCATCCCGCCGCGCCGCCCCTCTCCACCTCCGGTCACCCGGAGCCGATCACGGACAGGTCAGCCACGCGAAGTGGTACGTCGTGGTGATGCTGCCGTCGGTCGAGTCCATCGTGACGTAGCTCGTCGTCTTCTTCGGATCCGACGTCCCGGCCGCGGCCCGCAATTCCGTGTTGATGTTCAGGTTGCGTTCCTCACCGCACGGCTTGAACGCGATCGCGCCCACCTCCGTCGAATCGGTGTAATGCCAGTCGTCCTCGAAAGGCCCCGTCAGCGGGTGCTGAATGTAGGCCGTCGGCGAATTGCCCTGGAAATAGTAGTTCGCTCTCTCCAGGCCCGTGGAACCCTTTTCCAAGTGCGCGAATCCACGGTAGTCCGCCTGCGCGATTCCGTAGGTGAACCCCTGTGGTACGTGCACCCGCAGGCCGATCTGGCAGTTCTTCCGGGCGTCCAGCGGCCCGGCACCGACCCCGACCAACGCCGTATAAGCGCTGTAGGTCACGGTGAACGCCGTGTTGTCCTGCGAAACAGCGACCGCGGACGTGCCGAGCGGGCAGCCGCTGCCGATGGCGTTCACGACGTCGATGACGATTTTGTCGGGTGGCGGAGGAGTGTTCCACGCATGCGGGGTGACCACAGAGGACAGCGCCATTACGGCAGCAACGACCGCAGACAGCATCGGAATCCTTCCCAATACACGCGAATTGGGGACGGGGGCGTCGACCATGGTAGCGAAAGGATCATGGAAGCAAACCCCGCTGAACGGAGCAACGCCGCGTAGCCGTCCCACCACGCGACATTGCTCATGTTTCGACAATTTTCGACCGCCCACATTCCGGCGAACGCGGAAAAAGGGGGAGGGAAAACGATTTCGCGCCACCGGTACCCCGGCCACCGGCAACGATCACCCCCGCGACGTCCGGCCGCGGAACCGTCTTCCTCCCGGCCGCCCGGTGCAGGAAGGGTCGACACGCGTGTTCCGGGGTCTACCCCCTCGTCAGCAGCTCCAGCTCGACGCTCATCGCCGCGGCCCCCCGGAAGCGAACGGCGGCAGGCCGCCGATCGGGCTCAGGTGGATGCCGGCCAGCCGCCAGCGGTCGTCCTCGCGGACCAGCACGTGCGTGGCGCGGAACCGGCCGTTCACCGGGTCCCCCCGGTGCGTCGCGATCTGCTCGTGCAGCCCGATCGCGATCGCGGCGCCACCGAAGTCGCGCACCTCGACCTCGGCCCAGTCCAGCTTCTCGGTGACCAGCCCGCCGTCGCCGTAGCGCGCCAGCCACTGCTCGCGGTCCAGCACGAACCCCAGTGGTCCGACCAGGCGGAACCCGTCGGTGGCCAGGCCGGCCAACACCTCGGTGTCGCCGCGTTCCTCCGCCGCGGCCCACACCCGGCCGAACTCACGGACCTGCTCTTCGGTGCTCATCGCCTTCCCCTTCCGTTCGATGCCTCAACGTTAGAAGTCTAACCATTAGATGTCAAACGCTTAGGGCTCTCAGCAACTGCGGTAGGGTCCGACCGTGCCACCACCCACCACCGCCCCCATCGGCGTCGTCCTCGCCCGCACCGCCAAAACCGCCGGCCGCGCCTTCGACCAGGCCCTCGCCGCCGCCGGCGGCTCCCAGCCCATCTGGCAGATCCTCATCTCCCTCAAAACCACATCCACCGCCAACCAGCGCGAACTCGCCGACACCGTCGGCATCCAAGGCGCCACCCTCACCCACCACCTCAACGGCATGGAAACCGCCGGACTCGTCACCCGCCGCCGCGACCCCGCCAACCGCCGCGTCCACCTCGTCGAACTCACCGACGACGGCGAAAAGCTCTTCCACCGCCTCGCCACCGCCGCCATCGCCCACGACCAGCGCATGCGCCGAGGCTTCTCCGACACCGAGATCGCCCAGCTCGCCGACCTGCTCACCCGCCTCGCCCACAACGTCACCGACACCTGAAAGCGAGCTGTGACAACCGGGGCTTGGCCCCGGGCCGGGGGCTTCGCCACCCGGACCCCCCAAAAGCGATCCTCACAACAGTGACTGGACGCACCCGACCGGCGACGCCCAGGAGGGATAGGCTCCACTGCACTAGCCAAAGTCGTCTCAAGCTGGAGAACCGCAATGACCCAAGCCCCTGTCAACGTGACCGTCACCGGCGCCGCCGGCCAGATCGGCTACGCGCTGCTGTTCCGCATCGCGTCCGGTCAGCTCCTCGGCCAGGACGTCCCGGTGAAACTGCGGCTCCTCGAGATCCCGCAGGCGGTCAAGGCGGCCGAGGGCACCGCAATGGAGCTCGAAGACGGCGCATTCCCGCTCCTGGCCGGCACCGACATCTTCGACGACCCCAAGCAGGCCTTCGAAGGCACCAACATCGCCCTCCTCGTCGGCGCCCGCCCCCGCAGCAAGGGCATGGAGCGCGGCGACCTCCTCGAAGCCAACGGCGGCATCTTCAAGCCCCAGGGCGAAGCCATCAACGCCGGCGCCGCCGACGACATCAAGGTCCTCGTCGTCGGCAACCCCGCCAACACCAACGCCCTCATCGCCCGCTCGCACGCCCCCGACGTACCGGCCGAGCGCTTCACCGCGATGACCCGCCTCGACCACAACCGCGCCCTCGCCCAGCTCGCCAAGAAGCTCGGCGTCCCGGTGACCGAGCTCAAGAAGGTCGCCATCTGGGGCAACCACTCCGCCACCCAGTACCCCTCGGTCCAGCACGCCGAATTCGGCGGCAAGAGCATCGCCGACGCCGTCGACCAGGCCTGGCTCGAGAACGACTTCATCCCCACCGTCGCCAAGCGCGGCGCGGCGATCATCGAAGCCCGCGGCCTCTCCTCCGCCGCCTCGGCCGCCTCCGCCGCCATCGACCACGTCCACACCTGGGTCAACGGCACCCCGGCCGGCGACTGGACCTCCGCCGCGGTCGCCTCCGACGGCTCCTACGGCGTCCCCGAGGGCCTCATCTCGTCCTTCCCGGTCACCGCGAAGAACGGCAAGTACGAGATCGTCCAGGGCCTGGAGATCGACGACTTCTCCCGCGCCCGCATCGACGCCTCCGTCGCGGAGCTCGTCGAGGAGCGCGACACCGTGCAGAAGCTCGGCCTCATCTGACACCCGACGCACCGGAAGGGGCCGCCGTCCACTGCGGACGGCGGCCCCTTTTCGCGCCCGGCGAACACCACACGCTCACAGCGAAACCGGCCCCGGAAACCTGATCTTGCGCCCTACCGTCAGGCCCATGACCCTTCTCGCCGTACCCGACATGCAGACACCCACCCAGTCACCCGACGACACGGTCTACCACCAGCTCCTGCGCGACCGCATCGTCTTCCTCGGCACCGAGGTCAACGACGAAGTGGCCAACCGGATCGTCGCCCAGATGCTCCTGCTCGCCGCCGAAGACCCGGCGAAGGACATCACCTTCTACATCAACTCACCCGGCGGCTCGGTCACCGCGGGCATGGCCATCTACGACACCATGCAGCTCGTCCAGCCCGACGTCGCCACGTACGGCCTCGGGTTCGTCGCCTCCATGGGCCAGTTCCTGCTCTCCTCCGGCACCCCCGGGAAGCGCTACCTCCTGCCCAACACGCGGATCGTCATGCACCAGCCGTCGGCCGGAATCGGCGGCGCCGCCACCGACATCGCCATCCAAGCCGAGGTGTTCGGCAAGATGAAGCGCCGCATCGCGGAGATCACGGCGAGGCAGACCGGCCAGACCGTCGAGCGGATCACCGCCGACGCCGACCGCGACCGCTGGTTCGACGCCGACGAAGCCCTCTCCTACGGTTTCGTCGACCACATCGTCGCGGGCGCGCGAGCCGAGACGGCCTGACCTGCTTCTCTGCTTTGTTTTTGTGTTACGGCGGGGCTTGTTTTAAAAACCAGCCCCGCCGTATAGGTCGTTATACAGTTGAAGATCGGACTCCGCCGAGGCCGCGGCGGGCCAGGAGGGGTTCGATCTCGGGGTCGCGGCCGCGGAAGGCGCGGAAGGCGTCCATGGGGTCGATGCTTCCGCCCCGGCCCAGCAGGGTGCGGCGGAAGTGGTCGCCGTTTTCGCGGGTGAGGCCGCCGTTCTCGCGGAACCACTGGACGGTGTCGGCGTCGAGGACTTCGCTCCAGATGTAGGAGTAGTACCCGGCGCTGTAGCCGCCGCTGAAGATGTGGGCGAAGTACGTCGTGCGGTAGCGGGGCGGGATCGCGTCGACGGCCACGCCGGCCTTCACGAGCGCCTCCGCCTCGAACGGCTGCACCTCCCCCACCCGGTCGTCGACGCCGAGGCCGTGCCAGGCCTGGTCGAGCAGGGACGCCGCGAGGTATTCCGTGGTGGAGAACCCTTCGCCGTACTGCTGGGCGGCGAGCAGCTTCTCGACCTGCTCCTGCGGCAGGGCCTCCCCCGTCTCGTGGTGCTTCGCGTAGTGGGCCAGGACTTCCGGCCACAGCATCCACATTTCGTTGACCTGCGAGGGGTATTCGACGAAGTCGCGGGGCACGTTGGTGCCGGAGAACGTCGGGTAGCGGCCCGACGAAACGAGCGCGTGGAGGGCGTGGCCGAACTCGTGGAAGGCGGTGACGACCTCGTCGAAGGTGAGCAGGGTCGGCTCCCCCGCCGGCGGCTTGTTCACGTTGAGCACGTTGACCACGACCGTTTTGCGGCCGAGCAGCTCGGACTGGTCGACGAAGGTGTTCATCCAGGCGCCGCCGCGCTTGGCGTCGCGGGTGTACAGGTCGAGCAGGTACAGGCCCAGCGGGGTGCCGTCGGCGTCGAAGACCTCGAAGGTCCGGACCTCCGGGTGGTACTTCGGCAGGTCGTCGCGCTCGGTGAACGTCAGGCCGTACAGCTTCGTCGCGGCGAAGAAGACACCGTCGAGGTACACGCGGTCGGCCTCGAAGTACGGGCGCAGTGCCTCGGTGTCGACGTCGAAGCGCTCGCGGCGGACCTGGGCGGCGTAGAACGGCCAGTCCGAGGGTCGCAGCTTCGCTCCCGGCACGTCCGCTTCCAGCAGCTGCTGCAGCTCCGCGGCTTCGGCGCGGGCGTTCGCGACCGCGGCGGGTGCCAGCCGCTCCAGCAGCCCGGCGGCCGCTTCGGCCGTCTTCGCCGTCTCGTCCGCGATGACGTACGCGGCGTGGTTCGGGTAGCCGAGCAGGGCGGCCCGTTCCGCGCGCAGGCGCACGATCTCGGCGACCACGGCGTTGTTGTCGCAGGCGTTGCCGCGGTTGCCCCGCGCCATCGACGCGGCGTGGATGCGCTCACGGACGTCGCGGTTCCGCAGCGTCTCCAGCGGCGACGCCTGGCTGGTCGGCAGGCTCAGCGTGAGCACGTACTTGCCGTCCTCGCCCCGGGCCGACGCCGCTTCGGCCGCGGTGGCGATCGCGCCTTCGCCGAAGCCGTCCAGCTCGGCGCGGTCGGCGAGCACGACGGCCAGGTCGTTGGTGTCCTTGAGCAGGTTCTGCTGGAACCGGGTCTGCAGGGTGGACAGCTGCTCGTTGAGCTCGCGCAGGCGGCCCTGTTCGGCCTCGCCGAGGCCGGCACCGGCCCGGCTGAAGTCGGTGTGCCGCCGTTCCAGCAGCCGCAGGGACTCTTCGTCCAGGCCGAGCTCCCCGCGCCGCGCGTGGAGGGCGTCGATCCGGGCGAACAGCTGCGGGTCCAGGTGGACCGCGTCGTGGTGGGCGGCCAGCTTCGGCGCGAACTCGGCCTGGATGGCCTGGATCTCGTCGGTGCTGCTGGAGCCGGCCAGGTTGTAGAACACGCTCGCGACGCGGCTCAGCAGCTCACCGGCGCGCTCGAGGGCCACGATCGTGTTCTCGAACGTCGGCTCGGCGTCCTGCGCCGCGATCTGCTCGATCTCCGCCGCGTGTTCGGCCAGCCCGGCCTCGAACGCGGGCCGGTAGTGCTCGTCGGAGATCCGGTCGAAGGGCGGCAGGGCGTAGGGCAGCTCGCTGGGTGCGGCGAACGGATTGTCCGGCGAAATCATCGGGCAGGCTCCTGGTCGGGGAAAACACTCGGTCCCGCCACCCTACGGGGTTCCCCGGCGCGGACGTCAGCGCTTTCCGGAGGTGGCCAGGATCACCGGCCGGTGGTACCGCCCACCACCGCGTCGCTGCTCACAGCGTCTTTACCGGCCTTCTTGCCCCGCTTCGGCTTCGGTTCCGGCGGCACGATGCCGCGCAGGTCGCCGCTGTTGTCGTTGACCCGCATGACGAAGGGCCGCGTCTCGGTGTAGCGCACGACCGAGATGGACGCCGGGTCGACCACGATCCGCTGGAAGGCGTCGAGGTGCTGGCCGAGCGCGTCGGCCAGGATCGACTTGATGACGTCGCCGTGGCTGCACAGCAGCCAGACGGCGTGGTCGCCGTGCTCGGCGGCGATCCGCCGGTCGTGGGCGCGGACGGCGGCCACCGACCGCGCCTGCATCTGGGCGAGGCCCTCGCCGCCGGGGAACACCGCGGCCGAGGCGTGCGCCTGGACGACCCGCCAGAGCGGCTCCTTCGCCAGGTGCTTGAGCTCCTTGCCCGTCCAGTCGCCGTAGTCCACTTCGGACAACCCGGGCTCGACCACCTTGTCGAGCCCGCGCGCGGCGGCCAGCGGGCCGACGGTCTGCTTGCACCGCAGCATGGGCGAGACGACGAGCCCGGCCAGCGGCACGCCGTCGAGGCGCGCCACCAGCTTCTCCGCCTGGGCGCGGCCGGTGTCGTCGAGGTTGACCTTCGGGGCTCGCCCGGCCAGGACGCCGGAGCCGTTGGCCGTCGACTTGCCGTGCCGGAGCAGAATGACCGTACTCACGGGCCCCACCCTACGTGGGGACCGATCAAGCGGTCCCCACGCGGGGAGATCAGCGGGATCTCAGTGCCCGACGGGGCCGGCGTTCGGGTCCAGGGCGCCGGCGAAGATCAGCACGAACAGCAGCACGCCGAGAACCAGCCGGTACACCACGAACGGCACGAAACTGCGCTTCTTGATGTAGGCCATCAGCCAGGCGATCACGATGTAGCCGACGCCGAAGGCGACGAGCGTGGCCAGGATCGTCGGGCCCCACTGGGCCGGCACGTCACCCGAGCCGATGTCCTTGAGCTTGTACACACCCGACCCGAACACCGCCGGCAGCGCCAGCAGGAAGGAGTACTCCGCCGCCTCGGCGCGGGTGTAGCCGAGCAACAGGCCCGCGCTGGTGGTACCGCCGGAGCGCGACACCCCCGGGATCAGGGCCAGCGCCTGCGCGAAGCCGAACCCGAGGCCGTGCGGCACGGTCAGATCGTCCAGCGTGCGGTCCTGCTTCCCGATCCGGTCGGCGACCAGCAGGATCACGCCGAACACGATCAGCACGGTCGCGGTGATCCGCAGGTCGCGGAACGCGCTGTCGATCTGATCCTGCAGCAGCAGCCCGAGCACCACGATCGGCAGCGAACCGACGATGATCAGCCAGCCCAGCCGGGCGTCCGGGTCGCGGCGCCACTCCGGCTTGGACAGCGAAAAGAACCAGGCCCGCAGGATCTTCCCGATCTTCGGCCCGAAGTAGATGATCACCGCCAGCTCGGTGCCGATCTGGGTGACCGCGGTGAACGCCGCGCCCGGGTCGTCCCAGCCGGCCAGCGCCGCCACGATCCGCAGGTGCGCGCTCGAGGAGATCGGCAGGAACTCGGTCAGGCCCTGGACCAGGCCCAGCACCAGTGCTTCGAACCAGCCCACGTCAGGCCACCCCCGCCAGCTCGAGCGCCTCGACGGCGGTGCACAGCGCCTCGGCCGGCTCCGGCGTGTACGGCGACACTGACAGGGTCGTCACGCCGGCTTCGGCGTATTCCTTCATCTTCTCCGCGATCCGTTCCTTCGGACCCAGCAGCGACGTCGCGTCGAGGAACTCCGGCGGCACCGCCGCCATCGCCCCCACCCGGTCGCCGGCCAGGTACTTCTCCTGCACTTCGGCGGCCTCGGCCGCAAAACCCATCCGGCACGCCAGCCGGTTGTAGAAGTTCTTCTCCTTGCTCCCCATCCCGCCCAGGTAGAGGGCCGCGTAGCCGCGCACGGCGTCCGCGCAGGTCCGCCAGTCCGCACCGGGCACGAGCGGCACGGACGGGACGACGTCGAAGCCGTCCAGCGTGCGGCCGGCCCGCTCGGCACCGGCGCGGACGTGGGCCAGCTGCTCCCCCGCGTGCGCCGGCGAGAAGAACACCGGCAGCCAGCCGTCGGCGATCTCGCCGGCCAGCTCCAGGTTCTTCGGGCCGATCGCGGCCAGGTAGAGCGGGATGTGCTTGCGGGCGGGACGGACGGTCAGCCGCAGCGCCTTGCCGGGCCCGTCCGGCAGCGGCAGCGTGAAGTGCTCGCCCTCGAACTTCAGGCGCTCGCGGCGCAGGGCCGTGCGGACGATCTCGGCGTACTCACGGGTGCGGCCCACCGGCGAGGCGAAGCGCACGCCGTGCCAGCCCTCGGACACCTGCGGGCCGGACACGCCGAGGCCGAGCCGGAACCGGCCGCCGGACAGCGTGTCGAGGGTCGCGGCGGTCATCGCGGTCATCGCCGGGGTGCGCGCCGGGATCTGCAGCACGGCGGCACCGACGTCGATCCGCGAGGTCTGCGCCGCGATCCACGAGAGCACGGTGACCGCGTCCGAGCCGTAGGCCTCCGCGGCCCACACGACCGCGTAGCCGAGTTCGTCCGCTTGTTTCGCCAGGGCCAGGTTCGCGGGGTCGTTCCCCGCTCCCCAGTAGCCGAGATTCAGTCCGAGTCGCACGGGGCCCGACCCTAACGGGGGCCATGATCGCGACACGACTCACCTTGGTCTCCCCGGAACCGGGCCGCCCACTAGGCTCGGCGGTCGTGGAAAAGCGACTGCTCGGCCGCTCGGGACTGCGCGTCTCCCGGATGGCGCTCGGCACCATGACCTGGGGTGGCGACACGGACGCGGAGGAGGCGGCCAGCCAGCTGGTCGCCTTCGTCGACGCCGGCGGCACCCTGGTGGACACGGCCGACATCTACGGCGAGGGCGAGAGCGAGCGGGTGCTCGGGTCGCTGCTCGGCGACCTCGTGCCCCGCGACGACGTCGTCCTCGCGACGAAGGCGGTCGCCCGCCGCACCGACGGCCCGTTCGGCGGCGGCGCCTCCCGCGGCGCCCTGCTCACCGCCCTCGACGGCTCGCTCAAACGCCTCGGCACCGACCACATCGACCTCTGGCAGCTGCACGCCTGGGACGACTGCGTGCCCCTCGCCGAGACGCTCTCCGCCCTCGAGTACGCCGTGACCTGCGGGAAGGTCCGCTACGTCGGCGTCTCGAACTACGCCGGCTGGCAGCTGGCCACCGCCGCGGCGGGCGCCTCCGCCGTCGCTCCCCTCGTCTCCACCCAGGTCGAGTACTCGCTGCTGGAACGTGGGGTGGACCGCGAGGTCGTGCCCGCGGCCGCGCACCACGGCATCGGGCTGCTGCCGTGGGCACCGCTGGGCCGCGGCGTGCTGACCGGCAAGTACCGCACCGGGACGCCGGCCGACTCGCGCGGCGCGAACAGCGCCTACGCCGGGTACGTCGAGCACCACCGCAACGACCGGGCCGCCCGGATCGTGCAGGCCGTCGCGACCGCCGCCGACGGGCTGGGCACGTCGCCGCTGGCCGTCGCGCTGGCCTGGGTCCGCGACCGGCCGGGTGTGGTCGCCCCGGTCGTCGGCGCGCGCGACACCGGCCAGCTCACGGGTTCGCTGGCGGCGGAGGAGATCACCCTCCCGCCCGCCATCCGGTCCGCGCTCGACGACGTCAGCGCGATCGAGGTCGGCTACCCCGAACGCTGGCCGCGATGAGCACCAGGTGTCTGTTCGGTGACACGCACGTGACGGCACGGGGATCAAGGAGCATGCTGGTGAAGACCGCCCGCCGAGGGACACCTGGAGGCAGCAACGTGCGTCGGTTCGCCGCCGTGTCGTGGATCGTGCTCCCGCTCGCCGGTGTCCTGGTGCTCTCGGGCTGCTCGTCGGCCAAGTCGACCACCGACGACCTGCAGATCGTGGCGAACCCCGTCGCCGCGCGCCCGGCCGTCTCCCCCGCGGTGACCGTGCGGCCCGCCGGTCAGGTGCTCGGCTCCGGATCGGTGTCGGCCGTCGCCGTGGACGAGAAGACGGCCACCCTCGTCGTTGCGGTTTCGGAGCCGCCATCGCTGCGGCTGTACGACCTGAACGCGCTCGCGTCACCCCCGGTGAATATGCCGTTATACAGCAAGGCCGGGAAGCTGACCGTGACGCCGGGGCGGGTCGAGATCGCCGAGCCGGGCCGCGGTGTGGTCCAGCAGCTGACGTTGCCGGACCGGAAGCTGGCCGAGACGAAGACGGGCGGGCAGCCGGCGTCGAGCATCGCCTACGGGCCGGACCGGCTGGTGGCGATGGGGGCGGCGAAGGACATCCAGGTGCTGCCGGCCGCGGGTCCGGCGCGGACCATCGGCGGGCAGCTCTACAGCGCTGACGACGTCGTCGACACCGGGGACGGCGTGGTGGTGCTGGACCGGCTGCGGACGGCGGTGTTCTCGGTGGACGTCGCCGGCGGCAAGGTCGGCGAGGGTCTGCGTGCCGGGGACGGCGCCGCGAACGCGGTGGCCGATTCCTACGGGCGGGTGCTGGTGACCGACGCGCGGGCCGGCGCGCTGCTGGCGTTCTCGGCCGGTCCGCTGATCCTGCGCCAGCGGTACCCGGTGCCCGGCGGGGCGTACGGGATCGCCTACGACGCGACGCGGAGCCTGGCGTGGGTGACGCTGACCGCGCGCAACGAAGTGGCCGGGTTCGACGTCCGCGGCGGCGAGCCCGTGGAGAAGTACCGGTTCCCCACCGTGCGCCAGCCGGACTCGGTGGGGGTGGACGAGAAGAGCGGCCGGGTGATCGTCGGCTCGGCCGCCGGAGAAGGGACCCAGGTGATCCAGCCATGACAGCGGTCAGCGAGGCGGTGGTCGAAGGGGATTGGGAGTATCGCCGTCTGCACCTCCCCCCGGGCGTGTCCCGGCGTGCGGCGGCGATCCAGCTCTCCATCCACGCGGAGTTCGCGGGCTGGGAACTGCGCACCGTGCGGCTCTACGCCGACGGCACGCGCCGGGTCTGGCTGCGCCGCAAGAAGACGGCGCAGAGCCTCCCCGGCGGGCTACCGACCTAGCCGTTCCCGCCAGGCGGCCCGGGTGATCTCGTACTCGACCTCGCCCTGCTCGGTGCCGGGCAGGGGGTCGTCGTAGGTGCCGGCGGAGACGAACGCCCGGGCGAACGACAGCCCGGACGCGGTCATCGTCGCGCGCGACGGGGTGTTGACGGCCATGGTCTGGGCGAAGATGCGGTCGAGCCCGAGGTCGGCGAAGCCGTACCGGACGAGCTCCCGCGCTCCCTCGCTCGCGTATCCCTGCCGCCACCGGGCCCGCAGCAGCCGGTAGCCGAGTTCGGCCTCGCCGTCGACCTCCGGCTGGTCCGGGCCGTGGGGTGGGCGCAGGAGCCACCAGCCGACGAACCCGTCTTCGGCGAAGCCCGCCCACAACCCCAGCCCGTCCCGGGCCGCCGCGAGCCGCCGCCGGTGCGCGGCTTCGGTTTCCGCCCGGGTCATGGCGCGGCCGGTGAGGTACCGCATCACCTCGGGATCGGCGTCCAGCTCGACCTCGTGCTCGAGGTGTTCGTCGGCGAGTGGCACGAGCGTGAGCCGCTCGGTGCGCAGCGTGGGCCGGTCCATGAGCCGATCTTGGCAGCGCGGGCAAGCGGTTTTGCCGGTCCGTCAGCCGAACACCCGGTTCAGCCACTCGCCCCAGGCCTTCTCCTCGAGCGCCGGGTCCGCGCCCGGGGTGAACACGTGGTGGCCGGCGACCATCGAGCCGTGGAAACCGCGCAGGAACCGGTACATCGCGTCCGGGGTCCGCACGCCCACGGCGTGGTCGTTCACGGCGTAGACGACGCCCTCCCGGCCGCCCGGCTCCAGCCGGACCCGGTCGCCCTCGGCGGGCCGTGCGGACAGGCCGAGGGCCGTGTCCAGCCGCGCCCAGGCCGCGTCCCAGTCCCCCACCGGCGGGCCGAACGCCGTCACCGGCACCGCGGTCCGCCCCGCGAAGTGCGTGACGTACTCGACGAGGGTGCGGAAGAACAGCGCGCCGCCCAGCGTCATCGCCTCGAACTCGTCCTCCCAGTCCTCGCCCGGCAGGAAGCCGCTGGTGACGCACCGGATCACCGCGCTGCCGCCGTCGCGGCCCTCGATGAGGAACTCGTAGGCGATCCGCCGTCCGTCCGGCGCGGTCTCGCTGCCGTAGACGAGCCGCTCGAGTGGGTCCCAGTCCCGGATCCGGTACTCCGGCCGGTACGCGCCGAACGCGCCGCGGACCACGCCGCCGGTACCGCCTTCGACCTCGTTGCGGCCCATGAACCACGAATCGATGCCGGGCCCGGTCGCGATGGCTGCCCAGACCTGTTCCGGCGTCGCGCCGACCTCGGCGGTGTCGACCGCCTCGAACTCATGCCCCACGGGCGGGCTCCTCCGGGACGCTCGGGTGCACGGCGACGACCACCCGGTGGTTGCGGCCCTTTTCGGCCGTCTCGTCGTGGTACTTGCCGACCAGCGTGGTGACCGCGG
Organism: Amycolatopsis sp. NPDC051045; assembly: GCF_040682955.1. NCBI lineage: Bacteria > Bacillati > Actinomycetota > Actinomycetes > Pseudonocardiales > Pseudonocardiaceae > Amycolatopsis > Amycolatopsis sp. NPDC051045. The sequence goes on from NZ_JBFBCC010000008.1 coordinate 381,854, forward strand.
CCGTGAGCTCCTCGGCGAACGCCGCGCGGTCGGCGGCGGAGGCGAACCGCACCTCGCCGTCGAGCGCGAACGTCGCCACCCGCTGCCGCGCCTTCGCCGCGCCGGTGATCAGCAGGCCGACGTCGCGCACCAGGCGTCCGGCGACGGCGAGCAGCCACCGCGCCGAGAGCCGGTCGGGCGAGCGGGCCGGATCCGGCTGCACCGCGGCCAGCGCCGTCGGCGAGATGACGTACGACGAGGCCGTCGCCCGCATCATCCGCTCGGTGACGTTGCCCTTGCGGCGTTCCTCGACCAGCTCCACGAGGCCGTGCTTCTCCAGCGCCCGCAGGTGGTAGTTGACCTTCTGGCGGGGCAGGCCGACGCGCGCGGCGAGCATCGTCGCCGAAGCCGGCTCGGCCAGTTCGGCCAGCAGCCGGGCCCGGATCGGGTCCAGCGACACCTCGGCCGCCGCCGCGTCCTCGATCACCGCCACGGGATACATGCGCCCAGCATTCAACCGAACAGAGAAGTTGTCAAGAACGATCGAGCTGTCGGTTCAGCCGGTCGGCCAGCAGTCTCCGGTACTTCGGGCACGTCATCATGTCGTCGTGCGGGCAATCGCCTTCGAGCAGCTCGAGCGCGGCCTGCGCCCGGGCGATCCGTTCCCGCAGCCGTTCGCGCTGCCGGGCCGCCATCGCCGCGCGGTCCGCGGCGGACCGCGCGGCCAGCATCGTCCGGATGTCCGCGAGCTCGAACCCGGCTTCCTTCGCGACCAGGATCGCGGCGACCCGGTGCAGGTCGGCGTCGGTGTAGCGGCGCCGGGCGCCGACGCGCGCCGGGGTCAGCAGCCCTTCGGCCTCCCAGAAGCGCAGCACATGGGCCGGCAGCCCGAGCCGGGCCGCCACTTCGCCGATTGACTTCATCCCGACATTAAGTCGCAGGATGGGCCCCATGTCCACGTTGCTCACGCTCCTTGACGCCCTCGACGACCGCCCGCAGGCCGTTCACCTGCGGGAACGCACCTACGAAGGGCTGGGTGAACTGGTAGTCGACGTCGGCTGCGGCAGCGGCCGGGCCGTCGGCGAGCTGTCCGCGCGCGGAGTGCGGGCCGTCGGCGTCGACGCCGATCCCGCGATGGTCGAGGTCGCCGCCGCGCGCTGGCCCGCCGGCGAGTTCCACGTCGCCGACGCCGGTGCGCTCCCCCTCGACGACGGCTCGGTCACCGGCTACCGCGCCGACAAGGTCCTGCACGTGCTGGCCGAGCCGGAGCTCGCCGTCGCCGAGGCCCGCCGCGTGCTGGCCCCGGGCGGCCGCGCGGTGCTCACCGGCCAGGACTGGGACACCTTCGTGATCGACTCCGACGACCCCGCGGGCACCCGCGCGATGGTCCACGCCCGCGCGGACGGCATGCCCCACCCGCGGATCGCGCGGCGGTACCGGAACCTCCTGCTGGACGCGGGGTTCACCGACGTCACCGTCGAGGTGCACACGCTGGTGTGGACCGACGCTGCCGTCCTGCCGGTGCTCGCCAACCTCGGCGGCGCAGGGGCGTGGCTCGACGAGCAAGCCACCCGCGCCCGCGACGACCGGCTGTTCGTCGCCGTGCCGATCTTCCTCGCCGCCGGCACCCGCGCCGGGTGAATTCAGCTGCTCCGGCGACTCGCGTTGACCAGCGCGACGACCCGGGGCAGCACCTGGGCCGCGGCCTCCAGCGGCACGACGTGCCCGACGCCGGGCAGCACCACCGCGGTCCCGGCGGCGAGCCCGCCGACCCACTGCTCGACGTCGGAGGCGCGCACGATCCGGTCCCGGTCCCCCACGATCGCCGTCACCGGAACACCGCCGAACTGCGCCAAGGCCGCGTCGCGCGCGTACGCGTCGAGCGCCGGGCGGAACAGCGAGACGGTGTGGGGCCAGTTGCCGCGGATCATCTTCACGGTCAGCTCGACCAGGTCCGGGTCCGGGTCGTCGCCGAACAGCCACCAGCGCAAACCGGCGCTGACCGCCCGGCTGGTGCGTTCACGCACGACGCCGAAGAGCTTCGAGCCGAGCACCGCTTCGAGGTCGCGGGCCAGCTTGCCCAGCGCGTTCGGCCAGGCCGCCGACACCTCGGCGGCCGGCGTTCCCGACGACGTCGCCAGCAGCACCAGCCCAGACACCCGCGCGGTGAACAGCTCCGGGTGCCGCTGCGACAGCGACATGATGGCCAGGCCACCCATGTCGTGGCCCACCAGCACCACCCGGCCGGCCGGGGCCTCGCGCTCGAGCAGTTCGGCGAGGTCGTCGCCGAGCTGCGCCATCGTCGCCGTGCCGGGCCGCGGCCGCCCCGAGCCGCCGTGGCCGCGCTGGTCGTAGGTCAGCACGGCCACCGGCTCGTCGGCCGCCTCCGGCACCAGCGGCGCGATGCGGCCCCAGCTGCGCTGGTCGAGCGCGTAGCCGTGGACGAACACCACGGTCACCGGCGCGGCCGGGTCGCCCCGGCGGACGACCTGCAGGAGCGTGCCGTCGGCGAGCGCGAACCCGGTCATCAGGACGTGCGCAGGAACCGGTCCAGCACGCGGGTGCCGAACTTCAGCGCCTCGACCGGGACCCGCTCGTCGACCCCGTGGAACAGCGCCGAGAAGTCGAGGTCCGCGGGCAGCTTGAGCGGCGCGAAGCCGAAGTTGCGGATGCCGAGCTGCTGGAACGACTTCGCGTCGGTGCCGCCGGACAGCATGTACGGCAGCGTCTTCGCGCCCGGGTCCTCGGCCAGGACGGCGGCGCTCATGGCGTCGACGAGAGCCCCGTCGAACGTCGTCTCGACCGGCGGGAGCTCCATCCACTCCTTCTCGATGTCCGGACCGAGCAGCTCGTCGAGCTCCCGGTCGAAGGCCTCGAGCCGGCCCGGCAGGATCCGGCAGTCGACCGCGGCCTCGGCGACCGACGGGATGACGTTCGACTTGTACCCGGCGGTCAGCATGGTCGGGTTGGCGGTGTCGCGCAGGGTCGCGCCGATCATCCGGGAGATGTTGCCCAGCTTGGCGACCGAGCCTTCGAGGTCGTCCTCGGGAAAGTCCCAGCCGGTGATCTCGGTGACGCCGGCGAGGAACTCCTTCACCGAGTCGGTGAGCACGAGCGGGAATCGGTGGTTGCCGAGCTTCGCCACGGCCTCGGCCAGCTTCGTGACGGCGTTGTCGCGGTGGATCATCGAACCGTGCCCGGCGGTGCCGCGCACGCGCAGCTTCATCCAGCGGATGCCCTTCTCCGCCGTTTCGATGAGGTAGGCGCGGACGTCGTCCTTGAGCGTGATGGAGAAGCCGCCGACCTCGCTGATCGCCTCGGTGACGCCCTCGAACAGCTCCGGCCGGTTCTCGACGAGCCACTGGGCGCCGTAGTGGCCACCGGCCTCCTCGTCGGCGAGGAAGGCGAAGACCAGGTCGCGCGGGGGCACGACGTTGTTGAGCTTGTAGTGCCGGGCCAGCGCGAGCGCCATCCCGCACATGTCCTTCATGTCGACGGCGCCGCGGCCCCAGACGTAGTCGTCCTGGATGGCGCCGGAGAAGGGGTGGACCGACCACTCCGAGGCATCGGCGGGCACGGCGTCGAGGTGCCCGTGGATCAGCAGCGCACCCCGCGCCCGGTCGGCCCCTTCGAGCCGGACGATCACGTTGTGCCGGTTCTTCCCGCCCGACTCGACGTAGGTGATCTCGTACCCGGCGTCGGTCAGCTTCTCCGCCACGTACTCCGCCGCCGCCCGCTCGCCCACCAGCGTGTCGGGGTCCCCGGTGTTGGTGGTGTCGATGCGGATGAGTTCGCTGGTCAGCGTGACGGCCTCGGCCGCGGCGGCTTCGATCAGGTTCGGTTCGGTCACCGGCCATTCCTATCACCCGGGCCGCCGGACGCGCTGGCTGCGCGCCTGCTGGGACCGTCGCGCGGTCCCGGCGGAGGTGCCGCCCCACGCCGGCGCGCATCGACCGCACACCGCTTCTCGTCGGGGCAAGCCAGGGTGGACCAGCCGGGCCGGCCAAGCAGGCCTGGACCCGGTGAGCTGACCGGTCCAGCGACCCGGTAGGCCAGGTCTCGAACTGCGTCGCGGCCCGCCATCCACACTGCGGAAACCCGCGACCCCCACGACGGGGCGTTTGGCTGGTCAGGATCGATGGATGCCGGTTGCAACCGATCACGACATGGCCCAGATTCGGCCCAGCCGATCCACTGTGGACGGGCTACCACGCCAGCGGCCAGCCAACTGCCAACGGTGGGTTGTCGGCCGTCAGCCTCGCGCCGCGCGACGCTTTTCTTGACAATTTCTAGCCGCAACACCTCGACGCCATCGAAATCCAGGTAACGTCGATCGAGTGATTCAGCAAGCCGATGACAGGAGAGCTGTTCGGAGCTTATTCATCTCGGCGAGCTCAGCTCGAACAAGAACCGGCCGCTTTCAGTTTCGTCACAGACTGCGGCTTCGACTCGACAAAATGGGCCCCGCCCACCACGCAGGCGGCCACCCCTGTGGCCTGCGACACGAGCCCCACCAGCAGCAGTGGACACCTGGGAGCAAGCGCTCAATGTCGGGTATTTGATAGAAGAATGGCCTGATACTGGTGGGTATCAGCCATATCTAGTCGACATTGGGAACAAGTGCCCTACGTGCCATATGTGACGAACGCGCCTCGTCGAACCTGGCGGTCGATTTCACGCGCTGTTGATGGCGCCCTGGATCCGTGATTAAGCCAGCAAGCACCGTCATCTGGCAGACGTCCCTTGAGCTCCGATAGTGACCTGCGCCCGTCGATGGTGCGGGAGTACTCGCCCAAGACGCTCGCGTGCTACCGCCACCGGCTAGTGCACTACCAGTGCTGGTGCCGCACTCGCGACTACCAGCCCGGCGCTGACGCGATCACAACCTCCAAGCTCATCGAGTACGTCCAGGACCAGATCACCCGCTGGGACGACCCGACCGACCCAGACACCGCCGGGTACCCGAGATACCGACCCGAGACGATCCGCCAAACGGTCAACGCGCTCGTCTACTGGGCAGAACGGAGCACCGGTGAAGCACCAGACGACCGCGCCGCGAAAGAGACAATTCGCCGCTTCACTGACACCTTCAACCAAGCCCATCCCGCCGCGTGGCGAGTTGCCGGACGTCGATCCCCGAGGCCGCGGCGGCCACCAGTCCAACGACCGTCGCAGTGAAGCGGTGCGCGTGCGGAGCCTCGCGGCAAGAGGTCGAGGTCTTGGGGAACGCGTGCCCGCCGCGTTGCTCGCGGCGTAGACCCGGTCGGACACGAACACCGTCAGCGGGTCAATCGTCCCGGACGGGGCGGCTTGCCGCACGGCGTCGGGCTCGTCGACCCCGAGCAGCGCCGCCGCATTGGCATCCGCGTCCTGGCCCAGCTGCCCGGCTACCTTTAGTCGATCACCCCGGAGAAGAAGGCGTCGTGGATGGCGTCGGCTCCCGCTCACGTCGCAGCGGCCGACCAGCTCGAGCAGCCGCGGACCCAGCGAAGCCGCAGGGCCTGGCCCCAGGTCGGCGCGGATGAGGTTCTCGCGCCAGCTGGTGATGACGGGCCGGACGCTGGTTACGCAGTACCTGCGTCCTCGCCGACCACGCCGGTGCTGCTGGAGTGGCCGGCGGAACGCCTGCTGGTGGACCTGGTTCCATCCGCGTCCGTCGTCCTGGACGCGATCCCGGCCAGTGCGGCTCCCCAGGCGCCCACGCGAGGCCGTAATCGACTTGTGCGCCATTCGGCAGGACGTCGCCGCGCACCAGCCGGACTGGACCGCGGGGCTCGGCCCGCGCCCGGACAACCCGGCCGCCGCGGCCCGGTGGGACGAGCTCGCCGGCGCAGCCGCTGCCTACCGCACGACCTACCGCGCCACTACAGCCCGCCCCGACGTCCCGCTCGGCGCGCAACCCCGCGGCGACGACGCCCGCACCCGCGTGGAGGCCCATCGTGACCACGCCCGACCCCTTCTCCGTCAACCAGATGCGCATCAACGCGCTGCGCGACGACGTCGTCGGCCGCGCCGAGGAGCTGGCGGCCGACCTGGCCGACGAGGCCGACGACGCCCGCGCGATCGCGGCCGCCGAAGAGCTGGACCACTTCGACGACGCCGAGACCGTCGCCGAGAACACCAACTCGCATTCCGGTTCGGCTATTGACCGCCCGGCACCGGCGGCTCGCCGGAATCCCCGGTTCCGTACCCGGACTACGATCGACGGTCGGCTCCGACGTCATCCCGGGGGGGTGCACGCCGCGATCCAGACCGCCCAGCCGTCCGAGCACACGCAGTCTGAGCCGAGTCAGGATGAGCTGCCGCTGTACGTGCCCCGGGACTTCGACGCCGACCTGCGTACGAAGCTCACCCGGGCCGGGCAGCAGGGCGGGTTCGTGCTGCTGGTCGGAGACTCCTCGGTTGGGAAGACGCGCGCCCTGTTCGAGGCGGTCCAGGCGGTGGTGCCGGACTGGTGGCTGCTGCACCCCCGCGACGCCGAGGTACTGCGGGAGTTCGCCTTGCACCCGGCCGGGCGGACGGTGGTGTGGCTGGACGAGCTGCAGGACTACCTCGACTTCGCCGGAGGTGTGCCGGCGGGACAGGTCCGCGAGCTGATCGCGGCCGGAGTGGTACTGGTCGCCACGTGCTGGCCCGGCGAGCACAGCAAACGCGTGGCGCTTCCCGAAGACGGCCAGCCGGACCCGTGTGCCAACGACCGGCGCCTGCTCGGTCTGGCCGACGTGCTGCACGTGCCCCCCGTGTTCAGCGCCCACGAGCGGCGCCGCGCCGAGGACCTCGCTGACACCGATCACCGGATCCGGGTCGCACTCGACACCCCGGACGCCGGCTTCACCCAAGTGATGGCCGCAGGCCCGGAACTGATCCGCCACTGGAACCAGGCACCCCCCTACGCCCAGGCCGTCATCACCGCCGCACTCGACGCCCGCCGCGTCGGCGCTCACGCACCCCTCACCCGCAACTACCTCGCCGACGCCGCCCCCGGCTACCTCAACGAACGGGACGTAGCCACCGCACCCCCGTACTGGCTCGACAACGCTCTGGACTATGCCACCAGGCTGCTGCACGGCGCCACCGCCGCGCTGGCCCCGGTTCCCGCCAGCATGGGTACCGTCGCTGGCTACCGGGTCGCCGATTACCTGCACCAGCACGCCCTGCTTGCCCGCCGTTGCGAGCCGCTTCCCGACACCGCCTGGGGCGCCCTCCTCCGCCACCACCACCCCGACGACACCAACCGCCTCGCCGACAACGCCCAACGCCGCGGCCGCGGCCGCGACCACGACGCCATTGCCCTGTACCAAGAGCTCGCCGACCGTGATGACGACTTCCCTGCCTTCCGGTTGGCGGACCTGCTGTTCGAGCAGGGCGAGGTCGAGCAGTTACGTGCCCGCGCCGACAACGGCGACGGGCACGCCGCCGTCCGGTTGGCTGAGCTGCTGGTCGAGCGGGGGCAGGTCGATGAACTGGAACGGGAAGTCGCGGCGGGAACAACAAACGCGGTCGACGCTCTGCGTCGCGCAAGATCCCACATGTCGTCCCGCGGCGATTGACGGCTGAAGCGTGCATGTCGCCCCGCCCGACCGCAACCGACCAGACCGACCAGACCATCCAGCACGAAGGCCGCTGCACCTGATCACGTCGGCAGGTGGCCACGTCCAGGAGACTAACTTCAGTGTCGCGCGGCAACGGGAGTGACCAGAATAGCTGCCGGATGGCCAACCAGCTTGTTGTCGAGTGACAGCCGTGTCGAGCGACAACGATCCAGGCCTGTCGCCGCCGTCTGACCTGCGTAGCGTCCAAGCATGTTGTCGCAACGGTGAAGGCTCCCCGCCGAACAACCTGGCCTCTTTCGGAGGGCCATCCGTCCGCCCCTGAACGCAGCGCCGATTCAGCTGGGGCGAGTATGGCGGCCCGGGGGCGTGTCTGCGGTCCCACCGTTTCGGAGCGCAGCCGCCGGCGTTTCCAGGTGTAGGTGTGACCGGTGAGGCTGAGTGGAGGACGTCCTAGCACCCTTTCGTTCCAGCGGCGATCGCCGCGATACTCCCGTGTATGGATCCTGCGCTCATCGCTGTGATTGGGACGTTGAGTGGTGTAGTGATCACTGCTGTTGCGGGACTGTCCGCGGCTCCGACTACATCGGCAAGGGTGCCAACGGCATCTACTCCCTGCTCATCGAGCCGGCCCTGAAGAAAGGAAAAGCGGCCTGGATCACCGGTCACCTGGACATGCCGCACACCTTCACCGTCAACACCGACATGGCACGGGCCCTCATCACGCTGGCCTCGCAAGAACGCGCGTGGGGTCGGCCCTGGCACGTGCCGTCCCCACCGGCTGTCACCATCCGCGAGCTGGCGCGGCGCTACGCCGTCGCGGCGGACCGGCCACCGATCAAATTGATCGAGCTTCCGCGTTTCGTGATGCGTACGGCCGGGCTGGTCGTGCCGATAGCTCGCGAGATGGCCGAGATGGACTACCAGTGGTACGCACCGTTCGTCATGGACGCGACCGAGACAGCCGACACCTTCGCCTGACCGCCACCGACCTCGACACCGCCGCCCGCGACGAGGCCGGATGCCACCAAGCGAGGTCGTAAGTGTTGACCCTGCGCAGGTGAGCGGCGAGCAGGCTTTCCTCGAGCTCGGTGACCGAGGCGGCGATGAGCAGTCAGAGGACGAAGGCGTCGAGTGTGCCGCTTACGATTTGGGAGACCGGGGCGCCGGAGGGGACACCTGTCCACGGTTTGTTCTGCCACACGGCGACGAATGGCCGGGCGCTGCTGATGTGGCGAAGGATCGCCGCCTCCGATGCGACCTGGGTGCCGGTCTTCAGGGGCCCCAGTCCGACCTTGGTCTGGAATGTGGCGAACCCCGACCCGTTGAGGCTGAGGAAGAACTGCCCGTTCGCCATCGCGGTCGCGAGCAGGCCCATCATGGCGTCGCTGCTCAACGGGTCCACCAGGCGGCGTTCGAAGAGCAGCGTGAACAGCCGCGCCATCCGGTTGGTGGACATCGCCTGGGCAACGGGGCCGTCGTTGACCGACTCGATCTTCTTCGGGGGAAAGCCGTTCCCGAAGTCGCCGCAGAGCCAGATTCCGTCGCCGGCATCGGGATCGATGCCTGGGTCGAAGAAGCCTGCTGCGCTGAGCACGCCCGTGAGATAGCCGTAGCCGAGCTTGTGGATGCAGTCCGCCGCGCCGGCATTCTTACCGGAACCGATGGCGTCGTGGAGGCTGCCGAAGAATGCCGGCGTGAAGTTTACGGACGCGGTGGCACCGGTCGGCTGTGTGGCGAAGATCTGATCGTATTTAGGCATCAGGAAGATCGCATTCATGGCGCCGAGCTGAGGCACCAGATGGGACTGGATCTCACCGTCGAACTCGGCGGACAAGGCCGGGAATACATCAGCTTCGGGTGGTTGCAATACCGCCAGGAGGTCGTTGGCCGCCTTGCGCAACTCGAACGCCGCATACATCGCGGCGACCTTCAAGACGCTCGCCGAGTAGTGAAACTCCTCGCCGAGCTGTCCGGCGAAACCATGCGGCCCGCCGGCTTCGTCGAGCGCGACGATGGTGAACGGAACCGTCGACAAGGGTTGCGCCGCCGCGGTCATGGTGTCATCGAATGCGACCTGGAGATCGGCGTCGGGGATCAACGGGTCGGGCAGGGTGTCCGGGAAGGGCAACATCAGAAGGCCTCTCTGTCGGGTCAGGCCAATGCCTCGACCTCGAGGTAGAGCTCCCGTTCGACCTCGACATCGACGTTGAAGCCGTGAGCGCCGCTGAGTGATGGCGTCAGGTCGAACTTTCCCGTGGCGATGTCGGCGGTGGCCAAGCGATGTTCGACAAGATCGTCCCGATCGAACCCAACCTGCTGGGCCACATCGAATCGGAACCCGGTCACGTCGTCGGCCAACGCCGCCCGCACGCGGGTGGTCACGGTGTCGGGAACGAACCGCACCGCCAGCACCTGGTCGAAGCTCGGCCGCGTTCGCAGCTCGTGGACCAGATACAGCCGCCCGCCCCGGCCGAAGCAGAGGTACCTCAGCTCCTGGCCCGGCTCAGGCTTCTTCGCGTCGACGTCGAGTTCACGAAACAGCACCACGCGCCGGATGTCTACGGTGATGACACGGGCGATCGGGGTGCCGCCGCGTTCGACGTGTCCGCGCGCAAGGGTTCCCTCGAACGAAGTCCGCATGGCCGGGCTGCCGTGGGGATTGAGATCGGCGAGCGGAAAGGCGACCGGGTCAACCGTGTAGATGCCGGTGCCGTGCGCCGCCCGGTCGGTCCGGAGGAGCTTGGTCGTGACGTCGTCGAGGCCTGCCTCCAGCACCACGTGCAAGTTGTGCGGGGAGGAGAACGTCGGAAGATGCGACAGGTACAGCGGGTCATCGCCGAACAGCAGCATGCCGCGTCCACCGTCGTGGTTGGTCATCATCGATCTCCTGACAGTCGTTCGTCGACATCCGCAGGGACTCGACCGCAGCTAGGCGACCACTGAAATGCCGAGCTTGGCCTCGACTGCGGCGATGGGTGACAGGTAACCTTTCCGGCCAGGCGCCAGCTGCGACGTCCTGCTCTTCTGGCTCATGCCCCAAAGCAGGCCGACGGCGGTGCTCGGTTCACCGTCCACCACCACCAACGACCCGGAGTCGCCGTCCTCGGCGAAGATGGCTCCGTCCCTGCCGAGGATCTCGATCTGGTCGACAAGGTGGGTGTTCGGCCCACCGGGGGCCCACGCGCAGCGCAGGTGGGCGTCGAGAACGATCCCGTGGCGAACCCCGGTCTGGAACCCGCGCTTGACGACGAATGCCTTCGCGTCAGGGCCTGCCGTGGCGGTGATTGCATCGGTCAGGTTCGGCAGCAGGGTGTCGTCGCCCGCGATTGCCCGCGAGAACGTACGGCCCGCCGCCGGAACCCGCGCGTTATCCAATGAGAAGACCGCGGAGTCGGTCATGCCGACCAGGACCGGTGAGCCGGGTAGCGGCACTGTTTGGGGAAAGTCGACCCGGACGACCCGGCCGAGGGCGTCGTTCGGGTCGACAGCGCCTCCGGTGAAAGGTGGGTGGTCGGGCTGCCAGATCACGTCCGGGAAGCTCTGGAAAGGAATGCCCGTCACATGGAAACAAGTCAGTCCCAACAACTCACCGGTCTCGTTGTCCTTGACAAGGGCACCAAGAGTGCCTATGCCGAATGGTTGGCTCGGCTGGAGGATCCGAATGCCACCAAGCAGCTCGTCGTGGCGGACCACGTCGGGGATCGAGCACGCCCGGATCTGGGTCTCGATGACGCACACGCCAACCCCGGCGAGCTCGGTCGGAAGTTCCTCCGGGAGCCGTTCGGCATCGTCGACCAGAACTCGAATGGCGAGCTCATCGAATATCTCGCCGTTCTCCTCCCGCAGCCCGACACCTACCCCCACGACACCGGGTAGACCCAAGAGGAAGGTCTCGGTTTCGTTCTTCGCCGCGAGGACCTCGGGTGGCACGTCCATGACATTTCTCCCCTCCAGGCCTACAATGCGACCGGGACAATCTTGAACGCGGGTTTGTAAAAGGCGTCTCCATCAGGTGCTATGATGTCGAAGTCTTTGTGTCGACGGAGGTGGTCGCCCGGTTCACCGATCAACGGGCCATCCAGGAAATTCAGCATTTCCTGCCGGGAATTGATCCTCCATTGACCGCGACCGATGAATTCATCGTCGGTACCAGCAAGCGCATTGATCGCATTGGTGACGGTCTCCTGCACGTCGGGATTGAGGAACACCGCAGCGCCGGCCGGTACCAGCGCCGCGCCGACTGCCGCCGCGGCGGACACCGCGGACTTGATCACGTCACGGAACGCGTTGGGGCCGCCGCTGTCGTGTTCCCAGGCCCGGATGTTGACTTCGATCGGTGCGGGCCGCCCCTGGAACACGGTGATCGCAGCCCCGGACTGGCCACCGGCGGCGTCGTAGCTGCCCCCATTGTCGACGCCCCCATACGGTTCACCCTCGAGAGGCAAGGTGCCAACCCATACGCCCTCCTCCGGATCCTTGGCACGGGGACGATTCAGAGGCTTGGCTTCGAACGCGAAGTACACCTCGTCCTGATCGATCTCCTCCTCGCCGAAACAGCGGAAGCCGACGAAGTCGATGCGGATCTCCGTGATCGCGCGAACCTGGTTCCGGGTCGACCAGATGGAACCCTTCTCGAAGTCGCTGAAGCGCAGGTCGGTGCCGACGGCATCGTCTGGCAGCTCGTCGCTGACCGGAAGCCCAAACGGGCCGTCCGACCCGCCGAGCTCCTTCCATTTGTCGCGAATTGTGCCGCGCACGATCTGCGCGCCGGTTTTCTCACTCCAATATATGGAAGAAGTTTCGAAGTCGTTGAAGAACGGTTCCCGTGACGGCGGGCCCGGGGCGTTGGGGACAGACATTGCCGGGTCCTCCCCGACCGATGCGGACGCAGTGCTGGTGAGCGGGAGGCCGAACTGCTTGACAGATTTTGCGGTTTCGCCACCGCTTGAGTTCTTGTACTTCTTGTAGATCTCGGCCCGCACATGGTTTACATGCTTCTCGGGTGCATCGTCCGTAGGAAATCCTGAATGGAATATGGCACCGCCGGCAGAGAACTCCTGCCAGAAGAACTCGGTGTCATCCTCCCGGACCCCCCACTGCACAGCACCGAGAGGGGCGCCGAAGCCCTGCGCGGCAGCGCGGGAAGCGATGTCCTCTCGTATCTCGTCCGTGCGCACGACCCGACCATGCGGCGGCCTGTTGAACCACTCCATCGTGTCGACCAATTGCTCGGCCTTGTCCACGAGCACAACTCTGTCCTGAGTGTTGGTCCACACCAGACTATCGTGGTGCCCCCAGAACAGGTTCTTCGCGTCGTCCACGCCCGACGTGGAGTGGATCCGCAGGTCGGCACCGGCCAGAAGAATCCGCCCGGACGGGAATTCATAAACAAATGGCAATACGGGATGTAATTCCGCGTCACCCAGACGCCAGCCACTAAGGTCGGCATCCGCAGGACCATTGTTGTGCAGAAGAACGTATTCGCCCTTGTCCTCCGGGCCCGACGTTTCGACCACGACGACCTTACGAATCTTGACTCCTGGCTCAGGCATGAACCTTCCTCCGCTGGATCAGCGGCCGGCGCTGCGCCGCGTCGGATGGCCAGGCAGAGTGCGGATCTTGCCACCGCAACATGTGTGGTTGATGCGCGTTCGATGCACTCATGCCAACACCTCGGCTCGGTCGCCCAAGATCATGTTTGTCGCAGCGCCGCCGCCGAGGTCTGGGGCAACGGAGCCAGCCTACTATCCGTAGCTTTCGGTTGATAGGCACATCCTCCGAATGGCGGTACCATGGTCGGCGCGAGAACTGATCAGGCACTTCTGCCGTATTTCAGCCTGCGCGCACGGACGAGCCAACCGCCTGGCCGGCAACCCGCACCGGACGGCGTTTGACCTGTTGATCAAGCAAGCGGCTTGCGGTAACGGACGTACTCGTTCTGCCGCCGGAACCCCACGCTCTCGTAAAGATCGTAGGATCGGTGTGGATTGCCGTGCTCGTGCACCGCCGCACAGTTGTTGCACCCTGCTCGCGAAGGCTTCGCAGCCCGTCCAGCAGCAGGACCCGGCCGATTCCCAGGCGTCGTTGGTCCGTCCGGACACTCAACTCTTCGACCCCCGTTACCTTTTTCGTGGTTCCTGTTCAAGGAGCTGTGGTCGCCAGGCCCGGCATGACTACAGAGGTTGAACCGTCGGGATTGATCATGGCTTGCTCGGCGTGTCGTCCCCGGTCGTGGTCGGTTGATGATCTATCCAGGGGTGGATGAGGTACGCGGATGGTGGCGGCCTGACCGAGCAGGGCAGGGCCAAACGTGAGGCA
>NZ_JBFBCC010000009.1:0-385055 GCF_040682955.1 Amycolatopsis sp. NPDC051045
AACCAACGGAACTTCCGCACCCGAGCCATCACAACCACCCCTTCCTCCAAGCGGTGTTGCAACAACCCCATGACTCCGAGCCACCTTGAGGGACGCTGAGTCCCTCAAGGTGGCATTCACGGACTTGCGGGCTAGAGGCCGGAGGCGGCCGCGGCGATCTTCGACGCGAACGTGCTCACCTCGGTGTAGACGCCGGGAGCGTGCGCCCGGGCGCAGCCGTCACCCCAGCTGACGATGCCGACCTGGATCCACGCGCCCGCGTTGTCCCGGCGGAACATCGGGCCGCCGGAGTCGCCCTGGCAGGTGTCGACGCCGCCGGAGGCGAGGTTGCCCGCGCAGATCTCGGCGCTCGGGATGAGGTCGGGGTAGCTGCCGCCCTGCGCCTGGCAGGTGGCGTCGTCGACGAACGGGACCGTCGCCTTGAGCAGGTACCGCTGCTGCGCGCCGCCTTCACGGGCCGCGCCCCAGCCGGCCACGGTGAACGTGCCGTTGTTGTACGTCGACGTCGACGTGATCGGCAGCGTGGAGAGCCCGCTCACCGGGGTGGCGAGCTTGATCAGCGCCCAGTCGCCGCCGGTCGAGGTGCCGTAGGTGGGGGACTGGTAGACGTAGGTCGAGCGGATCTTCTGCGCGCCCGAGCCCTGCAGGTCGACCACGCCGACCGTCGCCGTGATGGAGGTGTTCGAACCGGTCCGGCTCACGCAGTGCGCCGCGGTCAGGACGATCTGCTTGGTGTACAGCGCGCCCCCGCAGCCCATGGACAACCGCACCATGAACGGGAATTCGCCCTGGGCCGCCCGGGTCCCGCCGACGACGTCGGTGGACGGCGGCTGGGCGGCGGTGGCGACCGCCGGGGTGGCGAACGCCGCGGCCGCGGCGACCGCGGCCAGCGCGGTGGTGGCGTTTCTGAGCAGGGTGAACCAGCGCTTGGGAGCCAAGGGGATCAGTCCTTCCAGTGTCCACAGTGGAAGCCGTTGCCGTCAGCGGCTCCATGACTACACCAGGTGGTCACAGACCGGGACAACCGACTTTCTTCGGATCTTTCGGGCGGTTGGGTGATTTCTCACCGGCGGATCCGACGAACGCCGTAGGCCAGACCGCCCAGCAAGAGCACGGCGCAGCCGGCCAGCACGGACGGCAGCGGCAGGCTGAAGGCCAGCACCACGCACCCGGCGAGGCCCAGGACGGCGACCGGCCGCGCCTTACCGCGCAGCGTGAGCGCGGCGGCATTGGCGATCGCGTAGTAGGTCAGGACGGCGAAGGACGAGAAGCCGATCGCGGCGCGCAGGTCGATCGACGCGGCGAGCACGGCGACGACCAGCCCGACGGCGAGCTCGGCCCGGTGGGGCACGTGGTGGCGCGGGTGCACGGCGGTGAGGAACCGGGGGAGGTGCCCGTCGCGGCTCATCGCCAGCGTCGTGCGCGAGACGCCGAGGATGAGGGCGAGCAGCGAGCCGAGCGCCGCCAGCGTCGCGCCCACCCGGACGACCGGGGCGAGCCACCCCGGGACGGCGGCCGCGATCGGGTCCGGGCTCGCGGCGAGCGCGGCCGGGCCGAGCCGGACGAGCAGGAGCACCGCCAGCGCGGTGTAGACCACGAGGGTGATGCCGAGGGCGAGCGGGATGGCGCGGGGGATGGTGCGGGCCGGGTCGCGGACCTCCTCGCCGAGCGTCGCGAGCCGCGCGTACCCGGCGAAGGCGAAGAAGAGCAGCCCCGCCGCCTCCAGGACACCCCCGCCGCCGGGCCAGGCGACGAGCGGGCCGCCGGCGCCCGGCCCGGCGGCCATCGCCACCGCCGCGGCGGTGAGCACGAGCAGGGTGCACGCGACGATCACGCGGGTCGCCAGCGCCGACCGGTGCACGCCGAAGTAGTTGACGGCGGTGAGCGCGGCGACCACCGCGACGGCGAACAGGCTTCGCCACGGCTGCCCGAGCCCGGGTGCGGCGTAGGCGACGACGGTCAGCGTCATCGCGGCGCAGCTGGCGGTCTTTCCGGTGACGAATCCCCAGCCGGCCAGGTATCCCCAGAATTCACCGAGCCTTTCCCGGCCGTAAACGTAGGTGCCGCCGGATTCCGGATATCTCGCCGCCAGCTGGGCCGAAGACGTCGCATTGCAGTAAGCCACTGCGGCCGCGAGGACCAATGCGAACAGCAGGCCGGCCCCCGCCGCCCGCGCGGCCGGGGCGAACGCGGCGAACACCCCGGCCCCGATCATCGAGCCGAGGCCCAGGAAAACGGCGTCGGCGAGGCCGAGCCGGCGTACCAGCGGGGTCGGACGCATCCGGGTGATCCTCCAGGTATCGGCCGTGTTGCGTACCACAGCGAACCACGGCGCGCGGCGAACCGAATAGGGTCGATTCCGTGCCCGCCCCCGCATCCCATTCCCGCCTGTCCGCCGACGGCCCCGTTCTCGACGGGATTCCCGAACACGGCCGCGTCCCGCGCTACTACGCGGTCAAGGTCGAACTGCTGGCGGTGATCGCGGAACTCGGCGAAGGCGCGGCGCTGCCCACGGAACGGGAATTGTGCGAGCGATTCGAAGTGTCGAGGGCGACCGTACGGCAAGCGGTCGGGGAACTGGTGCTCGAGGGCAGGCTCAGCCGCCGCCAGGGGAGCGGCACGTACGTCGCCGGCCCGAAGCTCGTCCAGCCGCTGGTCCTGGCGAGTGGCACGGAGCGGCGGCGGCGCCAGGGCATCCGGCCGGGCCGGACGGCGATCACCCTGGAGCGGCGCCTGGCGGGCAGCGCGCTGGCCGCCGACCTGCGGGTGACATCCGACGCCGAAGTGTTCCACCTCGAGCGGGTCCTGCTGGCCGACGAGGAGCGCGTCGGGTTGGAGTCGACATATCTGCTCGCCGAGCGGTTTCCGGACCTCCTGAGCGTGTTCGAGCCCGGGCAGTCGCTCGACACGTGCCTGAGCGAGAAGCTGGGCGCCGTGTTCGACGGCGCCGAGGAGCGCGTCGAGACCGTGCTGGCCACTCCGCGTGAGGCGCTGCTGATCGGGACGAACCCGGCGGTGCCGATGCTGCTCACGCACCGTGTCGTGTGGGGCCCGGACGGCGCACCGTTCGAGCGGGTGCGCTCCCTCTACCGCGGCGACCGGCTCAGCTTCCTGACCCGCCTGGGCCGCACCGACTGAGCAGGACCCACGCGCGTGCAACCCCCGGGGGCGTCCGCTCCGTCTGGCAGGCATGCGTACCACGGTGAAACTGCTGGGCGCGGGCCTGCTGCTGCTCGCGGCGACGGCCTGTGCGGCGAATTCCGGCGCCGGGGCCCCGGCGGGGACCGGCACCGGGCCCGGAACGTCCACCACGGCGGCGACCGTGCCGGGAACCGTGCCGCCCACGGTCGGCCCGCCGCCGTCCCAGACGGTCGGGCGGCCGACGCAGGGCATCGCGCCGGGCGACGACGTCGTCGCCGAGACGCAGGTCGACGCCCGCGGTCTGCCCGAGGGCTACCCGCGCAGCCTCGTCCGGAGCCTCGACGGCCGGACCCTGATCCTGCAGGCCGAGGAGGGCGGCTGCCGCCGCATCTCCGCGCGCGTCGGCGAGCAGACGGCGCAGCAGGTGGTCGTGCTGGTGACCGTGTCGTCGGCCCCGAAGGGCCAGCTGTGCCCGGACTACATCAAGGAACTCAAGGTCCCCCTCGCCCTCGCGGCCCCGCTCGGGACGCGCACGGTCGTCCTCCGCCAGGGCTGAGCACCACCGACGCTGGGAGGGCGGCCCCGGGATGCCCGGGGCCACCCTCCCGGACCACGTCCGGGGCGGGAGCCGATGCAACCCCGCACCGCGCCCGCTCCGTCTTGACGGCATGAGGTACTCAGCGAAGGTGGTCGGAATAGGCGCAATCCTGCTGATGGCGACGGCCTGCGCCGGCCAGGACATGCCCACCGGCCGGCCCGCCGGCGGCGACTCCGCGGCGCCCACCGGCAGCGTGTCGACGTCGGCCTCGCCGTCGCCGAGCGAGCCGGTGCCGCCGGGCTCGCCGACGGCCAACCCGCCGGGCAAGCCCCGGCTGACCGTGCCCGAGGGCAGCACGCCGGTCCCGGCCGGCAAGATCGACGCGACCGCGCTGCCCGCCGGGTTCCCGCGCGAGGTGTGGACGGCCAACGGCGGCACCATCCTCAACATCCGCGCCCAGGAAGGTGGCTGCGGCCACGCGCTCGGCGAGGCGGCCGAGCAGACGGGCGACCACGTCGTCGTCGACCTGAGCGAAACCAAGGCGCAGACCGGGCAGATGTGCACGATGGACATCCGGTACCCGGTGATTTCGGTCGCCTTGGCCGCGCCGCTGGACCAGCGCACCGTGGTGCTGAAGACCACGCCGCCGAAGTAAGCGGGTCCCACGGCCCCGGAGAGAGCTCTCCGGGGCCGTGGTCTGTCCGGAGTGGACGGTCGCCGTCCAGTGGTCCGGACCACAAAGCGCGGCGTGTTCCACCCCCCGTCGAACTCGTCGAATTTTCTTCGCCTCTCGGTGAACCACCGTCGTGGCCGGGCCGTGTCCCCGGGTGAGGTGGCGATCAGAGAGGAGGGGCCCATGCCCCGGTTGAGCAGTGGCCGGCACCGCAAGCAGGCGACCGTCGGACTGGCCGCGTTGCTGGGTGTTTCCGCCGTCACGGCGACCGCCATCGCGTTGAGCAGTCCCGCGGGCAACGCGGCCGAAGCGCCCAAGGAGAACTGCGGGGGACTCGACACCGCTCTGCAGAACAACCTGACCTTCATCGCGGGCCAGCAGGCGAACCCGGACGCGCAGTCGGCCGCGCGGATCGCCAACCGGCAGGCGGTGGTGGACCTGATCCAGCAGCGGCGGCAGGTCGCGGGTTGCACGGCGAACGTCGTGGCGGGCAGCGGCCCGGCGGCCGCGGCCCCCGGCAATGCCGGCAACGCGCCGGGCCGGACGCAGGCCCCCGGGCAGCAGAAGGGGCCGGCACAACCGGCCGCCGGTGCGGGCGCGGCGGCGCCGGTGGGCGACGTCGTGTGCCCCGGTTCGACCGTGACGCTCTCGGGCGAAGCCGGCGCGCCGGCCGCGTCCAGCAACCAGTTCCCGGCCGGGACGAAGCTGAAGGTGACCAACCTCGACAACGCGAAGTCCACCACGGTGGCGGTGACGTCGGTGTCGGGCAGCTGCACGCTGCTCAACAACGCGGCCTTCGAAGAGGTTCGCGAGCCCGGGAAGTTCCTCATCCGGCGCGCGCGGATCGAACGCGTCGGCTGAGGGAGCGGGGAAGGAAGGGGGGCGCCGGTGGCGGGCCGGCGTCCCCCTTCCCCGCGTTCAGCGGAAGCTGATCTGCAGCACCGGATCGCCGGTGCTGGCGAAGAAGTCGTTGCCCTTGTCGTCGATGACGACGAACGCCGGGAAGTCCTCGACCTCGATCTTCCAGACGGCTTCCATGCCGAGCTCGGCGTACTCGAGGACGTCGACCTTCTTGATGCAGTCCTGCGCGAGCCGGGCCGCCGGGCCGCCGATGGAGCCGAGGTAGAACCCGCCGTGCGCCTGGCAGGCCGCCGTGACCTGCTTCGAGCGGTTTCCCTTGGCCAGCATGACGAGTGAGCCGCCGGCGGCCTGGAACTGCTCGACGTAGGAATCCATCCGCCCGGCCGTGGTGGGCCCGAACGAACCCGACGCGTAGCCCTCGGGCGTCTTCGCCGGGCCCGCGTAGTAGACCGGGTGGTTCTTCAGGTAGTCCGGCATCTCCTCGCCGGCGTCGAGACGCTCGGCGATCTTGGCGTGGGCGATGTCGCGGGCGACGACCAGTGGCCCGGTGAGCGAAAGCCGCGTCTTGACCGGCAGCTGCGAGAGCTGGGCGCGGATCTCGGCCATCGGCCGGTTGAGGTCGACGGCGACGACGTCGTCGGAGAGGTCTTCTTCGGTGACGTCGGGCAGGAAGCGGGCCGGGTCGCGCTCGAGCTGCTCGATGAACACGCCGTCGGCGGTGATCTTGGCCTTGGCCTGGCGGTCGGCCGAGCACGAGACGGCGATGCCGACGGGACAACTGGCACCGTGCCGAGGGAGCCGGATGACGCGGACGTCGTGGCAGAAGTACTTCCCGCCGAACTGCGCGCCGATGCCGAACTGGCGGGTCATCTCCAGGACCTGCTGTTCGAGGTCCGGGTCGCGGAAGGCGTGCCCGAGCTCGGAACCCTCGGTCGGGAGGGTGTCGAGGTAGCGCGCGGAGGCGAGCTTGGCGACCTTGAGGTTGAACTCGGCGGACATGCCGCCGACGACGATCGCGAGGTGGTAGGGCGGGCAGGCGGCGGTGCCGAGGCTGCGCAGCTTTTCGTCGAGGAACCGGGCGAGCCGCTTCGGGTTCAGGACGGCCTTGGTCTCCTGGTAGAGGAACGTCTTGTTGGCGCTGCCGCCGCCCTTGGCCATGAACAGGAACTCGTAGGTCGGGTCCCCGTCCTTGTGGTAGAGCTCGATCTGGGCGGGGAGGTTGGTGCCGGTGTTGCGCTCGTCCCAGAAGTTCACCGGCGCCATCTGCGAGTAGCGCAGGTTCAGCTGCTGGTAGGCGTCGAAGATGCCGCGGGAGAGGGCGCGTTCGTCGTCCCCGCCGGTGAGGACGCCTTCGCCGCGCTTGCCGATGACGATGGCGGTGCCGGTGTCCTGGCACATGGGGAGCACCCCGCCGGCGGAGATGGCGGCATTGCGCAGCAGGTCCATGGCGACGAACCGGTCGTTGCCGCTGGCCTCGGGGTCGTCGACGATGGCGCGCAGCTGGGCGAGGTGTGACGTGCGCAACAGGTGCTGGATGTCGGTGATGGCGGTGCGGGCGAGGGTGGTGAGCGCCTCGGGGTCGACCTTCAGGAACGTCCGCCCGGCGGCTTCGACGGTCTCGACGCCTTCGTCGGTGACCAACCGGTATTCGGTGGTGGTGTCCTTGCCCAGCGGGAGGACTTCGGTGTGCTGAAACGTGGTGGACGGCACTGCCAGGCTCCTTTGCCAGCTCCGGGATCCGCCCACCCTACGCAGTGCGGGAGGCCACGCCGAAGCGGCATGCGGTCACTGTGGGCCACCCCACGGCCGCGGTGGCGGAAGCTGGTCGGGAGGCCGGGTCCACCCCGACGGACCCGACCTCCCGGGGAAAGCGCCCGGATGCGTGCACATCCGGTTGCGAGGCCGGCACCGGCACCTCGAGGCGTTCGTGACGCAGGTCATCGGTCAACGCCGCCGGACGGGTGCTGGCGGAGGGTTGCTACCCAGGGCCGGTAACGGCGAAACCCGGTTTTCGGGGAAAATTTTCACGCCCGCGTGACCCCCTGGTCACCGGCCTGGGCGCACGCAAAAGGGGCGGGTGAGTACCCGCCCCTTTTGCTGAGAGAACCAGCCCGCGAAAAATGAAGTCAGCTGGCGTAGGCGCGGAGCCGGTCCGCGCGCTCGCCCTGGCGGAGCTTGGACATGACCTCGCGCTCGATCTGGCGGACCCGCTCGCGGGACAGCCCGAAGTGCTTGCCGATCTGGTCGAGGGTGCGCGGCTGGCCGTCGTCCAGGCCGTAGCGCAGCCGGATCACGTGCTGCTCGCGGTCGTCCAGCGTCGCGAGCACGCGGCGCAGGTCGTCCTGCAGCAGACCCGAGATCACGGCGCTTTCCGCGTCGGTCGCCTCGGAGTCCTCGATGAAGTCGCCCAGCGGGGCGTCCTCCTCGGCGCCGACCGGCATGTCCAGGCTTACCGGGTCACGCGAGTGGTCGAGCAGGTCCGAAATCTTGTGGGCCGGGATGCCCGACTCGGCCGCCAGTTCCTCGTGCGTCGCGTCGCGGCCGAGCTGCTGGTGCAGGTCGCGCTTGATGCGGGCCAGCTTGTTCACCTGTTCCACCAGGTGGACGGGCAGCCGGATCGTGCGGCCCTGGTCGGCCATGCCCCGGGTGATGGCCTGCCGGATCCACCAGGTGGCGTAGGTCGAGAACTTGAACCCCTTGGAGTAGTCGAACTTCTCCACCGCGCGGATCAGACCCAGGTTCCCCTCCTGGATCAGGTCGAGCAGCGGCATCCCCCGGCCGGTGTAGCGCTTGGCGAGCGAGACCACCAGGCGGAGGTTGGCCTCCAGCAGGTGGTTCTTGGCCACGTGGCCGTCGCGCACCAGCGCCACCAGCTCGGTGCGGCGCTTGGCCGTGAGCTGCTCGGCGGTGTCCAGCATGTGCTGGGCGAACACCCCGGCTTCGATCCGCTTGGCCAGCTCGACCTCGTCGGCCGCGCTGAGCAGGGCCGTCTTGCCGATGCCGTTGAGGTAGACGCGGACGAGGTCGGCGGCGGGGCTCTGGGCGTCGAGGTCGGCGTCGGTGAGCGTCCCCAAGCTCATCGGCTCCTCGCTCGCCTGAGCCGGGATACGCTCGCGGATCCCGCGTGACTCGCGTTCGAGAGTCTGGACTGACATTCTGCCTCCCCGGTCACGGGCTGAACGTGCTGCTGCGGTCGTCCACCGGGTGCGTACCCGCGGACCGGGGCCTGTGGAACCCGGTACGCCGGTCCGGCCGGCTTGGCTGGACATCTGGTGCAACGCTCCGGGTTTCCAAAACGTTCCCGGCTCGCTGAAAAGGAAGACGGCTGCCGGCGCGCTCCGGTTGCTCCACCATTGCTGAGCTTTTGCTGAGAACGGCGGGTGCGGGGGAACCTGAGAATCCCATGAGAATCGGGCCGGGAAGTGAACCACCGCCCAGGTCCCCGCCGCCGCCTCGACGGCAAGCGCAGCGCGTTCGGGAGTGGTCTAGACCTCTACGAGAACGGTGAACGGCCCGTCGTTGACGCTGGAGACCGCCATCGTGGCCCCGAATCGTCCCGTCGCCACGGTCGCGCCGCGGCCGCGCAATTCGGCCACGACCGCGTCCACCAACGGTTCGGCGACGTCCGGCCGCGCCGCCTGCGTCCACGACGGCCGTCGTCCCTTCTTCGTGTCGCCGTAGAGCGTGAACTGGCTCACCACGAGCAACGGCGCATTCGCCGTGGCGCATGATTCCTCGTCGCGCAGCACTCGCAGTTCGTGCAGTTTGCGCGCCATCGTGACGGCCTTCGCGGCGTCGTCGTCGGCGTGGATTCCCAGCAGCACAAGCAAACCCGGCTCGCCGAGCGCGCCGACGACCTCGTCGCCGACGGTGACGTCCGCCCGCGTGACCCGGGCCGCGACCGCCCTCACCGGTCCGCCGGGACGAGCATGCCGTGGCGGACGAGCTCCCGGACGACGGGCAGTGCGGCGGCCGCGAGTTCCGGCGCTTCCATGCCCTGCGCGGCCGCGAGGAGCTCGATCAGGTCTTCCAGGGGCAGCGCCCCGCGGCAGCCCGCCAGCAGCCGCGCGGCCAGCTCGTCGACTTCGTGCTGCCAGCCCGGCCCGTCGGTGCGGTGCAACCGCCGGACGGTCGTCGCCCAGCCTTCGTCGCCGGGTTCTTCGACGCTTTCGAGCAGGACCGTGTCCGGCACCACAAATCGGACATCCAGTAGAGAATCACTCGATTCGCGCAGCCATTCCACCCGGTCCAGCCAGCCCGCCGCTTCCGGGCCCAGCGGGTCGTCGTACGCCTGCCGGAGGTCTTCGCACACGACCGTCGGTGTCCGTCCGGCCGCGCGCCGCAGCGTGACGAACCCGAAGCCGATGCCCCGGACGTCGTGGGCGGCGAACCAGTCGAGCCACGCCGCCGCCTTCGCCCGGCCCTCGGGCGAGCGCGGGTCGAGGCCCGCGTCCCGCAACCAGGTGCCGACGTAGAGCGCCGGATCGGCGACGTCGCGCTGCACGAACCAGGCGTCGGTCTCGGCGGGCAGCCAGCGGCTCACCCGGTCGGCCCAGTCTTCGCGGGAGGTGTGCAGCCACGAGGCGAGCAGGTGCCCGACGCCGCCGTCGTTGAGGAACCCCGGCAGCTGCCGCACGACCAGCGCGCTCGCGTCGTCGCCCGCCAGCCCGGAGTCGCGGTAGGTGTAGTCGACGCGGGCCGGCCCGACCACGAACGGCGGATTGCACACGACCTGGTCGAACCTGCGCCGCGCGACCGGTGCGAACCACTCGCCGCGGACCAGTTCGACGTCCAGTTCGTTCAGCCGGAAGGTCGCCGCGGCCAGGGCCAGGGCGCGCGCGGAGACGTCGGTCGCGGTGACGCGCTGTGCGTGCCGGGTCGCGTGCAGGGCCTGCACGCCGTTGCCGGTGCCCAGGTCGAGCAGCGTGCCGACCGGGCGGCGGCTGGTCGCGCGGATCAGCGACAGCGACGCGTGGCCGACGCCGAGCACGTGGTCCTCGGGCACGGTGGTGCCCAGCACGTCGGCGTCGAGGTCGGAAACCACCCACCAGGAGCCCTCTTCGTCGCCGTGCGGCCGGACGTCGAGGGCGGCGCGGTACCCGTCGCCGCCGGCGGTCAGCAGCCCGGCGGCGACGGCGTCTTCGGGGGTCAGGGGGGCGAAGGCAGCCTTGACCGCGGTCTCGGGTTCGGTGCCGCCCAGCAGGAACAGCCGGATCAGCGTGCCGAGGTCGCCGGCGTCCCGGCTGGCGCGTTCGGCCGGCACCGGCTCGCCGCGGCCCAGCGCCGCGTGCGCGGCCCCGCCGAGGGCGGCCACCACGCCGTCGGCGTCGTAGGAGGTGCGCCGGAAGGCCTCGCGCAGCCGCGCGCAGACGTCGTCGGACAGGTCGGGCAATGCGCTTCGCGTGCTCACGGTGGGTAATGCTGCCACGATGGCCCCCGTGACCCTTGAACGCGTCCTCGCCCCGCTCGACGCGGCGCTGCCCGAGCTCGAAGCGCTGTACATCGATCTGCACCGGCACCCGGAGCTGTCCTTCGCCGAGACCCGGACCGCGGCCGAGCTGGCCCGGCGGCTGGAGGGCGACGGCTACGAGGTGCACACCGGCATCGCCGGCACCGGCGTGCTGGGCGTGCTGCGCAACGGCGAGGGCCCCACGGTGCTGCTGCGGGCCGACATCGACGCGCTGCCGGTCGAGGAGAAGACCGGGCTGTCGTACGCCAGCACCGCCCGCGGCACCGACGAGCACGGCAACGACGTCCCCGTCATGCACGCCTGCGGGCACGACATGCACGCCACCTGGCTCTCCGGCGCCGCCGCGCTGCTCGCCCGCGGCCGCGACACCTGGGCCGGCACGCTGCTGGTGGTGTTCCAGCCGGGGGAGGAGGGCGCGGGCGGCGCCGCGGCGATGGTCCGCGACGGCCTGTTCGCCGTCGCGGGGACGCCCGACGTCGTGTTCGGGCAGCACCTGGTGCCCGGCCCGGCCGGCTGGGTGCTCACCCGGCCCGGCGTGATCATGGCCGCCACCGACACACTGCGCGTCACCCTGCACGGCCGCGGCGGGCACGGTTCGCGCCCGGAGACGACCGTCGACCCGGCCGTGCTGGCCGCGTCCGTGGTGCTGAAGCTGCAGACGATCGTGTCGCGGGAGATCGCCGCCACGGACTCGGCCGTGGTCACGGTCGGTTCACTGCACGTGGGCACCGCTAGCAACGTGATCGCCGACGACGCCGTGCTCGAGGTCAACGTCCGGTCCTTCGACCAGGCCGTGCGCGAGCGGGTGCTGGCCGCGGTCGAGCGGATCGTGCACGGCGAGGCCGCCACGGCCGGCGCGCCGAAGCCGCCGGTGATCGAGCGGTCCGGCGCCTACCCGGTCACCGAGAACGACGAAGCCGCCAACGACGCGCTCACCGAGGTCTTCCGCGCGCGCTTCGGGACCGACGTGGTGCTGCCGGCGCCGCTGATCACCGGCAGCGAGGACTTCAGCGAGTTCGGCCGCGCGGCCGGCGCACCGTCGGTGTTCTGGCTGGTCGGCGGCTTCGACCCGGAGACGGTCATCACGGCGATGACCGAGGGCCGGTTCGAGCGCGACATCCCGTCCAACCATTCGCCGCGGTTCGCCCCGGTCCTGCACCCCACCCTGCGCACCGGCATCGAAACCCTCGTCGTGGCCGCGTTGAGCAAGTTGCGTCACCCCGGTGTCGGATGAACCGCGCAAGTGGGACGATGGAAGGCGGAGGTGGTGCAGTGACCATGCCCGCCAACGACTCGGACCCGGTGCTGATCACCGGGGCGGCCCCGTCGTACGAACAGCAGCTCGCCGCGCGCAAGCGCAAGTACGTCATCATGATGGCCTGCCGGATCCCGTGCCTGATCGCGGCCGGGCTGACCTACCACGTGTGGTGGCTGGCGCTGACGTTCCTCGCGATCTCGGTCCCGTTGCCGTGGATCGCGGTGCTGATCGCGAACGACCGCCCGCCGCGCAAGACCGAGCAGGTCTCGACTTATCAGCACGAGGCGAAGGCGATCGAGAGCACCAGCCACCGCGTCATCGACGGCTGAGGGGTCACCCCGGCTGGTTCACCCCGGCTGGGGGCCCACCTTCCCGACGGCCAGCGCGCCCAGCCGCGTCCCGTGCCGCAGGACGTCCACAGTGGACTCCCCGGCGAGCCAGCCGGTGAGCACGCCCGCGTCGAAGGCGTCGCCCGCGCCGGTCGAGTCGACGCAGTCCGCCTCGACCGCGGGCACGCTCGTGACCCCGCCCGCGTCGACCCAGCTGGCACCCTCGAGCCCGGCGGTGACGACCACCGCGCCGACCGCGCCGAGCAGCTCCTTCGCCGACGCCGGGTCCGCCGAGCCGGTCAGCGCGACCAGCTCCTCGGTGTTCGGCATCAGCAGGTCGACCCCGCGCACGTCGTCGAGGAACGCCGCCGGGTCGGTGATGTGCGCGGCCGCCTGCGGGTCGACCGACGTCGTGAGCCCGGCGTCCTTCGCCGCGGCCAGCGCGGCCAGCCCGGCCGCCCGTGACGGCGGGTCGAGCAGCACGTACCCGGACAGGTGCAGGTGGCTCGCGCCCGCCAGAGCCTCGGGGGTGACGTCCCCGGGGGCGAAGCGCTGGTTCGCGCCGCGGTCGGCCAGCATGCTGCGCTGCCCGGAACCGTCGACCATCACCACGACGCAGCAGGTCGGAGCCTCGGAGTCGACGGCGAACGCGCACCGCACACCCGCCGCCTCCAGCTCCGCGCGGATCAGGCGGCCGCCGGGGTCGTCGCCGATCCGCGCGAGCAACGTCGTCTCCGCGCCGAGGGAACGCAGCCACAGCGCCGTGTTGGCGCCCGCGCCGCCGCCGGTGAACCGGATCTTCGCGCGCGCGTCGCCGCCGTGCGGCAGCGGCTTGTCGTGCCGGGCGATCACGTCCAGGGCCGCGTCGCCGACCACCACGATCCCGTTCATGCCAGCGCCACCGCGACCTCGGTGGCCAGCTTCGCGTTGCTGAGCACCAGTGCTTCGTTCGCGTCGATGCTCACCCCGCCGCTGGCGGTGTGGAAGTGCTCCAGCAGCACCGGCGTGACCTCGGCGCCGTGCACGTCCTGCTCTTCGACGAGCGCGAGGCCCTCGGCGAGCAGCCGGTCGTGCAGCTCTCTGTCCATTTCGGACGCTACGGGGATCGGGTTCGCCAGCAGGACACCGGAACCCGCGTAGGCGCGGTGCGCGTCGATCACGGCGGCGGCCTGCTTCGGGTCGTCGACCCGCCAGCCCACGGCGTGCCCGGACGAACGCAGGTAGAACGCCGGGAAGTCGTCGGTGCGGTAGCCCAGCACCGGCACCGAGTTCGTCTCCAGCACCTCGAGGGTGGCCGGGATGTCGAGCACCGACTTCACGCCGGAGCAGACGACCACGGTCGGCACCTTCGCCAGCACGCCCAGGTCCGCCGAGACGTCCCAGGTCTGCGCGGCGCCGACGTGCACGCCGCCGAGCCCGCCGGTGGCGAACATCCCGATCCCGGCCGCGGCGGCCAGCGCCGACGTGCTCGCCACGGTCGTCGCGCCGGAGCGGCCGAGCCCGACGGCCGGGCCGAGGTCCCGCAGCGACAGCTTGTCCAGGCCGGCGTCCGGCGCGCAGACGCGCTCGAGCTCGGCGGGGGAGAGGCCGACGACGATCCGCCCGTCGAGCACCGCGATCGTGGCCGGGACGGCGCCGCCGTCGCGGACCACGCCTTCGAGGCGGCGGGCGACGTCGAGGTTGCGGCCCGGCGGCAGGCCGTGGGACAGGATGGTGCTCTCCAGCGCGACGACGGGGTGCCCGTCACGCAGCGCCGAGGCGACCTCTTCGTGCAGCGAGAGTGCGGTAGTCACGAGGGACCATCATCGGTGATCGTCCCGCGCGCGGCGCCAGTGGGTCAGCTCGCCCGTGAGGTTCTTTTCCGCGGTGGTCGCCCAGCGTGTCCGCGCGGCTTCGCTGCGGTAGAGCGGCCGGGACAGCAGCCGTTCGAGGACGGCTATGCGCCCTTCGCGCCAGACGTCGTCGGGGTACTTCGCGTACTCCTCACGCACTCCGCGGGCGTACGCCGCGTACTGCTTTTCGGGTGCTCCGAGGACGGCGAGGTCGGCGTCGAGGAGCGCGGTGGCCAGGAGGTCGTCCGCTGGGGCGTCGTGCTTGATCGTGGCCAGGACCAGCCCTTCGACACGCTCGATGTGAGCTTCGCCGACCTTCGCCTCCTGCAGAGCTTCGCGGGCCCACTCCGCGCTGACGCGTTCGTCTTCGCCGGGCTTCGCGTCGTACACGACGTCGTGTGTCCAGGCCGCGACGGCGACCTCCGCGCGCTCGGTGGCGCCGAGGCCGCCGGCCAGCCAGGCGGAGTCGCGGACGACGGCGGCCGCATGGTCCAGCGTGTGGTAGCGCCGGTGCGGCTCGCCGTACCGGGCTTCGAGCCGTGGCCAGGCACCGGACGCGCCGCCGAGCGCCGTGATCGCTTCCTCCCACCGCATGGCTAGTCGAAGATCCCGCGCGGGCGTGCCACCTGGTCGAGCCAGTCGTCGAGCTGCTTCTCCCAGTTCACGTCCGGCTGCACGCTGAACATCCCGAGGAAGTCCTGCCCGCGGCCGCCGAACCCGCCGGTCTTGCTCACGCGGACCCGTTTGGTGACCTCCAGCACGACGTCGGTGCGCTCGGCCGAGGCCAGGAAGGTGACGGCGACCTGGGAGAAGATGCTCGCGAAGCGCGGTGAAGGCGCGAAGCGGATCTCCTGGAAGAAGGGCAGCTGCTGGCGGGCACCGTCGACCCGGCCCTGCTCGAGGACCGCCTCGCGGAAGGTGAAGCCGATCCGGCTCAGCGCGTCGAGGACCCGCTTCTGCGCCGGGAGCGGCTCGATCGCGACGGCGTCGGCGTCGAACGGGTCCGACACCGCCGCGGCCAGGTCGAGCTCGGCCCGGACGCCGATCGCCATGCCGGCCAGCGGCTTGGCGTAGACGCTGGTCACGGGCGTCTCCCAGGGCAGGGCGAGCTCGAACGGCACCCGCACCTGCCGGCCGGCGTGGATGATCTCCCCGCCGACCAGCTGCTGGGTGCCGAACGGCAGGTCTTCGGTGGTGCCGCCGGGCACCCGGACGCGGGCCAGCAGCGTCACCGCGAGGCCCTTGATCTCCTGGTCGACCTCGCCGCCGAGCAGCAGCACCTCGCCGTGCAGCGGGCGGCTGGGAGCGGCGGTCTGGTCCAGCAGACGGGCGTCGATCCGCGCCCCGCCCGAGCCGAACGTCGCGAGCACCTTCTGGAACATGTCGTGGATCCTGCCAGGCCGGGGGGCCGATCGCGGGAGGTTCGGCGGGACTGGGGCACAATGGCCGGGTGAGCACCGAGACGCTGACGAAGCCGGAAACCACGCCCGAGGGCACCGAAACCACCGACGACGACTCGCCGAAGATGTTCCACTACGTGAAGAAGAACAAGATCGCCGAAAGCGCGGTCATGGGCACTCACGTGGTGGCGCTGTGCGGCGAGGTCTTCCCGGTGACGAAGTCGCCGAAGCCCGGGTCGCCGGTTTGCCCGGCCTGCAAGGAGATCTACCAAAGTCTCCGTCCGGGGAAGTGATCCCGGCCTGAACACCCGGCGGGTGCCCCGCCGGGTGTTCGTGCTGTCCGGAATCGGACAGATCGCCGAACGAACGTGAAAAACCTTCATTCGGCGGGTGTGCGACGCCCCGGAGTGCTGGTAAATCCTGCTCGCCAGGTTTCCCACTCCGACCGGAGGCGTCATGCGCAGAACCGGGATCGTGCTCGCCGTCGTCGCCCTGCTCACCGCGTTCGCGCCCGCACTGGCCCAGGCGGCCACGGGCTGGACGGAGGTCGGTTCCGACAACGCCCGGGCCCTCGACGAGAGTCAGGGGCTCGCCACGATCGTGCGGCCGTCGGGGACCACGATCCGCTACACCGGGGTCGGCACGATCCCGGCGGACCTCAACTCGCGGGGCTGGAACCACGTCGGCGACCCGGGTTCGGCCCAGGGCTGGTACGTCGAGCCCTACCAGCGTGACGACCGCGGCGCGAAGCTCTTCCGCGTCCAGGCCCCGGACGGCTCGTGGGCGAACTACCAGCACGCGCTGGAGTCGTGGGAAGCGAACAACAACTCCTTCGCCGCGGTGTCGCCCGACGCGCGCTGGCTGGTGGCGGGCGAGTGGGGCACCATGGACCGGCTCCTGGTGCACCCGATGCCCGGCGTCGTGGTGACGAACCCGGCGCAGAACCTGTCGTACGCCGCGGCGATCCGGCTCGACCACCCGGTCCGCGACGTCCAGGGCTGCGACTTCCAGACCGCGACCCGCCTGCTCTGCGCGTCCGACGACCCGGACGGCAGCCTCTTCGGCACGACGAAGCCGCTGCTCCAGGTCGACCTGGCCGGCCCGCTGGCCGGCTCGGACGTCACCGGCCACGTCACTTCGCTCGGTCAGCTCCCGCTCCGCAGCGGCTGCAGCGGCAACTTCGAGGTCGAAGGCATCGACTTCGACGAGCGGGACGCCACGCTCCGCGTGATCGTGATGTCCCCCGGCATCTGCATCCTCTTCGACAGCAAGACCTACCGCTTCCGCCAGTAACGGCGAACTCGCGTACCCAGACGGCGAACATGCGTGCCTGAACGGACGACACGCCGGACCCGACTCGGATCCGGTGTGTCGTCCATCTGCGTACGCGTGTCGTCCGCCCAGATGCGCGTGTCGTCCGTTCAGGCGGTCGGGGCGGGGTCCAGGGACTCCGATTCCGGGGCCTGGGCCGGGGTTCGGCGGGCTTCGCGCCGGGCGTGGCGGCGTTCCTTGCGGGTCTCGACCATCGTGTAGAGGGTCGGGACGAGCACCAGGGTCAGCAGCGTCGAGCTGACCAAGCCGCCGATCACCACGATGGCGAGCGGCTGCCCGATGAACCCGCCCTGGCCGGTGATGCCCAGTGCCATCGGGACCAGCGCGAAGATCGTCGCCGCCGCGGTCATCAGGATCGGCCGCAGCCGGCGCCGGCCGCCCTCGGTGACGGCGTCGGCGACGCTCATCCCCTCGGCGCGGTACTGGTTGATCAGGTCGATCAGCACGATCGCGTTGGTCACGACGATGCCGACCAGCATCAGCATGCCGATCAGCGACGGCAGGCCGAGCGCGGTGCCGGTGGCCAGCAGCAGCCCGATCGCGCCGGTGGCCGCGAACGGGATCGACACCAGCAGGATCAGCGGCTGGATCAGGCTCCGGAACGTCGCGACCATGATCAGGAACACGATCGCGATGGCCGCCAGCAGCGCCAGGAACAGGTTCGAGAACGCCTCCTGCTGGTCCTGGCTCACGCCGCCGAGCGAGTACGCCGCGCCGCCGGTGAACGTCAGGCCGTCCAGTTTGGACTTGATGTCCGCGGTGGTCTGGCTCAGGTCGGCACCGGTGTTCTTCGCGGTCACCGTCGTGCTCAGGTCGCCGCCGGTGCGGCGCACCGAAGCCGGCCCGTCCACAGTGGACACCTTGGCCACCTCGTCGAGCCGGACGACGCCGCCCGGGCCCGGGATCGGCAGGCCCTTCACCTGGTCGACCGTGACCGGAGCCGTTCCGGCGCGCAGGACGATGTCCGTGCGCTGCCCGTCCACCGGCAGCTGCGTCACCGTGCGCCCGGCGATCGCCTGGTTGGCGATCTGCCCGATGGTGCTCGCCGACAGCCCGCGCGCGGCGGCCGCGGCGGCGTCCACCTCGACCTGCACCCGCGGCGAGCCGACGGCCAGGTCGCTGGTCACCTCGGTCAGCCCGGCCACCCCGCGCAGCGCCTGCTGCACCTGGTCGGACGCCGGCTTCAGCGCGGCCTCCGACGGCGCGGTCACCGTCACCGAGATCTGGTCGGAGTTGAACCCGGACGCGTCCGCGCCGATCTTGATCTCGCCCAGCTCGGGCCGCGACGCCAGCTTCGCGCGCAGACGGTCCGACAGCGCGTCGAGGTCGGTGTCCTTGGCGACGGTGACCGAGATGCTCGTCGAGGTGCCCCCGCCGAAGCCGAACGCGCCGCCCCCGCCGATGCTGACCTGGTACGTCTGCACCGCGGGCTCGGCGGCCAGTGCCTGCTCGACCGCCGTGGCCGCCTTCTCCTTCGCCTCGACGCCGGTGCCGGCGGGCAGCTTCTGCGTCATGTTCAGCGTCGTCCCGCCGGACTGGTCGAGGAAGTTCGTGTCGAGCCGCGTCGCGAGCCCGACCGTGCCCGCGAAGATCAGCAGGGCCAGCAGGACGACGGTCAGCCGCCGCTTGGTCGCGAACCGGATCACCGGCAGGTAGGCGCGCTGCAGGAGGCCGCGGCGTTCCTTCTCGACGGCCGCTTCGCGCGCCCGCTCGGCCTCGACGGCGTCCGCCGGGACCGCGGGCCGCTTCAGGAACCAGTACGCCAGCACGGGAACCACGGTCAGCGACACGAGCAGCGAAGCCAGCAGCGCCACCGTCACGGTGATCGCGAAGGGCGAGAACAGCTCGCCGACGAACCCGCCGACGAACGCGATCGGCAGGAACACCGCGACGGTCGTCAGCGTGGACGAAGTGACCGCGCCGGCCACCTCGCGGACGCCGTCGAGCACCGCCCGGTCCTTTTCCTCGCCGTAGGCCAGATGTCGTTTGATGTTCTCCAGCACGACGATCGAGTCGTCGACCACCCGGCCGATCGCGATCGTCAGCGCGCCCAGGGTGAGCAGGTTGAGCGACAGGTCGCCGGTCCACAGCGCCAGCAGCGCGACGACGACCGACAGCGGGATCGACACCGCAGTCACCAGCGTCGAG
This sequence comes from Amycolatopsis sp. NPDC051045, assembly GCF_040682955.1. Taxonomy (NCBI): domain Bacteria; kingdom Bacillati; phylum Actinomycetota; class Actinomycetes; order Pseudonocardiales; family Pseudonocardiaceae; genus Amycolatopsis; species Amycolatopsis sp. NPDC051045. The sequence continues at coordinate 18,983 of NZ_JBFBCC010000009.1, forward strand.
CGCACCGACAGCAGGAACAGCAGGATGACGAGGACGGCGAACGCCAGTCCCAGCAGGCCTTCGGTGGTCAGGCCGCTGATCGCGTCCTTCACCGGGGTGCCCTGGTCGAACACGACGCTCATCTCGGCGCCGGTCTTCTTCGCCAGGTCCGGCAGCTTGTCCCGGACCGCGTCGGAGATCGCGACGGCGTTCCCGTTGTCCACCATGGTGACCGAGAGGCCGAGGCTGGGCTTTCCGTTGGTGCGCGTGATCGACGTCGGCGGCGCGAACCCGGCCTGGACGTCGGCGACGTCACCCAGCTTCACCGGACCACCCGCCGGGGCGCCCGTCCGGGCGGAACCCGGGGTCAGGTACAGGTTGCGGAGCGTGTCCACAGTGGTCGGCCCGCCGCCGACCTGCACCGACAGCGTCTTGCCGTTCTCGGTCAGCGTCCCGGCCGGCACCGCGGCCCCCGCCGTCTGCAGTGTGGTCGCGATCGACGCCGGGTCGACGCCCGCGGCGGCGAGCTTCGCGTAGTCGAGCGTGATCGTGACGCGCGGCTGGCGCACGCCGGTGACGGTCGCCGTGCGGACGCCGTCGATCTTCCGCAGCTCCGGCGCGACCTGGTCGGTCAGCGCGGGCGCGAGCGCCTGCGGGTCACCGGTGGTGCCCGCGGCGACCAGCACCACCGGCAGGTCGTCGGTGCTGCCCGCGGACACGGCGGGCTCGGTGTTCTGCGGCAGCCGTGGCCGGACCTGGTTCACCACCTGCTGGATCTGCGAGACGGCGGCGTCGATGTCCGTGCCGAACTCGAACCGGGCGACGACCCGCGAAACGCCGTCCGAAGACGTCGAGGTGACCTGCTCCAGGCCCTTGAGCCCCTGGAGGCCGCCCTCGAGCGGCTCGGAGACCTGCCGGTCGACCGCGTCCGGCGACGCCCCCGCGTACGCCGTGACGATCTGGGCCTGCGGGAACTGCAGGGACGGGAACAGCTGCTGCTTGAGCTGCGGCAGCGCGAAGGCGCCGAAGCCGACGACCACCAGCGCGAGCAGGCCGATCAGGCTTCGGTTGCGCAGGCTCAATCTGGCCAGCACGGACATGACGTGGAACCCCCTCGGAAACGACGCGGGCGACCGGTGCCGCGCGTCAACGACCGGGAGAGCCTTTCATGGCGTTGCTGAGGAGCGACTCAGCCTGAGGGTGGATTCCGGGTCCTCCCTTCGGCGGACCCGTGCCCCTGGGCTGCGCTGGGTGCCGGTTCCGGCGCGCTCGGTGACGAAGTGTCCTCTTCGGACGGCTCGGCACCGTTGTCGGCGACGTCTTCGGCGGGTGGGCGCCGCAGCGGCGTGGTCGTGCGGTCCCACCGCTTGCGGCCCTCCTCCGAGCGCAGCCGCTCCGAGGCGCGTTCCATCTCCAGCCGCCGCCACTTGCGCCGTTGCCGCCGGGTCGCCTTCGCCGGCCACAGTTCCTGGATCGCGCTGTTGAAGTACGCGCCGCCGACCACGGCCAGCCCGATGAAGAACATCAGCAGCAGGAACGCGATCGGCGCGGCGAGCGCGCCATAGGTGTAGCCGGTCTTGGTGATCCAGTTCAGGTAGACGCGCAGGCCGACCGAGGACAGCAGGAACACGACCATGGCGAGCACCGCGCCCGGCAGCCCGCGGTGCCACGGCAGCTTCCGCGGCAGCGCGAGCTTGTACAACGTGGTCAGCGCGAGGGTGATCATCGCACCGAGCGCGGGGAAGTACAGCGCGCTCACCCACGACGTCACGGTCGGGCGCCAGGCCGCCGGGAAGAACTCCGGCAGCAGGTCGGGGCCGATCGCCAGCAGCGGCAGCCCGACCACGAGGATGACCAGGCCGCACAGGTACAGCAGGAGCGCGAAGATCCGCTGCCAGACGTCGTTGCGGACGCCGTACTGGTCGTGCGCGACGGTGATCGCGTCCACGAACGACGACATCGCCGACGAACCCGCCCACAGCGAGATGAGGAAGCCGACCGAGACGATCTCGCCCTTGCCGACGGTGAGGATGCTGTTCACGGTCGGCTCGATGATGTCGTGGACGGCGTTGCTGCTGAAGACCGTCTTGCAGAAGCCGATGATCCGGTCGTGCACGGCCGCCACGACGTCCTGGCCGAACCACTCGCCGACGAAGCCCAGGCTGCCGAGCAGCCCCAGCAGCAACGGCGGCAGCGACAGCGTCTGCCAGAAGGCCGCTTCGGCGGCTTCGGAGAAGATGTTGCCGCCCCAGGCCTTGCCGAGCGTGCGCGTGAGGAGACGCCACGGCCCCTTGCGGGCCACCTTCGTCGCTCCGGACGGCTGCACCTCACCCATGACGTGTCCAGCATGGTCCATCGGTGCTGATTTGGCTCGTCACGCCCCGTGCGGCCGGGCGTGTCGGGGAACCTCACCCGTGCCGGTGCCGGGAACTGTCGGACCCGGCCGGTAGACTCGCTCCGGTGCCCTCACCGCAGCCGCCAGCCGGGTCGTCATGGCCGAAGCCGGTGCCACAGTGAGGGTTTTCGCACGTCACAGCACTTGAAGCACCTGAGTGAGGGGGAGGACCGGCGATGACGGAGACGCAGCTCGGGGCGCCTCCCGCGGAGAAGGACTCGACCGCGCGCCCGCTGCGGGCGTGGCAGCGGCGGGCACTCACCAAGTACCTGACCCAGAAGCCGAAGGACTTCCTCGCGGTGGCGACGCCGGGCGCCGGCAAGACGGTGTTCGGCCTGAGGATCGCCGCGGAGCTGCTCAGCGACCGCACGATCGAGGCGGTCACCATCGTCACCCCGACCGAGCACCTCAAGCACCAGTGGGCCGCTTCGGCGGCCGCGGCCGGCATCCAGATCGACTCGAACTTCCGCAACACCACCGGCGTCACCTCGTCGGACTACAACGGCGTCGCGGTGACGTACGCCCAGGTGGCGGCGCACCCGACGCTGCACCGGGTGCGCACCGAGAACCGCAAGACGCTCGTGATCCTCGACGAGATCCACCACGGCGGCGACGCGAAGTCCTGGGGCGACGCGATCCGCGAGGCCTTCACCCCGGCCGTGCGGCGCCTGTCGCTGACCGGGACGCCGTTCCGGTCCGACGACTCGGCCATCCCGTTCGTCACCTACGAGCCGGACGCGGGCGGCTTCCAGCGCAGCAAGGCCGACCACTCCTACGGCTACGCGGACGCGCTGGCCGACGGCGTGGTCCGGCCGGTCGTCTTCCTGGCGTATTCGGGCGAGGCCTCCTGGCGCACCAGCGCGGGCGAGGAGTTCACCGCGCGGCTCGGCGAGCCGCTGACCGCGGAGCAGAACGCGCGGGCGTGGCGCACGGCGCTCGACCCGGCGGGCGAGTGGATCCCGGCGGTGCTGCAGGCCGCCGACACCCGGTTGTCGCAGGTCCGCCAGAGCGTGCCGGACGCGGGCGGTCTGGTGATCGCCACCGACCAGGACACCGCGCGGGCCTACGCGAAGATCCTCGAGCGCATCTCGGGGGAGATGCCGACGCTGGTGCTCTCGGACGACCCGAAGGCCTCGGGCCGGATCAAGGAGTTCTCCGAGACCAACGAACGCTGGATCGTCGCGGTCCGGATGGTTTCCGAAGGCGTCGACGTCCCGCGGCTGGCCGTCGGGGTGTACGCGACGAGCGCGTCGACCCCGCTGTTCTTCGCCCAGGCGATCGGCCGGTACGTGCGGGCGCGGAAGAAGGGCGAGACGGCGAGCGTCTTCCTGCCGTCGGTGCCCGTGCTGCTGGAGCTGGCCAGCGAGCTGGAGGCGCAGCGCGACCACGTGCTCGGCAAGCCGCACCGGGAGAAGGAAGGCTGGGAGGACGAGCTCCTCGCTCAGGCCAACCGCACCGAGGACGAGCCGGGCGAGGAGGAGAAGGCGTTCACGTCCCTGGGGGCCTCGGCCGAGCTCGACCAGGTGATCTACGACGGCAACTCGTTCGGCACGGCGGTGTTCTCCGGCTCCGACGAGGAGCAGGAGTACCTGGGCCTGCCCGGCCTGCTGGAGCCCGACCAGGTCCGCGCCCTGCTGCGCAAGCGGCAGGAGGAACAGATCGCGGACGGCAAGCGCCGCAAGCCCGCGAAGGAGGAGCCGGCGCAGGCCCCGCCGGCCCGCTCCCAGTCGGTGAGCGAGCGGCTCGGCGCGTTGCGCAAAGAACTGAACGCGCTGGTGGGCATGTACCACCACCGCACGAAGAAGCCCCACGGCGCGATCCACAACGAGCTGCGCCGGGTGTGCGGTGGCCCGGTGACCGCCATGGCGACCGTCGAACAGCTCGAGGAGCGGATCGTCACGCTGCGTTCCTGGTGACCGCCTCCGGACACGCGGGCAGCGGCCGGGTGACCCGCGACGAGCCGTCGCCGTGTCGCCCGACGGGCTGAAGTTCGGCCGTCACCGTCCGTTTCCGACCTTCTTGTGACGCTGAGTGTTTTCTTGTCACGTCCGGCGGTCCGGCTGCCCGCGCTCGGGAGCGGCGCGGGAGCGGCCACCCGAAAAGATCGCAAGTCAGCGACCAGACGCGGCCGCATGAGGTGGCTTCACCACCCGCTCCGGCAAGGTCGCGCTCGGTGCACGCGGTATTCGGCGGCCGGAGTACCTTCAGGGCGGCAAAAACCGCAGTTGTGACACAGGGTAAGTGCTGGCGATCACATCGTCAGCGGATCTACTCTTTCCGGGCGAGGTTCAGCCCGTGTTGCCGAACCGTGTCCAATTGGTGTCATTTAATCGATCCAGCTATCTTCCCCGCAGCCGCTCAGCGGCATATGTTGTCGCCCACAACATATGCGCGACGGTGCGCCGGGCCTCCCCGGATCGCCGTCTCGCCGGCCCGAAGCACACGCCGACGGCCGCTCGTCACCAATGCTTGGATCCGGAAGGAACGAGGATGCGCAGCAGAACCCTTACCCTCCTCGCCGCGACGGTGAGCGCCGGCCTGGCGCTGACCGCCTGTGGTACCAACAGTTCGAACAGCGGGGGCACGGGGAGCAACTCCGCTTCCTCGTCCGCCCCGGCCGCCGGTGGCGGCGCCAGCGGCAAGGTCGGCGTCATCCTGCCGGAGACCGCCAGCTCGGCCCGCTGGGAAGCTTTCGACAAGCCGATGCTGCAGGCCGCCCTCGCGGCGCAGGGCTTCGACGCCGACGTCCAGAACGCCCAGGGCGACAGCCAGAAGTTCACCACCCTGGCCGACGGCTTCATCAGCTCCGGCGTCAAGGCCCTGATCATCGCCCCGTCCGACCCGGCCGTCGGTGCCGCGGTCGAGGCCAAGGCGAAGGCCGCGGGCATCCCGGTCATCGACTACGACCGCCCGAGCCTCGGCGGCAGCGCCGAGTACTACGTCTCGTTCGACAACGAGAAGGTCGGCCAGCTGCAGGGCCAGGCGATGGCCGACGCGCTCAAGGACAAGGCGGGTGCGGGTGTCGTCCAGATCGAGGGCGCCCCGACCGACAACAACGCCACCCTGTTCACCAGGGGCCAGGACTCCGTTCTCGAGCCGCTGTTCACCTCCGGCAAGCTGAAGCGGATCCAGAAGCAGCCGATCAACGACTGGGACAACCAGCTCGGCGGCACGACGTTCGAGCAGATCTTCACCGCCAACGGCGGCAAGGTCGACGGCGTCGTCGCGGCGAACGACGGCCTGGCCGGCGCGGTCATCACCATCCTCAAGAAGAACGGCCTCAACGGCAAGATCCCGGTCACGGGCCAGGACGCCACCGCCGACGGCCTGATGGCGGTCATGCGCGGCGAGCAGTACATGACCGTCTTCAAGCCGATCAAGGAAGAGGCCGAGGCGACCGCGAAGCTGGCCGCCGCGCTGGCCAAGGGCGACAAGGCCGCGGCCGACGCCATCGCGACCGGCAAGCTGCACGACCCGAAGAACAACCGCGACATCAAGTCGGTGCTGCTCACGCCGACGACGATCCTGGCGAAGGACGTCAAGACCGTCGTGACCCAGGGCTACGTGAAGACGACCGAGATCTGCGGTGGCGACCTCGCCGCCAAGTGCAGCTCGCTCGGCATCTCCTGAGCCCCGGTACCGATCCGGCCAAAAGTAGGCCGCCCCCCGAGCGGGACGTAACCGTTGCTACGGGTCGATTCGGCCGTGGCTGTGGTCGGATCGGTACCGAACGGCGCAGTACCCCATGAACAGCCGGGCCGGGACGCGCACCCCGACGGCGCGTCCCGGCCCGGTCCCCACCCAGGAGAAAGCCCATCCATGAGTGAGCCCATTCTCGAGATCAAGGGCCTGAACAAGAGTTTCGGCCCGGTCCACGTCCTTCACGACGTGGACTTCGACGTGCGTGCGGGCGAAGTGACCGCATTGGTCGGCGACAACGGCGCCGGTAAGTCGACGCTCGTCAAGTGCATCGCCGGCATCCACCCGTACGACTCGGGGGCCGTGCGGTTCAACGGCGAGGACGCCCACATCCGCGGCCCGAAGGACGCGGCCGAGCTCGGCATCGAGGTCGTCTACCAGGACCTCGCGCTCGCCGACAACCTCGACATCGTCCAGAACATGTTCCTCGGCCGCGAGCGCGGCAGTTCGTGGAAGCTCGACGAAGCCAGCATGGAGAAGGCCGCTCGCGAGACGCTGGCCTCCCTGTCGGTCCGGACCGTCAAGTCGGTCCGCACGCCGGTCTCCTCGCTGTCCGGTGGCCAGCGCCAGACCGTCGCCATCGCGAAGTCGGTGCTGTGGAACAGCAAGGTCGTCGTGCTCGACGAGCCGACCGCCGCCCTCGGCGTCGCGCAGACCCGGCAGGTGCTCGACCTGGTCCGCCGGCTGGCCGAGCAGGGGCTCGGGGTCGTGCTGATCAGCCACAACATGGCCGACGTGTTCGAGGTCGCCGACCGCATCGCCGTGCTCTACCTCGGCCGGCTCGTCGCCGAGGTACACACGAAGGACGTCACCCACGGCCAGGTCGTGGAACTGATCACCGCCGGTCGCTCCGGTGACCTCGGCCTGGCCCGGCCCGAAGCCGTGGTCCTGTGAGCGGGAAGAAAGAACCGGAAATGACTGAAACCCCTGCCAAGCCCGAGGTCGGCACCCCCGCCGAAGCGCTCGCGCAGATCCAGAACCCCTCCGCGGCCATCACCGACTTCGGCATCGACACGACATCGATGTCAACCGGCGAGGCGGTCCGCGACTACTTCGCCCGCCTGCGGGCCGGTGAACTCGGCGCGCTGCCGTCGCTGTTCGGCCTGCTCGTGCTGGTCATCCTGTTCAGCGCGTTGTCGGACAACTTCTTCACGCTGGCCAACATCGCCAACGTGTTCCCGCAGGGCGCCGGCGTCATCATCATCGCGATGGGCATCGTGTTCGTGCTGCTGCTCGGCGAGATCGACCTCGCCGCCGGCGTGGCCTCCGGTGTCGCCGCGTCCGTGATGGCCCTGCACTACGTGCACGCCGGGAACCTGCTGGGCACCTTGGGCACCGGCGTGTTCATCACGTTCATCGGCGTCCTCGCCGTGGCCATGCTGCTGTCGGCCTACCAGCGGATCTGGGCCGGTGCCGGGCTTTCGCTGCTCGGCCTGCTGATCGTCGCGATCGGCGTCCCGGCCAACCCCTGGCTCGAGATGCTGCTGGCCATCTGCGTCGGCACCGCGATCGGCTGCATCACCGGCTTCCTCGTGTCGAAGATCGGCATGCCGTCCTTCGTCGTGACGCTGGCGCTGTTCATCGTGTGGCAGGGCGTCCTGCTGCAGTTCATCGGTGAAGGCGGCACGATCGGCATCAGCAACTCGGACGTCCTGTACAAGATCGCCAACGGCAACCTGAACATCCTGGGCAGCTGGATCTTCTTCCTCGTCGCCGCCGGCGGGTTCGCCGTGATCACGCTGATCAGCCACTTCAAGCGGCTCCAGCGCGGCCTGGTCGTCCAGCCGACGACACTGGTGATGGTCAAGGTCGGCGCGCTCGTCGTGCTGTCGGCGGTGGGCACCTGGCTGCTGACGATCAACCGTTCGCCGAACAAGGCGGTCGTCACGATCGAGGGCGTCCCGTACGTCATCCCGGTCATGCTGGTGCTGCTGGTGGCCGGGACCTACGTGCTCAACCGGACCAAGTACGGCCGGTACGTCTACGCGGTCGGCGGCAACAAGGAAGCCGCCCGCCGCGCCGGTATCGACGTGCCGAAGATCCGGGCGAGCGTGTTCGTCATCGGCTCGGCGGTCGCGGCCATCGGCGGCATCGTCGCCGCGTCGAAGGTCGGTTCGGTCAGCCCGCAGTCCGGTGGCCTGAACACGCTGCTGTTCGCGGTGGGCTCGGCCGTCATCGGCGGCACGTCGCTGTTCGGCGGCAAGGGCCGCGTGTCCGACGCCGTGGTCGGCGGGCTCGTGATCGCCGTCGTGATCAACGGCCTGGGCCTGCTCAAGCAGCCGGCCGCGGTGGTCAACATCATCACCGGTCTGGTCCTGCTGCTCGCCGCCACGGTCGACGCGCTGTCCCGGCGCCGCGCGGCTGCGTCGGCGCGCTGAACCAGCATGGGATGATCAAGCCCGTGTCCAGTTCACCCGTCGCCCGTCCGGACGAGGTGCGCCGGCACAACCGCACGACCCTGCTCCGCCTGCTGCACGTCGGCGGGCCGAGCACCCGGGCGACCCTGGCCGCCGAGCTGGGGCTCAACCGGAGCACGATCAAGACCCTCGTCGACGGGCTCGCCGAAGCCGGCGTCGTCGAGGAAAAGGTGCCGAGGCCGGGACGAGGGGCGGGCCGCCCCTCGCTCCTGGTCCTGCCCCAGCCCCACGCGGCGGTCGTGCTCGCGGTCGACCTGCAGGTCGAGCACGTCGCGATCGCCCTGGTCGGGCTGGGCGGGCAGATCCTGGGCCGCAACAGCTGGAACCTGCGCGGCCGGATGGGTCAGCCCGAAGAGGTCATCACCCACGTCATCGAGTCGACGGCCATCCTGGCCGGTGACCTGGACGTGAGCCCGGTGGCGGCCGGGGTGTCGGTGCCCGGCGTCGTCCGGCGGGCGGACGGGTACGTGCACGAGGCCCCGAACCTGCGCTGGACCGACGTCGCGCTCGGCGAACGGCTCGGCGGGGTGCTGCAGATCCCGATCCTCGTCGGCAACGACGCCGAGTTCGGCGCGGTCGCCGAGCACCTGCGCGGGGCGGCCCGCGGGGCGTCCGACGTGGTGTACATCTCGGCGGACGTCGGGGTCGGCGGCGGCGTCATCGCCGAAGGCTCGGCGTTGCGCGGCGGCTCGGGGTACGTCGGCGAGATCGGGCACATGGTGATCCGGCCGGACGGACGGCCCTGCTACTGCGGCAGCAGCGGCTGCTGGGAGACCGAGGTCGGCGAAGCGGCGCTGTGCCGGGCGCTCGGGCTGGCCGAGGACACCCCGCGCGGGGCGATCCTGTTCGAGCTGCGCGAGCTGGGCCGGCACCCGGAGGCGGCGCTGACGCGGCTCGAGGAGTTCGCCGAGTGGCTGACGCTGGGGCTGATCAACGTCGTCAACCTGCTGGGGCCGCAGCTGGTGGTCCTCGGCGACCTGCTGACGGTGCTGCCGGAGGCGGTGCTGCAGCGCGTCGGCACGGAGGTGCGCCGGCGCAGCCTGGTGAGCCGGGCCGTCGGCGGCACGCGCATCGTCAGCTCGGCACTGGGGGGCGACGGGAAGCTGCTCGGCGCCGCCGAGGTGGCGTTCGAAGTCGTGCTGGATTCTGTCTGATTTCCTGTCCGATTCCGTGTCCGGAACCGGGACGTTTCGCGACCGGACCGTGATTTCGGCCACGCATTCTGCAAGATGCAGAAAGGCGGCCGGCGCCTGTGCGCACCGGCCGCCTTTCGTTCGTCTGTGTTACCGCTGGATGTCGGCGGACACTTCCTTGAGCTTGGCCTCGTGCTCGCGGGCGTGGTGCCCGCAGAAGAGCAGTTCGCCACCAGTGCTGAGGATGGCTCGTACCTGAGCTGCTGCTCCGCACCGGTCACAGCGGTCGGCGGCGGTCAGTTCGGGGCGGGTGAGCGTCGGCGTTGTCATGGGGGTCTCCCTCCGTCCCGGCACCGGTTGCCCGGTGCCATCGATCCAGCTACGCCCACTTCGGACTGCTGCCGGTGACGGCGATCGCCTCCGGCTCCGCGGTGTTCGTGCTTCCACTGTTCCAGACGTTTCGCGGCTCGCAAGTGTTCCCGCGCCGGTGGGACCTGAGTCACGTCGATTTACCCCGGATGCCGTAACCGTGTCCCGCAATGCAGGAGACGAATACCCGGAGAGTTACGTTTTCGGTGCTCAGGCACCATGGGCTCGTGAGTACGGTGACATCCCCGCGAGGGCTTTCCGCGGTCCCCGCTCCGCTCTTGTTCGTTCTCAGCGGAATTTCCATGTACGCCGGAGCGGCGGTGGCGGTCGAGCTTTTCGGCCACGCGACCCCGGCCGGGGTCGCGTGGCTCCGCTGCCTCGGCGCGGCGGTGGTCCTGCTGGCCTGGCGCCGCCCCGGCCGCGCCGCCTGGCGGGGCAGGCGGCTGCTGCTGGCGATCGTCTTCGGCGTCGTGACGGCGGGCATGAACGTGCTCTTCTACGAGGCGATCGCCCGGCTGCCGCTGGGCACGGCGGTGGCGGTGGAGTTCGCCGGCCCGGTGGTGGTGGCGGCGCTCGGGTCCCGGACGGCGCGGGACGTGCTCGCGCTGGTCCTCGTGGCCGCGGGGGTGGTGGCGATCGCGGACGTCCGCCTCGCCGGGAGTTTCTGGGGAGTGGTGTTCGCTCTGGGCGCAGCGGCGGCCTGGGCGGGCTACATCCTGCTGGGCAAGCGCGTGGCAACCGACGGCGACGGCATCGACAGCCTGGCGATCGGCTTCGCCGCGGGGACGCTCCTGCTGTCCCCGCTCGCGTTGGGTACCGGCGAAGTGTGGTCTTCGCCACGCTTCCTGCTGCTGGGCATCGGGGTCGGAGTGCTGTCGACGGTCGTGCCGTACGCGCTTGACCAGGTGGTTTTGCGGCGGGTGGGCCAGGCTCGGTTCGCGACGCTGCTGGCGCTGCTGCCGGTGACCGCGGGCGTGATGGGCTTCGCGCTGCTGGGACAGGTGCCGAGCCTGCCGGAGGCGGTGGGGACGCTGGCCGTGGTCGCGGGAGTGGCGTTGAGGAGCCGGGAGGGGGCCGGGGCTCGGGGGACGGAGCTGCCGGGGTGAGGGTGGGCGATCGAGGGGGCCTGTCCACAGGCTGCCCGTGATGTGGACAACCCGTCCTCGGCGGCCTGTTTCCGGCGGGTTTCGTCGGTCGCCCTCGATACGCTGGAGCGGGGCGGGCCCCAGGGAGGGAGGGCTCTGCGGTGGGGCGGCCGGGCCACTTCGGTTCGGGCCACCTTGAGCCGCGCGGCTTCGGTTCGGGCCACCCCGCGCTGGGCGGACTCGGGCCGGACCGGTTCCCCAGGGCCGGATCGTGATGGCCTCCGCCGCGCCCGCCCGGGATACTTACCCCGGGCGGCAGGGAAGCGGGTGGCCATGACCAAGGCGGCGTCGGCCGCGGCGAAGGACTTCGCCGCCGCCGGAGTGGGTGGGGTGCACCTCGCCTGGGCGGACAACAACGGCATCCCGCGCTCGCGGATCGTGCCCGTGGCCGGGCTGGCCGATGCCGCCTCTCGCGGCGTGGGGGCGACCTCGCTCTTCGCCGTCTTCGACAGCCACGACGCCATCACCTACGCCCACCCCGGCCTCGCGACGCCGTCCGGGGACGTCCGGCTCGTGCCCGTGATCGAGCGGCTGCGGCGGCTGGCCGGGCAGCCCGCCCTCGCCTGGGCGCCCGTGCGGCAGCTCACCCGGGACGGCGATCCCTGGCCCTACTGCCAGCGGGCCGTCCTGGAAGCACAGGTCGCCGAGGGTGCCCGGCGCGGGCTCGAGTTCCGGGCCGGCTACGAGCTGGAGTTCGCCGTCGCGCCCGCGGGCAGCCCCGACGTCCTGGCCTCGCCCGGGCACGCCGGGCCCGCCTACAGCCCGCACGCCCTCGTCGCGCTCGACGGCTTCGTCGGGGCCCTCCTGCACGACTTCGCGGCCAACGGCCTGCGGATCGGCCAGCTGCACGCCGAGTACGGTGTCGCGCAGCTGGAGCTGTCGCTGGCCGCCACCGATCCGGTCTCCGCCGCCGATGACCAGCTGCTCGCCCGCCAGACCATCCACGCCGCCGCGCGCGTGCACGGCCTCGCCGTCAGCTTCGCCCCGCTGATCGGTCTCGGCGCGGCCGGCAACGGCTGGCACCTGCACACCTCGGTCCACCGCAAGGGACGCAACCTGCTCGACGGAGACGGGCGGCCGGCCGGCGAAGGGGCGGGTTACCTCGCCGGGCTGCTGCGCGACCTGCCGGCCCTGACCGCGATCACCGCGCCGAGCGTCCCCTCGACGCTGCGGCTGCGGCCCGGCTACTTCGCGGGTGCGTACGCGTTCTGGGGCGTCGAAAACCGGGAGGCGCCCCTGCGGTACGTCCCCGGCTCGGCGCTGCTGGGCGCCGGCCACGCGAACGTCGAGCTCAAGACGTCCGACGCCTCGGCCAACCCGTACCTCGCGCTGGCCGTCGTGCTCGCCGCCGGGATGGCCGGCATCGAGGACGCGCCCGCGCTGCCCGAGCCGATCGGCGAAGACCCGGGCGGCTGGCCGGACGAGGACCGGGAAGCCCGCGGGGTGCGCCGGCTGCCGGCGGACCCCGCCGAACAGGACGCCGCGCTCGTGGCGTCGCCTCGGATCACCGGCGTGCTCGGCGACGAGCTGCTGGGTGCCTTCCGCGCGGTCCGGGCTTCCGACGCGGCGTGGGCGGCCGAACGCACGGCCGACGAGATCGTCGCCGCCCACCTTTGGCGCTACTGAGGGGACCGATGTCTTCGGGGATCGACGGCGGGCAGCTCGACCTGTCCGGGGTGCGGTGGCTGCCGGGCGGGGCCCGGCTGGCCGCGGTGGCCCAGGCGGAACTGCCCCAGAAGGACGGCTTGGCCGCGGCGTTCTGCGGGCTCGCCGCGTTGCGGGCGGCCGGGCTCGACGTGCCCGACCAGGACGCCGTCGCGGCGGCCGCGGGCACGGTCCGGGGGCCGGTCGTGCGCCCACCGCGGGAGGCGGGCCGCCGCGGCTTCCGGCTGCCGCTGCCGGTCGTCGACGACCCGGCCGCGGCCGGCACCCGGGTTTCCGGGCTGGCGTCGGCCGTCGGGTCGCTGTCGCGGGGCGCTCTCACCGGCGTCCCGGTGACGGGGGAGTGGACCACCGGGTCGCTGTTCGACCTGCTCGTGGGACTGTGGGACGTCCCGCGCGTCGCGGTGCTCGCCCGGATCGACGGCGCCGAGCTCGGCGCCCACGACACCCCGGAACGCGCGTTGCTCGACTACCTCGACACCGGCGTCCCGCCACTGTGGACGTCCCGCTGGCGCCCGCCCGGCGGCCAATTCGTGCTCGTGGCGGGCATCCGCATCGGCGCCGAGGGCACCCTGCTGTCCGTTGTGGACACTTACCCCTCGCTGGGCGAAAACGGCCGCCACGACCAGCCGGTCGAATGGATGACGGCGGCGCTGGCCGGGCTCGGCGTCCTCGTGGTCGTCGACGCCGACCAGGCCGGCGTGGTCCGCGCGGCGGCTCGCACCGCCGGGCTCAGTCCGTCCTTTTGGGACTGACCGGTGATCCGGGGGCGAAGCGGGAGTGGCGGCGGCCGTAGGCGAAGTAGAGCACCAGGCCGATCACCAGCCACGCGGCGAACCGGATCCACGTGAGCACGTTGAGGTTGAGCATCAGGTACAGGCACGCCAGCGCGGCCACGGCCGGGACCGCCGGGGAGAACGGCACCTTGAACGGCCGGTCCAGGTCGGGACGGCGGCGGCGCAGCACCGGGACCGCCACGGCCACGATGATCATCGCCGACAGCGCGCCGATGCTCACCATGTCGGCCAGCTCGGAAATCGGGATGAACGCGGCCAGCACGGCGATCAGCGCCGCGCCGCTGATGGTCATCCGGTGCGGGGTGCCCCAGCGCGGGTGCGCGGTGCCGAGCGCCTTCGGCAGCAGGCCGTCGCGGCCCATCGCGAACCCGATCCGCCCGATCGTGACCAGCTCGACCATCATCACCGACGTCAGCCCGGTCACCGCCCCGAGTGAGATCAGCGCGCCCACCCAGTGCTGGCCGACCCGGTCGAACGCGTCGGCCAGCGGCGCGCCCGTGTCGATGTCGGTGAACGGGATCATGCCGGTCAGCACGATCGAGACGCCGATGTAGAGCAGCGCGCACACACCCAGCGCGCCGAGGATGCCGACCCTGAGGTCCTTGCGCGGGTTCAGCGTCTCCTCGCCAAGGTTCGCGAGCGCTTCGAAGCCGGTGTAGGCGAAGAAGACCACAGCGGCCGCGGTGATCATCCCGGCGATGCCGAAGACCGACTGCTCGAGGCCCAGCGCCGCTTGGACCACCGGTTGCTCCAGCACCGTCGTGCCGGCTTCCGGCGCCTGCGCCGGCGGGATGAACGGCGTCAGGTTGGCGCTGCGGACGAAGAACAGACCGACCGCGAGCACCAGCACGCAGACCGCGACCTTCACGCACACCAGCAGGTTGGTCAGCCAGGCCGACTCCTTGATGCCCAGCACGGCGACGACGGTCAGCACGCCGATGATGAGCACCGCGCCGATGTTGACCTTCGCGTCCTCGCCGAACCACTCCGGCGCCAGCCCGAACAGGTTGGCCAGGTACCCCGACCAGCCGCGCGACACCACGGCGGCACCGAGCGCGAACTCCAGCAGCAGGTCCCAGCCGATGATCCAGGCGAACACCTCGCCGAGGGTCGCGAAGGCGTAGGTGTAAGCGCTTCCCGCCGTCGGGACGCTGGAGGCGAGCTCGGCGTAGCACAGCGCCGCGAGCCCGGCGACGACCGCGCCGAGCACGAACGACAGCGTCACGGCCGGTCCCGCGTGGGTCTTCGCTTCGACGCCCGCCAAGGTGAAGATGCCGGTGCCGATGATGATCCCGACGCCGAACCCGACCAGGTCGCGCCCACGCAGCCGCCGTTTGAGCTCCCCGGAGTCCTGACGGTCCAGGACCTCGTCCACGTTCAGCGTTCGCCGCTCACCCATGAGGAGAAGTTAAAAGGTCATGGGCGCTCCCGCAGATCGGCGGCGCCCGCGTTTTCCCGGGTCAGGCCGTTCTCCTGGGCGAGGATCGCGGCCTGCACCCGGGAGCGCAGGTCGAGCTTGGCCAGCACGCGCGAGACGTGCGTCTTCACGGTGGTCTCGCCGATGTACAGCCGGGTGCCGATCTGGGCGTTGGACAGGCCCTCGCCGAGGCAGCCGAGCACCTCGCGCTCGCGCTCGGTGAGGTCGCCGAAGCCGTGCGGGACGGGCGCCTGCTGTGGAGCGGCCGCAGCGAAGGCGGTGATCAGCCGCCGCGTGACCTGCGGGGCGAGCACGCCTTCGCCGGCCGCGACGAGCTTCACGGCCTCGATCAGCCGTGGCGCTTCGATGGACTTGAGCAGGAACCCGGCGGCCCCGGCCCGCAGCGCGCCCTGCACGTACTCGTCGAGGTCGAACGTGGTCAGCACGAGCACCTGCGAAAGCCCTTCGGCGACCAGCTCGCGGGTGGCGGTGATGCCGTCGGTGCCCGGCATCCGGACGTCCATCAGGGTGACGTCCGGCCGCAACGCCCGGGCCTGCCGCACGGCGGCGGCACCGTCGGCGGCCTCGCCGACGACCTCGATGCCGTCGGCGTGGCCGAGGATGGTGGTGAGGCCGAACCGGATGGCTTCGTGGTCGTCGGCGACCAGGACCCTGACCGTCATCGGGGCTCGCTCACCGGCAGCTCCGCGCGGACGAGCCAGCCGTCGTCGGCCGGGCCCGCGGTCAGCCGCCCGCCCACCGCGTCCGCCCGTTCGCGCATGTTCAGCAGGCCCGTGCCGGCGCCGTCGGCGGGGCGGTACGGGTGGTGCACGTCGTTGCGGACTTCGACCGCGAGGACGCCGTCGAAGAAGCTGACGTCGACGTCGACCTGGCCGTCCGGGGCGTGTTTGACCGCGTTGGTCAGCGCCTCCTGGGCGATCCGGTACGCGGTCAGGTCGACCGCCGCCGGCAGCGGCACACCGTCGTCCACAGTGGACCCGACGCGCACCTGGAGCCCGCTCGCCCGCGCCGACTCCACCAGTTTGGCCAGTTCCGCGAGCCGGGCCGGCGCGGTCGTTTCCGGATCCCCGCCGTCGGCTTTGAGCAGCCCGATCATCGCGCGCATCTCCGCCAAGGCACTGACACTGTTCTCCCGCACCGACTTCAGTACCGCCTTCGCCAGCTTCGCATCGGGCATCGACAGGGCCGCCTCCGACTGGATCGCGATGGCCGAGAGGTGCCCGGCGATCACGTCGTGCAGGTCACGCGCCATCCGCCCGCGCTCGGCGGCGACCGCGGCCCGGCGGTCCAGCTCCGCGATCTTCACCAGCTGGGCGGCGTTCGCCCGCTCGGTCTCGGCGATGTCGCGCTGCTGCCGGACGTTCGCCGCCCACCACACCGGCGTGAGGACGAACGGCAGCAGGCTGACCGCGGCGAGCACGGCCGCCCGCCACTGCTGCGCGAGCACCAGCACCGCGGCGAGCACCGCCACCACCGACAGCGCGGCGACGCCGATCATCACCCGGCTCGTGCGTCGTGAGCCGTACAGCGTGGCCGCGTACAGGAAGTCGGTGTAGATGATCACCACCGGCAGCGACGGACTGAGCCAGATGTCCGCCGCCAGCACCGCCGTGGCCAGCAGCAGGGCCCCCGGCACCCACCGGCGGAGCAGCTCGAGCCCGCACAGCGCGGTCAGCTCCAGCAGCCGCACCCACAGCGGCGCGTGGTCGTACGCCGTCACGAGCCGGTGGATGCCGGCAGCGTAGACGAGGAAGCCGATCAGCCAGGTGGTCAGCGCGATCAGGGCGTCTTGCTGCCACACCGGAAGCGAACGCAGGCGTGGAAGGAGCATGTGACCATCCCAGCACATGGCGTGACCGATCCGCGTCCTACGAAGTGATGACCCCTGGTCGTGCCTTCCGCCGACGCGCCCGGGGCGGTGCGCGGACGAGCCTTGAAGCGTGAACGAAATCGGAAAGTTCTTCGCCGAGAACCCGATGGCCGCCGTCATCGCGGCGGGCGAAATCGGGTTCTGGGTGTTCATCGCCGCGGGGCTCGCGGTGCGGTACGTGCTGCGCGCGAGGCGGGCGTCGGCGGTGCTGCTCGCCATGGTGCCGCTGGTCGACGTCGTGGTGCTGGTGGCGACCGTCCTCGACCTGTCCGCCGGCGGCCGGCCCGGGTTCACCCACGGCCTTGCGGCCGTCTACCTGGGGTTCAGCGTCGTGTTCGGGCCCGGCATGGTCCGCTGGGCCGACGCGCGGTTCGCACATTGGTTCGCCGGCGGCTCCCGGGCCGTCCCGGGTGGCGGAGCCGCCGGCCCCGGCCGTCCCAGCGGACCGGCGCCACCGCCGAAGCGGCAGGGGCGGGAGAAGGCGCGTCACGAGTGGCGTGAGTGGGCCAAGTGCCTGCTGGCGTGTGGGCTCGCCGCGGCGGCCCTGCTGGCGGCGATCTTCGCGATCGGCGAGCCGGAGCGGGTCGCGCCGCTGTGGGCGTGGTTCCCGCGGCTGGGCTCGGTGTCGGTGATCTGGCTGTTCGCGGGGCCGGTGTGGGAGGAGCTGTTCGGCAAGGGCGAGCGCGAGGAGGTGCGGCCGTGACCGAGCTGCTCGGGATCCTGCTGGTCGTGCAGGGCGGGGGCGGCCTGCTCAACCGGCTGCTCGGCGCGGACTCGCCGAGCTGGTTCGTCCAGCTGCACCTGCTGCCGCCGTCGCTGCACGTCGCGGCGAGCGTGGTGATGGTCCTCGCCGGGGCCGCGGTGCTGGCCGGCGTCCGGCAGCGGCGGAGGTGAGCGCCTGGTCATTCGAGATTTCTCTCCCCGCGCGCTGGGGCGTGCCGGGCCCGGGGTGCTGCCACGCGCCCGGAAGCGCGGGGTGGGGGCGTGTTCGGGCAGGCGGGACTTCTTTCCTCGCGGGCGTGCGGGGCCGGGGGTGTTGGCTGGCGCTTGGAGGCGCAGGGTGGGCGGCGTGTTCGGTCAGCCGGGACTTCTTTCCTCGCGGGCCTGCGGGCCGGGGGTGTTGGCTAGCGCTTGGAGGCGCAGGGTGGGGGCGTGTTCGGTCAGCCGGGACTTCATTTCCGCGCGGGGCATGGCCGGAGCGTGCCGCGATGGGCAGGGTGGCGCCTCGGAGGAGCCGGAGGGTGGGCGCCTGGACCCGAGACTTCTTTTCGCGCGAGCCCGCCCGGAACGCGCTCCGCCGGGCCGGGGCGTGCCGCGATGGGCGGGGTCCCGGGCGTCAGGCAGTGCTGGCCGGCGCCCCAGGAAGAGCCGGAGGTGAGCGCATGATCACCTGAGTCTTCTTCTCACGCGAGAAGAAGAACGGAACGCGCCCAGCCGGACCGGGGACGGGGCGGCCGGGGACCGCTCCGGCCTGGGCACGGGCCACCGGAGTGACGTCGTCCCGCGCAGATGGCGGGATCGGCCGGGCACCGGAATGCTGGTCCCGTGCCCGAACAGATCCCCGCCCGCACCGCCCTGCACGAGCTCGCCGACCACTACGGCGTCGCCACCCGCTACGAGAACGCCGACCGGGTCTGGGTCGAGGTGGACGACGATGTCGTCGTCGCCGTCCTCGGCCAGTTCGGCGTCGACGCGACCAGCGACGAGGCCATCGCCGCGGCGCTGACCGCCGCGCGGGAAGCGCCGGCCGCACTGCCGCCGACCATCGTCGTGCGGGAAGGCACCGGGCGGGTACTGGGCGTCGACGCCGAAGTCGTGCTCGAGGACGGGACGCGGCGGCGGGCCGACGGAGCGCTGCCGGCGGACCTGCCGCTCGGCTGGCACCGGGTGGTCACCGCCGACCAGGACGTCGTGCTCGCGGTGGTGCCGGCGAAGCTGCCGCAGGTCCGGCCCGCGTGGGGGTGGATGCTGCAGCTCTACGCCCTGCACTCGGCCGGGTCCTGGGGCATCGGCGACTACGCCGACCTCGCGACCTTCGCCGCCCGGTCGGCCGCGGAGCTGGACGTCGGCGTCCTGCTGGTCAACCCGGTCCAGGCGATCAGCCCCGCGCACCCGATCGAACGCTCGCCGTACTCCCCGGCGAGCCGCCGGTTCGCCAACCCGGTCTACCTGCGCGTCACGGCGACCGAGACGTTCGCGAAGGCCGATGGCGCGACGCGGGAGGCGGTCGAGTCACTGGCCCCGGACCGCGAGGGCGAGCTCGTCGACTACGACGCGGTGTGGACGGCCAAGCGCGCCGCCCTCGAGCTGCTGTGGCCGCACCGGGTGGAAGAGGTGCCCGAGGACGGCGACCTGCAGGACTTCGCGCTGTTCTGCGCCCTCGCCGAGCGGCACGGCGCGGACTGGCGGGACTGGCCGGAGGAGCTGCGCGACCCGGCCGGACCGAAGGTCGCGGAAGCCCGCGAAGAGCTGAAGGAGCGCGTCGGCTTCCACGCGTGGCTCCAGCACCTCTGCCGGGAGCAGCTGGAAACCGCCCGCCGGGCGGCGCACGAGGCCGGGATGACCGTCGGGATCGTGCACGACCTGCCGGTCGGGGTGCACCCCGGCGGGGCCGACACGTGGGCGGTGCGGGACGTCTTCGCCGCCGACGTCCGGGTCGGCGCGCCGCCGGACGCGTTCAACCAGCAGGGGCAGGACTGGAACCTGCCGCCGTGGCGGCCGGACAAGCTGGCCGAGGCCGGGTACGCGCCCTTCCGGGACGTCATCCGCGGCGTGCTGCGCTTCGCCGACGGCATCCGCGTCGACCACATCGCCGGCCTGTGGCGGCTGTGGTGGATCCCGCCGGGCGAGCCCGCGCACCGCGGCACGTACGTCCACTACGACGCCGAGGCGATGGTCGGCGTGCTCGCGCTCGAAGCGCACCGCGCCGGCGCGGTGGTCGTGGGGGAGGACCTCGGCACGGTCGAGGAGGTCGTCACCGACACCATGCACGAACGGGGGATGCTCAGCTCGGCCGTGCTGTGGTTCGAGCGCGACTGGGACGCGCCCGGCCAGCCGTTCACCCGCCCTGCGGAGTGGGACCCGGACGCGATGGCCAGCATCTCCACGCACGACCTGCCGACCGTCTCCGGCTGGCTGGCCGGCGAGCACGTCCGGGTCCGCGCCGAGCTGGGGCTGCTGGACCGCGGGGTCGAAGCGGAAGAGGAGGCGGCCGCCGCCGAGCGCAAAGCGCTGCTGGAACTCGTTGCGCGTGAAGGGATCCCGGACGACGACCCGGTCGTCGCGCTGCACACGCTGCTGGCGTCGGCCGCGTCGCGGCTGGTGCTGACCTCGCCGGCCGACGTGGCGGGCCAGGTGCGACAGCCGAATCTGCCCGGAACCGTCGACCAGTACCCTAACTGGCGGATTCGCCTTCCCGTCAGCGTAGACGGCTTCTTCACCGCGAAGGGGGTCCGCGCCGCGGTCGCACCGCTGGCGGCGGCCCGTCCGCTGCCCCGGTAACGACCACTCCGAGGCGCACGACCCCCAGTGATGCGCGTCCGCGGGAGCGGACGCCGAACCAAGCTCGAGGAGACCCCAGTGCGGCCCTGGCCAGGAACGCCCTACCCGCTCGGCGCCACCTACGACGGAGTCGGGACGAACTTCGCCCTGTTTTCCGAGGTGGCCGAGCGGGTCGAACTGTGCCTGTTCGACGCCGACGGCGAGGAAACGCGGTACGCGCTCGAAGAGGTGGACGGCTTCGTCCACCACGGTTACCTGCTCAACGTCGGGCCCGGGCAGCGGTACGGGTTCCGGGTGCACGGCCCGTACGACCCGAAGCGCGGCCTGCGCTGCAACCCGAACAAGCTGCTGATCGACCCGTACGCGAAGGCCGTCTCGCACGGCGTGAAGTGGGACGAGTCGCTGTTCGGCTACCAGTTCGACAACCCGGACGAGCGCAACGACGACGATTCCGCCGGTCGCGTGCCGTACTCGCTGGTGGCGAACCCGTTCTTCGACTGGGGCAACGACCGCCAGCCGAAGCGGCCGTACAACGAGACGGTGATCTACGAGGCCCACGTCAAGGGCATGACCGTGCACCACCCGTTCGTGCCCGAAGCGCTGCGGGGCACCTACGCCGGTCTCGCGCACCCCGCCGTCATGGAACACCTGCAGAAGCTGGGCGTGACGGCGGTGGAACTGCTGCCGGTGCACCAGTTCGTGACCGACCACGGCCTGGCGGAGAAGGGCCTCACGAACTACTGGGGCTACAACACGATCGGCTACTTCGCGCCCCACGACTCGTACGCGGCGATGCCCGGCGAGGGCGGCCAGGTCCAGGAGTTCAAGGGCATGGTCAAGGCCTTCCACGAGGCCGGGATCGAAGTGATCCTCGACGTGGTTTACAACCACACCGCCGAGGGCAACCACCTCGGGCCGACCCTGTCGATGCGCGGCATCGACAACGAGGCCTACTACCGCTTGGTCGAGGGGGAGCCCGAGTACTACATGGACTACACCGGCACCGGGAACTCGCTGAACGTGCGCAACCCGCACACCCTGCAGCTGATCATGGACTCGCTGCGGTACTGGGTGACGGAGATGCACGTCGACGGGTTCCGGTTCGACCTCGCTTCGGCGCTGGCGCGCGAGTTCTACGACGTCGACCGGCTGTCGACCTTCTTCGACCTGGTCCAGCAGGACCCGATCGTCAGCCA
Source organism: Amycolatopsis sp. NPDC051045 (assembly GCF_040682955.1). NCBI lineage: Bacteria > Bacillati > Actinomycetota > Actinomycetes > Pseudonocardiales > Pseudonocardiaceae > Amycolatopsis > Amycolatopsis sp. NPDC051045. The sequence continues at coordinate 40,584 of NZ_JBFBCC010000009.1, forward strand.
GGTGAAGCTGATCGCCGAGCCGTGGGACGTCGGCCCCGGCGGCTACCAGGTCGGCAACTTCCCGCCGCTGTGGACGGAGTGGAACGGGCAGTTCCGCGACACCGTCCGCGACTTCTGGCGCGGTGAGCCCGCGACGCTGGGCGAGTTCGCCTCCCGGATCACCGGCTCGTCGGACCTCTACCAGGACGACGGCCGCCGCCCGTTCGCGTCGATCAACTTCGTCACCGCGCACGACGGCTTCACGCTGCGGGACCTGGTGTCCTACAACGAAAAGCACAACGAGGCCAACGGTGAGGACGGCCGCGACGGCGCCGACGACAACCGGTCGTGGAACTGCGGCGTCGAGGGCGAGACCGACGATCCCGAGGTCCTCGACCTGCGCGTACGCCAGCAGCGGAACATGCTGGCCACCCTGATGCTGTCCCAGGGCATCCCGATGATCCTGCACGGCGACGAGTTCGGCCGCACCCAGCAGGGCAACAACAACGTCTACTGCCAGGATTCCGAACTGTCCTGGGTGGACTGGGAACTGGCGAAGCAGAACGCCGACCTCGTGCGGTTCACCGGCGGGCTGGGCGCGCTCCGGCACCGGCACCCGGTCTTCCGTCGCCGTCGCTTCTTCCAGGGCGGCCCGGTCGGCAAGGGCGACAAGCTCGGCGACATCGCCTGGTTCACCCCGGCCGGCGAGGAGATGACCGAGCAGAACTGGGACGACGGCTTCGGCAAGGCGGTCGTCGTCTTCCTCAACGGCAAGGCGATCCCCGACCTCGACCAGCGCGGGATGAACGTCGAGGACGACTCGTTCCTGCTCGCCTTCAACGCGCACTACGAGGACATCGACGCCACCCTCCCGGGCAACGGCTACGGGGAGAGCTGGACCGTCGTGGTCGACACCGCGACCGGCGAGGTGGAACCCGCCGACGCGAAGCCGATCGACGGCGGCGGCCGGCTCACCCTGCCCGCCCGGTCCCTGATCGTGCTACAGCGGACGGAGCCCGAATGACGGTCCCGGAGTCGACCTACCGGGTGCAGCTGCGCCCGGAGTTCACCTTCGCCGACGCGGCCGGCATCGCCGGGTACCTGCGCGACCTCGGCGTCGGCGCGCTGTACGCCTCGCCGGTGCTGGACGCGGCGCCGGGCTCGACCCACGGCTACGACGTCGTCGACCCGACGCGCGCGCGGCCCGCGCTCGGCGGCGAGGCGGCGCGCCAGGAACTCGCCGCGCTGCTGAAGGAGCTCGGGCTGGGCTTCGTGGTCGACATCGTGCCGAACCACATGTCGGTCGAGGTGCCGAAGGTCAACCGCTGGTGGTGGGACGTGCTCGCGCACGGCCGCGACTCGGAATTCGCCTCCTTCTTCGACGTCGACTGGGACCGCGGCCCGATCCTGCTGCCGGTCCTCGGCGACGACAGTGACGATGGAGCCGTCGGAGAGCTGGCGGTCGAGGGCGACGAACTCGTCTACTACGACCACCGGTTCCCGATCGCGCCCGGCACGGGAACCGGGACGCCGCAAGAGGTCCACGAGCGCCAGCACTACCGCCTGGTCGGCTGGCGCCGCGGCAACGCCGAGCTGAACTACCGCCGCTTCTTCGACATCACGACCCTGGCCGCGGTCCGCGTCGAAGATCCGAAAGTGTTCGCCGAGACGCACGGGGAGGTGCTGCGCTGGGTCGCCGACGGCGACGTCACCGGCCTGCGCATCGACCACCCGGACGGGCTCGCCGACCCCGGCGGCTACTTCCGGCGGCTGCGCGAGAACGCCCCGGGCGCGTGGATCGTGGCCGAAAAGATCCTGCACCCGGGCGAACCGCTGCCGCAGAGCTGGCCGGTCGACGGCACCACCGGCTATGACGCCCTGCGCGAGATCGCCGGCGTTTTCGTCGACCCGGCGGCCGAGCCCGACTTCACCGCGCTGGCGAACGAGCTGGGCGTGAAGACCGGCTACCACCGCGTCGAGGCCGAGGCCCGGCGCCTGGTCACCGACCACATCCTGGTCGCCGAGGTCCGGCGGATCGCGGCCCTGCTGCCCCACGTCGACGCCGAAGCGGCGCGGCAGGCGGTCGCCGAGACGATGATCGCCTTCCCCGTCTACCGCTCGTACCTCCCCGAGGGCGGGGCGCACTGGGCGGCCGCGATCGACGGCGCCCGCCGGGCCCGGCCCGACCTCGCCGAGCCGCTGACCGTCCTCGACGCCCACGTGCGCAGCAATCCCGGCGGCGAGCTGGCCACCCGGATCCAGCAGACGTCCGGCATGGTCGTGGCCAAGGGCACCGAGGACACCACGTTCTACCGCTACACCCGCTTCGCCGCGCTCAACGAGGTCGGCGGCAACCCGGACCGGTTCGGCCTCGGCGTCGAGGAGTTCCACCGGCTGGCCGCCGAGCGCGAAGCCGGACACCCGGCCGCGATGACGACGCTGACCACGCACGACACCAAGCGCTCGGAGGACACCCGCGCGCGGATGGCGGTGCTCGCGGAGGTGCCGGGCGAGTTCGCCGAGTCGGTCCGGCGGTGGAGCGCACGGCGGGGGATCGACGAGCCGTCGCTCAACCTGCTGGCGTGGCAGACGCTGGTGGCGACCTGGCCGATCGAGCCGCCGCGGCTGCGGGACTACCTGGACAAGGCGGCCAAGGAGGCCAAGCTCCGGACCAGCTGGACCGACCACGACGAGGCCTTCGAAGCCGACGTCGCCGCGTGGCCCGAGGACGTCATGAACGACGCCGGGCTCGCGTCCGACATCGAGGCGTTCGTGGACCGGATCACCGGGCCCGGCTACGTGAACTCGCTCGGCCAGAAGCTGGTGCAGCTGACCGCGCCGGGTGTCCCGGACGTCTACCAGGGCACCGAGCTGTGGGACTTCTCGCTGGTCGACCCGGACAACCGCCGCCCGGTGGACTACGCCGTCCGGCGCGAGCTCCTGAGCCGGATCGCCGACGGCGAGCTGCCGGAGATCGACGCTTCGGGCGCCGCGAAGCTCCTGGTCGTCCACAAGGCACTGCGGCTGCGCCGCGAGCACCCCGGGCTGTTCCGCGGCTACCGGCCGCTGCGGGCCGAGGGCGCGGCCGCGAAGCACGTCCTGGCCTACACCCGCAGCGCGGACCTCGCGGTCGCGGTGACGCGGCTGCCGGTCGGCCTCGCGGCCGACGGCGGCTGGCGCGACACCGTGCTCCCGCTGTCCGACGGCACCTGGACCGACGTCCTGACCGGCCGTGAGGCGGCCCGGGACGTGGCCACCCTGTTCGACCGCTATCCCGTCGCGTTGCTGGTGCGAGGAGACGCATGAAGTTCCGTGTCTGGGCCCCTTCGGCCGGCCGAGTCCGGGTGCGGGTCGACGCCGAGGTGCACGAGATGACCGCGGGCGACGGCGGCTGGTGGCACGCCGACGCCGAGGGCATCGACTACGCCTTCCTGCTCGACGACGACGAGAAGCTGCTGCCGGACCCCCGGTCGCGGTGGCAGCCGCACGGCGTCCACGCAGAGTCGCGCGTCTACGACCACGCGGAGTTCGCCTGGACCGACGGCGCCTGGACCGGGCGGCAGCTGCCCGGCGGCGTGGTCTACGAGCTGCACGTCGGCACCTTCACCGGTGGCGGCACCTTCGACGCGGCGATCGACCGGCTCGACCACCTCGTCGACCTCGGGATCACGCACGTCGAGCTGCTGCCGGTCAACGCCTTCGACGGGACCGCGGGCTGGGGCTACGACGGCGTCCTCTGGGGCGCGGTCCACGAACCGTACGGCGGGCCGGACGGGCTCAAGCGGTTCGTGGACGCGGCCCACGCGCGCGGCCTGGCCGTCGTGCTCGACGTCGTCTACAACCACCTCGGGCCGTCGGGGGCCTACCTCGACCGGTTCGGGCCGTACTTCGCCGGGCAGAACGACTGGGGACCCGGCCTCAACCTCGACGGCCCCGGCTCCGACGAGGTCCGCCGGTACGTGATCGACAACGCGCTGGGCTGGTTCCGGGACTTCCACCTCGACGCGCTGCGCCTGGACGCCGTCCACGCGCTGCTCGACCGGCGCGCCGTCCACCTGCTCGAACAGCTCGCCACCGAGGTCGAGACGCTGTCGGCGGCGCTGAACCGGCCGCTGACCCTGATCGCCGAGTCGGACCTCAACGATCCCCGGCTCGTCACCCCGCGTGAGCGCGGCGGCTTCGGCCTGCACGCCCAGTGGTCGGACGACCTGCACCACGCCCTGCACGTCAAGCTCACCGGCGAGACGTCCGGCTACTACACCGACTTCGCCGCGCCCGACGCGCTCGAGCGGGTGCTGCGCGAGGTCTTCTTCCACGCCGGCACCTGGTCGTCGTTCCGGGAGCGGACCCACGGGCGCCCGGTCGACACGCGGACCGTGCCGGGCCACCGTTTCCTGGGGTACTTGCAGAACCACGACCAGATCGGCAACCGCGCGACCGGCGACCGGCTGTCCGCCACCGTCGCCCCGGGCCGGCTGGCTTGCGGCGCCGCGATCCTGTTCTGCTCGCCGTACACGCCGATGGTGTTCATGGGGGAGGAGTGGGCGGCGAGCACGCCGTGGCAGTTCTTCGCGTCCTTCCCGGACCCGGAGCTGGCCGAGGCCGTCCGCACGGGCCGCCGTCGCGAGTTCGCCCGGCACGGCTGGGGCGAGGCCGACGTGCCCGACCCGATGGATCCGGCGACGGTGGACCGCTCGCGGCTCGACTGGGCCGAGGTGCAGCGCCCCGGTCACCGGGAGGTGCTGGAGCTCTACCGTGCGTTGATCCGGTTGCGGCGCGAGCGGCCCGAACTGGCCGACCCCCGGGTCGCGGACCTGCGCGTCGACGCCGCCCCGGACGGGTCGTGGCTCGTGCTGCACCGCGGCGGCCTGCGGCTGGCCGTCAACTTCGGCCCCGGCCCGGTGACGCTGCCGCTCGGCGCCACCGCGACCCTGCTGGCCTGGGCACCGGCCACCGTGGACGGTGGTGCCGCCCACCTGCCCCCGGACACCTTCGTGCTGGCCGAAACGACACCCTGACGGCGGTTGCCTCCGGGTAACTCCTCTGTCATGGCGCGCACGGACCACCGCAGATCTGAGACGATCCAGGAATGGCCACACGACCCTCCGCCGACCACGTCCTCGCCGGTCGCCCCTTCCCGCTCGGTGCCCACCCCGAGGCCGGCGGGGTGCGGTTCGCGATCACGTCCGCCGTCGCGGACGCCGTCGAGCTGTGCCTGATCGACGCCGACGGGTCGGAACGCCGGATCGCGCTCACCGAGCGCACCTTCGGCGTCTGGCACGGCCTGGTCCCGGGGGTGACGCCGGGGCAGCGGTACGGCTATCGGGTCCACGGCCCGTACGACCCGGCCCGCGGCCTGCGGTGCAACCCGCACAAGCTGCTCCTCGACCCGTACGCCCGGCAGATCACCGGTGGGCTCACCGACCTGCGCGCCGCCCAGGGCTTCACCGGCGACCCGGAGCGCGGGCCCATGTCCACTGTGGATTCCCTGGGCAGCGTGCCGCTGTCGGTGGTCACCTCGCCCGGCGGGCCGGACACCGGAATCAAGCCGGAGGTGCCGTTCGAGGAGGCAGTGGTCTACGAGCTGCACGTCAAGGGCTTCACGCAGCGGCACCCGTTCATCCCGGAGGCGCTGCGGGGCACCTACCTCGGGCTGGCCCACCCGGTGTCGATCGAGTACCTGACCCGCCTCGGCGTCACCTCGGTCGAGCTGCTGCCGGTGCACTCCTTCCTCGACGAGCCGTCGCTGATCCGGGCCGGCCGGCACAACTACTGGGGCTACTCGCCGCTCGGCTTCTTCGCCCCGCACGCCGCCTACGCCAGCGAACCGGGCCACGAGGTCGAGGAGTTCCGGCTGATGGTGGCCGCCCTGCACGCGGCGGGCATCGAGGTGATCCTCGACGTCGTGTTCAACCACACCTGCGAGGGCGGGCCGGACGGGCCGACGCTGAGCTTCCGCGGGCTGAACGCGCCGGTGTACTACCTGCACACCGACCGCGGGCACATGGCCGACATCACCGGCTGCGGCAACACCCTCGAGGCCGGCTCGCCGACCGTGGTCCGGCTGGTCGCCGACTCGCTGCGGTACTGGACGCAGGAGATGGGCGTCGACGGCTTCCGCTTCGACCTGGCCAGCACGCTCGGGCGGCCCCGCGGCGGCGCGTTCGACCCCGCGTCGACGCTGCTCACCGCGATCACCACCGACCCGGTGCTCTCGCGCTGCAAGCTGATCGCCGAGCCGTGGGACGCCACCGGCGAGGGTTACCGCGTCGGCGGCTTCGGTGCCCAGTGGGCGGAGTGGAACGGCCGCTACCGCGACACGATCCGCGACTTCTGGCGCGGCGCGACCGGCGTGCGCGACCTCGCCTACCGGCTGTCCGGCTCGTCGGACCTCTACGACCACAACCTGCGGCGGCCGTGGCAGTCGATCAACTTCGTCACCGCCCACGACGGCTTCACGTTGCGGGACCTGGTGTCCTACAACGACAAGCACAACGAAGCCAACGGCGAGGACAACCGCGACGGCACCAACGACAACCGCTCGTGGAACCACGGTGCCGAGGGCGACACGGCCGAGCCGGCGATCCGGCAGTTGCGGACCCGGCAGGCGCGCAACATGTTCGCCACCCTGCTGCTGTCCACCGGTACGCCGATGCTCACCTCGGGCGACGAGTTCTGGCGGACCCAGCACGGCAACAACAACGCGTACTGCCTCGACGACGAGACGTCCTGGTTCGACTGGACGCCGGACGACCCGGAGGCCGAGGCCATGCTCGCCTTCGCCCGCCGGGTCGTGCGGCTGCGCGCCAACAGCCCCGCGCTGCGGCAGCCGGAGTTCTTCGAAGGCCGGACGACGCCGACCGGCAAGCCGGACCTCGTCTGGTTCCGCCCGGACGGCGAGGAGTTCGGCGAGAGCGACTGGTTCGAGGACCGGCACACGCTCGGCATGTGGATCGACGGCTCGAACAGCCAGGCCCGCAACCGCGAGGGCGAGCTGGTGCCCGACCACTCGTGGCTGCTGTGGCTGCACGCCGGCGACGCGTCGGCCGAAGTGGTGCTGCCGGGCCGGGAGTACGGCGAGACGTTCAAGCCGACGCTGGACACCAGCACCGCGGACGGCACCCCGGCCAACCCGGGCACCCTCGAAGCCAAGAGCCGGGTGACGCTGCAGTCCCGGTCCCTGCTCCTGCTCCGGGCCCCCCGCCTGGCCGCCGAACCCCACCCCGAGCCCTACTGACCCGGGCCCGGAGGGTCGACACGCGTGAGCACGCGAGTCGACTCTTCGAGCCCACGCGAGTGCTCCGCGCCGCGAGCCGTAACCTGCCGGACACGCGCCCGGAACTCGTTGCGCGGAAAGCGTTTCACCTGATCCATTTTGGGTACCCGGCTAGAGAACCCTGCCTCGTGGGCGCTTGATCGAGTCAGGCAGACTGTCGCCGTCTGCGTCCAACCGACACATCGAGGGGCGTTGCCCATGACCGGCCGGCTCGGCATCGACGACGTCTCCCCCAGCGTGAGCTGCGGCCGGTATCCGGCCAAAGCCGTTGTGGGGGAACACATCCCGGTCTTCGCGACCGTCTGGCGCGAAGGCCATGACGCCGTCGCGGCCACCGTCGCGTGGCGGGGCCCGGAAGACCGGCTGACCCGCCAGACGCGGATGGTGCCGCGCGGCCCCGACCACCCGGACTCCTTCGCCGCGGTGATCGCCCCGGACACCACCGGCCTGTGGACGTTCCGGATCGATGCGTGGGGTGATCCCTGGTCGACGTGGGAGCACGCCGTCGAGGTGAAGATCGCCGCCGGGCAGGGGACCGAGGACCTCGCGAACGACCTCGAGAACGGCGCCCGGCTGATCGAGCGCGTCTCCCGCCGCCCCGACCGCCGGGCGGAAAAGGCCCTCCTGGTCGGCGCGGTGAAGGCCCTGCGCGACGAAGCGCGCAGCCTCGCCGAGCGCGTCGGGCCGGCGCTCTCGCCCGAGGTCCGGCAGCTCATGCACGAGTTCCCGGTGCGGGAGCTGATCACCAAGGGCAAGCCGCACAAGCTGTGGGTCGACCGCCGCCGCGCCGCGTACGGCTCCTGGTACGAGCTGTTCCCCCGCTCCACCGGCGGGCTCGACGCCGAGGGCAAGCCGGTCCACGGCACCTTCGCCACCGCCGCGACGGCCCTCGACCGGGTCGCGAAAATGGGCTTCGACGTCATCTACCTCCCGCCGATTCACCCGATCGGGCGAGTGAACCGCAAGGGACCCAACAACACGCTCGACGCCAAGCCGGAAGACGTCGGCTCGCCGTGGGCGATCGGCGCCGACGAGGGCGGGCACGACGCCATCCACCCCGACCTCGGCACCTTCGAGGACTTCGACGCCTTCGTCGCGCGGGCGGAAGAACTCGGCATGGAGGTGGCGCTCGACTTCGCGCTGCAGGCCGCGCCCGACCACCCCTGGGTGCTCAAGCACCCCGAGTTCTTCACCACCCGCCCGGACGGCTCGATCGCGTACGCGGAGAACCCGCCGAAGAAGTACCAGGACATCTACCCGATCAACTTCGACAACGACCCCAAGGCCGTCTACGAAGAGATGCTGCGGGTCATCACCGTCTGGATCGACCACGGGGTGAAGATCTTCCGGGTCGACAACCCGCACACCAAGCCGCCGGACTTCTGGGCGTGGCTGATCCAGTCGGTCAAGGACGCCCACCCGGACGTGTTGTTCCTGGCCGAGGCGTTCACCCGCCCGGCGCGGCTGTGGGGTCTGGCCCGGCTCGGCTTCACTCAGAGCTACACCTACTTCACCTGGCGCACCGGCAAGCAGGAACTGATCGACTTCGCCATCGACCTGCGGGAGCACTGGCACGAGGGCCGGCCGAACCTGTTCGTCAACACCCCGGACATCCTCCACGAGTCGCTGCAGCGCGGCGGCCCCGGCATGTTCGCGCTGCGGGCCGCGCTCGCGGCGACGATCTCGCCGACGTGGGGCGTCTACTCGGGCTACGAGCTGTTCGAGCACGCCCCGGTCCGCGAGGGCAGCGAGGAGTACCTCGACTCGGAGAAGTACCAGCTGCGCCCGCGCGACTTCGAGCGCGCGCTCGCCGAGGGGCGTTCGCTGGAGCCGTGGCTGGCGAAGCTGAACGCCGTCCGGCGCGCCCACCCGGCGCTGCAGCAGATGCGCACCCTGCACTTCCACCACATCGACAACGACGCGCTGCTGGCCTACTCCAAACAGGACCCGGCCACCGGCGACACCGTGGTCACGGTCGTCACCCTCGACCCGTACGGGGCCCAGGAGGGCACGTTGTGGCTCGACACCGCGGCGCTCGGGTTCGAAGCGCACGAACGGCTGATCGCCCACGACGAGGTCACCGGCGACACCTGGGACTGGGGTCCGGCGAACTTCGTCCGGCTCGAGCCCTGGCGGGCGGTGGCGCACGTGGTGTCGGTGAGACGCCGGCTGGCCGGCTGAGGTGGAAGGACAGGGACTCGAGGGACGAGGTGGAATACATGGCGGAAGAAGCCCGGCCCGACGCCGCGTTGGGGCTGGAAGGTGTGCCGCACACCGGTGAGGCGATGACCGCCGACGGCATGCTCGTGGAACCCCAGGCGGGGGACTTCCGGTCGGCGCAGCAGGCGCCGAGCAACCCGGAGTGGTTCAAGGGCGCGGTGTTCTACGAAGTGCTGGTGCGCGCGTTCGCCGACTCCAACGGCGACGGCACCGGCGACCTGCGCGGCCTGGCCGGCCGGCTGGACTACCTGGCCTGGCTGGGCATCGACTGCCTGTGGCTGCCGCCGTTCTACGCCTCGCCGCTGCGCGACGGCGGCTACGACATCAGCGACTTCCGCGCCGTGCTGCCGGAGTTCGGCAGCGTCGAGGACTTCGTCTTTCTGCTCAACGAGGCGCACCGGCGCGGTATCCGGGTGATCACCGACCTGGTGCTCAACCACACGTCGGACGCGCACCCGTGGTTCCAGCAGTCGCGCCAGGACCCGGACGGCCCGTACGGCGACTACTACGTGTGGAGCGACGACGACTCGCGCTACGCCGACGCCCGGATTATCTTCGTTGACACCGAGACGTCGAACTGGACCTACGACCCGGTGCGCGGCCAGTTCTACTGGCACCGGTTCTTCTCCCACCAGCCCGACCTGAACTTCGAGAACGTCGACGTCCAGAACGCGATGATCGACACCCTGCGGTTCTGGCTGGACCTGGGCATCGACGGGTTCCGCCTCGACGCCGTGCCGTACCTGTTCGAGCAGGAGGGCACCAACTGCGAGAACCTGCCGCGCACGCACGAGTTCCTCAAGCGCTGCCGCAAGGTCGTCGACGACGAGTACCCCGGGCGGATCCTGCTCGCCGAGGCCAACCAGTGGCCGTCGGACGTCGTCGAGTACTTCGGCGACCCGGCCGTCGGCGGCGACGAGTGCCACATGGCGTTCCACTTCCCGCTGATGCCGCGGATCTTCATGGCCGTGCGGCGCGAGTCGCGGTTCCCGATCTCGGAGATCCTCACCCAGACCCCGACCATCCCCAGCGGGGCCCAGTGGGGCATCTTCCTGCGCAACCACGACGAGCTGACGCTCGAGATGGTCACCGACGACGAGCGCGACTACATGTACGCGGAGTACGCCAAGGACCCGCGCATGAAGGCCAACATCGGCATCCGCCGGAGGCTGGCCCCGCTGCTGGACAACGACCGCAACCAGCAGGAATTGTTCACCGCGATGCTGCTGTCCCTCCCCGGTTCGCCCGTTCTGTACTACGGTGACGAGATCGGCATGGGAGACAACATCTGGCTCGGCGACCGCGACGCGGTCCGCACCCCCATGCAGTGGACCCCGGACCGCAACGCCGGGTTCTCCTCCTGCGACCCCGGCCGGATCTACCTGCCGGTGATCATGGACCCGGTGTACGGCTACCAGGGCCTGAACGTCGAAGCGCAGTCGAACAACTCGTCCTCCCTGCTCAACTGGACCCGGCGGATGATCGAGGTGCGCAAGCAGCACCACGCGTTCGCCGAAGGCGAGTTCACCGACCTCGGCGGGTCCAACCCGAGCGTGCTGGCCTACAAGCGCCAGTGGCGGCGCCCGGACGGCGGCGAGGACGTCGTGCTCTGCGTCAACAACCTTTCCCGGTTCCCGCAGCCGGTGGAGCTGGATCTTTCCGCGCACCGCGGGTGCACGCCGGTGGAGCTCACCGGCGGGGTGCGGTTCCCGAGCATCGGGGACCTGTCGTACCTGCTGACGCTGCCGGGGCACGGCTTCTACTGGTTCCAGCTGACGAGCCCGGGAGACGAAGGCGAAACGAGGTGAGTCCCTTGTCCGACCCGCGTGAGCTGGTCGACGAACTGGCCGAGGACCTGAAGCGCTGGCTGCCCGAGCAGCGCTGGTTCGCCGGCAAGGACCGGCCGGTGACCGGTGTCCGGCCGCTCGGCGTGACCGAGCTGGTCGAAGGCGACCCGCAGCTGCTGCACGTGGTCGTGGAGGTCGTCCAGGGCGACCGGCGGGAGCCCTACCAGCTGCTCGTGGGCCGGCGGACGCACCCGCCGGAGATCGCCTCGACCAGCTGGATCGGCGACCTCAACGCCTACGAGGCGTCCGGCGACCTCGACGTCACCGGCGTGCTGCTGGACCTGATGGCGCGTGAGGAACGCGTGGGCTCGCTGGTCTTCGAGCACGAGCCGGGCGTGGAGCTGGAGACCGGCCTGCGGGCCCGGCCGATCACGTCGGAGCAGAGCAACACGTCCCTGGTCTACAGCGGGCAGTACATCCTCAAGCTGTTCCGGAAGCTGACGCCGGGCAAGAACAAGGACCTGCTGCTGCACCGCGCGCTGCAGGGCGTCGGCAGCAAGCACATCGCGCAGCTGCTCGGCTCGATCACCGGCGACCTGGACGGCGAACCCACCACGGTCGGCATGCTCCAGCAGTTCCTCCCGGACGCGGTCGACGGCTGGGCGATGGCCACCACCAGCGTCCGCGACCTGATGGCCGCGCCGGAGCTGCACGCCGGGGAGGTCGGCGGCGACTTCGCCGGCGAGGCCGAGCGGCTCGGGCGCGCCGTCGCCGAGGTGCACGCGGACCTGGCCGAGGCGCTCGGCACCGAGCCGGTCGACGCCGACGAGCTGGAGCGCTCGATGAAGGCGATGCTCGGCCGGCTCGACACGATCGCCACGCGGGTGCCGGAACTGGCGGTGCACGCCCCCGCACTGCGGGGGGCGTTCGAGACGCTGCGCACGCTGCCCGCCGAGTCGGTGACCATGCAGTACATCCACGGCGACCTGCACCTCGGCCAGGTGCTGCGGACGGTCGGCGGCTGGCTGCTGATCGACTTCGAGGGCGAGCCCGCGGCTCCGGTGGAAGAACGCCACGCGCTCCGGTCGCCGTTGCGCGACGTCGCGGGCATGCTGAGGTCGTTCGACTACGCGGCCCAGCAGATGCTGGTCGGCCAGCCGGACGACCCGGCGCTCGCCGAGCGCGCTCAGGAGTGGTCGGACCGCAACCGGGCGGCGTTCTGCGAGGGGTACGCCGCGATCGCGGCCGACCCGCGCGACCAGGGCGAGCTGCTGCGCGCCTTCGAATTGGACAAGGCGGTCTACGAGGTGGGCTACGAGCACGCGAACCGGCCCGACTGGCTGGGCGTGCCGCTCGCCTCGATCGCCCGGATCACTAGCGGAGGGATGACACCGTGAACGCGGCCCCCGAAGGCCTCCCGGCCGCGGCCCCGTCGGCCGCGGACATCGACCGGCTGCTCGCCGGCTCCCACCACGACCCGCACTCGGTGCTGGGCGTGCACGCCGTGGGCAAGGGCTTCGCGGCCCGGGCGCTGCTGCCCGGGGCGAAGGCCGTCACGCTGTGCGCGGGCGGGCACCGGTACCCGATGGAGCCGGTGATCGACGCGCTGTTCGCCGTCGCCGTGCCCGAGCACCCCGGCGACTACCGGCTGGAAGCCGAGTACGACGGGCACACCGTCACCGCCGACGACCCGTACCGCTGGCTGCCCACGGTGGGCGAGCTGGACCTGCACCTGATCGGCGAGGGCCGGCACGAGCGGCTCTGGGAGGCGCTCGGCGCGCACGTCCGGTCGTACGAGACGCCGAACGGGGTCATCGAGGGGACGTCGTTCGCGGTCTGGGCGCCGAACGCCCGCGGCATCCGCGTGATCGGCGACTTCAACGGCTGGGACGGGCGCGGGCACTCGATGCGCTCGCTGGGCTCGTCCGGCGTCTGGGAGCTGTTCGTTCCCGGCGTCGCCGCGGGCACCTGCTACAAGTTCCGGATCCTCGGCGCCGACGGGAACTGGCACGAGAAGGCCGACCCGATGGCGTTCGGCACCGAGCAGCCGCCCGCGACGGCGTCGGTCGTCACCAGTTCCGCCCACGTCTGGGAAGACGACGACTGGGTCGCGCAGCGCGAGGCCACCCAGTGGGCCGCGGCGCCGATGAGCGTCTACGAAGTGCACCTCGGCTCGTGGCGGCCCGGCCTGGACTACCGCGAGCTGGCCGATCAGCTGGGCGACTACGTCGTCGAAACCGGTTTCACGCACGTGGAGCTGCTGCCGGTTTCGGAGCACCCGTTCGGCGGCTCGTGGGGCTACCAGGTGACGTCGTACTACGCGCCGACGTCCCGCTTCGGCTCACCGGACGACTTCCGCTACTTCGTCGACCGCCTGCACCAGCGGGGGATCGGTGTGCTCGTGGACTGGGTGCCCGCGCACTTCCCGCGTGATGCCTGGGCGCTGGCGAAGTTCGACGGGACCGCGCTGTACGAGCACGCGGACCCGCGCCGCGGCGAGCAGCCCGACTGGGGCACGCTCGTGTTCGACTTCGGCCGCAACGAGGTCCGCAACTTCCTGGTCGCCAACGCGCTGTTCTGGATCGAGGAGTTCCACCTCGACGGGCTGCGCGTCGACGCGGTGGCGTCGATGCTCTACCTCGACTACTCCCGCAAGGAAGGGGAGTGGCTGCCCAACCAGTACGGCGGCCGCGAGAACCTGGATGCGGTGCGGTTCCTGCAGGAGCTGAACGCAACCGTCTACAAGCGACACCCGGGGATCGTGATGGTGGCCGAGGAGTCGACGGCGTGGCCGGGCGTCACGCGCCCGACGCACCTCGGCGGCCTCGGGTTCGGCTTCAAGTGGAACATGGGCTGGATGCACGACACGCTCCGGTACCTGTCCCACGAGCCGATCCACCGCGCGTACCACCACAACGAGATGACGTTCTCGCTGGTCTACGCGTGGAGCGAGAACTTCGTGCTGCCGCTGTCGCACGACGAAGTGGTGCACGGCAAGGGATCCTTGTGGGGCCGGATGCCGGGTGACGCCTGGAACAAGGCGGCCGGCCTGCGCTCGCTGCTGGCGTTCATGTGGGCGCACCCGGGCAAGCAGCTGCTGTTCATGGGCGGCGAGTTCGGCCAGCCGGCGGAGTGGTCGGAGTCGAAGTCGCTGGACTGGCACCTCCTGGACGAGCCACTGCACCTCGGCGTGCGGGAGCTGCTGCGGTCGCTGAACGCGGTGTACCGCTCCTCGCCGGCGTTGTACAGCCAGGACACCTCGCCGGACGGCTTCCGCTGGATCGACGCGAACGACTCGAGCGGCAACGTGCTGAGCTTCCTCCGCATCGGCGCCGACGGCTCGCGGCTGGCCTGCGTGGCCAACTTCGCGGGCGTCCCGCACCACGACTACCGGGTCGGCCTGCCGGCGGCGGGGCGGTGGCGCGAGGTCGTCAACACCGACGCGGAGGCCTACGGCGGTTCCGGCGTCGGCAACCTGGGCGTGGTGGAGGCCGTCGAAGAGCCGTGGCACGGCCAGCCGGCCTCCGCGGTCCTCCAGCTACCCCCGGCGGGCGTCCTCTGGCTCGCGGAAGAAACCACCCCGGAGACTCTCGAACTCCCGTGACCGGAGCCGGAACTCGCGTGATCAGAGCCGGATCTCGCGTGATTGGGGCCGGAACTCGCGAGTTCCGGCTTCCATCACGCGAGTTACGTGCTCGATCACGCGAGTTACGTCTCTGATCACGCGGGCGGGGCGGGAAATGGCTCCGGCGGGCTTACCATCGGGGGATGGACGGCACCGGTGGCGTCCTCGCGAACCTGATCCTCTTCGCCGTGGTCTGCATCGCCCCCACGGTGCTGTTCTGGTGCGCGCTGCACGTCCCGAAGTGCGTCCGCTGGATGCGGGAGAGACGCGCGAGGCCGCAACCCGACGGTCCGCCGATCGAACGCGTCGCCGCGGACCTGCGCCGGGTGCACCGGCTGCTCGCCGGCTACCCGTCCGGGACGCCGGCCGCGCGGCGCTTCGGCACCCGGCAGGCGTACGACGAGCTCCTCACCCTGGCCTGCCGCCAGGTCGGCGTCCCACACCGGCTGGGGGAGCTGCCCGAGGGGATGGACCGCGAGATCGAACGTCTGCGCGTCGAGCAGTCGCTGCGGGAACGCGGCCTCGCCGTGCCCTGACGCCGTGCTCTCAAACAGCGGAAAACCCCGCCACCGGCAGCCGGTGGCGGGGTTTTCCGCGAAGAAGAAACTCAGTCCAGGTAGTCGCGCAGGACCTGCGACCGCGACGGGTGGCGCAGCTTCGACATCGTCTTCGACTCGATCTGCCGGATGCGCTCACGGGTCACCCCGTACACCTGGCCGATCTCGTCGAGCGTGCGCGGCTGGCCGTCCGTGAGGCCGAAGCGCAGCCGGACCACGCCCGCCTCGCGCTCGGACAGCGTCTGCAGCACCGACTGGAGCTGGTCCTGCAGCAGCGTGAACGACACCGCGTCGACCGCGACGACCGCTTCGGAGTCTTCGATGAAGTCACCGAGCTGCGAGTCGCCCTCGTCGCCGATCGTCTGGTCCAGCGAGATCGGCTCGCGCGCGTACTGCTGGATCTCCAGGACCTTCTCCGGCGAGATGTCCATCTCCTTGGCGAGCTCTTCCGGGGTCGGCTCGCGGCCGAGGTCCTGGAGCAGCTCACGCTGGATGCGGCCCAGCTTGTTGATGACCTCGACCATGTGCACCGGGATGCGGATGGTGCGCGCCTGGTCGGCCATCGCGCGGGTGATCGCCTGGCGGATCCACCACGTGGCGTACGTCGAGAACTTGTAGCCCTTGGTGTAGTCGAACTTCTCCACCGCGCGGATCAGGCCGAGGTTGCCCTCCTGGATCAGGTCCAGGAACGCCATGCCGCGGCCGGTGTAACGCTTGGCCAGCGACACCACGAGCCGGAGGTTCGCCTCGAGCAGGTGGTTCTTGGCGCGCTCGCCGTCACGCACGATCCACTTGAGATCGCGGCGCATCTGGGTGACGAGCTTCTCGCCCTCTTCCTCGGCGGTGCGCACGCGCTCGGCGGCGTAGAGCCCGGCCTCGATCCGCTTGGCCAGCTCCACCTCCTCCTCGGCGTTCAGCAGCGCGACCTTGCCGATCTGCTTGAGGTAGGCACGCACGGAGTCGGCGGACGCGGTGAGTTCGGCGTCCTTGCGCGCCTGGCGCAGCGCCTCGGACTCCTCTTCGTCCCAGACGAAGTCCGGGTTGTCGCTCTTGGCCGCGGCCTTGTCGGCCGCCACGCCGCGACGGCGCTGCGCCGGGGTCTCCTCGTCGGATTCCTCGTCGTCATCGTCGTCGTCGGCCGCGTCCGGCTCGTCGGTGACCGTTTCGTCGACGACGTCGACCTCGACCTCTTCCAGCTCCGACAGGTCGGGCGTGTCGAGTTCGACGTCCTCGAGGTCGGCGGGGCCGTCCGGCTCGCCGTCTTCGGTCTTCGCGCCCTTGGTCGCCGGCTTCTTCGCCGGTGCCTTCTTGGCCGGAGCCTTCTTGGCAGTGGTGGTCTTGCGCGCCGCTGGCTTCGCCGTCCCGGTGGCTGCCTCTTCGGCCGGCTCGCCGGCTGCGGTCGCTGTCTTCGTCCCGCCTCGGGTTGCGGTTCTTGCGGCTGCCACTTACGCCCTTTCGCAGCGGTCGATCAGGACGAGCAACGGCCTGGGGCCACTGCTGCCTCACATTCGGGGATCACGCCTCGGCCTGCGGTTTTACCCTCCGCAGCCGTGGGCCGTGTTCCATTGTAACGACGGTACGCGCATGCGGTGCGGAGCGATCACCCTCCGGCCGCCCCGGGCGCCCGATCCGCGTCGCGATCGTGACCGGATCCGGCCCTGATCAGTGCCGGATCAGTGCTGGATGCCCTCGGCCGCGGCGGCCGCGGCGCCCACGATGCCGGCGTTGTTCTGCAGGCTCGCCACCAGCACCGGAGTGCGGATGTCCAGCAGCGGCACCCATTTCTCGGCCTTCTTGCTGACCCCGCCGCCGACGATGAACAGGTCGGGCCAGATGAGGTTCTCCAGCACGGTCAGGTAACGGTGCACGCGCTTGGCCCATTCGGGGTAGGAGAGCCCCTCGTTGTCCTTCACCGAAGCGGCCGCGCGCTTCTCGGCGTCGTGGCCGTCGATCTCCAGGTGGCCGAATTCGGTGTTGGGGACGAGCTTGCCGTCCTGGAACACCGCGCTGCCGATGCCGGTGCCGAAGGTGAGCAGCGCGGTCACGCCCTTGCGCGCGACCGGGTCGCCGAAGCGGATCTCCGCCATGCCCGCCGCGTCGGCGTCGTTGAGCATCGCGACCTGGTCGACGCTCCGGCCGAGCCGCTTGGCGAACAGCGCGTCGGCGTCGGTGCCGATCCACTGCTTGTCGATGTTGGCCGCGGTGTGCGCGACGCCCTTCTTGACGACCGCGGGGAGGGTCACGCCGACCGGGCCGTCCCAGTCCGCCTGCGTCACGATGTCGTGGACGACGTCCGCCACCGCCGACGGGGTGGACGGCTTCGGCGTCTCGATCCGGATCCGGTCGCCGATGAGCTGCCCCTTCTCCAGGTCGACCAAGGCACCCTTGATCCCGCTGCCGCCGATGTCGATGCCGAAACCTCGGCGGGTCGCCTCCACCACGGACGTGGTCCCTTCTCGCACGATTCAGAAGCCTGCCTCGGAGACTTTAACCGGATGTGGTGACATGTCGGACGTGGGAGTTGACGAGTCGTTGCTGAAAAGCGTCGCGGTGCAGGTCGCGACCGAAGCCGCCGAGCTGGTCCGCGAGGCCTGGGAAGGCATGGCGGACGGCCGTGCGGTGGACGTGGGCACCAAGTCCGGGGCCACCGACGTGGTCACCGCGGTGGACCACGAGTCGGAACGCCTCGTACGCGCGCGCCTGGCCGAGCTGCGGCCGGGGGAGCCCGTGCTGGGCGAGGAGGGCGGCGGCGCGGCCGGCGACGGCGTGACGTGGGTGGTCGACCCGATCGACGGGACGGTCAACTTCCTCTACGGGCTGCCGTGGTTCGCGGTCTCGGTGGCCGCGCAGGTCGGCGGGGTGTCGCTGGCCGGAGCGGTGGTCGAACCGGCGAGCGGCCGCGTGTGGTCGGCGGCCCGCGGCCGGGGCGCGTTCCTGGACGGCAGGCGGCTGGCCGTGTCGGCGCCCGAGCGGCTGGAGGTGACGCTGGTCGGCACCGGCTTCGCGTACTCACCTCAGCGGCGGATGCGGCAGTCTCGGTTCGCGGCGGAGCTGCTGGGGCGGGTGCGGGACATCCGCCGCAACGGGGCGGCGTCGCTGGACCTGTGCGCGGTGGCGGCGGGCTGGCTGGACGCGTACGTGGAGCACGGCCTCAACCGGTGGGACTGGGCGGCGGGGGCGCTGATCGCGGCCGAGGCGGGCGCGGAGGTGTTCGTCCCGGGTGCGGCGCCGGAACTGGGTGCGGACGCGACGTACGCGGCGGCTCCGTCGATCGCGGACCCGCTGCGGCAGGTCCTGGCGGACTGCGGCGCGGCGGAGGTCTGACGGGCATCACGCGTGATTGGAGGGACGACCCGCGGGGTGGGAGGGGTGGTCAGCACTCCACGTCGCGGGCCGAGGCCAGGAGGGTCTGGTCGACGACCGGGGCCTTCGCGCCCGCGGACTGTTCGTTGCCGCCGCCGCCCTGGTGGGTCTTGGACCAGTCGGCGAGCTGGGAGACGATCCGGCGGGCCTCGGCGCGGGGCCGGATGTCGCCGAACAGCGTGCCCGTGACCACGTCGACGCTCGCGTCCTTGCGGTTGTCCTGGACCAGCTCGGCGCAGGGGACGACGAGGCTGAGCGTCCGGGCCGCGGTGACGCCGTTCTCCCCGAAGCGGATCTGGCCGCGGCACTCGGCCTTGCGGCCGTCGTAGGCGGGGTCGTTGACCGGCTCGCCGGCGCCGGTGAACCCGAGCTCGCGCAGCGTGGTCGTGGTGATGCCGCCCTGGCCGCGGGAGCCCGAGGCGTTGAGGACCCGGTAGGCGATCTTGTCCGGCGGGACGGGGGCGCGGTCGTCGAGCGCGTTGTGGGGGAGGGTGCTGAACGTGACACCCGGCGGCGGGCTCGCGGGCGGGTCGCACTTGACGGCCTCGTCGACGTCACCCTTGCCGATGGCGGCGTTCACCCAGACGATGATCGCACCGACGGCGAGCACCCCGATGACGATCAGCGCCGGCAGCGGCTTGTGCCTGCGATACGGCCGCGTCCCACGGTCCCCGATGCCGTTCCCCGACGCCACCTGCCCGTCCCTTCCCGAACACCGAACCGACCGTGCGTACCGGGCACCGTCGAGGCCTCTCAGCCTAGGTGTTGCGGCCGGCGCGCCACGTCCAGGGTCACCCTGTGTTCCCCCGGCCCGGCCTGCGGTACCCGGCCCGATCCCCGTGCAGCGATCGCACCACGGCGGGGCCGGCCGGGGCAAGCGAACCGGGGCCGCGCGTGAAGTTCTCCACGCGGGCGCAACCCGAACGGACGACAACGCGTCTTACCTGCGGGTTCCCCCTGTCGGGTGACGATTGCCGGGCAATGTCTGACTCGTTGCAGAACCCGCAGAGCGGTGAGCTACCCTTCCCGGGCTCCGGCCGCAGGAAGAGGCGCGAAAAGAAGAGACCTCGGTCACTTCGGCCGTCGGGCACAAACGAGGGCCCTGGAACGTTGACCAGCGGCACGGCGGACTCACGGGCGCATCCGCGAGTCCGGGTAAACGACTACACAAGCTGATCGCAGGGGTGAGGGACACATGGCTACCGACTACGACGCTCCGCGCCGCAGCGAAGCCGACGAGCTGGCCGAAGACTCGTTGGAGGAGCTCAAGGCCCGGCGGAACGAGAACCAGTCCGGAGTCGTCGACGTCGACGAGGACGCGACCGCCGAGAACTTCGAGCTGCCGGGTGCCGACCTTTCCGGGCTTTCCGGTGAGGACATGACCGTGAAGGTGGTGCCGAAGCAGGCGGACGAGTTCACCTGCTCCGTGTGCTTCCTGGTGCACCACCGCAGCCGGCTGGCCGAGGACAACGGCGGACGCCTGATCTGCCGCGACTGCGCCTGACCGCGCAGAGGGGTTCTCGGACACAGGGGACGAACAGACGCCGCGGAGAGCCTCGAGGGAACGGGGGAGGCTCGAAGGGCGCTGGGGACAAGGGGGCCGGCCGGCAGGCCGGCCCCCTTCCCATGTCTTGCGGGGCCGGAGCCGGGGTCAAGCACTTTTGAGCAGCTCGGCGACGCGCTCGGGGTGCCGGGTGCTGAACAGCCAGTACGGCGTCGGGTCGTCCGCGTCGGTGAGGCGGACGCGCACGACCGGGCCGACCCAGCCGCGGTGCAGCACGTAGGCCGCGGGGTCGCCGTCGCGTCCGAGGGCCTTGCGCTTGGCGTCCTTGTCGAAGATCTCCACTTCGCCCGCGAAGCGCAGCGGCAGGTGCGCGTCGCCGACCCACAGTTCCGGCTCGTCACCGCCGGTGATCCGGACCTTCGACCGGCCCAGCGACAGCAGCAGCGCCACGACGACCGGCAACGCGATCACGTACGGCAGCCACGCCCGGATCCCCGGGTACCCGAGGTCGATCTCGGCCGCCAGCAGGGCCGCGCCCAGCACCGGCAGCGGCCAGCCCCACCACGGGACGTACAGCCGTTCGGAGTGCCGGACCGAGGCGTTCGCGGCCGTCTTCGCTGATTCACCCACGGGTAGAGAGTAATCTCGCCGCCCGTGTCCAGCGTTCAGGTACTCCTCTCCCGGCTCGATCCGGATGTCCCGCTGCCCGCCTACGCCCGACCGGGCGACGCGGGCGCCGATCTCGTCACCACCTCGGATATCGTGCTCGGACCCGGGGAACGCGGCGTCGTCGGCACCGGCGTCGCGATCGCCCTCCCACCCGGGTACGCGGGGTTCGTCCACCCGCGGTCCGGCCTGGCCGCCCGGGTCGGCCTCTCGGTGGTGAACACCCCGGGCACCATCGACGCGGGCTACCGCGGGGAGATCAAGATCTGCCTGATCAACCACGACCCGGTGCAGCCGGTACGGCTGACGCGCGGCGACCGCATCGCCCAGCTGGTCGTGCAGCGGGTCGAGCACGCGGAGTTCGTCGAGGTCGCGGAGCTCGGTGCCACCGAGCGGGGCGACGGAGGCTACGGCTCCACGGGTGGACACGCCACACTGGGAGCACCGGCGCTCGCCGCGAGCGCCGGCACGGGGGAAGGAACGGAGAAGTAGTGGGGATTTTCGGACGCAAGCGGCGGACCGAGGGCGAGTCCGCCGGACGGCACGCCGCGCCCGAGGCCGGCGACACGATCGGGGACGAGGCGTACGAAGACGAGGACGGGGCGGAGCTGTCGGACGTCTCCGACGGCCCGTACGACGTCGCGGACTTCTCCGACGACGGCATCCCGCGGATCGACCTCGGCTCGGTGAAGGTGCCGGTGCCCGACGGTTCCCAGGTCCAGGTCGAGATGGACCCGGAGGCCGGGGGCGTGCGCGCCGTGCACGTCGTCACCGAGCAAGGCCAGATCACGGTCAGCGCGTACGCCGCGCCGCGCTCGGGCGGGCTGTGGCGGGAGGTCAGCGCCGAACTGGCCGACCAGCTGCGGGCCGACGGCGCCAAGGTCAACCTGGGCCGCGGCGTCTGGGGCCTGGAGATTTCGGCCATCATCGGCGACGTCGCCCTGCGCTTCGTCGGCGTGGACCGCCCCCGCTGGATGCTGCGCGGCGTCATCGCCGGGCCGCAGTCGGAGGCCGCGGCCGCCGTCGAGGTGCTGCGCGAGATCGTGCGGCGGACCATCGTCGACCGCGGTGACGCCCCCATGCCGGTCCGGACCCCGCTGACCATCACGCTGCCGGAGGCGGTCGCGGAGCACATCGCGGCCCAGCAGGAGCAAGGCTGAACTCGCCCGAAAAGCCGTGAATGCCACATCCAGGGCCTTGACGTCCCTCGGTGTGGCATTCACGGCTTTTGTGCCGCTCTCAGGAACGCGAGGACCGTCGCCCGGCCGAGGGACTCGCGGTCGGCGCCGAGCGCCGTGAGCGTCGTCTCGCCGAGGGCCGCGCGGGGGAGGGCGCTCGCCCACTCCGACGCGACTTCCGCCGGGTGCACCGGGTCGTCGGTGCACGTGCCGATCCCGGCCGGGACGGCCAGCGCCGCCAGTTCGGCGCGGGTCGGCGCCGGGCGGCCCGCCGCGACGCGCAGGCCGTCGGCCAGCCCGCCGCCGTGCCGTCGCCACGCGCGGTCCAGTTCCGCCCGGAGCCAGTCCGGGCTGCCGGCGGTCTGCGCCAAGGCCGCGTCGACCCCGGAACCGGCCACCAGATCCGCCGTCAGCGTCGCGGCGTGCGACGCGGGTGCGGAGTCCGGGACGCCGTTCCAGGCCGGGAGCGCGGCCAGCAGGCCCCCGCAACGGCCCGGATTGCGCACCGCCCACTCCGCGGCCAGGTGGGCACCGAACGAAATGCCGCCTACGAGCAGTTCGCCGTGTTCGTCCGCCAGCGCGTCCAGCGTCGCCAGGTAGCCCTCGGCGAGCGCCGCCCCGGGCGGCGGCGGTGGCGCGATGAGCGGGACACCGAGGGCGCGCAGCGGCCCGGCGAAGACGGCCCGGACGAACACCTCGTCCGAGCCGGTGCCGGGCAGCAGCACCGCGGCGGGAACTTCGATTGCGGACGTCACGTTGCGATCTTTGCGCAAAGGCGTTTCCCTGGCGGGGACCGCAGTACGCTGGAATCGCACGGGCCGCGAACACTTTGTCGGGGGCCCCGGAGCACAGGAGCACCTATGTCCGCCAAAGACGGCGGCTACTTCAGCCGGTTGGTACGCAAGCTGACCAGCGACGTCGAGGAACTCGACGCCGACGAGATGTCGATGAGGTCGGGCGCCGAGGGGGCGCAGCGGGCCTGCGACTGCCGCTCGGGCGAAGAGGCCACCGTGATGGGGCGGCTCCGCAGCGTCGAGCTCTGCCCGACCAACGAGGCCGCCACGCTGGAGGCCGAGCTGTTCGACGGAACACAGGGCGTGACGCTAATCTGGCTCGGCCGCCGCCGGATCCCGGGCATCGAGCCTGGCCGGACGATCAAGGTGCGCGGCCGGATGGCCGAGCGTGACGGCCAGAAGGTGCTGTACAACCCCTATTACGAGCTCCAGAGCCCAGTGAGTTGATCACCCATCGTGACTGAACCCGCCCCGAGCGAGAAGAAGACCGACGGCGATGAGCCGCAGCCGACCCTGCTCGAGCAGATGGGCGGCGTGTCCGGCCTGATCTACTCGTCGGTGCCGGTGCTCGTCTTCGTGCTGGCGAACTCGTTCTTCGGCCTGACCGCGGCCATCTGGACCTCGATCGGCAGCGCGGTGGCCATCACCGTGCTGCGGGTGGTCCGCAAGGAGCCGCTGCAGCCGGCGATCTCCGGCTTCTTCGGCGTTGCGATCGCGGCGTTCATCGCCTACCGCACCGGGTCCGCGAAGGGTTTCTTCCTCTTCGGGATCTACGCGAGCCTGGTCTACTGCGCCATCTTCGTGCTGTCGGTGCTGGTGCGCCGGCCGATCGCCGGCGTGGTCTGGAACATGCTCAACGGCACCGGCCAGGCCTGGCGCAAGGACAAGCCGTCCCGCTACGGCTACGACGTCGCCACGCTGGCCATGGCGCTCATCTTCGCCGCCCGGTTCGTCGTGCAGCGGTGGCTCTACCAGGAGGACTACACCGGCTGGCTGGCCTTCGCGAAGATCGCCATGGGCTACCCGCTGTACGCGCTGGGCCTGCTGGTGGTCGTGTGGGCGGTCCGGCGGTCGGACAAGCGCCTCAAGGCCCTCGCCGAGACCGAGCCGGCGCCGGAGACCGACGCGGAGGTCGAAGCGCGGCTGCGCGAGAAGTACGCGGCTCCCGAAGCCTGAATCCCCGGGAAAGGCCCCCTGACGCTCGTCAGGGGGCCTTTCCCGTGGGCTCAGTACCCCAGCGCCGTCCGGATCTCCGGCTCGACGTCCGCGGTCGCCACGAACAGCAGCTCGTCGCCCGGCTCCAGCGGGTCCTCCGGCTGCGGCACGATCACGCGGTCGCCGCGCAGGATGGTCACCAGGGCCGCGTCACGGGGCAGCGCCAGCTCACTCACCGGCTTGCCCGCCAGGGGCGTCTCCGCCGGCAGGGTGAGCTCGACGAGGTTCGCGTTGCTCTGCCGGAACGTCATCAGCCGGACCAGGTCGCCGACGCTGACCGCCTCCTCGACCATCGCCGCGAGCATCCGGGGGGTCGACACCGCGACGTCGACGCCCCACGCGTCGGTGAACAGCCACTCGTTGGCCGGGTTGTTCACCCGCGCCACCACGCGCCGCACCGCGAACTCCGTCTTGGCCAGCAGCGACACCACGAGGTTCGCCTTGTCGTCGCCGGTGGCGGCGATGACGACGTCGCACTGCTCGATCCCGGACTCCTCCAGGATCGACACCTCGCAGGCGTCGCCGAGCACCCAGTCGGCCTGGTCGACGGCGTGCGGCTCGAACTGGTCGGCCTCGCGCTCGATGAGCATCACCTGGTGCCTGCCGTCGATCAGCTCGGCGGCGATGGAGCGGCCGACCGCCCCGGCGCCGGCAATCGCGACCCTCATGCCTCGTCCTCCGGTTCGCGGTTGGCCACGCTGCTGACGTCCGTGACGGTGCCGGAGCGCGCGGCCACCCACACCACGTCGTCGGCCTGCAGCACGGTCTTGGTGTCGGGCAGCACCGCGGTGCCGAAGCGCATGATGAACGCCACCCGCGCGCCGGTCGCCTCCTGCAGGGACCGCACCGAGTGCCCGACCCAGCCCTCGTGCAACGGCAGCGGCAGCAGCGCGACGTTGCCCGACGGGTCCCGCCACGCCGACGCGACGCCCTCCGGCAGGAGGCTGCGCAGGAACCGGTCGGTGGTCCACGGCACGGTCGCCACCGTCGGGATGCCCAGCCGCTCGTACACGGCCGCGCGCTTGTGGTCGTAGATCCGCGCGACGACGTGCTCGATGCCGAAGTTCTCGCGGGCGACCCTGGCCGAGATGATGTTGGAGTTGTCCCCGCTGGACACCGCCGCGAACGCGCCGGCCCGCTCGATGCCGGCCTCGATCAGCACCCGGCGGTCGAACCCGACCCCGATGACCTGCTGGCCGTGGAAGTCGCTGCCGAGCCGGCGGAACGCCTGCTGGTTCTTGTCGATGACGGCCACCTCGTGGCCGAGCCGCTCCAGCGCAGCGGCCAGGGACGCGCCGACCCGGCCGCATCCCATGATCACCACGTGCACGCCCTGCCTCCTGCCCGGCCGGTTCACCCGCCCGTACCTACCCCGACATACCAGCGCCGAACCTACCGTGCGGGCACACCGTCAGCTCCACCGTCCTCCCCGCCACCGCCCTCAACGGAGGAGCTTCGCTCCGCAGTACCCTCCGGTGGTGTCGAAGTTGCCGACCGTGCTGAAACGCCTGGTCCTCGGACGTCCGTTCCGCAGTGACCGGCTTGCTCACACGCTCCTCCCCAAGCGCATCGCGCTGCCGATCTTCGCGTCGGACGCGCTCTCGAGCGTGGCCTACGCCCCGGAAGAGATCTTCCTGACGCTGAGCGTCGCGGGTCTGTCCGCCTACGCGCTGGCGCCGTGGATCGGCATCATGGTCGCCCTGGTCATGCTCGTCGTCGTCGCGTCCTACCGCCAGAACGTGCACGCCTACCCGAGCGGCGGCGGTGACTACGAGGTCGCCAACACCAACCTCGGCGGCCGGTTCGGCCTCACCGTGGCGAGCGCGCTGCTCGTCGACTACGTGCTCACCGTCGCAGTGTCCACTTCGTCCGGTGTGGCCAACATCGGGTCGGCGGTGCCGTGGGTCGCGCAGCACAAGGTGCTCGCCTCGATCGTCATCGTCGTCGTGCTGACGTCCCTGAACCTCCGGGGCATCCGCGAGTCGGGGAAGGCCTTCGCGATCCCGACCTACGGGTTCATCCTGGGCATCATGATCATGGTCGTCTGGGGACTGGTCCAGGCGGCCACCGGCACCGAGATGAAGGCCGAGAGCGCGGGGTTCACGCTGAGCTCCGAGGGCACCTTCGCGGGCGTCGCGTACGCGTTCCTGGTGTTGCGGGCGTTTTCGTCCGGGGCGGCGGCGCTGACCGGGGTCGAGGCGATCAGCAACGGCGTCCCGGCGTTCCAGAAACCCAAGTCGAAGAACGCGGCGACCACGCTGCTGATGATGGGCCTGCTCGCGGTGACCATGCTGGTCGGCATCATCACCCTGGCCTCGATCACCGACGTCAAGTTCGCCGAGGACCCGGCGGAGCAGCTCGCCGGAGCGCCCCCCGGCTACGAGCAGAAGACGATCGTCGCGCAGATCGCCCACGCGGTGTTCGCCGACTTCCCGCCGGCGTTCTACTACATCTCCTTCTCCACCGGCATCATCCTGCTGCTGGCCGCGAACACCGCGTTCAACGGCTTCCCGGTGCTGGGCTCGATCCTGGCGCAGGACCGCTACCTGCCGCGGCAGCTGCACACGCGCGGCGACCGGCTGGCGTTCTCCAACGGGATCCTGTTCCTGTCCGCGTTCGCGCTGGTGCTGATCATCGCCTTCGACGCCGAGGTCACCCGGCTCATCCAGCTCTACATCGTGGGCGTGTTCGTGTCGTTCACGGTGAGCCAGGCCGGCATGATCCGGCACTGGAACCGGTTGCTGGCCAAGGAAACCGACCCCGGCAAGCGGCGGCGGATGCGGCGCTCGCAGACGGTCAACGCGGTCGGCCTGACGATGACCGGCGTCGTGCTGGTGATCGTGCTCATCACCAAGTTCCTGCTCGGCGCGTGGATCGCGATCGCGGCGATGGTGGCGATCTTCGTGCTGATGACCGCGATCCGGAAGCACTACGACCGGGTCGCCGACGAGCTCAAGGACCTCGGCGACACCCCGACCGTGCTGCCGTCGCGCAACCACGCGATCGTGCTCGTGTCCAAACTGCACCGTCCGACGCTGCGGGCACTGGCCTACGCCAAGGCGATGCGCCCGGACGTCCTCGAAGCCGTGACGGTCAACGTGGACGACGCGGACACCCGCCGGTTGACCGCCGAGTGGGACGCGCACAATTTCAAGGTGCCGTTGAAAGTCGTCGAGTCGCCGTACCGCGAGATCACGAAACCCGTCCTCGACTACGTGAAGCGCGTGCGCGGTGACAACCCGCGCAACGTGGTCACGGTGTTCATCCCGGAGTACGTGGTCGGGCACTGGTGGGAGCAGGTGCTGCACAACCAGAGCGCGCTGCGGCTCAAGGGCCGCCTGCTGTTCCAGCCCGGCGTGATGGTCACGAGCGTGCCGTGGCAGCTGGAGTCGTCGGCGAAGGCGGCCGCGCGCGTCCGGAACGAATGGCCGGCCGCCGGTGACGTCCGGCGCGGGTTCACCCCCGGCGGGAAACGGCCCGACGTCCGCGCCGCGAAGCCGAAGGAGCCGGCCGAATGACGAGCTGGCTGGGCCGGGTCCTGGAGGTGGAGGTCGGTGCGGTGGCGCACGGCGGCCACTGCGTCGCGCGCGCGGAAGGCCGGGTCGTGTTCGTCCGGCACGCGCTGCCGGGCGAGCAGGTCCGCGTCGAGATCACCGAGGACAACGGCGGCTCGTTCTGCCGCGCCGACGCCGTCGAGGTGCTCGTCCCGTCCCCGCACCGGGTGCCGCCGCCGTGCCCGCTGGCCGTGCCCGGCGGCTGCGGCGGGTGCGACTGGCAGCACGCTTCGCCGGACTACCAGCGCGAGCTGAAAGCCGCGGTGGTGGCCGAGCAGCTGCAGCGGCTGGCCGGGATCGAGCGGGACGTCGTCGTGGAGGTCCTCGACGGCGGGCCGCTGGACTGGCGCAGCCGGGTCCGGCTGGTCGCCGGGCACGACGGGCGCGCCGGGCTGCGCGCCCACCACAGCCACCGGGTGGTGCCCCTGGCGGACTGCCCGATCGCCGTCCCCGGCGAGCTCGACGACGTCCTGGCGCGGCGCTGGCGGCCGGGCAGCGAGCTGGAGGTCACCCAGGACGGCGACGGCGGGGTGCACGTGCGGGAGCTGTCGACGGTGCGCGGGAAGGTGCGGGCGCGGCAGCTGACGGGCGGGATCGCGGTCCAGCACGCGGCGGGCCGCGACTGGCAGCTGGACGCGCACGGTTTCTGGCAGGTCCACCCGGCGGCGGCGTCGACGCTGGCCGCGGTCGTGGGGGAGTGGGCGGAGGCACCGGCGGGCGGGTCGGCCTGGGACCTCTACGCCGGGGTCGGGCTGTTCGCGTCGGTGCTGGCGGGCCAGGTCGGTGCGGCGGGCCGGGTGCTGGCGGTCGAGTCCGGCCGGCGCGCGGTCGCCGACGGCGAGCGCAACCTCGCGGACCTGCCGCAGGTTTCGTGGCGCGCCGGGCGCGTGGAGCACGTCCTGGAGTCGGCGCCCAAGCCGGTCGACGTCGTGGTGCTGGACCCGCCCCGCAAGGGCGCGGGCAAGGCGGTCGTGGAGTCGATCGTGGCGGGTGCCCCGGACCGGATCGTGTACGTGGCCTGCGACCCGGCGGCGCTGGCGCGCGACGTGGCGACCTTCGCGTCCCACGGGTATTCGTTGACGGCCCTGCGGGCGTTCGACGCGTTCCCGATGACGCACCACGTGGAGTGCGTGGCGCTGCTGTCCTGAATTGTCGGTGGTGGTCGGCACACTTCGTGCCGTGACTCATCTCGGCGATTTCGACCTGGCCGCTTCGGCCGTGACCGACCTGGTCGCGGCGATCGGTCCTGGTCAGTGGACGCTCCCGACGGCGTGCGCGGACTGGGACGTGCGCGCGGTGGTGAACCACCTGGCGCACGGCAACGCGAAGGTGGCGTTCTGGGCGGGCACGGGCCCACCGGCCCCGGACGGCGACCACCTGGGTGCCGCGCCGGCGGAGGCGTTCGCCGCCTCGGTGGCGGCGGCGCGGGAGGTGCTGGCCGCACCGGGCCTGTTCGCCCGGACGGTGACGACCCCGCTGGGCGAGGTGCCGGGCGTGTTCCTGGTGCACATGCGCGTGAACGAGTACGTGGTGCACGGCTGGGACATCGCGGACGCGACCGGGCAGCCGACGGACCTGCTGCCGGACCTGGCGACGCAGGCGCTGACGCAGTGGCGGTCCCGGTTCGGATCGGCGCCGCGGCAACCGGGCGGGCCGTTCGGACCGGAGGTGCCAGCCCCGCCGGAAGCGACGGCGGCCGACCGGCTGGCGGCCTTCCTGGGGCGGAAGGCGGTGAACGGCTGAGGAAGGGCGGCGGGCGGTGCAAGCCGCGCCGGGGGACCGGGGCGCGCCGACCTTCCACGGCTGAGGAGGGGTGGCGGGCGGTGCTTTGCGGTCCGCTCGGGGCCGAGCCGGAGCACGGCCAAGCTCGGGGTGCGCTCAGCCGCCGAACCAGTGCTGCGGCGCCGGCCGCAGGTTCTGGTAGATGTGCTTGACCTCGGTGTACTCGGCCAGCCCGGTCGGGCCCAGCTCGCGGCCGAACCCGGACTGCTTGTACCCGCCCCACTCGGCCTGCGGCAGGTACGGGTGGAAGTCGTTGATCCACACCGTGCCGTGGCGCAGCCGGCCGGCGACGCGCTGAGCGCGCCCCGCGTCCTGCGTGAACACCGCGCCGGCCAGGCCGTAGTGCGTGTCGTTGGCGATGCGGACCGCGTCGTCCTCGTCGGTGAACGTCTCGACCGTCAGCACCGGGCCGAACGACTCCTCCACCACCGCCGAGGAGCCCTGTTTCACCTGGTCGAGGATGGTCGGCAGGTAGTAGAAGCCGTCCTGCAGCGCCGGGTCGTCCGGACGGCGGCCGCCCGTCCGCAGCACCGCGCCCTCGGCCAGTGCGGCAGCCACGTAGGCCTCGATCTTCTCCCGGTGCGCCGCCGAGATCAGCGGCCCGGTCTCCGCGTGGGAGTCGAACGGCCCGCCCAGCCGGATCCGCTCGGCCCGGCGCACCAGCTCGGCCACGAACTCGTCGTGCCACTCCCGCTGCACGATCAGCCGCGCGCCCGCCGAGCACACCTGCCCGGAGTGCAGGAACACCGCCGTCAGCGCGTAGTCGACCGCCGTCTCGAAGTCGGCGTCGGCGAACACCACGTTCGGGTTCTTCCCGCCCAGCTCCAGGGCCACCTTCTTGACCGTGGCGGCCGCCGCCGCGGCGATCACCTTCCCGGTCGCCAGCCCGCCGGTGAACGACACCAGGTCGACGTCCGGGTGCGAAGCCAGCGGCGCGCCGGCCTCGGCGCCCGCGCCGAGCACCAGGTTCCCCACGCCCGGCGGCAGGCCCGCCTCGGTGAGCAGCTTGAGGAACAGGATCGACGTGTGCGGGGTCAGCTCGCTGGGCTTGAGCACGAACGTGTTGCCCGCGGCCAGCGCCGGTGCGATCTTCCACACGGTCTGCAGCAGCGGGTAGTTCCACGGCGTGATCAGCCCGCAGACGCCGACCGGCTCGTGCACGATCCGGCTGAACGCGTCCGGGTTGCCGGTGTCGACGACGCGCCCGGCGTCCTGCGCCGCGAGCTTGCCGAAGTAGCGCAGGCAGGCGGCGATGTCGGCCATGTCGTAACGGCTCTCGACCAGGCGCTTGCCGGTGTCGAGCGACTCGGCGCGGGCGAACGCCTCCGCGTCGCGATCCAGCAGGTCGGCGGTCCGCAGCAGCAGGTCGCCGCGCAGGTGGGCGGGGGTGCCGGGCCACGGGCCGGTGTCGAACGCCCGGCGCGCCGCCGCGATGGCGGCCTCGGTGTCCTTGGCGCTGCCTTCGGCGACCGTCGCGACCAGCGAGCCGTCGGCCGGGCAGCGGATCTCCCGCCGCGCGCCGTCCACCGCGTCCACCCATTCGCCCCCGATGAAGAAATCCGCCATGCCGTCCATTCTCGGGGCCACGCCGCGTGACCGCCACAGCGCCGCGGGGAGACGAGGTTCACCCCGCGTGATGACCTGCGGTCGCACTCCGGCTGTGACCCCGGCCGCGGCGGGCGGTGGTGCCCTGGCGGGTCTCCGTAGACTGGCCGGAACCGAGCGAGTGAGGTGGAGACGAGTGACGATGCTGGAGTCCGTGAGCGGACCGGCGGACCTGAAGCGCATGAGTGTCGAGGACCTCGGCGAACTGGCCGCCGAGATCCGGGACTTCCTCGTCGACAAGGTCCGCCGGGCGGGCGGCCACCTGGGGCCGAACCTCGGCGTCGTCGAGCTCACCCTGGCGCTGCACCGCGTGTTCGACTCGCCCCGCGACGCGATCGTGTGGGACGTCGGTCACCAGGCGTACGTGCACAAGCTCGTCACCGGCCGCGCGGCCGGGTTCGACCTGCTGCGCCAGACCGGCGGGGTCACCGGTTACCCGTCGCGGGCGGAGAGCGAGCACGACTGGGTGGAGAGCAGCCACGCGTCGTCCGGTCTGTCCTATGTGGACGGCTTGGCGAAGGCGTTCGAGCTGGCCGGGGGCGGGCGGCACGCGATCGCCGTCGTCGGCGACGGCGCGCTCACCGGCGGCATGTGCTGGGAAGCGCTCAACAACATCGCCGCGCACAAGGACCGCCCGGTCGTCATCGTGATCAACGACAACGGCCGCTCGTACTCGCCGACCATCGGCGGCCTGGCCGACCACCTCGCGGCGCTGCGCCTGCAGCCCGGCTACGAACGGCTCCTCGACGGCGGCCGCGAGATCCTCAAGCACACCCCGGTCGTCGGCAGGCCGATCTACGCCGCGCTGCACGCTGCGAAGGCCGGCCTGAAGGACGCGCTGAGCCCGCAGGCGATGTTCTCCGACCTCGGCCTGAAGTACCTCGGCCCGGTCGACGGCCACGACCTCGCCGCGCTGGAGAAGGCGTTCCAGAGCGCCCGCAGCTTCGGCGGCGCGGTGATCGTGCACGTGGTCACCGAGAAGGGCCACGGCTACGCGCCCGCGGTGAACAACCAGCACGACCAGATGCACCAGACCGACCCGATCGACCCGGAGACCGGCCTGCCGCCGGTGAAGGGCCCGAGCTGGACCGGCGTGTTCGGCGACGAGCTGGCGAAGATCGGCGCCGAGCGTGCCGACGTCGTCGCGATCACCGCGGCGATGCTCCGCTCGACCGGCCTGGACAAGTTCGCCGAAGCGTTCCCGGACCGCTGGTACGACGTCGGCATCGCCGAGCAGCACGCGGTCACCTCGGCCGCGGGCCTGGCCATGGGCGGGCTGCACCCGGTGGTGGCGATCTACTCGACGTTCCTCAACCGTGCGTTCGACCAGGTGCTGATGGACGTCGCGCTGCACCGCCTGCCGGTGACGCTGGTGCTCGACCGGGCCGGCATCACCGGGCCGGACGGGCCGAGCCACCACGGCATGTGGGACCTTTCGCTGCTCGGCATGGTGCCGGGGATGCGGGTGGCCGCGCCGCGCGACCCGGCCACGCTGCGCGAAGAGCTGCGCGAGGCCGTCGCGGTGGCCGACGGGCCGACCGCGCTGCGGTTCTCGAAGGGCAAGGTCGGCACGGACGTGACCGCCGTCGAGCGGATCGGCACGGTCGACGTGCTGCGCCGCCCGGCCGAGGGCGCCGACGTGCTGCTGGTGACGGTCGGCGCGTTCGCGACCCTGGGGCTGGCGGCCGCGGACCGGCTGGCCGACCAGGGCATCGGCGTGACGGTGGTCGACCCGCGCTGGGTGCTGCCGGTGCCGGCCGAGCTGGTCGCGCTGGCGGCGCAGCACAAGCTGGTGGTGACGGTGGAGGACAGCGGCCGCCACGGCGGCTTCGGTTCGGCGCTGGCGACGCTCTTCCGCGACGCGGAGTGCGACGTCCCCCTGCGCGACCTGGCGGTACCGCAGTCGTTCCACGACCACGGCAGCCGCGACGAGGTGCTGGGGCGGATCGGCCTGACGGCCCAGGACGTGGCCCGCCGGGTGACGGAGTGGGCCTCGGGCCGCCTGGGCTCCCCCGCGGAGCAGACGGAGAAGAGCGCCGACCGCAGCTGAGCGGTTCCCGGCTCAAGCGCCCAAGGTGGCCTTCGGTGCGTCAGACGCACCGAGGGCCACCTTGGCTGATCCAACGCCACCAAGGCCGCATTGGGGCGTTCGGGGACCTCGCTACGCGAACCTCGTCATCACGTGCTTGACGCGGGTGTACTCGGCGAAGGCGTACGCCGAGAGGTCCTTGCCGTGGCCGGAGTGGCCGAACCCGCCGTGCGGCATCTCGGCCACCAGCGGCCCGTGCGTGTTGACCCACACGCAGCCGAAGTCCAGTTCCGCCGAGACCCGGGCGGCCACGGCGAGGTCGTTCGTCCACACCGAGGACGCCAGCCCGTACGGCACGCCGTTGGCCAGCGCCACGGCCTCGGCTTCGGCACCGAAAGACTGGACGGTCAGCACCGGCCCGAAGATCTCCTCCTGGACGATCTCGTCGTCCTGGCGCAGCCCCGAAACCACCGTGGGGGCGAAGAAGAACCCCCGCGAGCCGAAGCGCGTGCCACCCGTTTCGACGTGGGCGTGCGGTGGCAGCCGGTCGATCAGGCCCTGGACCCGCGCGAACTGCGCCGCGCTGTTCAACGGCCCGTAGTCGACGCCCGGCGTCTGCGCCGCGGCGACCTTCGTCAGCTCCGCGACGAAGGCGTCGTGGATCGAGGCGTGCACCAGCACCCGGCTGCCCGCGGTGCAGTCCTGCCCCGCGTTGTAGAACGCGGCGCCCACGATGCCCTCCGCCGTCGCGGCGAGGCCTGCGTCGGGGAAGACCAGCAGCGGCGCGTTGCCACCCAGTTCCAGGTGGGTGCGCTTGAGGTCGGCCGCCGCCACGGTGGCGACGTCGATGCCCGCCCGCGTCGATCCGGTGATCGAGACCAGGTCGGTGCGCGGGTGCCGCACCAGGGCGCGGCCGGTCTCGCGGTCGCCGCACAGCACGGTGAACGCGCCTTCCGGCAGGAACTCCGCCGCGACGCGGGCCAGCAGCACCGCCGTCGACGGCGTCGTCTCCGCCGGCTTGAGCACCACGGTGTTGCCCGCGGCCAGCGCGGGCGCGATCTTCCAGACCGCCATCATCAGCGGGTAGTTCCACGGCGCGATCTGCGCGCAGACGCCGACGGGCTCGCGGCGGACGACCGACGTGTGGCCCGGCGCGTACTCCCCGGCCGCGGTGCCCTCCAGCTGCCGCGCGGCCCCGGCGAAGAACCGCAGGGCGCTCACGCACTCCGGGATCTCTTCGTCCAGCACGACGGACCGGATCTTGCCGGTCTCGCGCACCTCGAGGTCGGCGAACTCCGCGGCCCGCGCCTCCAGCGCGTCGGCGATCTTCAGCAGCGCGAGCTGCCGCTGGGCCGGGGTGCTGCGCCGCCACACCGCGAACGCCTGCGCGGCCGAGGCCAGCGCAGTGTCCACATCAGACTCGGTGGCGACCGTGCTGGTGCCGAAGACCTCGCCGGTCGCCGGGTCGGTCAGGTCGAGCGTGCGGGTCATGCCTGCTCCAGGTGGGTCGGCGCGAACAGCTTCAGCAAGGCGGGAAGAACGACGACGGACGGCCCCGGCGTGCGCAGCGCCTCGGCCAGGTCCGCGCCCACGGTGTCCGAAGAGGACAAGGTGGCGGGCACTCCGAAGGACGAAGCCAAGGCCACGAAGTCGGGCCGGGTCAGCTCGGTGGCCGTCGTGTGGCCGAAGGCGCCGGTGAGGTACTCGCGCAGGACGCCGTACCCGCCGTCGTCGACGATCAGCCACGTGACGTCGAGGCCGTGCTGCACCGCGGTCGCCAGCTCGGCGATGCCGTACATCGCGCCGCCGTCGCCGGACACGGCGAGCGTGGGACCACCGGAGACGGCGCCGCCGAGCGCGCCCGGCAGCCCGTAGCCCAGCCCGCCCGCGCCCTGCGCGGTGTGGATCGGCGCGCCCTCGGGGTTCCACGCCGACCAGGCCCAGTACGCGGCGATCGTCATGTCCCAGAACGTCTGCGTGCCTTCGGGCAGCGCCGCGCGGATGTCGTCGATCAGCTTCCGCTCGACAGCCAGGTCCTGACCGTCCAATCGCGATTCGACCCGCGCGAGGAGTCCGGCAACCGCCTTTTCGGCACGGCCGTCGGACGCCCGCATCGGCACCCACTCCAGCAGGGCCTGCAGCGTGAGCCGCACGTCGGCATGGATGCCCAGGCCGGGGTAGTTCGACTCCAGCTTCCCGAGGTCGGCCTCGACCTGGAGCACCCGGCCGCGCGGGGCGAACTCGCGGTAGTTGCTGGACAGTTCGCCGAGGCCGGAGCCGAGTACGAGCAGCACATCGGCGGCGGCGAGGAACTCCGTGGTGTGCCAGTCCTCCAGCCACGACCGCCCGGACAGCTCGTGGTCCCACGGGAAGACACCCTTGCCGCCGAAGGTCGAGATCACCGGCGCGCGCAAGGCTTCGGCCAAGGCGAGCAGCTCGGCGTGCGCGCCGGCCCGCAACGCCCCGCCCCCGGCGAGGATCACCGGGTTCTTCGCCGCCGCCAGCAGCTCGGCGGCCGAAGTGACCAGTTCCGGCAGCGGTTCCAGGGGCGGGGGAGCGGCCGTCACCGACGTGATCGGCGGAATCCCGGCTGGGCCGAGCAGCACGTCCTGCGGGATCTCGACCCACACCGGGCCGTACGGCGCGGTCGCCGCCGACGTCCAAGCCTCGCGCAGTGCCGTCGGAAGCTGGCTCGCGCGGCGCACGACGTGCACCGACTTCACGACATCGCGGAAGCTCGCCTGCTGGTCGGGCAGTTCGTGCAGGTAGCCGTGCCGCCCGCCGCCGAGGCCGTCCACCGGGACCTGGCTCGAGATCCCGAGCACCGGCACCGAAGCGGCCCGGGATTCCTGCAGCGAAGCCAGCGTGAGCAAGGCACCCGGGCCGGTGGAGACGACCAGGGGCGTCACCGGCACCGGGCCGTCCGGGTCCGCCGCGAGCCGCGCGCGGGCGTGCCCGTCGGCGGCGAAGGCGAGGTTGTTCTCCACGCGCCCGCTGATCACCCGGACGTCGCCGGCGCGCCGCAGGGCTTCGAACAGGCCCAGCGCGTGCTGGCCCGGCAGGCCGAACACCGTGTCGGCGCCCAGCGCCCGCAGGGTCTCGACGACGACGTCGCCGCCGATGCGCTCCGAATCCGTCATGCGCCCTTCCCCAGGGTCAGCAGGCTCACCAGGTCGTAGGCGACGTGGGAGGCCGCGATCGCGGTGATCTCGGCGTGGTCGTAGGCCGGGGCGAGCTCGACGACGTCCGCGCCGACCAGGTTGAGGTCCCGCAGCCCGCGCAGGATTTCCAGGAGCTCACGGCTGGTCAGCCCGCCCGCCTCGGGGGTGCCGGTGCCGGGCGCGTGGGCCGGGTCGAGCACGTCGATGTCGACCGAGACGTACAGCGGCCGGTCGCCGATGCGCTGCCGCAGCGCGTCGACGGTTTCGGCGACCCCGCGGCGCATGACGTCGCCCGAGGTGACGATGCCGAAGCCGAGGCGGCGGTCCTCTTCGAGGTCCCGCTTGCCGTACAGCGGCCCGCGCGTGCCGACGTGCGACAGCGCGCTCGTGTCGAGGATCCCTTCCTCCGACGCCCGGCGGAACGGGGTGCCGTGGGTGTACGGCTCGCCGAAGTAGGTGTCCCAGGTGTCGAGGTGGGCGTCGAAGTGCAGCAGCGCCACGGGTCCGTGCTTCTTCGCCGCGGCCCGCAGCAGCGGCAACGCGATGGTGTGGTCGCCGCCGACGGTCACCAGCCGCGTCCCGTCGGCTTGCAGCGCTTCGGCTTCCTGCTGCAGCGTCTCGATCGCTTCGCCGATGTCGAACGGGTTGACGGCGATGTCACCGGCGTCGACGACCTGCCGCTCGGCGAACGGCGAGACGTCCAGCTCCGGGTGGTACGGCCGCAGCAGCCGGCTCGCCTCGCGGACGGCCGCCGGGCCGAACCGCGCGCCGGGCCGGTAGGACACCCCGGAGTCGAAGGGCACTCCGACGACGGCGACGTCGGCGCGCTCGACCTGGTCGATCCGCGGCAGCCGCGCGAAGGTCGCGAAGCCGGCGAACCGGGGGACGCGTGACGAATCGAGGGGTCCGATGTTAGGCACTGCTGGGCTCCTGTTCCCGGGGCGAGATGGGCGTTTCTTCCCCGCTCAGGCGGCGGGTCCAGACGGAAAGGACGGAATCCGGCGTGCGGGGCGTGGCGAGGCTGACCGCCAGGTACACGACCAGGCTCACGCCGAGGCCCCAGTAGATCGGGGTGTTGGCTTCGACGCCGTCGATGATCATGAAGGCGATCACGGACACCGTGCCGGCGACCATCGACGCGTACGCGCCCTGCCGGGTGCCACGCTTCCAGGACAACGCGCCGACGATCGCCACCAGCAGGCCGCCGACCAGGATGTCGTAGGCGATGGTGAGCGCGTCGACGACGTCGTCGACGACCATCGCGATGCCGATCGCGAGCAGCCCGAGCACCAGCGTCGCGACCCGGTTGCGGCTGACCTCGCCCCCCTTCTTCAGGCCGAGCTTGGTCAGCAGGTCCGACGTCGTGGTGGTGGCGCAGGCGATCAGCGCGCCGCTCGCCGTCGACATCATCGCCGAGAGCGCGGCGGCCAGCACCAGGCCGCGGACGCCGGTCGGCAGCAGCCGCTCGACGATGGTCGCGAAGGCGTCCTGCGCGCTGGCGATGTCCGGGTACAGGGCGTGCGCCGCGGTGCCGATCAGGGCCCCGGCCAGGCCGTAGACCAGGCAGTAGACCCCGGAGGTGAGGCCGCCGGACGTGGCGATCGCGGGCGTGCGGGCGGTGAACACGCGCTGCCAGATGTCCTGGCCGATCAGCAGGCCGAAGGTGTAGATGACGAAGTAGGTGATGATCGTGTCCGTGCCGATCGAGGTGAAGCTGAAGAAGCTCGCGTCGAGCTTCTCGCTCATGCCGGAGAAGCCGCCGGCCGAGCTGATCGCGACCGGCAGCAGGATGGCCAGGATGCCGATGGTCTTGATGACGAACTGGGCGATGTCGGTGAGCGTGATCGACCACATGCCGCCGAGCACCGAGTAGAGCACCACGATCGCGCCGCCGATCGCGATCCCGGCCCAGTTCGGCAGGTCGAACAGCACCTTGAAGATGGTCGCGAACGCCAGCGTCGAGGTCACCGTCAGCATCAGGGTGTAACCCCACATCACGACGCCGGACACCGCGCTGGTGCGGCCGCCGTAGCGCAGGTCGAGCATCTCGCCGACGGTGTAGACCTTCAGCCGCACCAGCCGCCGCGCGAACAGCGCGTGCAGCACGAGGATGCCGACGCCGATGCTCACGACCAGCCACATGCCGGAAAGGCCGTAGGTGTAGCCGAGCTTGACGCCGCCGACCGTGGACGCGCCGCCGAGGACGACGGCCGACATCGTGCCGGAGTACATGAACCAGCCCAGCCGCCGTCCGGCGACGAGGTAGTCGGACTTCGTCTTCGCGAGCCGCAGGCCGTACCAGCCGACCCCGAGCATGCCCGCGATGTACAGCGCGATCACCGCGTAGTCGCCGGTCACGGTGTCCTCCTCACGTCGTTTCGGGCCACCGTAGATTCGCCCGCCACCTTCTCGGCATGGGATGATTCATCCCCAAGTCGACATCGCCAGGGATGAAATGACCCCCATCACGGATTCGCTGTCCACCGAGGTGAATGTCCCGTTACGGGACGTGGTCGGCAACCGGGAGCTCGCGCTCGACGTCGTCCCCGAGACGCTGCGGCCGGGCGCCCTGGACGCCCCGGTGCGCTGGGCGCACGTGAGCGAGCTCCAGGACCCCGCGCCCTACCTGCTGGGCGGCGAGCTGATCCTCACCGCGGGGGTCAACCTGCCGGAGCGGATCGACCGGTACGTGCGCGGGCTGCGCGACGCCGGCGTGACGGCGCTGGGTTTCGGACTCACCCCGACAGTGCACGAGACCCTGCCGGAACCCCTGCGCCGGGCGTGCGCGCGGCGCGGACTGCCGCTGCTGGTGGTGCCGTCGCGCACGCCGTTCCTGGCGGTCAACCGGGCGGTCTCGGTGGCGTTGACCGAGGCCGGGCAGCGGGAGCAGCGGCGGATCACGGCGGCGCGCGAGACGCTCACGCGCGCGGCGGGTGGCGGGCTCGGCGAGCTGACCTCGTCGCTGGCGGCGGTGCTGGGGTCCTGGGTCGCCCTGGTCGGCGCCGGGGACGTGCTGGCCTCCGCGCACGACGCGCCCACGCCGCTGCCGCTCCAGGTGCGGGAACTGATGGCGACCGTGCGGGCGGGCAGCGGGATCCGGAGCGCGACCACCGAGCTCGCCGGCGGGTTCGTCGTCGTCCAGCCGGTGTACCCGCAGGCCACGGCGTCGCACCTGGTGGTCGTCGGCCGGCCCCGGCGGCTCGACGGCGCCGGGCGGGCGATCCTCGCCGTCGGCGCGGCCCTGCTCGGCCTGGTCGGCCGCGCGGGCTCGGACGCGGCCGAGCTGGGCGCGGCGGCCACCGGCCTGCTGCTCGGCCGGGTGACCCCGGGGGACGCGGCCCGGTCGTTGCTGGGGTCGGAGGTCGTCCGGCTGGTTGCCGGGGCGGCCCACCGGCGTGGTCCGGACGAGGTGGCCCGGCGCCCGGACTGGCTGCGGGCCCGGCTGGACACGCCCCTGGTCGAGGTCGGCGCCGGCATGCGGTTCACGGCCGTCGCCGGGGCCGTCTCGCTTCCGGTGCTGGAGGACCTGCGCGAGCACGGCTGGCTGGCGGCCGTCGGTTCGCCGGTGCCCGCCGAGCAGCTGGCTGGTTCTTCGGCGGAGGCCGAACTGCTGCTGGCGCGGGCCCGCGCCCTGGGCCGTCCGGTCGTGGCGGGCAGCGGGCCGCCGGACTTCGACGCCCTGCTGGACCCGGGCGCTTCCCGTGGGTTCGCCGAGAAGACGCTGGAACCGCTGGCAGCCCTCGACGAGGCCGGTGACCGGTCGCTCGTGCTGACGCTGCGGACGTGGCTGGCCCACCACGGCGCCTGGGAACCGACGGCGGCGGAGCTGGGTGTCCACCGCAACAGCGTCCGGCACCGGATCGCCCAGGTCGAGCGGGCGCTGGGCGTGGACCTGGCCGATCCGGAGACCCGGATGAGGCTGTGGTTCGCCCTGCGCTGGGCCGCCCCGGGTCCTTAAAGGGCCCTCTCAGG
Source organism: Amycolatopsis sp. NPDC051045 (assembly GCF_040682955.1). NCBI lineage: Bacteria > Bacillati > Actinomycetota > Actinomycetes > Pseudonocardiales > Pseudonocardiaceae > Amycolatopsis > Amycolatopsis sp. NPDC051045. The sequence goes on from NZ_JBFBCC010000009.1 coordinate 80,851, forward strand.
AAAATATGGGATTGTGGGCTCGTGCGAGTTTTGGTAGTCGAGGACGAAGAACCCCTGGCCGACGCGATCGCCCGCGGGCTGCGCCGCGAGGGAATGGCGGTGGACGTCGCGCTCACCGGGGACGACGGGCACGAGAAGGCCGCCGTCACCCGGTACGACGTCGTGCTGCTGGACCGGGACCTGCCCGGCATGTCCGGGGACGAGCTGTGCCGGGAGATCGTCGCGTCCGGGGAGCTGACCCGGGTGCTGATGCTCACCGCGAGCAGTTCGGTGTCCGACCGCGTGGACGGGCTGTCGCTGGGCGCCGACGACTACCTCGCCAAGCCGTTCGCCTTCCCCGAGCTGGTCGCGCGGGTGCGGGCGTTGGGCCGCCGCGCCACGCCGGCCGCGCCGCCGCTGCTCACCGCCGGCGACGTCGAGCTCGACCCGGCGAAGCGGACCGTCCGCCGGGCGAGCGGGCCGGTCGAGCTGACCCGCAAGGAGTTCGGCGTCCTCGAGGTGCTGCTGCAGGCCGCCGGATCGGTCGTCAGCAGCGAGGAACTCCTCGAACGGGTGTGGGACGAGAACGCCGACCCCTTCACCACGACCGTCCGGGTCACCGTGATGACGCTGCGCAAGAAGCTCGGCGAGCCGGGGATCATCGAGACCGTCGTCGGCTCCGGGTACCGGGTGCCGGAGCCCGGCGCGCCGCGCGCGTGAACCTGCCGGGCACCCGCACGCTCCGCGCCCGGATCACCCTCCTGGCGACCGTGCTGGTCGCCGCGGTCAGCCTGCTGCTGCTCTGGCTGGCCTGGACGCTGGTCCGGGACGCGCTCGACGCGGTGCCGCGGATGCCGCCGGGCAGCACGGTGGTCGTCGACGGCGTCGAGGTCGACGCCTCGACGCTGGCCGAGCGCCTGCGCGTGCACGCCCGCGACCGGATGCTGCTGTTCGGGTCGCTGGCGTTCCTGCTGGTGGTGGCGGCCGCGGCGATCCTCGCCTGGACGTTCACCTCGCGCGTGCTGCTGCCGCTGCGGGAAATCACCGGGACCGCGCGGCGGCTGTCGGTCGAGTCGATGGGGGAGCGGATCGGCGAGGTGCGTTCGCACGACGAGCTCGCCGAGCTGGCCGGGACGTTCGACGACATGCTCGACCGGCTCCAGGCCGCGTTCGACGCGCAACGCCACTTCGTCGCGAACGCCAGCCACGAGCTGCGGACGCCGTTGTCGGTGATCCGCACGGAACTCGACGTCACCCTCGCCGACGACGCCGCCGACGAAGCCGAGCTCCGCCGGATGGGCGGCGTGGTCCGCGACGCGACCGAGCGCGCCGGGCAGCTGGTCAACTCCCTGCTGCTGCTGGCCCGCACCGACGGCGCCGGGCTCGGCGTACGCGAGCCGGTGGATCTGGCGGTGGTCGTCGACCGGGCGTGGCACGCGGTTCACCGCGAAGCCGAGCAGCGGGGCATCCGGGCTTCGTTCACGACGCCGCCGGCGCCCGCGTTCGGCGACCCGGCGCTGCTGGAGCGGATCGCGGGCAACCTGCTGGAGAACGCGGTCCGCCACAACGTCGACGGCGGCTGGCTGGAGGTCGTGACGCAGCCGGGGCCGCGGTGGTCGACACTGCGGGTCCGGTCTTCGGGCGGGCTGGTGGACCCGGCGGCGGTGCCGGAGCTGTTCGAGCCGTTCCGCCGGGCCGGGGTGGCCCGCACGGCCCGCTCGGGGGCGGGGCTGGGGTTGTCGATCGTCCGGGCGGCGGTCCAGGCCCACGGCGGAAGCGTGACGGCCGAACCGATCGTCGGCGGCGGCCTGGGGGTGACGGTCCACCTCCCGGTCCGCTGACGGGTGATGCCGCGGCAGTGCCTGGTGTAGGGGTGAACGGGCGGTGTTTTGGCGGCCGACGTGTGCTGTGCTCTCTGCGTGACGGAAAAGCCACTGGTCAAGGTCCTGGTGCCGGTGATCGCGCTGGCACTGGCCGCCGGGGCCGGGCTGGCGTTCTTCGTCGCGGCCCTGGTCCGGCCGCCCGACCTGCCGGTGGACACGCACCCGGCGCCGCTGGCCGGGCACAAGCTGTGCGCGGCGGTCGTCGTGGTCTTCCCCTCGGACGCCGAGATGCGGGCGGCCGTGCCGTCCTTCCGCGACGACCCCCAGGCACGGCGGGTGTACGTGGACCCGCCGTCGGTCTCCCTGCTCGCCGTCCCCGGCACCGACCTGAAGGCCTGGGCGCAGGAGCTGCACGCCCGCTTCCGGACCGCCGAGCGGGTGACGGTCCTCGACCTGGACGCGGCGGCGGCGCAGCTGAAACTCACCGCGCCGCCGCCGAAGTGCCCCAGAGAGGGCGAATACTAGGGAGCCGGGACCGAAGCCACGCCCGGGGCGAGGAACGGCTTGCCGTTCACGCGCTCGGACACGCCGGACCGGTCCAGGTACGGCGTGATGCCGCCGTTCCAGAACGGCCAGCCCGCGCCGAGGATCAGGCACAGGTCGATGTCCTGTGCCTCGGCGACCACGCCCTCGTCGAGCATGATCCGGATCTCCTCGGCGATCGCGGACAGGGCCCGCTCGCGCACCTGCTCCGAAGTGGACGGCTGGTCACCCTGCGTCCACAGCGAAGCGACCTCCGGGTCCACCGAGGCGTTGCCCTGGGCGTCCCAGAGCCAGACGCCCTTCTTGCCCGCCTTGACGAACTTGGCGAGGTTGTCGGACACGGTGAACCGGTCCGGGAACGCCTCGTGCAGCGTCTCGCCGACGTGCAGCGCGATGGCCGGGCCGACGAGCTGCATCAGCGTCAGCGGCGTCATCGGCAGGCCGAGCGGCTCGAGCGCGGAGTCGGCGACCTCGAACGGCGTGCCCTCGTCGACGGTGACCAGCACCTCGCCGAGGAAGCGCAGCAGCAGGCGGTTCACGACGAACGCCGAAGCGTCCTTCACCAGCACGCTGGACTTCTTCAGCTGCTTGCCCACCGAGAACGCCGTCGCCAGGGCGGCGTCGTCGGTCTTCTCGCCGCGGACGATCTCCAGCAGCGGCAGCACGGCCACCGGGTTGAAGAAGTGGAAGCCGACGACCCGCTCGGGGTGCTGCAGCTTCGACGCCATCGCGGTGATCGACAGCGACGAGGTGTTCGTCGCCAGGATCGCCTCGGGCTTGACGTGCTGCTCCAGCTCGGCGAACACCTGCTGCTTGACGCCCAGTTCTTCGAAGACGGCTTCGATGACGAAGTCGGCGTCGGCGAACGCGGCCTTGTCGAGCGAGCCGGAGACCAGCGCCTTGAGCCGGTTGGCGCCGTCCGGGGAGACGCGCTTCTTGCCCAGCAGCTTGTCGATTTCGGCGTGGACGTAGCCGACGCCCTTGTCGACGCGCTCCTGGTCGACGTCGGTCAGCACGACCGGCACCTTCAGCCGCCGCACGAACAGCAGCGCGAGCTGGCTGGCCATCAGGCCGGCGCCGACGATGCCGACCTTGTTCACCTTGCGCGCCAAGGACTTGTCCGGCGCGCCGGCCGGGCGCTTGGCGCGCTTGTTGACCAGGTTGAACGAGTACAGCCCGGCGCGCAGGACGTCGGACATGAGCAGTTCGGCCAAGCCGTCGGTCTCGGCCGCGTACCCGCGGTCCAGATCGTTTTCGCGGGCCAGCTCCAGCAGCTCGACGGCCTTGGTCGCGCCCGGCGACGCGCCGTGCGTCCGGCCGTCCACAATGGACTTGGCCCGCGCGATGGCCGCGTCCCACGCGGAACCGCGGTCGATTTCGCGGCGGGCGGGCGTGATCTCGCCGTTGACGACCTTCGCCAGCCACAGCAGCGACTGCTCGAGGTAGTCGGCCGAGCCGAAGACCTCGTCGACGATGCCGAGCTCGGCCGCCTGCTTGACGTTGAGCATCTTGTTCTGCGCCAGGGCGTTCTCGATGATCACCGTGACGGCGGCGTCGGCGCCGATCAGGTTCGGCAGCAGCTGCGTGCCGCCCCAGCCCGGGAACAGGCCGAGGAACACCTCGGGGAACGCGATGGCGGCGGTGTTCTCCGACAGCGTCCGGTAGTGGCAGGACAGCGCCAGCTCCAAGCCGCCGCCCATGACCGCGCCGTTGACGAAGCCGAACGTCGGGATCTTCGACTCGGTCAGGCGGCGGAACACGTCGTGCCCGGTCTGGGCGATCTCGCGCGCGAGCTTCGGGTCGCTCACGGATTCGACGCCGGACAGGTCGGCGCCGACGGCGAAGATGAACGGCTTGCCGGTGACGGCGATCGCGGCCGGTTCGGCGGCGAACGCCTCGTCCAGCGCGGCGTTCAGGGACACCAGGCCCTGCGGGCCGAAGGTGTTCGGCCGGGTGTGGTCGTGGCCGTTGTCGAGCGTGATCAGCGCGACCTGCTTGGTCAGGCCGGGGACCTTGATCAGGCGGGTTTTCGCGTGGGTGACGACCTCGTCCGGGAACGCGGCCTTCGCCTCTTCAGCGGTGAACGTCATTTACTTCGTCCCCTCGAACGCCGGGTTCTCCCAGATCACGGTGCCGCCCATGCCGATGCCGATGCACATCGTGGTCATGCCGTACTGCACGTCGGGCCGCTCGGCGAACTGGCGGGCCAGCTGCGTCATGAGCCGGACGCCGGACGAGGCCAGCGGGTGCCCGCAGGCGATCGCGCCGCCCCACTGGTTCACGCGCGGGTCTTCGTCGTCGATGCCGAAGTGGTCGAGGAAGGCCAGCACCTGCACGGCGAAGGCCTCGTTGATCTCGAACAGGCCGATGTCGTCGATGCTCAGGCCGGTGCGCTTGAACAGCTTTTCGGTGGCCGGCACCGGGCCGATGCCCATGACCTCCGGCTCGACGCCGGCGAAGGAGTAGCCGACCAGCCGCATCGCGACCGGCAGGCCCAGCTCGCGGGCGGTTTCCTCGTCGGCGAGGATCGAAGCGGTCGCGCCGTCGTTGAGGCCGGCCGCGTTGCCCGCGGTGATCCGGCCGTGCGGGCGGAACGGCGTCTTCAGGCCGGCGAGCTGCTCGACCGTGGTGCCCGGCCGCGGCGGCTCGTCCTCGGTGGCCAGGCCCCAGCCGAGCTCGGCGGACCGGGTGGCGACGGGCACCAGCTCGGGGCCGATCTTGCCGGTCTTGACGGCTTCGGCGTAACGCTCCTGGCTGCGCGCGGCGTAGGCGTCGGTGCGCTGCTTGGTGATCGCCGGGAACCGGTCGTGCAGGTTTTCGGCGGTCTGGCCCATGACGAGCGCGGTGGGGTCGACGAGCTTGTCGGCGATGATCCGCGGGTTCGGGTCGACGCCTTCGCCCATCGGGTGGCGGCCCATGTGCTCGACGCCACCGGCGATGGCGATGTCGTAGGCCCCGAAGCCGATGCCGGACGCGACGGTCGTGACGGCGGTCATCGCGCCGGCGCACATCCGGTCGATGGCGAAGCCCGGGACGGACTTCGGCAGCCCGGCCAGCAGCGCGGCCGTGCGGCCGATGGTCAGGCCCTGGTCGCCGATCTGCGTGGTGGCGGCGATGGCCACCTCGTCGACGCGCTCGGGCGGCAGCTCGGGGTGCCGCCGCAGCAGCTCGCGAATGGCGTTGACGACCAGGTCGTCGGCGCGGGTCCCGGCGTACATGCCCTTGTCGCCGGCCTTGCCGAAGGGGGTCCGTACCCCTTCGACGAAGGCGACGTTGCGCACGCCCCGCGCGTTCGGCGCGAGCGGCGTTGCTGGTGCGGCCACGAATGCTCCATGAAGTAGAGGTCTTTGACCGCACGATAGCCCTTGTTACCCACCGGTAACCAGGGGAGTGGCCCGGTCGAGTGGGCTACGGCACACTCTTGGGCTCCTGCGTCCGTCCTTTCACGAGCCACGCGATGCCGAACGCCTCCACGGCGATGGCCTCCAGCCACAGCGCCGGGCGCAGCGAAGGTGCGATGGCGAGGTACTTGGCCAGGGCGATCAGTACCAGGCAGGCGAGGATCACGATCCCGCAGGCACGGTAGAGCGTGCCGAACCGCTGCTCGCCGTCGTGGGGGAACAGGCGGAGGCAGAAGTAGGCGAGGGCGAGGAAGAACACGGCCGCGAACACCAGGTGCAGGACCCCGGACGTCCGGTCCCACGCCGTCACGTCGCGGGCCGGGGTGGTGGGGAACAGCGCCAGCCCGATCGCGCCCAGCCCGGCGACGGTGCTGGCGACGTTGTCGACGTAGTCATGGCCGTAGTAGGCGAGCAGGAACACGCCGACCGCGCACATGGCACCGACGAGGACGTCCCGCAGGTCGGTGTAGTAGTAGCCGCTGAGCGAGCCGATGAGGGCGCCGCCCTGGACGAGCTGCTTGCCGAGGATCAGAACGACCGGCAGGGCCAGGCCGATGAGCCCGATGGCGCGCCGGAGGAACAGGTACGAGTGGACGAGGGTGTTCTGCGGGGATGTGGTCGCCGTCGTCATGGCCGCCTCCGGGGTTCACTGAGGTGAATCGGCCGGGAGGTGCCCACGGATGAGGCTTGTTACCGGGGAGTTGTCCAGATCCTCAGCTGATCGTTACGCAGCTCGGCGAAGGCGCCGTCGTGGTGGGCGATGGGGTGGAACCCGGGGGCGAAGCCGACCCGGGCGCCTTCGGCCGGGTCCCAGACCTCGAACCCGGCTTCGGCGGCGACGTACAGCAGGCCGGAGTGGGCCCACATCCGCCCGGCAGGCCCGGCGAACATCCCGGTGCGGCGCCCGGTCGCGGCGTCGCGCAGCTCGACGCCGTCGAGAAGTGGTTCGTCGTCGCCGATGCCTTGCAGGGCCACGGTGTCCTCGTCCAGCCAGGCGATCGGGGTGTCCCAGGTGTTGCCGCGGTCGGCGAGGTGGCGTCCGTGTTCGGGGGCGTGCCGGTCGCCCGCGAGCCACGCCGCGCAGTCGATGATCAGCGGGATGCCCACCGGGTGCCAGGCCCAGCCGTCGGTGAGCAGCGAACGGCCGGACGGGCTGGGTAGCAGGGCGCCGAAGTAGTAGTCGAGGTAGTGCTCGGGGTTGTCCTCGCGGGTGGTGGGGCGCTCGGTCAGCAGGCGGCCGGTGGCCGCCTCGAAGACGTCGAGCCGGTTCGAGCCGGTGGCCGCGACGAACCTGTCCCCGTCGAGGAAGGCGAACGGGAAGCGGGTCCACTCGTTGTCGTCCCAGTCCCGGTCGAGGTCGAGCACGGTGACCCACTCCGCCAGGTCGACGACGGTGCCGTACTGCCCGTAGTCCGAGACGATCGCCGCGAACCGCCCGTCGCGCGAAGCGTGCAGTACGGGGCCGCGAGGTCGCTCCGGCCCGTCGTTCCGCTCGACGTCACGCTCCTCGGGCAGCACAACCGGCCCGAGGAGCCACTGGTCCTCGTGGTCGATCCGGACGAAACCCGCTTCGGTGAGCGCGAGCCAGCCGCCCGGCACCGGCACGAGGCACCGGTCGTTCAGCGGGCGCACCGGGCAGGGCCGCGTCGCCCAGGTACCGTCGAGTTCCCGGTCCCGCAGCAGGACCTCGGGCGAGCCGCGCCAGCCGAGGTGCGCCAGTTCCTCGGCGCGGTCGAAGCAGCCGACGCAGGCGTCGAGCAGCTCCGGGGCCGGGAGGTCGGCGCAGGGGCCGCACAGCAGGTCGAAGTGGGTGGCGGCGCCGGTCAGCACGCGGAAGCACCCGGGTCCGTTGTCGGTGGTGAGGTGGGCGCAAACCCGCGCCCCGGCGGCCGGAGCGAGATGGCCGCACGGAAGAACTTTCACCACTTCAGTGTCGACCGGGGGCGCAACCGAATTACCGGACGCCGAGGTGCGCCAGCCAGCCGCCCTTCGCCGAGATGTCCTCCGCGCCCTCCGTGGCCGCCGGTTCGCACAGGAAGCCGGACACCGACCGGCCGTCGGCCAGTTCGAGCTTGCCGATCGCCAGCGGGGCCGGGATTCCGGCCACGAACTCGCCGAAACCCTTCGCCGGCAGCTCCCAGACCTCCGCGGCCACCGTCACCCCTCCGGACGCGACCCGCATCAGACCCGGCTTCGGTGGCACCGTGTCCAGCGCGTACAACCGGTACGAAGCCGCCGTCGAAACCGCAGACACGAACCGACCGCCGCGGGAGGTCAGCTCGTGGTTCAGCGGCTGGCCCCGCAGGTGCGCGCCGACCACCACGATCGGGATGCGCGACGGGCGCAATGCCGCCAGCGCCGCCAGCTTCAGGTCGTCGTGCGGGGCGCCGAGGAACATCACGCCGAACGGGCGCCCGGCCACCGAGCCCGCCGGGACGGAGAGGGCCGAGAGGCCGAACAGGTTGGTGGAGTTGGTGAACCGGCCCAGGCGGGCGTTGACCGCCACCGGGTCCGCCGCCACCTCCGCCAGCGTGGGGTGTTCGGTCGTCGTCGGGAGGAGGATCGCGTCGACACCGGCCAACGCCACCAGTGCTTCCGTGCGCAGGCCCGCCAGCGCCGCCTGGTCGGCGAACAGCCGGTGCGCGGGGATGTCCCGCGCCGGGCCGATGATCGAGTGCACGACCGGGTCGACGGCGTCCGGGTGGGCGTCGACGAACTCCCCGACCGCGGTGTACCGCTCGGCGACGAACGCGCCGCCGTACAACAGCTGCGCCGCCTCCAGGAACACCGAGATGTCCACAGTGGTCACTTCGGCCCCGGCGGCCGCGTAGTCCGAGACCGTGGCTTCGAACGCCTCCGCCCAGCCCGGAGCCAGGGGGCCCAGCTGCTCCGGTGACGGCACGCCGAGCCGGAACCGTCCCGTGTGGACCTGCGCGGGCTCGGCCAGGCAGGTCAGGGCGAACGCCCCCTCCTCGACCGTCCGCGCGAACAGCGACACGCAGTCGATGCTCGCGCACGCCGGCACGACCCCTTCGGTGGGCAGCAGGCCCGGGGTCGGCTTCAGACCGACGATCCCGTTGAACGCCGCCGGCACCCGGCCGGACCCGGCAGTGTCCGTACCCAGCGCCAGATCGACGATGCCCAGCGCGACCGCCACCGCCGAACCCGAGCTGGATCCGCCGGAAACGTAAGCTGGGTCGACGGCGTTGCGGACCGCGCCGTACGGGCTGCGCGTCCCGACCAGCCCGGTCGCGAACTGGTCCAGGTTCGTCGTGCCGAGCACCAGCGCCCCGGCCGCCCGCAGCCGCGCGACGACCGGGGCGTCGGCCTCCGGCTTGTACGCGTACTCCGGGCAGCCCGCCGTCGTCGGCAGCCCCGCGACGTCGATGTTGCCCTTGACCGCGACGAGCTTGGCGTAGAGCGGCAACCCGCGTTCCTCCAGCGTGGCGGCCTCGGCCAGGACGTCGGCTTCCGGCCGGAGGTCGATCCAGATCTCCGGCCGGTCCACCTGCTCGATCCGCCGGTACGCGGCCCGCACCCGCTCGACGGCGACACTCATGCCAGCACCACCAGCGGCGTGCCGGGGGCCACCTGGTCACCGGGGGACACGAGCACTTCGACCACCTCACCACTCGCGGGCGCGGGGATCCGCGCCTCCGTCTTCATCGCTTCCAGCGTCACCAGCGACTGCGTGTTCTCGACGCGCTCGCCCGCGGTGACGTCCACCCGCCACACCGTCGCCGCGAAGGGTGCCTCCACGACGTGCCCGCCCGGGGGCGCCTCGACCCGCGCCGGCGGCCGGGTGACCGGCTCCGGTTTCGGGTCGAACTCGCCCGCCGCCGCCCACGCCTGCCGCTCCGCCTCGAACGCCGCCGCCTGCGTCGCCCGGAACTCGGCGATGCTGCCGGCGTTGTCCGCGAGGAACTTCTGGTAGCCGGCCAGGGCGAAGGAGCCTTCGGTGGTGTCGAGTTCCAGCTGCCCGGACGCGCTGCGCGCCCGCAGGTCGAGCAGTTCCTCGGCCGACACCGGGTACCAGGAGATCCGGTCGAAGAACCGCAGCAGCCACGGCTGGTCGCCGGCCCGCCAGCTGTTCCACACCTGGACGGTCCGCCCGACGAACTGGTAGCCGCCCGGGCCTTCCATGCCGTAGATGCAGAGGTAGGCGCCGCCGATGCCGACGGAGTTCTCCGCCGTCCACGTCCGCGCCGGGTTGTACTTCGTCGTGACCAGGCGGTGACGCGGGTCCAGCGGCGTCGCCACCGGCGCGCCGAGGTAGACGTCGCCGAGGCCGAGCACCAGGTACTCCGCGTCGAAGACCGTCCGGTACACGTCGTCCACACTGGACAGCCCGTTCACGCGCCGGATGAACTCGATGTTCCACGGGCACCACGGCGCGTCGTCGCGGACGCCGGTCATGTACCGCTCGATCGCCTCGCGCGTGGCCGGGTCGTCCCACGACAGCGGCAGCCGGACGCTGCGGCTCGGCACCACGAGGTCGTGCGTCGGCGGCAGGTCCCGCTCCAGCTCGCGCACCAGCCCCAGCGCCTTGCCGACCGGCAGCGCGTCCGGGTCGACGTGCACCTGCAGCGACCGGATGCCCGGCGTGAGGTCCACGATCCCCGGCACGCCTTCGGCCGCGAGCCGCTCGGCCAGCGCGTGCACCCGCATCCGCAGGGCCAGGTCGAGCTTCATCTCGCCGTACTCGACGAGCAGGTTGTCGTCCCCGCTGCGGCGGTAGGTGACCGACGGCTCGCCCGAAGATTCCAAACTGTCCGAAGAGGACAGCCGCGCGAGCACGCCACCGTCGTCGCGCGCGGGCCGGCTCGGCTCGACCGCCGACACCGGCCGCGTCCGCAGCGCCGCCGCGTGATCGGTGCCGATCGGCACGAACCGCACGGTGTCGCCCGGGCGCAGCTGCCCGAGCTTCCACCGCTCGCCGGTGGCGACCGTCGCCGGGCAGACGAACCCGCCCAGGCTGGGCCCGTCCGGGCCGAGCAGGATGGGCAGGTCGCCGGTGTAGTCGACGGCGCCGATCGCGTACGGCGTGTCGTGGATGTTCGACGGGTGCAGGCCCGCCTCGCCGCCGTCGGCCCGCGCCCACTTCGGCCGCGGCCCGACCAGCCGGACGCCGGTGCGCGCGGAGTTGAAGTGCACCTGCCAGTCCGTGGCGTAGAACGTGTCGACGTCTTCCGGGGTGAAGAACTCCGGCGCCGCGTGCGGTCCTTCGAGCGCGCCGATCGTCCACCGGCCGGCGATCGCGGGACGATCGGCTTCGGCGACCGGCCCGACGACCGGGTCGGCGGGGGCCGGTCCGGGCCGCAGGACGTCCCCGGCGGCCAGCGCGCGGCCGCCGTGCCCGCCGAACTTCCCCAGCGTGAACGTCGCCGCGCTGCCGAGGAACCCCGGCACGTCCACCCCGCCACGGACCAGCACGTAACTGCGCAGCCCGGCCGTGCACGCCCGGACGTCGAGCGCCGCCCCCGCGGGGACCTCGACGGGTGTCCACAGGGGAACCTCGGCGTCGTCGACGAGCACGGTCGCCGGTGCCCCGGTGACGCACACCTCGGTGGGGTGGGAGAACCGCAGCGCGACGCCGTCCACAGTGCACTCCAGACCGGGTGCGCCCTCGGGGTTGCCGAGCGCGAGGTTGCCCAGCCGCAGCGACCGGTCGTCCATCGGCCCGCTCGGCGGCACCCCGACGGGCCAGAACCCGGTGCGGCCCGGCCAGTCCTGCACGGTCGTCATCGTCCCGCCGCGGACCACGTCGATCCGCGGTTCGGCGTCCCCGATTTCGTCCAAAGCGGACGTGTCGTGCGCGGCGGCGGCGAACGCCGCGTCGGCGGCCGCCGCCCGCAGCTGCCCGAGGTTGGTCTGCACCCCGTCGAACCGGGTCGCGGCGAGCGCACCCCGCAGGTTCGCCAGTGCCTCGGCACGGTCGGTTCCGGTGCAGATCACCTTGGCCAGCAAGGGGTCGTAGTGCGTCGTGACGGTCGTGCCCGGCTCGACCCACGTGTCGACGCGGGCGCCTTCGGGCAGCGTGACGCGGGTGAGGAGACCCGCGCTCGGCCGGTGCCCGGCGCTCGGGTCCTCGGCGTACACCCGCGCTTCGACGGCGTGGCCGCGGGCGACCGGGACCGCGCGGAACATCGCGCGATCGCCCTGGGCGAGCCGCAGCATCCAGGCGACCAGGTCGACGCCGTAGACCGCTTCGGTGACCGGGTGCTCCACCTGCAGCCGGGTGTTGACCTCGAGGAACGCCGCCTCGCCGCGCTCGGGGTCGTAGACGTATTCGACCGTGCCCGCCGAGCGGTACCGCACCGACGAGCACAGCGCGACGGCCGCATCGACCAGTTGCCGCCGGATGTCCCCGGGCAGCTCCGGCGCCGGGCACTCCTCGACGACCTTCTGGTTGCGCCGCTGCAGCGAGCAGTCGCGCGTGCCCAGGGCCAGGACCTCGCCGAAGCCGTCGCCGAACACCTGGACCTCGACGTGCCGCGCGCGGCGCACGAGCCGTTCGAGGAAGACGCCGGAGCTGGCGAAGCTCTTGGCCGCGACGCTGCGCACGGTGTCCCAGGCGGCGCGCAGCTCGTCCGGCGACGCGCAGGCGCGCATGCCGATCCCGCCTCCGCCGCCGGTCGCCTTGAGCATCACCGGGTAGCCGATGTCCTCCGCGCGCGCCAGCGCCTCGTCCACATCGGACAGCAGGCCGGTGCCGGGCAGCAGCGGCACGCCCGCCGCGATCGCCGCCTCGCGCGCGGTGTGCTTGCTGCCGAACACCTCCAGGTGCTCCGGGGACGGCCCGGTGAACGCGATCCGGGCGTCTTCGCAGGCCCGCGCGAACGCCGCGTCCTCCGAGAGGAAGCCGTAGCCGGGGTGGACCGCGTCGCAGCCGGTGTCGAGGGCGGCTCGGACGATCACGCCGGCCCGCAGGTAGCTTTCCGCCGCGGGCGCCGGGCCGAGGCGCACGGCCCGGTCGGCGAGCCGCACGTGCGGGGCGAGGCGGTCGGCGTCGGAGTACACCGCGACGGTCTCGAGACCCAGTTCCTTCGCGCTGCGCAGGATCCGGACGGCGATCTCGCCGCGGTTGGCGACGAGCAGCCTCACTCGCCGCCTCCGGAGGAGGTGACGACCAGCCGCACCGGCGTCGGGTCGAACCCGTTGCAGGGGTTGTTGATCTGCGGGCAGTTGGACACGAGCACCAGCACGTCGGTCTCCGCGCGCAGCCGGACTTCCAGGCCCGGCGCGGAGATGCCGTCGACGATGCCGAGGGTGCCGTCCGCTTCGACCGGCACGTTCATGTACCAGTTGACGTTGCTGACCAGGTCACGCTTGCCCAGCCCCCACTTCGCGCCCTCGATGAGGAAGTTCTCGACGCAGGCGTGCTGGTACCGGGTGTGCTGGCCGTAGCGGAGGCTGTTGGACTCCTTGCTGCACGCGCCGCCGAGCGTGTCGTGGCGGCCGCAGGTGTCGGCGACGACGGTCAGCAGCGGGGCGCCTTCCTGGGTGCGCAGGACGCTGCCCGTGGTCAGGAAGATGTTGCCCTGCGCGGCGATCGTCGCGGCCGCGCTGTAGCGCTTCGTCGTGTCGTTCGCGTCGTAGCAGAGGAAGTCGACGGCCTGGTTGCCGCCCAGGTCGACGATCGTCAGCTCCTGACCCTGCTTCAGCACCGTGGAGAACGGCGCCCGCGCCGGGACGTCGTAGCCGATCTCCAGCCGGGACTCGTACGCCGTGCTCATGCGATCCCCCGGGCGGTGAGGTAGTCGGCGGTGTTTTCGAAGGCGCGCTGCGCCTCCGGCGTGTGGGTCCATTCCGGGCTGTCCGGAGTGGATGGCCGGTCGCGCCAGGCGATGACTTCGAGCCGGGAGACGGTGTAGTCCGGGCGCGGGTCGACCGGGTGGGCGACGTTGGCGAGCAGGACGATCGACGGGATCTCGATCCGCAGCTCGACGGTCTGGCCCGGGCCGGCGGAGCCGGTGAACTCAAGCCCGCCTTCCGGCTGGACCCGCACGCCCTGGAAGAACGACAGGCTCGGCGGCAGGTCCCGCGGGCCCAGGCCGTTCTTGGCCGCCGCCAGGGTGAACAGCGGCAGCCCGGCGGGGGAGGGGCCCTGCGGCGAACCGTCACCGTAGCGCTCGGTGTTGCCGTCCACAGTGGACGTGCCGCAGAGGGCGTCGTGCCGCCCGCCGGAGTCCGCCACGATCGTGGCCAGCACCCGCGCCTGGTCCGACAGCAGCGCCACCGACTGGCCGAGGTAGGCGTTCCACTGCACCTTCACCGTGTCGGCGACGTTCAGCCGCTCCCACGGCCCTTCGGCGTTGAACAGCAGCAGGTGCGCGCACGCGTTGCCGTCGACGTCGGTCAGCCGCAGCCGCGTCCCCCGGGCCAGCACCTTGTGCGTGTACCCGCCGCCGGCCACGGTTTCGGCCCAGGTCAGCGCTTCGGGGGCGACCCCGGGTGGCGGTGACGGCCAGGTGCTCGCCGGGATCGACGGCATCGTGTCGACCACGGTGCCGGCCTGGGCGCGGGCGTGGTCGCGCGCTCCGTAGGTCGTCGCGGTGGTGCTCATGGTCGTCCTCTCTCAGGTCGCGGGTTCGAGGGCGGGAGCGGGGCGCAGCCGCAGCCAGCAGAGCCAGCCGATCACCAGTGCGCCGCCGACGAACTCTATCGGGAACAAGAGCATCCAGGGGGAGCCCGAACCGGCGAGGTCGTAGATCTCCGCACGCGGCCAGGCGATGTTCACGATCATGCCGATGCCGTAGAGAACGGCGGCCCCGTTCAGCGGAAGACCCCAGCGGCCGAGGGAGAACCGGCCCGGTTCCGCGGGGAACTGCCCGCGCAGCCGTTTCACCAGCAGCGGCCCCGTCACGAGCAGGTACGCCAAGTAGACGACCACCACCGACGTCCCGGTGATCGTGCTGAACAGCGTCGGGTTGCCCACGTTGAGCAGCAGCAGCCCGATGGCCAGCCCGCCGGACAGCAGCGCGGGCGCGACCGGGGTCCCGGTGCGCGGGCTGACCCCGGCGAGGCGGGTGGACGCGGGGAGCGCGCCGTCGCGGGCCATCGCGTAGATCAGCCGGACGGTGCCGGTCTGGATAGTGAGGGTGCAGACCACGACCGCGATCGCCACGTCGGCGAGGAAGACCCGGCCGAGGGTGTCCCCGAAGACGGCGGTGATCACGTACGGCAGGCCGTGGCCGGCGAGTTGCCCGTCGGTGAGGCTGGGTGCGGCCATCAGCGCCGTGACGACCACCGCCAAGCCGCCGATCCCCGACACGAGCACGGCCCGCAGCACCGCCCGCGGAGCCGCCCTTCGCGCGTCCTTCGTCTCCTCCGCGACCGACGCGGCGGTGTCGAAGCCGTAGAGCACGTACGCCGCCATGAGGGCCGAAGCGAGCACGCCGCCGATCCCGGCGCTGGTGCCGGGCGCGTCGTGCAGCACCACCTGCGGGCCCCGCACGGCGAACAGCCCGAGCCCGGTGACCAGGACGACGACGCCGAGCAGTTCGGCCGCGACCCCGACGTCGTTGATCCGCGCCATCAGCCGGACCCCGCCGGTGTTGACCGCGGTGGTGAAGACGAGCAGCAGGGTGCCGAGCAGCACGGCGTTGGCCGCCCCGGACGGCGACGTCACCGACGGGTCCCCGCCGACGAACTGGAAGCCGTCCCACACCGACGGCAGCACGACCTGCAGCGCGATCGCGGCCGCCGCGAGCGCGACGACGCAGCCGAGCAGCATCATCCAGCCGGCGAGCCAGCCGAGGAACCCCTTCGTCAGTTGTTTCGCCCACTGGTACACCGATCCGGCGAGCGGGTAGCGCGCCGCGAGTTCGGCGAAGACCAGCGCGACGAGCAATTGGCCGGCCAGGACGACCGGCCACGTCCAGAAGAAGAGCGGGCCGCCGAAGGTGTAGCCGAAGCCGAAGAGCTGGAAGACGGTGGTGAGGATGGAGACGAAGGAGAAGCCGGCGGCGAAGGCGGAAAACCCGCCCAGCGACCGGCGAAGTTCTTGGCGGTAACCGAAGGCGGCGAGTTCGTCGGGTGGGGTCATGCGGGCTCCTGACCTGGTTTCGATCGCTCGACAGAAATTAGGTTCCGGGCACGACGCCGTGATCTCCGGCGGGTTAGGGACTCGTTAACGCTCGCGCCGACGGGCCGTCAACGGCGACATCCGGGCGTAACACCCACCTCGGTGCGGGTGCCCCGGCCCCGGACCTGGCAAGATCACGCACGTGGTCAAAGGGTCGGGAGTCGGCAGGCCGAGGGCGAGCGGAGCGGCGGCGAACCGGCCGGACGCGCGCCAGGCGGTGCTCGACGCGGCGGGAGAACTGTTCACCGGAGCCGGTTACGCGGCCACGACGACGCGGGCGATCGCCGAACGCGCGGGCCTGCGCCAGGCGTCGCTCTACTACCACTTCCCGGCGAAGGAGGACATCCTCGCGGCGCTGCTCGCCGAAACGGTCCGCCCGTCGCTGGCCTTGGCGGCCCGGCTCGTCGCGGGCGCGGCGCCGGCGGCGGTCCGGTTGTGGGCACTGGCGTACGCGGACATCGGCCTGCTCGGTGGCGCCCGGCACAACCTGGGCGCGTTGTACTTGCTGCCCGAGGTCGGCTCGCCCAACCTGGCCCGCTTCCGCACCGAGCGCGCGGAGCTGAAGGCGGCGTACGGCCGCCTGGTGGCCGCGTCGGGCGTGCCCCCGGAGGCGGCCGGCATCCGGACGGACCTGGTGTTCGGGTTGGTGGAGAGCATCGCGGTGATCCGCAGGGACGACCCGGCGCTGGACGTCGAAGCCCATGTGCGCGAGGCGGCCGACGGCGTGGTCCGGTTGGTGGGGCCGGCCGAGCCGTCGGACGAGCTGCGGGCCGAGGCGCACACGCTGCTGGCGGACCTCGCCGATTAGCGGTTGTCCACAGGGTGGCCGAGATGGGGATGGCAACGCTCTGGCCACGCCTTTTCCGGCTTTTCGTCGGGTGCCGCCGATACACTGGACGTGGGGCGGACCCCCGGGGAGGGTGGGCCGCGGCCGGGGGCGGGCCGCGGTCAGGGCCGTGGGCCGCGGTCAGGGTAGGCCGCGGTCAGGGCCGTGGGCCGTGGTCAGCCGCCCAGCAGGTTGCTGATGATCCGGGACAGTTCGCGCATCGTGCGCATCCCCAGCTGCATCGACTGCGCTCCGACGCGCAGCGGCCGGATCGCGGCGCGCAAGGGCGCGTTGATCGCTTCCAGCGGGCGGATCTGCGTCAGGAACTCCGTGATCCGGGCTTCCAGTTCCATCAGCCCGTTCAGCATTTCGACGAATTCGTCGTATTCGCGGCGCGCGCGGTCCAGCAGCTCGGGCGTCCGGTGCGAGTCCATCAGGCGCATGTACGAGCGGATCGTCGAATCGGTTTCCGCGACCGTCGCCTCGAACGCCGTGCCGACCTGCTGGATGTTGACCGCCATCGGTTTGATCGTGTCGGCCGCGCGGACCACCCGCGCCTTGATGGCTTCCGGGGCCAGCCCGGCCACGTCGCCGGTCACCTGGCGCATTTCCTCGGCCAGTTCGTCCAGTGAGTGGCTGATCGCGTCGAACTGCCGTTCCAGCAGCTCGCCGATCTGCGTGAGGTTTTGGTTGTATTCCTGGAGGCCCGGTCCGTCTTTCTCCGGCGTGAAGCCGTCGAGCAGGAGCTGGTCGCATTTCTTGAGCTGTTCCAGAGCCGCCTCCGCGGACCGGATCGCCTTGATGAGCCGGTCCGCCACCAGGTCCATGGTGCGCCGCCATTCCGCGGTGCCGGCGCCGGACAGGACCGCTTCCTTGATGTCGACGTACTGGAGCTTTTCGATGATCCGGATGTTGGCGTCGTCGCTCTGGCCGGTGATGAGCTCGTGGCCCAGCACGATCAGCGGCAGGATGAGCTGGGTGAGGCCGAGCTCGTTCGCCTTGGCGTAGAACGCGGTGAGCTCTTCCCGGCAGGCGCCGCTTTCGTAGAAGTAGTTCATCGAGATGACCGGGAGGAACACCATCGCGGCGTTGAGCCCGTCCTGGATCTTCGTCCGCCAGTCCTCGCCCCACCCGATGCTCTCGCGGTCGACGAACACTTCGATCTTGCGCCCGTGCGCGGAGGCGCAGAACTTCTCCAGGGAATTCTTGAGTGGTGTGACGAAATTCAGGAAACTGTCATCTTCGTGGGTGAAGCTGAGAAAGCATTGCACGGCGGGCTGATCGGACATGAAATCGGGCATCGAGATACCTTCGGCGGCGGTGCGGCGTTTCCGGCGCAGCTTAGGGCAGCCGATGATCCGGGCGGGACGGTGCCGGGAGTTACTCCGGAATTGTCCCGGATCTGTCCGTTCAGGAAGCTCGGGAGCTCAGGAAGAAGCGGTGGTCTGCAGGGCCTTGCTCAGGGCCGTCACCGTCAGCTCCACCTGCCACGGCCGGGCCCCGCCCGCCCGCAGGACCTCCGCCACCGAGTCCTCGTCCGTCTCGGCCGGCGGGCGCCAGCACGTGCGCCGGACCAGGTCCGGCAGCAGCAGGTTCTCCACCGGCAGCCGGCGGTCCTCCGCGATCGCCGTCAGCGCCGCGCGCGCCGCCGAAAGGCGGGCCGCCGCGTCCGGGTCCTTGTCCGCCCAGCGGTTCACCGGGGGCGGGCCGTCCGTCGGCTGGGACGGTGAGGGCAGCTCACTGGCGGGGAGAGCGCGAGCCGCCTGCAGGTGCCGCAGCCAGTTCGCCG
Organism: Amycolatopsis sp. NPDC051045; assembly: GCF_040682955.1. Classification (NCBI taxonomy): domain Bacteria; kingdom Bacillati; phylum Actinomycetota; class Actinomycetes; order Pseudonocardiales; family Pseudonocardiaceae; genus Amycolatopsis; species Amycolatopsis sp. NPDC051045. The sequence goes on from NZ_JBFBCC010000009.1 coordinate 99,299, forward strand.
TGTACTTGCGCTGGACGCGGCCGCTGAACACCGGCAGCGCCTGCAGCTCTTCGACCGTCTTGGGGTCGGCCGTGACGGCGTTGACGATCGCGCTGTCCGGCAGGATCCGGCTCGGCGCGCGGTCGCGTTTGCGGGCCAGCTCGTCCCGCGCCTGCCACAGCTCGCGGACCGCCGCGAGCCCGCGCGGGCTGCGGATCTTGTGCACGCCGGACGTCCGGCGCCACGGCTCGGCCCGCGGGGGCGGCGGCGGGGTCGTCCGCACGAATTCGAACTCCTGCCGCGCCCACTCCAGCTTGCCCTGGGCGCCCAGCTCCGCCTCCAGCTTTTCGCGCAGCTGGATGAGCAGCTCGACGTCGAGGGCGGCGTAGTTCAGCCAATCGACCGGCAGCGGCCGCTTCGACCAGTCGGCCGCGCTGTGCCCCTTCTCGAGGGTGTAGCCGAGCAGCAGCTCGACGAGCGTGCCCAGCGCGACCCGTTCGTAGCCGGCCAGCCGTCCGGCCAGCTCGGTGTCGAACAGCGCCGCGGGGCGCAGGCCCAGCTCGGCGAGGCAGGGGAGGTCCTGGGAGGCGGCGTGCAGCACCCACTCCAGGGAATTCAGGACTTCGCGCAGCGGGGCGAGGTCGTCGGCCACGGCGATCGGATCGATCAGCACCGTGCCGGAACCTTCGCGGCGCAGCTGCACGAGGTAGGCCTTGGGGAAGTACCGGTAGCCGGACGCGCGTTCGGTGTCGACGGCCACCGCACCGGTGCCCGCGGCGAGCTTTGCGCAGGCCTCGGCCAGTGCGGCCGGGTCGGTGATCACCGGGGGCGTGCCCTCGGCGGGTTCGCGTAGCAGCACAGGGCCGCCCGTGGACTCGATCTCCATCCCGGTGTCCTCGGCCTCAGTGCTTCCCATGGATGACGACCCTACGGGACGGGCGTACCGCGCCTGGTCCGCCCGCCCCGCAGGGTTGTTCGCTTTCGTCAGCGGATCACGCCGGCTCGCATGGCCAGCGCCACCATCTGGGCCCGGTCGCCCGTGCCGAGCTTGCGCCCGATCCGGGACAGGTGGGACTTGACGGTGAGGGCGGAGAGCGAAAGCTCCTCGCCGATCTCCTTGTTGGACTGTCCGTCGGCGACCAGCTGGAGCACCTCCACCTCACGAGCGGACAGCTCGCGCGGGGTGTTGTCGGTGCCCGCGACGCGGGTCCCGGTGGCCAGCACCGGAGCCACGCTCGGGTCGGCGTAGACGCCGCCCTCGAGCACACGCCGCACGCCGTCGGTCACGACGACCGGCGACGCGGACTTCAGCAGGTACGCCTGGGCCCCGGCTTGGAAAGCCGAGCGGACCGCGTACGGGTCGTCCGAGGATGCGAGGACCACCACGCGCGGCCAGCCGTGGCTACGGAGTTCCGTAACCAGTTCGATGCCGCTGCCGTCCGGCAGTCCGAGATCGAGGATCGCCAGGTCACAAGGCCCAGTGGCCTGTGCTCGCGCCCTCGCCTCGGCCACCGTGGCGGCTTCGTGGACGGTACCCGCACCCATTTGTGCGAGTCTTGCTGCGATTGCCTCCCTCAACAGCGGGTGGTCATCGACCACCAACACGGAAAAAAGCTCTTCCCGCGGGTGCGGAACCATGCTCGCCGGCAAAGCACCGGCTGGCGTGGATCGGACGGCCTGAGATAAGCCGACGGTAGCCACGTCACTACCTCCCTGGAGTCGGTCGTGCCCCCCGACCGGCACCGGGACCTTCGGCCGTTCAGCCGCGCCAGCTTTAGACCGAAAGTGGTGTCGTCGAAGGCACTGTAGCCGCCCTGAGCCTGTTGCGGGGGGATCGAATGGGTATCTATCTCAAACGAACAGTCACTCAGTGGGTTCGTAGTAACACGATCGGGCTAGTACACGGCCGGTTGCTAACGGATAGCCCAGTGAACACGATGCAATGAAGTTACCGGCGCCCAAATGGCCGTGCAGATGAGCCGTGCAGCTGCCGGTGCGCCTAGTGACGAGGGTCCGGATGGGCGTCCGCCGCCCGCGGAATGTGGCTCCGGCCGGGGCGTGATCAACTCCCTCGGTAGGCGCCGCCGGAGCCTTGCGGAGCCCGTGGCGGTCACCGTCCGTGTCGCCCGCCGCGTGCCTTCCGGGGCCGGCGCCGGATCTCGATCTTGTAGCGGTGCGTGACGGCGCCGGGTTCACGAACGGGGGCACCACCCGAAGACGTGAAATCGCCTCAGGAACGTCGGGCGGTGGCTCTCGGGACGGCTCAGGGGCGCACAGAGGCGCTCTCCGGCGCCGCCGGAGCGGGTTGCACGGCGTTCAGCAGACGTGAATTTTGCTCACATCCGTACAGGGAGCCGGTCCCCGGCGGCCGCCGGCGCCCCGCCGTCGCCGATTCGTGGCCGAAGATCGCCCGGACGGCCGGTCAGGAGCCCTGGCGCTGCCCGAAGAGGGTCACCCCGACCGGCGGCAGGCCCACGACGCTGGCCATGACCTGGCAGAAGGCCTGCCCGTGGGGCCCCAGCGCACCGTCCGTCGGCGTCCACGAGGCCCGCAGCTCCAGATCGTCGGTGCGGGCGGGCCCGGAGAGGTCGCCGAAGCGGGCCGACGACGTCTCGGTCACCGTGCCGCCCAGCGCTTTCCAGCTCGCCCCGGACACCTCCAGCGCGTCGGTCAGCCACGACCAGCCGACGGCCGGCAGGAACGGGTCCGACGCCAGTTCCCGGTCCAGCTCCGCGCGCACGTACATGACGAGGCGCAGCACGCCGTCCCAGCCTTCCTGGCCGTCCGGGTCGTGCAGCAGGACCAGCCGTCCCGAGGCCAGCACGTCGGCGGGCCCGGACACTTCGCAGCTGACCGCGTACGACCACGGCGCGAGCCGCTGCGGCGGGCGCATCGGCTCCAGCAGCACCTCCCGGCGGGGCCGGACGGACTGCAGCGCCGCGACTGCTTCGCGGAAGAGTTCGGGCACTGGCGTCATCGCGGTCACGCACCGACTTTAGGGCGGGCACGCCCGGTCGCGGGCGCAGGCGCGCCGAGAGAACGGCGCTCCCGGGCTCGTGGCACGATTGACGGCGATGTCTCATCCCACGCCGTCTCATCCCGCGCCCCCGCCGCGCCAGGTCGCCTCGTCCGGCCGCCGCGAGCTGCCCGAAGCCCCGTTCCTGGCCGCCGCGCGCGGCGAACGCCCGGCCCGCACGCCCGTCTGGTTCATGCGCCAGGCCGGTCGTTCGCTGCCCGAGTACCGCGCGCTGCGCGAGGGCGTGCCCATGCTCGACGCCTGTTTCGACCCCGAAATGCTCGCCGAGATCACGCTGCAGCCGGTCCGCCGCCACGGCGTCGACGCGGCGATCCTCTTCAGCGACATCGTGGTGCCGCTCAAGGCCGCCGGCGTCGACATCGACATCGTGCCCGGCACCGGCCCGGTGGCCGCCGCGCCGGTGCGCGACCTCGCCGCCGTGAAAGCCCTGCCGGAGCTCGAGCCCGACCAGGTCTCGAAGGTCGCCGACGGCGTCCGGCTGCTGGTCGAGCGGCTCGGCGAAACCCCGCTGATCGGCTTCGCCGGCGCGCCGTTCACGCTGGCCAGCTACCTCATCGAGGGCGGCCCGAGCCGCAACCACGAGCACACCAAGGCGCTGATGCACTCGTCGCCGGAGGTCTGGCACGAGCTGGCCGGGCGGCTGGCCGACGTCGCGCTGACGTTCCTGCGCGCGCAACTCGACGCCGGGGTCGACGCGATCCAGCTGTTCGACTCCTGGGCCGGCGCGCTGTCCGAGCGCGACTACCGCGAGTTCGTCCTGCCGCACTCGGCGAAGGTCCTCGACGGCGTCGCTGCCTACGGTGTGCCGCGCATCCACTTCGGCGTCGGCACCGGCGAGCTCCTCGCCGCGATGCGCGACGCGGGCGCGGACGTCGTCGGCGTCGACTGGCGGATCCCCCTCGACGAAGCCGTGCGGCGCCTGGGTGGCCGTGCGATCGTCCAGGGCAATCTCGACCCGGCGCTGCTGCACGCGTCCTGGCCGGTGCTCGAGGCCGAGGTCCGGCGGATCGCCGAAGAGGGCAAGGCGGCCGACGGCCACATCTTCAACCTGGGCCACGGCGTGCTGCCGGGGGTCGACCCCGACGTGCTGACCCGCGTGGTCGGGCTGGTGCACGAGCTGTGAAGCGCATCGCGGTCGTCGGGGGCGGCGTTTCCGGGCTGACCGCGGCGTACCGGCTGCGGCGGCTGCTCGGCCCCGAAGCCGAGATCACCGTGTTCGAGAAGACGACGGCGCCGGGCGGGAAGCTGCGCACGGCCGAACTCGCCGGCGTGCCCTACGACGTCGGGGCCGAGGCGTTCCTCGTCCGCCGCCCCGAGATGCTCGCGCTGGTCCGGGAGCTGGGGCTCGACGTCGTGCACCCCACCGGTGCGCGCGCGAAGATCCACGCGGGCGGCGGCGTCACCGGGCTGCCGCCCGGCACGGTCATGGGCGTGCCGGCGTCGGCGGAGTCGGTGGCCGGGGTGCTTTCGGAGGCCGGGCGGCGGGCCGTCGAGGCCGAGCCGTCGCTGCCGGAACTGCGGCTGCCGGGCGGGGACGTGCCGCTGGGGCCGCTGCTGCGCGAACGCTTCGGCGACGAGCTGGTGGACCGGCTGGTCGACCCGCTGCTCGGCGGCGTCTACGCGGGCGGGGCCGACGGCCTCGGCCTGCGCGCGACCATGCCGGGCCTGGCCTCGGCGCTGGCGGCGGGCGCGGGCTCGCTGACCGCGGCGGCCGCCGCCCAGCTCCCGGCGAACCCCTCGACGGCGCCGGTGTTCGGCACCGTCCCGGGCGGCCTGGGCACGGTCATCGACCGGCTCACCGCGGCGTCCGGCGCCGAGCTGCGGACCGGCCTGCCGGTGTGCGAGATCGACCGGCACGGCGCCGGCTGGCGGCTGCGCATCGGCGCGGCACCGACCGCGCACGCGCCGGCCGACAACATCGCCGAAGCCGACGCGGTGGTGCTCGCGGTGCCCGCGCCGTCGGCCCGCCGCCTGCTCGCCGACCTCGTTCCCGCGGCTTCGGCGGCCTTCGGCGAGGTCGAACTGGCGTCGATGGCCGTGGTCGCGCTGGCCCTGCCACCCGGCACCGCGCTGCCCGACGCGTCGGGGATCCTGATCGGTCAGGGTGAGCGTGACTCTTCGGGAAAGCCGTACGCGGCGAAGGCGTTCACGTTCTCGTCCCGGAAGTGGGGCCACTACGGCACCGGCCCGGTCCTGGTCCGCGGCTCGGTCGGCCGGTTCGGCGAGCCGGGCGCGTTGCGGGCCGACGACGTCGAGCTGGTCCGCGTGGTCCGCGACGACCTGGCCCGGCTGACGGGGGTGACAGCGGCACCGGTGGAGACGCTGGTGACGCGGTGGGGCGGCGGGCTGCCGCAGTACGGCACCGGGCACCTGGAGCGGGTCGAGCGGATCGAGAAGGCCGTGGCGGAGGTGCCGGGGCTGGCGGTCGCGGGGGCGACCCTGCACGGCGTCGGGCTGCCGGCGTGCGTGGCGACCGCGGAGGCCGCGGCGCAGCGGATCGCGGCCCACCTGAGCGCCTGAGCGGCTGCCCGGCCGCGTGAGTGCGGTCACCCGACCCGTGGCGGCGGCCGCGACGCCGCGGTGACAGGATGGAGCCATGGCGCGGGTCAACTACAACGAGCTCAACGACACCATCCGCTACACCACCTGGTCGGTCTTCCGGATCGAACCGGGCAGGCTGGGCGAGGACCGCGGGACCGCCGGCCGCGAGACCGCGGAGTACCTGGACGGGCTCGAGGCCAAGGGCGTCGTCGTCCGCGGCGTGTACGACCTGTCCGCGCTGCGCGCCGACGCCGACTTCATGATCTGGTGGCACGCCGAGGAGATCGAGCAGGTCCAGGCCGCCTACGCCGGGTTCCGCCGGACGCCGCTGGGTCGCGCTTCGACGCCGGTCTGGAGCCAGACCGCGCTGCACCGGCCCGCCGAGTTCAACAAGAGCCACATCCCCGCCTTCCTGGCCGGGGAAGAGGCCCGCAAGTTCATCTGCGTCTACCCGTTCGTGCGGTCCTACGAGTGGTACCTGCTGCCGGACGCCGACCGCCGCAAGATGCTCGCCGACCACGGCAAGGAAGCCCGCGACTACCCGGACGTGCGCGCGAACACCGTCGCGTCGTTCGCCCTCGGCGACTACGAGTGGATCCTCGCCTTCGAAGCCGACGAGCTGCACCGGATCGTCGACCTCATGCGCCACCTGCGCGGCACCGAGGCGCGGCTGCACGTACGCGAGGAAATCCCGTTCTACACCGGGACCCGGGTGCCGCCCGCCGAGCTCGTCGCGGCCCTCCCGTAGTGCTCGAGCCCACCGTGCCCGAGACCGCAGTACCCAAGACCACAGTGCCCGAGATCGCCGTGCCCGAGGTGCTCGACGGCGTCTGGCACGCCCTCACCGGGGAACAGCCCGGACCGGTCGAACTCACCGGCGCGGAAGACGTGCTGCCCGGTCCGTACCGGGTGGCGGCCGCCGCGACGGCTTCGATCGCGGCGGCGACCCTGGCGGCCGGCGAACTGCTGAAGCTGCGCGAGATCGAGCCGGGCGTCGTCACGGCCGACACGCGGCACGCGGCGGCGGCGTTCCGGAGCGAGCAGCTGCTGCGCGTGGACGGTGCCGAGGCCGGCTCGGTCTGGGCGCCGTTGTCGGGCGACTACCGCGCGGCCGACGGCTGGGTGCGCCTGCACGCCAACTACCCGCGTCACGAATCGGCGGTGTGCTGGGGCCTGGGCGTGCCCGGGAGCCGGGGCGCGGTCGCGAAGGCGGTCGCCGGGCGGACCGCGCGCGAGATCGAGCACGCCGTCGTCAGCGCCGGGGGAGCGGCCGCCGAGCTGCGCACGCCCGAGGACTGGGCCGCGCATCCCCAAGGTGCGGCGGTGGCGTCGCTGCCGCTGGTGGACCTGGCGCCGCTCGGGGACGCGCCGAAGCGGACGTTGTTCTACTCGGACCGCCCGCTGGGCGGGGTCCGGGTGCTGGAGCTGACGCACGTGCTCGCCGGGCCGGTGGCCGGCCGAGTGCTGGCCGCGCACGGCGCCGACGTGCTGCACGTCGGCGCGGCGCACCTGCCGCGGGTCGAGGCGCTGGTGCGGGACACGGGCCAGGGCAAGCGATCGGCGTTCGTCGCCCTGGACACCGAGGGCGGCCGCGCGCGGCTGAAGAAGCTGATCAGCCGGGCCGACGTGCTGGTGCAGTCGTTCCGGCCGGGGGCATTGGCCCGGATCGGGTTCGGGCCGGACGAACTGGCCGAGCTGCGGCCGGGCCTGGTGATCGCGGACCTGAGCGCGTACGGCTGGGAAGGCCCCTGGGCGCGGCGGCGCGGGTTCGACAGCCTGGTCCAGATGTCCAGCGGCCTCGCGTGGGGTCCCGAAGAGCCGTCCCCGCTCCCGGTCCAGGCGCTGGACCACGCCACGGGCTGGCTCGCGGCGGCGGCGGTGATGACGGCGGTGCGACGCCAGGTGACCGACGGCGGCACGTGGCGGGCCCGGCTGTCGCTGGCGGGCACGGGCCGGTGGCTGGATTCCCTGGGGCGCAAGGATCCTTCCGCCGCCGAGGTCGGCTACCGCGACCTGCTGGAGGAAGCGGACAGCGGTTACGGCCGGTTGACGCGGGTCCGGATGGCCGGCGGCCTGCCGGGCGCGGAGCCGCACTGGGACTTCGGGACGCGGGTTCCGGGAGTCGACAAACCGACTTGGACCCCCTGACTCGAGGGGTGGGAGCTCAGCGGCGCCGGAGCCGGGCCCGCAAGCTCCGCTTCGGCTTCGGCAGGTGGCCACCCGCGATCAGCCACGTCACGAACTCGTCCGCGTACGCCCCCGAACGCTCGGCCGCCTTCTTCGGCCGGCTCGCGTTGAACTGCGCGAACAGCGGCCCGAACCGCTCCCCGAGTGTCTCGGCCAGCTCCGGGCGCTGATACGCCAGCACGCGCCCGTGCTTGCGGCGCAGCACGTTCGCCTCCACCCGCAGCCGGGTCGCGTCGAAACCCGGCGGGGGCGGGCCGTCGGCCAGCAGGGCGTGCAGCAGTTCCGCCTGGCGCCGGGCCAGGTCCTCGCGGCTCACCCCGTCACCGCCGCCCGCAGGGCCGCCAGTTCCGCCGCCAGCTCGTCGTCGGCCGGGTAGTCGTCGTCGCGTTCCAGGAGCACGCCCGGCGGGTCGGTGCGGCGGCGCAGCTCGGCCAGCAGGTCGAGCACCTCCGGGAGCACCGGGTGGGCGTGCGTGTCGTGGTAGACGCCGTCGCGCTCGATGCCGCCCGCCATGTGCACGTACGCCAGCCGTTCCCACGGGATGCCGTCGAGGAACGCCGCCGGGTCGGTGCCGATGTTGCGGGCGTTGGCGTACAGGTTCGCGACGTCGATGATCAGCCCGCACCCGGTCCGCTCGGTCAGCTCGGTGAGGAACTGCTCCTCGGTCAGTTCGGCGTCCGGCCAGTCGAGCACCGCGGCGATGTTCTCCAGCGCGAAGGGCACGTCCACGATGGACTGGGCGAGCCGGACGTTCGCCACCAGCACGTCCAGGGCTTCGCGCGTGCGGGGCAGCGGCATCAGGTGCCCCGAGTCGAGGCCGCCCGCGCGCACGAAGCATACGTGGTCGCTGACCAGCGGCGCGTCCAGGGCCCGCGCCACCTCGGCGAGGTGCTGGACGCGGCCGGTGTCCAGGGGCTCGGCCCCGCCGAGGGACAGCGAGACGGCGTGCGGCAGCACCGGCAGGCCGCGCCGGCGCAGCTGCACGAGCGTCTCCGGCAGGTGGTCGGCGTGCAGGTTCTCGGCGACGACCTCGACCCAGTCGACGCCCGGCAGCCGGGCGATGGACAGGTCGAGCTCGTGCCGCCAGCCGATTCCGATGCCCAGCTCACCCACCGCAGCCACCCCCGCCGCACGACGATCCGCCACCACCGCACGAGGACGAGCTCGAGCAGGACGACCCGCTGCTGCAGGAGGAACCACCGCCCGACGAACCGCCGCCCCCGGAGCCCGCGGACGGCATCAGCGCCGCGCTCAGCTCGTCGTCCGGGTACATCGCCCAGCCACCCAGGGCGACCGCGGCCACCGCGCCGCCGAGCAGGACGCCGCCGGCGAGCATCCCGCCGGGGACCGGCCCGCTCGCCGCGGCGCGCGCTTGGCCGAGCACGCGGTGCCCGGCGGCTGACGGCCGGCGAACACCCTTCTTCAGGCCGGCCACGGACGCCAGCGTCAGCACGGCCGCGAGCAGCGTCAGGAAGAGCAGGATGCCGACCGGCCTGCCGAGCGAAATGCCGTTGACCAGCCGCGCGACGCCCAGCACCAGCACGGCCAGCTGCAGGACCAGCCCGAACGTCCTGGCCTGCCGGTTCGCCGACGACAGCAGCCCCCGCTGGTCCAGGCTGTCCGCCAGCGCCCGCATGGCCGCCGACCCGCGGACTTTCGCCCGGATCACCGCGGTCGTCTTCAGCTTCGCGATGTCGAAGACGGCCCGCTCCAGCGGTTCCAGCGGCTGCGCCCCGGTCTTGCTGATCTGCTTGTAGCTGTTCACCCGCAGCTGACCGCGTTCCACCAGCGCCGCGATCGCCGCGTCGACCGCGCGGTCCGGGCCGCCGGCGAGGAACGCCAGCTGGTAGACGGTCGGCGGCGGGCCCGGCTGCGCGCGGCCGGGCCGCCGGGCCCAGGCGACGGCGATCCCGGTCACGACGAGCCGGATCAGCAGCACGGCGACGAGCAGCGTGACGTAGAAGGCCACGAAATCCGGGCCGGAAATGCCCCACGGGTCGTCCATCGCCCGTCTCCCCTCAGTGTGTCGCGGTTACCGTAGCTGTGAGACGCACGCGCTCGCGTCGGCGTTTCAACCGCCGCAGCCTCCGCCGCCGCCCCCACCGCAGGAGCTGCCCCCGCCGCCGCACGAACTGCTTCCCCCACTGCAGGAGCTGCCGCCGTAGTAGCCGACGGCCGCGCCACCCCCGGCGTTCGCCCAGCGTGCGCGGCGGCCGGGGTAGCGAACCGTGGACCGCTGCGTGGCGCGGCCGACGGCCAGCCGGACGTCTTTGTCGGGGTGCCCGCCGAGGCCGTCCGCCGCGACCGCTCCGGTGGCCCCGGCGACGAGCGTCCCGGCGCGGCGGGCCTCTTGGGCGGCCGCCCGGCCGGCGGCGGTGGCCTTGACCGGCGGGGTCTTCGCGGCGCGAACGGTGGCGAAGACGGCGGCGAGGATGGTCAGGATCAGCATCGCGCCCAGGTAGCCGACCGCGTGCCCCGCGGCCGACCCGGCGATCAGCCGGACCATGGCGAGCACGCCGAGCGCCGAGTACGCCACAGCGGTGAACACCCACGTCAGGCGCAGTTTTCGGACGTCGGTGAGCAGACCTCGGGCGACCAGCCCGGCCTCCGATCCCGTCAGCGCCGGGTGGTCCCGCACCTCGGCGGCCACCCGGTCGACGGAGCTGCCGGTCTGGCCGATCCGCACGAGCGCGGCGCGGCCCAGGTCGTCCGGCGCCGTGGCCTTGACGCGGTGCAGGCGTCCGGTGCCGTCCAGCCGGACGACCTGCCGCTCCAGCAGCGTCGCGACGACGAATTCGCCGGCGCGGGCGCGCCCGCCGGTCAGCAGCGCGAGCTCTTCGGGCCGCTCGGGCGCGCCACCGGCGTGGCCGCGCAGCAGCAGCCCGGCCCGCACCGCGGCGAACAGCGCCGTGAGCAGCAGCAGGCCCAGGTAGCCGCCCGCGAACACCGGTCCGGGAATACCCCAGGTGTCGGTCATGAGTCCGCCCTCCCTCGTCCGTGTGCGGAGACTACGTTCGAGGAAGGGCGGTGGGTTGCCGGCTTGAGGTGGATTTAGGCCTGGGGGTTTTTACGACTCGGGGACCAATTTCAGCGAAATCGAGTTGATGCAGTAGCGCTGGTCGGTCGGGGTCGGGTAGCCCTCGCCCTCGAAGACGTGCCCGAGGTGGCTGTGGCAGGAGCCGCAGAGCACCTCGATGCGCTTCATGCCCATGGCCCGGTCTTCGCGCAGCAGCACGGCGTCGGAGTCGGCCGGGTCGTAGAACGACGGCCAGCCGCAGTGGCTTTCGAACTTCGTGTCGCTGCGGAACAGCTCGGCACCGCACGCGCGGCACTCGTAGACGCCGGTGGCCTTGGTGTCGGTGTACTCGCCGGTGAACGGCCGTTCGGTCCCCGCCTGGCGGAGCACGGCGAACTCGTCGGGGCTGAGCTGCTCCCGCCATTCCTGCTCGGACTTCACGACGCGCGGGGTCGCGCCGACAACGGGTTTCATACCTTTCACCCGATCCACGTTACGCCGCGAGCCAGGCGAGGGCGTGCACCACGATGTCCCATGCGGCCACGATCACGCCGAGCACGATGAGGACCACGATCAGGGCCGACACCCAGTAGCGCAGCCCGCCGAGGCGGTTGCTGGAATCGGCGAAGTCGGCCACGCCGTCGAGGGCGGCTTCGATGGTGAAGTTCGGGCCGCACCGCTCGATGCGGTCGAGGTGCTCGGCGAACGCGCGCGCCTCCGGGTCGTACGGGTCCAGGCCGACCAGGTCCTCGTGGAAGCGAGGATTCTGGCCCGGCAGCGAAGCTCCGTCGTCGGCCATGCCCCCACGGTAGGCCATCCGCGCCCGTCAGCCCACCGGACGCGCGTTACGTCTCAGTTGCCCGTGGTCGCCTTTCCGGACCGGGTGTCGCTGTCGATCAGCATCTGGCCGCCGACGATCACGATCCGGTAGCTCCGCCGCGTGCCGTCGACGGTCAGGCCCATGGTGATCGAACCGTCGGCGTTGGCGCCGCCGCTGTCGGCGTGGGCGCCGTTGTAGCCGCCGACCTTGTGGTTCGACCAGTAGGTCGCGAACTCCTGTTCGCTGCCGTAGACCTGCTGAGCGGCCGGGGTGAGCTTCGACCAGCCCCCGGCCGGGTTGGCGAAGAAGCTGGTCAGCGCTTGGCCGGCACCCTGGTAATCGCTGATCCGGCCTTCCGGCGAGGTCTTCTCCAGGTCCGCCGGCGTGTTCGGGGCACTGCTGGAGCTCTTGCTGGTGCTGGGCGTGTTCTGGCCCGCGGTCGGCTGGTTGCCCGGCGACTGGGCGATCTGGTTGCCGCCGGTGTTGCCGGTGCCGGAGTTCAGCACCAGGAACACGATCACCGCGATCACGACGACCGCGGCGCCGGCCCCGGCGAACAGCGCGTACTTGCGCTTGTTGTCGGTCTTCGGCGCGTTCGTCGAGTACTGGGGCGCCCTGGCCGTCGGCGCGGCCGCGGGCACCGGTCTGGGCGGTGTGTTCGGCGGCGCGGCCGGGGACCGCATCGGCATGAACGCCGCGGTCGGGCGCGGCGGGTTCGACGGCGCCTTGGTCGCGGGCACCGGCGTGCCGACCGGCGGCGACGACGGCGCCGAGGCACCGGTCCGCTGCCACGGCGGCCGCTCGCCGTCGTCCGCGGGCGTGGCGGGCTTGCGGCCGCCGCCACCGGAGAGCAGCGGCGGCGACGCCGTCATGCCGCCGGGTTCGGTCCGGGCCAGGGCGGCCAGCCGCTCGCGGGCCTCGGCCATGCTCGGCCGCTCGCCCGGCTCGCTGCGCAGCAGGCTCATCAGCAGCGCGGTGGCCGCGCCCGCCTGCACCGGGGGGTTGATCTGGCCGTTCGCCGCCGCGTAGAGCAGCGCGAGCTGGTTGGTGGTGTTGCCGTACGGCGTGGTGCCCTCGATCGCCTGGTAGAGGGTCGCGCCGAGGGCGAAGACGTCGGAGCTGGGCACCGGGTCGGCGCCGCGGGCCAGCTCGGGCGCCAGGTAGGCGGGCGTGCCGCCGATCAGGCCGGTCGCCGTCAGTGTCATGTCGCCGGCCGCGCGGGAGATGCCGAAGTCGGTGATCTTCGCGGTGCCGGTCTCGTCGATGAGGATGTTGCCCGGCTTGACGTCGCGGTGCACGATCCCGGCGCGGTGGGCGGCCACCAGCGCGGACGCGACCTGCTCGCCGATCCGGGCGATCCGGCCGAGCGGGAGCGTGCCCTCCTCGGCGAGGATCGTCGAGAGGCTGGGCCCGTTCAGGTACTCCATCACCAGGCACGGGTCGCCGTTGTGCTCGGCGATGTCGAACACCACGATGGCGTTCGGGTGCTGGAACCGGGCCGCGTTCTTCGCCTCGCGCATCGCGCGCTGGCGCATGTTGTCGCGTTCGGTCTCGGAGACGCCCGGTTGCGGGAGGATCTGCTTGATCGCGACGGTGCGTTCGAGGCGCACGTCGGTGGCGCGCCACACGACACCCATGGCACCGCTACCAATGTGTTCGACGAGGCGATAGTGCCCCGCGATCAGCTGACCGGTGTCGATGGCGACTGCTCCTGACGAAATTCCCGGTGGTGGCCCTGCTCAGCGCGTTTCCGCTTCGCGCACCCGATCGAGTGTAGCGGTCGGCCTCGTGCTGTTCGCGTCAGCCAGCCGGTCCGGCCGGCTCCGGTTCGGGCACCGGTGCCGCCGGTGCCCGTTTCCTCAGCACCCTGACCAGCCCGATCGCCCCGGCCAGCGCGAAGACGCCGTAACAGGCGAGCAGCGCGGGCGGCGTGTCGCCGGTCAGGGCGTCGCCGAGGACGACCACGGCGACCGTGCCGGGCACGCTCCCCAGCAGCGTACCGGCCAGGTAGGGGGCGAGCCGGACGGACGACACGCCGCAGAGGTAGCTGAACGGCGCGAACGGTACGACCGGGATCAGCCGCAGCGAGGTGATCGCGAGGACACCGCCGCCGGAAAGGCGGTCGTTCACCGTCCGGACGGCCGAGCGGTGCAGGTGCCGGGTGACCAGGTCGCGGCCGAGCAGGCGGGCCAGGCCGAAGGACAGGGCCGCCGCGATGGTGGTGGCGACCAGGCCGATCGCGATCCCGGCCACGGTGCCCACGAGCAGGCCGGCGGCGAGGTTGAACACCGTCCGCGGGATCGGGGCCACGGTGAGCAGCGAGTACGCGACGAGGAGCACGAGCGGCGTGGCGGGGCCGGTGGTGGCGGCCCAGGCCCGCAGGTCGGCCGGACCGGGGATCGGCAGCAGCACCGCGGCCGCCGCGAAGGCGGCGAGCACGGCGAGCGCGACGATCAGCTTGCTGCGGCCGGACACCCGTTCCAGCGTACCGGCGGGGCGCGCCCGCATCCTCGCGGGCGCCGCGGGAGCACGATCACCGCTAGCGTGGCCGCATGCCCAAGCACGGTGACCCGGTCGAGTACGAGGTGGGCGGGCGCACGGTCCGCGTCACGAGCCCGGACAAGGTGTACTTCCCGCAGCGCGGCATCACGAAGCGGCAGGTCGTCGAGCACTACATCGCCGTCGGCGGCCCGCTGCTGCGGGCGATCGGCGAGCGGCCGACGACGCTGAAGCGCTACGTCGACGGCGTCGAGGGGGAGTGGTTCTACGCCAAGCGCGTGCCGAAGGGCGCGCCCGCGTGGCTCGAGACGGCCGAGATCACCTTCCCGTCGGGGCGGAAGGCCGCCGAGGTGTGCCCGACCGAGCCCGCCGTGTTCGCCTGGGCGGCCAACCTGGGCACGTTCGACTTCCACCCGTGGCCGGTGCGCCGCGCGGACGTCGACCACCCGGACGAGCTGCGCATCGACGTCGACCCGCCGGACCGGGCCGGGTTCGCCGACGCGGTCGAGGTCGCGCAGGTGGTCCGCGAGGTCCTGGCCGACGCGGGGCTGACGGGCTACCCGAAGACCTCCGGCGGCCGCGGGGTGCACGTGCTGGTCCGCCTGCGGCCGGAGTGGGACTTCATCGCGGTCCGGCACGCGGTGATCGCGCTCGGCCGCGAAGTCGAGCGGCGCATCCCGGACAAGGCGACGATCTCGTGGTGGAAGGAGGAACGCGGCGGCCGGGTGTTCCTCGACTACAACCAGGCGGCCCGCGACCGGACGGTGGCGTCGGCCTGGTCGGTCCGCGGCACCCCGCGCGCGACGGTGTCGACCCCGCTGACGTGGGACCTGCTGGCCGAAGTGGACGCGGACGACTTCGACGTCCTGACGATCCCGGCATTCCTCGCCCAGCACGGCGACCTGCACGCGGCGATGGACGACGAGCCGTTCGGCCTGGAGACGGCGCTGGAGTGGTACGAACGCGACGAGCGGGACCACGGGCTCGGCGAACTGCCTTACCCGCCGGACTACCCGAAGATGCCGGGTGAACCGAAGCGGGTCCAGCCGAGCAAAGCGCGACCCGAGTGACCCGTTGCACTTCGGCGGTCCGTGCTTTGTAACGGGAACCACAGCGGGGGCGTAAATGCGCAGCCAAGCTGCGCCGATTGCCGCAGTCGGCAATGCGCGCAGTGATCACGTAAGCGCCCGCTGTCGCCTTTCGGGTCACAAATGTTGCACGGCCGATCGCGATGTCACGATCTTGGTCTCCGACGGCGTAACGTGCGGTCGGCGAATCTACGACTCCCCGGGACGTTCGGGGGGCGGGTTCGAGGAGGGAGGCCCTTCGTGGACGACCTGATCGCTTTCCTCGCGGCGCGCGTGGGCGCGCGGCAGGCGTTGATCATGCAGGCCGTCAACAAGGCGAAGGCCGGCGAGACGATGAACCGCGGCGAGACGAAGGTCGCCGTGGAGCAGCGGATCCGCGGGCTGACCGATCTCGAGCTCGACGTGGTCAACCAGATGATCAACGAGATCGAGGCCACCCGGCGGATCCTGCTTGCCCACCGCACCACGGTGTCGGAGAAGGTTCCCGGCTTTCCGCTCTACGGCAGCGAATACTGGTGTGAGACCTGCCACGTGCCCGCCGACGAGGCCGGCTCCAACTGGTGCCTCACGCTGCGCCTGCTGGCCCTGCCCTACGCCGACCACCCGGAGTACAGCGAGCGCTGGCGTCCCTGACGGGAATCCCGCCGCGCGCCGGGCGTTGCACCCGGGGTGACGCTGTTCTCCGTGCTCGACCGCTCGCCGGTGCGGCGGGACGGCGGACCCGCGCAGGCACTGCGGGACACCGTCGTGTTCGCCGCCGGCGTCGAACGGCTGGGCTACCACCGGTTCTGGGTGTCCGAGCACCACAGCGTGCCGGGCGTCGCCGGGTCCGCGCCGACCGTGCTGGCCGCCGCCGTCGCCGGGGCGACCACCCGGATCCGCGTCGGCACCGGTGGCGTGATGCTGCCGAACCACCGGCCGCTGGTCGTGGCCGAGCAGTTCGGCGTCCTGGAAGCGCTTCACCCGGGCCGGATCGACATGGGGCTCGGCCGGTCGGTCGGCTTCACCGGTGGCGTGCGATCGGCGCTGGGGCACGGCAAGGAGGCCGCCGAGGACTTCGGTGCGCAGGTCCGCGAACTGCTCGGGTTCTTCACCGGGGACCACGCTTACCCCGGCGTGCACGCCTATCCCGCCGAGGGCCTGCGCGTGCCGCCGTTCCTGCTGGCCACCGGGTCCGGCGCGGACCTCGCCGCGGAACTCGGGCTGCCGCTGGTGATCGCCCCGGTGCGCGGCGAACGGGCGCTGGCCGAAGCCGTGACGCGCTACCGGGACGGCTTCCGGCCGTCGGCGTGGGCGCGCGAGCCGTACGTGGTGGTGTCGACGGCGATCGCCGTGGCCGGCTCGGCGGCGGACGCGCGGCGGCTGCTCGTCTCGGAGGCCTGGGCGACGGTGTATTCGCGCTCCCACGGCGTCTTCCCGCCCCTGGACCCGCCGGGCGAGATCCTCGCCGCACCGATGACCGAACGCGAGCGCAGGCGGCTCGAAGAGACCCTCGACGGCCAGATCTCCGGTACCCCGGCCGAGGTGGAAGACCGGCTGGGGACGTTGGTCGCGGCCGCGGGGGCCGGCGAAGTTTTGGCGACGACGGCCGCGCACGACCAATCCGCGCGATTCGATTCTTTCGCCGCGCTCGCGGAACTGGCGGGGCTTCGCGCGCTCGCGTGATTCGATTTCCCGATGCCCGGATATCGCGTCGGAATCTGACCGACGACGCATTTCCGGTGGCTCACCCCAAAACGAAGGGCAGCCGCCCGGCGAGGTCGCCCAGTTCGGCGGTCTCGGCCTCCGTCGGGGCCCGGCGGCCCGTCGCGACCAGCAGGACGTCCTCGTCGGAGAACGACGCCGGGAACGCGGCTCCGGCGATCTTCTCCAGCACCGCCCGCGTCCGCGCCGACCCCTCGGCCGGCGGCCGGGCGGCCGAAGGCACGTGCGCCACCAGGTCGAGGTGGTGCAACGTCCACTCCAGGACGTACGCGGAGAGGTAGTCGCCGGCGGTGAGGACCATGCCCTGCGTGGTCACCCGCATCCCCGGGTCGGCCAGCTCGGCCGCGCGCCCGGCCGCGGAGCCGACGTCGTCGAGGTGGAACTTGAGCAGCGCCGGGTCTTCGTACGCCGCCGCCAGCCGGCCGATCAGGGCGTCCAGCGGGTCGTCGCCCGAGGGCGGCGTGTCCGCCACCGCCCAGTACGACACCGCGTCGTGCGTCGTTTCCGCTTCCGACGGGGTCACCAGGGTGATCAGCACGTCCTGCGCGTCGATCACCAGGTGGCAGACCAGGTCCCGGACCAGCCAGCCGCGGCAGCCGGACGGCTTCGCGAAGTCTTCGTCGGGAAGGGCGGCGACCGCGGCGCGCAACGCCGCCCACGTGCGCGAGAAGAGCTCCACCCGGCGAAGCTAGCAGGATCAGAGCCGCAGCTGCAGCTGGGCGAGGAGCCGCTGCGCCGGGTCGTCGAAGTCCACTCCGGACACTTCGGCCGCACGCCGGATCCGGTAGCGGACGGTGTTCGGGTGGATGTTCAGGACCCGCGCCGCCGCCCGGACGTCGCCGAAGGCGTTCAGCCAGGCCATGACCGCCGGCACCAGGATCCCCCCGTGCTCGGCGTCGTGCTCCACGAGCGCCGTCAGCCGCGGGTCGCGGATGCGGGGCTGCTGCCCCAGGTAGGCCAGGACTTCCGAGAGCAGCACCTCGGCGCGGACGTCGGCCAGCGAAGCGACGTCGGCGGCCCAGTGCCCGCGCGTCATCGCGGCCAGGACGCGGTCGGCGTCGCCCCGGGACGCGGCTGCGTCGGACAACCGGGGCACGACACCGCCGAGGGCCGCGCGGACCGGCACGTCCAGGTGCCGGCGGGCCGTGCCGGCGATCTCGCGCGCCAGTGCCAGCACCGCCGCGTCGGAGTGCTCGGGCAGGTCCGGCAGCAGCGCGTAGACGCGGCCGCCGATCACGCTCACCAGCGCGCTGCGCCGGTAGGCCGCGGTGTGCACGGCGATCAGGTGCACCAGCTCGGCGCGCCGCAGCTGCCGGTTGTCCGAGCGCTCCAGCGAAAACGCCAGTACCTGCGCCGGACGCGCCGGGTCCGCGCCGATGTCGTCGGCGACGGACTCCGCGTCCAGCCGACCTTCCAGCAAACTGGCCAGCAGGTCTTCCCGGAGCCGCAGTTCCGGGCTGGGCCGCGTGCGGGCCCGGATCAGCTGCGGTGCCAGGGTGCGGCTCGCGCCGAGCAGCGCCGTCTCGGCCCGTTCGGTGAGCGGCTGGGCGCCCTCCTGGACCCAGATGGTGCCGAGCGGCTGCCGGCCGGCGTGGATGCCCGCCGCGATGCGCCGCCGGATGCCGAGCTCGGGCCGCTCGTCGATCCGCACGATCCCTTCCCCGGCGCGCAGCCGCTGGTAGACACCCCATTCGCGGAGCATCGCGAGGTAGCGCTCCGGGCCTTCGCGCCCGAGGATCGACAGCCGCCGCAGCTCGTCGACCTCGTCGCCCGCCCGCGAATAGGCGAGCACCCGGTTCGCCGTGTCCTCGATGCTGACCAGGCCGCCGGTGAGCGTGGCGATCGTCTGGGCCAGGGCGAACAGGTCGCCGAGCACCTCGCCGCCGGCCGCCTCGCCGCCCGCCCGGGCCGCTTCGACGACCCCGCGCGCCAGTGACTCCACCTGCTCCCAGCGCGCTTCGGCGCCGACGGTGAGCAGCGCGACGCCGGCGTCGGCGGCGACGTCGGCGCCGGTCGCCCCCTTGACCGCCACCGCGGCCGCGCCGCCGCGCCCGGCCGCGCGGATGGCCGGGGCCGCCGCCCGGCCGCGGGCGCCGATCACCAGCACCAGGTCGCCGGGCGAGGCTTCCAGGGGATCTTCGGGGTCGAGGATCACGACGTCGGTGACGCCGACGCCGAGGCCGTGCGGGGCGACGACGACCTCGACCAGCGGTTCGCCGAGCGTGGCCAGCACGTGCCGCAGCGACGTCTCGGTGGTCACGAGAGCGCTATCCGATCGAACAAGATCACACGAGCGATTTTAGCCGTTCGGACAAGCCGCCGGGGAGTGTCCGCAGTTACCGTTCGGGGCATCCAGACGTAGCAGGAATGGCAGAGGAGCCGCCGTGGACGCCGTGACCCAGACCCCCGCCCCGAAGAACGAGCCGGTGCTCACCTACGCGCCGGGCAGCGCCGAGCGCGCCGAGCTCGAGGGTGCGCTGAAGCGGCTGGGCCAGGCGGAACCGGTCGACCTGACCATGACCATCGGCGGCGAGCAGCGCCCCGGCGGCGGCGAGAAGATCGACGTCGTCCAGCCGCACAACCACGCGCACGTCCTCGGCACCATCCACAGCGCGAGCCGGCAGGACGCCACCGACGCCATCGCGGCCGCCGCGAAGGCCGCCCCGGAGTGGCGTGCGCTGTCCTACGACGACCGCGCCGCGATCCTGCTGCGCGCCGCCGACCTGCTGACCGGCAAGTGGCGCGCCACGCTGAACGCCGCCACCATGCTCGGCCAGTCCAAGACCGCGACCCAGGCCGAGATCGACGCCGCCTGCGAGCTCGCCGACTTCTGGCGCTTCAACGTCGAGTTCGGCCGCCGGATCCTCGCCGAGCAGCCGATCAGCTCGCCGGGCGTGTGGAACCGGCTGGAGCACCGCCCCCTGGAGGGCTTCGTCTACGCGATCACGCCGTTCAACTTCACCGCGATCGCCGGCAACCTCCCCACCGCGCCCGCGCTGATGGGCAACACCGTGCTGTGGAAGCCGTCGCCGACGCAGTCGTTCGCGGCGCACCTGACCATGCGGCTGCTCGAAGAGGCCGGGATGCCGCCGGGCGTGATCAACCTGCTGCCGGGGGACGGCAAGGCCGTCTCGGAGGTCGCCCTGACCCACCGCGACCTGGCCGGCATCCACTTCACCGGCTCGACCGCGACGTTCCAGCACCTGTGGGGCACCGTCGGCGCCAACATCGCGGGCTACCGCGGCTACCCGCGGCTGGTCGGCGAGACCGGCGGCAAGGACTTCGTGCTCGCGCACGCCTCCGCCGACGTCGACGTCCTGCGCACGGCTCTGGTCCGCGGCGCGTTCGAGTACCAGGGCCAGAAGTGCTCCGCCGCTTCGCGCGCGTACATCCCGCGCAGCGTCTGGAACCGGCTCAAGGACGGCCTGGTCGCCGAAACCGAGGCGCTGACCTACGGCGACGTCACCGACTTCTCGCACTTCGGCGGCGCGGTGATCGACCGGCGGGCGTTCGACAAGCACGCCGCGCTGTTCGAGCGGGTCAAGAACGACGCCTCGGTGGAGGTCCTCACCGGCGGGACCGCCGACGACAGCGTCGGGTACTTCGTCCAGCCGACCATCCTCGTCACCGACGACCCGGCGCACGAGATGTTCAGCACCGAGTACTTCGGCCCGATCCTCGGCGTGTACGTCTACGAGGACGGCGACTTCGACGCCGTGCTGAAGCTCGTCGACGAGACGGCCACGTACGCGCTTACCGGCGCGGTGATCGCGAACGACCGCACCGCCGTGGCGAAGGCGTCCGAGGCGCTGAAGTTCACCGCGGGCAACTTCTACGTCAACGACAAGCCGACCGGTGCCGTCGTCGGCCAGCAGCCGTTCGGCGGCGCGCGGGCCTCGGGCACCAACGACAAGGCGGGCTCGATCCTCAACCTGCAGCGCTGGACCAGCCCGCGCTCGATCAAGGAGACGTTCGTCCCGCCGACCAGCGTCCGCTACCCGCACCAGGGCTGAGCCCGCTCGAGACTGGAGGTTCCGTCATGCTGCGTGCCCCGTTGCTCGCCGCGGCCCGCTCGCAGGGCATCCGGCGGCTCGTCGAGGCCGTGCCCGCCACGCGGTCCGTGGTGCGCCGGTTCGTGGCCGGGTCCGAGGCGTCCGACGCCGTCCGCGTGGCCCGGGAACTGGCCGCGGACGGGCGCCGGATCACCCTCGACCACCTGGGTGAGGACACCACCGACGCCGCGCAGGCGGCGGCGATCGTGCGGGCCTACGAGGCGGTGCTGACCGCGCTGGCCGCGGACGGGCTGGCCGAGGGGGCGGACGTCTCGGTGAAGCTGTCGGCGGTGGGGCAGTTCCTGCCGTCGGACGGCGAGGACGTCGCCTTGGAGAACGCGCGGAAGATCTGCGCGGCGGCCGACGCGGTCGGGGCCACCGTGACGCTCGACATGGAGGACCACACCACCACGGACTCGACGCTCGGCATCCTGCGCGAGCTGCGCGGCGAGTACCCGTGGGTGGGCGCGGTGCTGCAGGCCTACCTACGCCGCACCGAGCAGGACTGCCGCGAGCTGGCCGGGCCCGGCTCCCGGGTGCGGCTGTGCAAGGGCGCCTACGCCGAGCCGGAGTCCGTGGCGTTCGCGGAGAAGTCCGAGGTGGACCGGTCCTACGTCCGCTGCCTGCGCGTGCTGATGGCGGGCGAGGGCTACCCGATGGTCGCCTCCCACGACCCGCGGATGATCGAGATCGCCGCCGCACTGGCCGAGGAGCACGGCCGCACCGACGACGACCACGAGTTCCAGATGCTCTACGGCATCCGGCCGGAGGAGCAGCGGCGGATCGCCGCGTCGGGTGCGCGGATGCGCGTCTACGTGCCCTACGGCGACGAGTGGTACGGCTACTTCATGCGCCGCCTGGCCGAGCGCCCGGCGAACCTGGCGTTCTTCCTGCGCGGCCTGGCCACCCGCTCCTGAAAAGCCGGTCAGGCCTGTTCGGCCTCGGCTTCGGCGGCCTTGCGCTTGACCTCGGCCATGTCGACCTCGCGAGCCTGCTTGATGAGCTCTTCGAGGGCGGGCTCGGGCAGCGCGCCGGGCTGGGCGTAGATCAGCGTCTTGTCGCGGATGATGGCCAGCGTCGGGATGGAGCGGACGTCGAAGGCGGCGGCCAGCTGCTGCTGCGCTTCGGTGTCGACACTCGCGAACACGAGGTCTTCGTGCTTCTCGGAGGCCTTTTCGTAGACCGGCGCGAACTGGCGGCACGGTCCGCACCAGCTCGCCCAGAAGTCGATCAGGACGAACTCGTTGTCGTTTACCGTCTGGTCGAAGTTCTCGGCGGTCAGCTCAACGGTGCTCATGCCCTGGTCAACGAACCGGGCACGGCGGGAATTCCCGGGGCCGGGGTAGCGTCAGCACGAGCGCAATGTCAGGCACGAGGAGGAACACGATGGCCGACGGCGAGATCCTGGGCCGGATCGACGAGCTGATCGCGGAGGAGCACGAGCTCCGGTCGCGCTCGGTCGGCGTGGGGCTGAGCGGCGGCGACCGCGACCGGCTCACCGCGGTCGAGCAGCAGCTCGACCAGTGCTGGGACCTGCTGCGGCAGCGGCGTGCGAAGACGGAGTTCCACGAGAACCCGGACGACGCCGCGGCCCGCCCGGTCTCCGAGGTGGAGTCCTACCGCCAGTAGGCCGACGCCGAGCGGCCGCCCCGCGCGGGGCGGCCGCCAAATTCTTCCGGCGGCGATGTCGAGCAGTGATGTCGAGCAGTGACTTCGAGCAGTGACTTCGAGCAGTGATGTCGAAAAGAGGGAACCGGCTCCGTCCCCGGGGTGAGAGCGGCCAGAATGGGTCGCCCGACCACCGAGGAGTCACGACGATGGCCAAGTACCTGCTGCTCAAGCACTACCGCGGCGCCCCGGCCCCGGCGAACTGCGACGCGCCCATCGACCAGTGGACGCCGGCGGAGATCTCGGCCCACGTCCAGTACATGCAGGACTTCGGGGCCAAGCTCGAGGCCACCGGCGAGTTCGTCGAACACCAGGCGCTCGCCCCGGAGGGGACGTTCGTCCGCTACGACGGCGAGGGACGGCCGCCGGTCACCGACGGCCCCTTCCCCGAGACCAAGGACCTCATCGCCGGCTGGACGGTGATCGACGTCGACAGCTACGAACGCGCCCTCGAGCTGGCCGCGGAGCTGTCGGCCGCACCCGGCCCGGGCGGGCAGCCGATCCACGAGTGGCTCGAGCTGCGCCCGTTCCTGACGGCCCCGCCCACCATCACGGAATGACCGGACGGCCTGCGGGAGGGGAAGCACCATGGGTGACCGGGTGCTGCCGCGGCTGGAGCACGTCGGCGTCGTCGTCGGGGACCTGGAGGCGGCGAAGGCGTTCTTCACCGAGCTCGGGCTCGAGGTCGAAGGCGAGATGACCGTCGAGGGCCACGCGGTGGACCGCATCACCGGGCTGGACGGCGTCCGGTCGGACCTGGCGATGCTGCGGACGCCGGGCGGCCACGGGAAGCTGGAGCTCATCCGGTACCGGACCCCGGCGGGGCCGGGCGGGGACCCCGATGCGCCGGCGAACGCGCCCGGGCTCCGCCACCTCCTGTTCGAGGTGGCGGACATCGAAGACGTCCTGGCGCGCCTGCGGCCACACGGCGCCGAGCTCGTCGGCGAACTGGTGCAGTACGAGGACAGCTTCAAGCTCTGCTACGTCCGCGGCCCGGAGGGGATCATCGTCGAGCTGGCCGAGCGGATCGGCTGAGGCGTGGACGAAGCCCTGCTCCGGAGCCTCACCCCGGGCGTCCTGGCCGTCCTCGTCCGCCGCGGAGCCGACTTCGCGGCGGCCGAGGACGCCGTCCAGGAGGCGCTGGTCGAGGCGTTCCGCGCGTGGCCGGCCGACCCGCCCCGGGACCCGAAGGGCTGGCTGGTCACCGTGGCGTGGCGCAAGTTCCTCGACGCGACCCGGGCGGACGCCGCCCGCCGCAACCGCGAGGACGTCGTCGACACCGAGGTGGCGCCCGGGCCCACGGCGGCGGTGGACGACACGCTCCGGCTGTACTTCCTCTGCGCCCACCCGTCGCTGACGCCGTCGTCCGCGGTCGCACTCACGCTGCGGGCCGTAGGCGGGCTGACCACGCGGCAGATCGCGCAGGCGTACCTGGTGCCCGAGGCGACCATGGCGCAGCGCATCAGCCGCGCCAAACGGACCGTGTCGGGGGTGCGGTTCGACCAGCCCGGCGACGTCGCCACCGTGCTGCGCGTGCTCTACCTGGTCTTCAACGAGGGCTATTCCGGGGACGTCGACCTGGCGGCCGAGGCCATCCGGCTGACCCGGCAGCTCGCGGCGGCGATCGACCACCCCGAGGTGGCCGGGTTGCTCGCCCTCATGCTGCTGCACCACGCCCGGCGCGCCAGCCGGACCGCGGCCGACGGCAGCCTGGTGCCCCTCGCCGACCAGGACCGGTCGCGGTGGGACACCGCGCTGATCGCCGAAGGGGTGGCGATCCTGCAGGCGGCGCTGGCCCGCGACCAGCTGGGCGAGTTCCAGGCCCAGGCCGCCATCGCGGCCCTGCACGCCGACGCGCAGGCCGCCGCGGAGACCGACTGGGTGCAGATCGTCGAGTGGTACGACGAGCTCCTCCGCCTCACCGGCAGCCCCGTCGTGCGGCTCAACCGCGCGGTCGCCGTCGGCGAAGCGGACGGGCCGCGTGCCGGGCTGGCGGCGCTCGCGAAGCTGGACGACACGGTGCCGCGCTACACCGCGGTGTCGGCGTACCTCCACGAGCGCGACGGTGACCTGGAGACGGCGGCGAGGTTGTACGCCGAGGCCGCGGCAAAAGCGTCGAACCTCGCCGAGGTCGACCACCTCACCCGCCAGGCCGCCCGCCTCAACACCCGGAACTCGCGTGACTGAGCCCGTAACTCGCGTGATTAAGGCCGTAACTCGCGAGTTACGGCCTTAATCACGCGAGTTACGGCTCTGATCACGTCGGATCCGGGTTCGATCACGCGGGTTACGTCGGTCAGGCGGGGCAGAGGGTGCCGTCCGCCGGGATCTTGCCGTCGATCAGGAAGGCGCGGGCCGCGTCGGTGACGCAGGGGGAGACGCCGATCGCGCCGTGACCCGCACCCTGCCAGGTGATCGTCACCGCGGACGGCATCTGGTCGGCCGCGCGGGTGCTGCCGACCTGGGGCGTGACCGGGTCGCTCGCGGTGGCCGCGACCAGGATCGGCGGGGCCCCGGGCGCCCCCGGCGGCGGCAGCGGCTCGGTGCGCACCGGCCACGGGCCGCACCAGGCCAGCTGCTGGGCGACGACCGCGCCGAACTGCGGGTACTTGCCGCGCATGCCGGCCACGATCTGGTCGAGCTGGTCGGCCGAGAGGCGGGTCTGGCTGTCGTTGCAGCGGGTCGCGATCGTGGCGTCGATCCGCGACGGCTGGGCCCGCGTGTCGCGCAGCACCGGCGCGGCGAACGCGGTGAGGGGACCGATGTCCCCGGAGCGCGCCGCGGTGATCGCGTCGGCCAGCTCCGGCCACCGGGAGCGCTGCGCGAGTCCCGAGTAGACGGCGAACATCGCGACGCCCGGGCCGAACGCGACGCCGTCGCCGGTCGACGGCGGGGTGCGCCGCAGCTGGTCGGTGAGCGCCGAAAGCGCCGCTTTCGGATCGCCGAGAGCGCAGTGCCGCGTCGCACAGTCCGCGGCGAAAACGTCCCATGTGGACTGGGCGCCGGCGGCGACCGCGTCGAGGACCGCGGCGGTGTCGGCGCCCGGGTCGGGGACGCCGTCGAGGACCATCCGCCCGACCTGGCCGGGGAAGCGCACCGCGTACTCGGCCAGCACCTTCGAGCCGTCGCCGTGGCCGAGCGCGTCGAGCCGCTCCATCCCCAGCTGCTTGCGGAGCTCGTCGAGGTCGCCCGCGCTGCGCCAGCTGTCGAGCGCGGTCTGGGAGTCGTCCAGCTCGATGGCGCACTGCTGGCCGGCCTTGCGGGCCGCGTCCAGCACGTCCGCCAGGCCGCCTTCCGCCGGGTCGGCGTCGATGAGGTCGTGCCGGATGTCGGCGGGGACGCACTGGGCGGCGCCGGAAAGCCCGGTGCCCCGCCGGTCCAGGCCGATCAGCGAGAACTTCTCCAGGAACGCGGGCGGCAGCGTCGCGGCCAGCCGCGCGGCGTACACGGTGCCGGGCTCGCCGTCGATGTCGTTGACCACGACCAGCGGCACCGGGCCGCTGCCGACCTTCAGCGCCAGCAGCCGCACCACCGACCGCCGCGGCTCCCCGGGGGCGTCGAGCGGCGCGGTGACGCGGGCGCAGGTGAAGTGCAGGCTGTCCGGAACGCCGGGGGTGCCGATGCGCTGGCGGGTGTCGTCGTCGCAGTCACCCCACTTCAGCGAGGCCGACTGCGGCTCGCCCAGCGGCGGCAGGGGCACTCCCGGCGTCCCGGCGGGGGTGCTGCCGGTCGTCTTCCCGTCGTTCTCGACCAGCGCCGGGCGAACCGACGGCCCGGCGGCGCAGCCCGCGGCGGCGGCCAGGGCGAGCAGCGCGGCCAGGAGACGGGTACGGCGGCGGCGCACGGGGGTGTCCTCACGTAG
Source organism: Amycolatopsis sp. NPDC051045 (assembly GCF_040682955.1). Taxonomy (NCBI): domain Bacteria; kingdom Bacillati; phylum Actinomycetota; class Actinomycetes; order Pseudonocardiales; family Pseudonocardiaceae; genus Amycolatopsis; species Amycolatopsis sp. NPDC051045. The sequence continues at coordinate 125,752 of NZ_JBFBCC010000009.1, forward strand.
AACGTCGATCACGGGCGAGCCGAGCTTCGCACGGCCGGTGTGGGACGCGGGTTAGCGGGTCCGCACGACCTGGCCGCGGAAGACGGCGTCGAGGTCGTAGCGGGCCGGCTCGTCGAGCTGGCCGTAGTCGCACGACGCGGGTTCGCGGTCGGGCCGCCACCGCACGAACCGCGCGTTGTGCCGGAACCGCGACGGCATCCCGCCTTCGGTGTTCTCGTAGGCGACCTCGACGACGCGCTCGGGCCGCAGCGGCACCCATTCGTGCTCGGTGGCGCGCCAGCGGGTGATGCCGCCGGGGATGCGCTGCGCCTCGCCGGTGGCCCGGCCGCCCCACGGGTGGTCTTCGCCGTCGGTGACCAGCGGGGCCAGCTCTTCGGCCAGCTCGCGGCGGCGTTCCTTGGGGAACGACCCGACGGTGCCGACGTGGTGCAGCACGCCCTTCTCGTCGTGCAGGCCGAGCAGGAAGGAGCCGACGAGTTCGCCGGGGCCGCCGTCGACGTGCCAGCGCAGCCCGGCGAGCACGCAGTCCGCGGTGCGCACGTGCTTGTACTTGACCATCACGCGCTTGCCGGGGGTGTAGGGCTCGTCGAGGGGCTTGCCGATGACGCCGTCGAGGCCGGCGCCCTCGAACAGCTCGAACCAGTGCCGCGCGGTGGCCGGGTCGGTGGTGGCCGGGGTGAGCGGGAACCGGGCGCCGGCCAGCTCGACGAGCCGTTCGCGGCGCACGGACGTCGGTTCGTCGAGCAGGACCTCGTCGCCGAGGGCCAGGACGTCGAAGGCGACGAATTCGGCGGGCTGCTCGGCCGACAGCAGCGTGATCCGGCTCGCGGCGGGGTGGATGCGCTCGGTGAGGGCGTCGAAGTCGAGCCGTCCTCCGCGCGCGACGACGAGCTCGCCGTCGAGCACGACCCGCGGCGGCAGGATGTCCAGCAGCCGCGCGACCGCCTCCGGGAAGTACCGGTTGAGCGGTTTTTCCGCCCGGGACTGCAGGTACAGCTCGTCGCCGTCGCGGAAGACGATGCAGCGGAAGCCGTCCCACTTCGGTTCGAACAGCAGGCCACCGGAGTCCGGGATGGCCTTCGCGGGCTTGGCGAGCATCGGCTTCAGCGGCGGCTGCAGCGGTAGGGGCATGCCCCGCATTCTGCGGAAAAGCCCGGCTCAGCGCACGCGTTTCGCCGGGCTCGTGTCGAGTTCCAGACGCACCGCGGCAGGCAGTGACGCCAGGCCGAGCGAGGCACGGGCCCTGGCCAGCACCCGCTCGTCGAGTTCCGCCCAGACGCCTTTCAGGTCGGTGCCTTCGTGCAGCCACAGGGTGATGCGCAACGCCGGAGAAGTGCGCGAGCCGACCGCGCGGACCCGGGCGCGGCTGACGCCGGCGAGCTGTTCGGCGTCGGCCTGGACCGCGCCGGCGACCGCGGCCGCGGTGACCACCAGCTCGGCGCCTTCGGTGCGGTCGAGCTCCAGGTCCGGCCGCGGTTCCGGGCGCAGCGAGCGCAGGGCCCAGCGCAGGCCGAGCACGAACAGCAGGACGCCGAGCACGATCGCGGTGGTGCGCGCGGGCGTGGCGTGGCCGCCGAGCCAGTCCACGGCGATCGGGTCCAGCAGCGGACGGCGGCCGCGGAACTCGCCGAGCCCGCCGAGGCCGACCACCAGGGCCAGCGTCCCGCCGAGGAAGGCCAGGAGCCCGACGAGGAAGGTCAGCGTGCGTTCGCCCGTGGAGGACCGGGAAAGGGCCTTCGCGGCGGCGGTCTTGCTCATCGGCGGTCCTTCGGCGAATCGACCACGACGGTCACCTTCGGCCGTCGCACCAGCGGGATGTCGTCGAGCAGCGCGGACACCGTTGCGAGGAGCCGCGGCCGCAGCTCGCCCTCGGTTTCGAGGGTGCTCTTCGCGCGGACGCGGATGCGGCGGGCGCTCGCGGTGACCGACGCGCCGGCGACGTTGTCCTGCGCGCGCACGGTGAGCCCGACCAGCCGGGCCAGCGAGCGCGGCGACGTCGAGACGCTCACCTCGCCGGCCGGGTCGGTCAGCCGCACCGCGCGGTTCCCGGCGGCCAGCGCGCACCCCACCAGGAGCAGGCCCGCGGCGGCCAGGACGCCGGCCCCGACGCGCACCGCGTAGGCGTCCCAGCCCAGCGACGCGAGCTCGGCCCGCCACCGCGGCCACGGCACCAGCAGCGGCGCCGAGCCCGGGCGCCACCAGTGCCAGCCGACTTCCAGGGCGAGCAGCGCCCCGGCGGCCGCCGCGGCCAGGCCGAGCAGGGTGGCGAGGATGCGGACGAACGGGCGCACGGCTACCGCACCCTCGGCGGGACGTCCGGCAGCAGCGCGGACACCGTCACGGCCAGGGTCCGCACGTGGTAGCCGGTGAGCAGCTCGACCTCCTCGACCACCTTCGCCCGCACGTCCCCGACGACCGCGCGAACCGCCGCCGGGTAGCGCAGGGCGAGGTCGAGCGCGAGGTCGACGTCATTGTCGTGGCCGCCGACCTTCGCCTTCGGCCCCTTCTTGCCGTCCCGCGCGGTGCCCGGCACCTGTCCGGCGGCGTGCTGGGCGACCTTGCGGACCACCGCGTGACCGATGGTGAGGGTGCCGCGCTCGGCCGGTTCGGCGAGCTCCCGCGGCACGTCCAGGGCGGGGCTCACTTGTCGCGGCCCTTGCCGAACAGCTCGCCGAGGTCGAGTTCGCCGTCGAGGACCCGGCCGGCGACCAGGCCGATGATCCCGACGGCCAGGGTCACCAGGAACGCGGCGAACCCCTGGGTCGCGGCCAAGCCGAGGATCAAGCCGGCCAGAAGCCCGGTCTGCGTTGCGCTCACATGTCCTCCTTGGACGGGTCACCGTGCCGCGTGGTCATTCCACGCGCGCCGATTCGGGTTCTTCCTCGCCGGGCAGGAAGATGTCGTTGACCGCGATGTTCACTTCGATCACCTCGAGGCCGGTGATCTGCTCGACCGCGGTGATCACGTTGCGCCGCACGGCGCGGGCCACGTCGGTGATGCGCGCGCCGTACTCGACGACGAGGTCGAGGTCGATCGCGGTCTGCTTCTCGCCGACCTCGACCGACACCCCGGTGGTGGTGACCGTGCCGGAGCCGGGGATCCGTTCGCGCAGCGCGCCGATCGCGCGCGACACCCCGCCGCCGCCCAGCGTGTGCACGCCGGCGACCTCCCGGGTGGCCAGGCCGGCGATCTTCTGCACCACCAGCGACGAGATGGTGGTGCGGCCGGCGGTGCCCTCTTCGTTGAGCGGGGTGACCGTGCCGGGGCTTTCGGTCCGTTCCGGGTGCATGCGTGCGGGTTCCTCTCGCGGCGGGTTCACGCGCTTACGATGCCCGGAAGGGGGAAATCCTCACGCAAGGTCGCCCGATCGGGGTAACGCTCACCCCGGGTGGACGTCCACGACGTGCACGTTCACCGCGCCCCCCAGTTGCCGGGCCAGCTCGGCGGTGATCTCCCGCCGGAGCGCCTCGGCGGCTTCGCCGGCCACGACGCCGGGCCGGACCGACACCCGCACCTGCACGACGTCGTCCTCGACCGCGACGGCCGAAACCCGCACGCCGTCCGGGGCCCGGTCCGCGGCGATCGCCCGGGCCAGCCGGGCGACGACGCCTTCGGGGCCGCGCGGGCGGCCCGCCTCGCCGGGCACCTCCACCGCCGTCCGGCGGCCGCGCGCGACCGCCCGCAGCACGCGTTCGACCAGGCCGGGCGGGGTCGGCACCCGGCGCCGGGCCGCGGCGCGCACGGCTTCCCAGCGGGGGTCCCGCTCGGGCTCCTCGGTCTCGGCCATCACCGCTCCCTCAACTCGGCGAGCAGCGCCACCTTGGCCCGGTGCAGCCGGGAACGCAAGGCGCCGACGTTCACGTCGAGCACTTCGGCGACCTCTTCGTAGCTCAGGCCCTCCAGCTCGCGCAGCACGAACGGCACGCGCTGGGACACCTCGAGCCTGCCGACCGCCCGCAGCACCGCGTCGACCTCTTCCGCCCGCACGACGCGCCCTTCGGGGCCGGGCACCGCCGCAGCGAGCAACGCCGTGTCTACAGTGGACTGTGGGGCCGGGTCGTCGAGCGAGAGCGTCGGCCGGCGACGGCGCAGCACGGCGAGCGCGCTGTTGGTGACGACGCGGTAGAGCCACGTCGACACCGCCGATTCCTGCCGGAAGCCGGCCAGGGAGCGCCACGCGGCGAGCCACGCCTCCTGCACGACGTCCTCGGCCTCGGCCGCGCTGCCGGTGATCCGCAGCGCGACCCGGTACATCCGCGGGGTGTGCCGCCGCACCAGCGCGCCGAACGCCGCGTCGTCACCGCCCGCGGCCCGGGCGAGCAGGACGGCGTCGTCGCTCACCCGGCGTCCCGGCGGTAGCGCAGCAGCGTGAAGCCGTCCTCGACGAGGATCGACGCCAGCGCGAGCCGGCGCGGCACCGCCGGCGCGGCCCCCGCGGCGATCCGGCCCGCCGGGCCGGCCACCAGCAGCGGCGCGACGGTCAGGCACAGCTGGTCGACGAGGTCGGCGGCGACGAGCCGGGCGAAGAGCGCGGGGCCGCCTTCGCAGTCGATCCGGCGCAGCCCGCGGGCGGCGAGCAGGCCGAGGGCGCGGGGGAGGTCGACGTCTTCCTCGCCCGCCCGCAGGACTTCGGCCCCGGCGGCTTCGAGCGCGCGCGTGTCGGCGGTGTCCGTGGTGACCACGATCGGGGCCACGGCGGTTTCGGTGAACAGCCGGGACGCGGGGTCCAGGTCCGCGGTGCGCGTGACCACGGCGATCGGCGGGACACCGACGAACCCGAGACGTCGTCTGCGCTCCAGGCGTTTCGCGCCCGCGACGACCCCGCGGTAGTCCTCGGCGCGGACGGTGCCGGCGCCGACCAGGAGCACGTCGGCGAGGTCGCGGCCGAGCAGGAAGACCTTCCGGTCGGCGGCGTGCGACAGCCCCGCCGAAGTGGTGTCGATCTCGGCGGCGCCATCGGCCGACGCGACGAAGTTGACCTGCACCCAGGGTCTGGACAGATCGGCCGGATAGGCGTAGATCCCTTCGAGGTCCGTCCCGGTCAGCTCGCCCGTCGCAAGGGGCCACACGCTCCGCACGTGATCATCCCAGCACGGGCGTGAAGCACGTCTCTACCGGGGCATATGCCGCTGACCGGCACCAGGTGCGCGGATAGGCTCTGCGACCATGCCCGCGCACCTGACCGGCCGCCGTCCCGAGTTGTCCGCCGACGAGCTGATCGGCGCGCTGGTGCCGCCGCCGCGCTTCGACGCCGTCCGGTTCGACACCTACCTCCCGAATCCCGACGAGCCCAGCCAGGCCGCCGCGGTCGGTGCCTGCTCGGACTTCGCCGCGAAGGTCGGCGCTCGCCGGGAGAAGAAGCGGTTCAAGCTCTTCGGCGGTTCGGCGGAGCCGTCCGGGCCGATGGGGCTCTACCTCGACGGCGGGTTCGGCGTCGGCAAGACCCACCTGCTCGCCTCGACGTGGCACGCCGCGCCGTCGCCGAAGGCGTACGGCACGTTCGTCGAGCTGACCCACCTGGTCGGCGCGCTGGGCTTCGCCGAGGCCGTGCGGCGGCTGGCGGAGCACCGGATCCTGGCCATCGACGAGTTCGAGCTGGACGACCCGGGCGACACCACGCTGGTCACGCGGCTGCTGCAGGAGCTGATGGACGCGGGCGTGCACGTCGCGGCGACGTCGAACACCCTGCCGGAGAAGCTGGGGGAGGGCCGGTTCGCCGCCGAGGACTTCCTGCGCGAGATCCAGACGCTGTCGGCCCGCTTCGGCGTGGTCCGCGTCGACGGCCCGGACTACCGCCACCGCGGTCTGCCGGACGCCCCGCCCCCGGTCTCCGCCGACGAGCTGGAGTCGTCCGCCGAAGCGCACGAAGGATCCACTGTGGACGACTTCGACGCGCTGTGCGAGCACCTGGCTTCGTTGCACCCCTCCCGCTACGGACGGCTCCTGGACGGCGTCACCCGCGTGCACCTGCGCGACATCCACCCGGCGCCGGACCAGAACGTGGCGCTGCGGCTGGTCGCCTTCGCCGACCGGCTCTACGACCGGGCCGTCCCGCTGGTGGTGTCGGGCGAGCCGCTGCCGACGCTGTTCACCGAGGAGATGGTGAACGGCGGCTACCGCAAGAAGTACCTGCGCGCGGTCAGCCGGTTGACGGCACTGGCGCGGGACGCGGTGCCGGCCAGCTGAAGAGCACGACCGCCACCGCGAACAGCGTCCCGCCGACGACGTCGGTGAGGTAGTGGTAGCCCATGCCGACCAGCCCGGCCGCCGCGGCGAGCAGCGCCACCGCGGCCAGCACCGCCACGACCACGCGGCGCGTGACGAGGACCAGCACCGTCAGCACCGCCACCAGGCTCACCGTGTGCCCGCTCGGGTAGACCAGGGTGCCGTTCTTCCACCGGTCGTACAGGGGTTTGAGCAGCCAGCTCGTCAGCAGGATCGCCAGCACCGGCGCGGCGAGCGCGAGTCCCGCCTCCCGCCGCCGCCCGGCACGCAGGCACAGGAAGACCGCGAGCAGGCCCAGCGCGAGCACCACGTACGGCTCGGTCGGCAACACCAGGACCCGCAGCACGCCGGGGCTCAGGTGGGCCACGGCGCCGGCGGCGGCGTCGTCGACCGCGCCGGGCGTGGTCCCGCCGGCGAACGGCAGGCCCAGCAGCAGCGCGAGCAGGCCGCAGACCGCGGCCGGTACCCGGATCGTCCTCACCCGCGCGAGGGTAGCCGGGGCCCCGGAGCTGCCGCGGGTGCGTCACCATGCCGGGGGGACCGACTTGGGAGGAACGGATGCGGGTCACCGTCGCCGGCGCCGGGATCGTCGGGCTGAGCTGCGCGTACCGGCTGGCGGAAGCGGGCCACGACGTCACGGTCGTGGCGGCGGCCCCGCCGCGGGAGTCGACGTCGGCGGTCGCGGGCGGGGTGGTGTACCCACCGGGCGATCGCCTGGACGAGCGGATCGTGCGGTGGACCGCGGCGAGCCTCGCGGTGTTCCGCGGGCATGACACGCCGGGCGTCCGCTTCCGCCGCGGCCGGGTCCTGCTGGCGGCGGCTGAGCCGGACCCGCAGTGGCTCCCGGCGGTGGACGACGCGACCCGCGACGGCGACCGCGTGGAGTTCACGACGGCGGTGGTCGACACGCCGGTCTACCTGGAGTGGCTGCTCGCCCGGGTGGGCGCGCTGGGCGTGCGGGTGGAGTACCGGTCCCTGACGTCGCTGCGGGGACTCGGCGCGGACGTCGTGGTCAACGCGGCGGGCCTCGGCGCGGGCGCGTTGGCGGGCGACGCGACGATGGTGCCGGTCGGCGGCCAGGTCGTGCACGTGACCGACCCGGGCCTGTCGGAGTTCGTGGTCGACGAGACGGGCCCGGGCGTGACGTACGTGATCCCGCACGGCGGCCACGTGGTGTGCGGCGGCACCGAGGAGCCGGGCCGCGGCGACACCGACCCGAACCCGGCGGTGACGGCGGACATCCTGCGCCGCTGCCGCGAGCTGGAGCCACGCCTGGCGGACGCGGAGGTGCTGCGGTCACTGGTGGGCCTGCGCCCGTTCCGCCGCGAGGTGCGGCTGGAGCGGGTGGGCGACGTGGTGCACTGCTACGGGCACGGGGGAGCGGGAATCACCCTGGCCTGGGGCTGCGCCGCGGACGTCACCGAGCTGGTCACAGCGTGATGAGCGCGCCGCGGGCGCGAAGGTGGTTCCCGTCGGGGCGTGGGTTCCCCGGTCAGCTCCGGGAGAAGGCGGCGTGGTCGGCCTCCGTCCGGTCGGCGTACCGCACGGCGTAGGCGCCCATCACCTCGTCGAGCTCGGAGTCCTCGGCGAAGTAGCCGGACAGGAGCTTCGGGTGCAGCGACCGCGTGTGGGCGCGGGCGAGCAGCGCCCCGGCCAGCCTGCCGTAGTCGTCGAGGTGGTCCTTCTCCAGCGCCGCCGGGTCGATGTCGCCCTTGAGGTTGCGGAACTGGCGGACGATGAACGGGACGCCGTCGATCGTGGTCCAGCCGAGCAGGATGTCGGTCTCGGCTTGCACGAGCCGGGCGCCGTCGACGATGCGCTGCCCTTCGTGCGCGGCCGGCGGCAGGTCCAGATACGGCGCCAGGGCGGGCTGCTGCGCCTGTTTCACCTGCAGCACCAGGTCTTCGTCGTCGTTGCCGTGCAGCAGGGCGACGTAACTGCGCAGGCCGACACTGCCCGTGCCGACGACGCGGAAGGCGACGTCGGCGAGCCGGTACCGCGCGATCAGCGTGCGCCGCGACTCGCGTAGCGTGTCCACATAGGATGCCAGCCCGGCGGCGACGGCCTCGGCGGTTTCTTCGCCGACGTGCGTCAGCACCGGCGGGTCCGCGACGAACCGGTGGCGGGCCAGGCCGGTCTCGTGGTCGTCGACGCGCTCGGTCCACCTCGCCGCGACTTTCGCGCTGTCGTTCTTGCGGGCCTTCTCGGCCGCGTCGGCGAAGTCGTCGATCAGCTCGTCGGCCCGCGCCTTGGACAGCACCGACGAGTCCGGCAGCGCGTTCCACGACCGCAGGAACGGCAGCTCGGCCAGCGCGCGGACGGTCCGGCGGTAGGACTTCACGGCGTCTTCGGCGGCCTCGCGGCAGCCGGCCTCGCGGATGCCGCCTTCACGGCCGGCGAGCACGAGGCTGGCCGCCAGCCGTTTGAGGTCCCATTCCCACGGGCCCGGCACGGTCTCGTCGAAGTCGTTGATGTCCATCACGATCTTGCCTTCGGGTGTGCCGTAGAGCCCGAAGTTCGCCGCGTGCGCGTCGCCGCAGAGCTGCGCGGTGACCCCGGACGACGGCGTGCCGGCGAGGTCGGCGCCCATCAGCCCGGCCGCGCCGCGGAAGAAGGTGAACGGCGACGCGAGCATCCGCTCCCGCCGCAGTTCGGTCAGCTCCGGCAGCCGTCCGGCGTTGGTGGCCTCGAAGTACTCGTGCGGCGTCGGCCGGTCCGCGGCGGCCGCCTCGTGGTCGTGCGCCGCGGCCGGCGTCTTCTCGCGGAGCCGCTTCCCCTGTTCGTACAGCTCGGCCGGCGTCACGCTCACGGTGCCGACCAGCGGCCGTTCCACCCAGTCCCCTGATCCCATACCGGGCCCAACGTCCGGACGGGACGTTGTGCTCCCGGACGCCGCCGGGGCGGGAGGCTCACCCGGCGGCGTCCGGGTGGTTTCAGGCGCGGATCACCTCGGCGATCGCGTCGATGCCGCGGTCCAGCTCCTCGCGGGTGATCACCAGCGGCGGGGCGACGCGCAGGGTGCGCTCGTGGGTTTCCTTGCACAGCACGCCGCGGTCGGCCAGTGCCTCGGACGCCGCGCGCCCTTCGGGGCCGCCGGGGGCGATGTCGATGCCCGCCCACAGCCCGCGGCCGCGGACCTCCGCCAGCCCGTGCCCGATCAGCGCGTTCAGCCGGGTGTGCAGGTGGGCGCCCAGCTCCGTGGCCCGCCGCTGGAACTCACCCGTGCCGAGCAGGCGCACCACGGCCCGCCCGACCGCGCAGGCCAGGGGGTTGCCGCCGAAGGTCGAGCCGTGTTCGCCCGGCTTCAGCACGCCGAGCACGTCCCGGCGGCCGGCGACCGCGGACACCGGCAGGATCCCGCCGCCGAGGGCCTTGCCGAGGGTGTAGACGTCGGCGCGGACACCTTCGTGGTCCAGCGCCAGCACGGTGCCGGTGCGGGCCAGCCCGGACTGGATCTCGTCGGCGATCAGCAGCACGCCGTGCTCGTCGCAGGCCTGCCGGACCTCGGCGAAGTAGCCCTCCGGCGGCACGATGACCCCGGCCTCGCCCTGCACCGGCTCCAGGAGCACGGCGGCGGTGCGCGGGGTGATGGCGTCGCGCAGCGCGGCGGCGTCGCCGTACTTCACGGTGACGAAGCCCGGGGTGAACGGGCCGAAGTCGGCGCGGGCGGTCTCGTCGGTGGAGAACGACACGATCGTGGTGGTCCGGCCGTGGAAATTTTCAGCCCCGACGATGATCTCCGCGGTGCCGTCCGGGACGCCCTTCACGCGGTGCGCCCACTTGCGGGCGATCTTGACCGCGGACTCGACGGCTTCGGCGCCGGAGTTCATCGGCAGCACCAGCTCGGTGCCGGTCAGCTCGGCCAGCTCGCAGCAGAACAGGCCGAGCTGGTCGTGGTGGAACGCCCGCGAGGTCAGCGTGACGCGGCCGAGCTGTTCGACGGCGGCGGCGATCAGGTCCGGGTGGCGGTGGCCGAAGTTCAGCGCCGAGTACCCGGACAGGAAGTCGAGGTAGTCCCGGCCTTCGACGTCGGTCACCGTGGCGCCCGAGGCTTCGGCGATCACGACGGGCAGCGGGTGGTAGTTGTGCGTGCTCCACCGCTCGTCGAGCTCGATGAAGCTCGCGGCGGTGGGGGCGGCGGTCTCCCGGCCGGCGAACGTCGTCATGTGTTCAGGTTAGAGGCAGAACACGCAGAGTTCAGCCGGGAATCATTGCTTTGACCCGGTGTTCGTTGCGCAATATCCGCATCGCACCCTCGAATCGTTGCAAGCCCTGCTGGAGTTCTTCACCGAGAAGGCTGTCGCCTGAACGGGTAGCTTCGTCGGATGGCGAAGAAGGATGACGGCAGCCCGGTCCGGGACGCGCTGCGCGTCGGCGGTGCGTTGCCGGACCCGGGTTCGGCCCCGGTCGGGCCCGGCAAGAAAGCCAAGGCGCTCGAGCGGCTCGACAGCGCGGGCGAGCGGCTCTCCGCGCTGCAGGAGGCGCTCTACGCCGAGGGCGTCGGGGGTGGCCGGCGCAGCGTCCTGCTGGTGCTGCAGGGCATGGACACCTCCGGCAAGGGCGGCACGGTGTCGCACGTGCTCGGCCTGGTCAACCCGATGGGCGTCCGCTACGCCGGGTTCAAGAAGCCGACCGCGGCCGAACGGCGGCACCACTACCTGTGGCGGATCCGCAAGCAGCTGCCCGCGCCCGGCCAGATCGGTGTCTTCGACCGCTCGCACTACGAGGACATCCTGGTCCCACGCGTCTCGGGGCTGCTCACCAAGGCCGAACGGCGCCGCCGCTACGCCGAGCTCAACGCGTTCGAGGCGGAACTGGCCGAGGCGGGCACCACCGTGGTCAAGGTGTTCCTGCACATCTCGCCGGAAGAGCAGCTGAAGCGGCTCGAGGCCCGGCTGGTCACGCCGGAGAAGCGCTGGAAGTACAACCCGGGCGACCTCGACGCGCGCTCGCACTGGCCGGCCTACCAAGACGCTTACGCCGACATCTTCGAGAAGACGTCGACCCCGCACGCGCCTTGGTACGCGGTGCCGGCCGACCACAAGTGGTACCGCAACTGGGCGGTCGCCGAGCTGCTCATCGAAACCATCGCGGACCTCCGCCCGGCGTTCCCCGAGCCGGACTTCGACGCGGACGCCGAGCTGGCCAAGCTGGCCAAGCTGGCCAAGCTGGCCAAGCTGAAGGGTGTTGGCGTCTCCTCGTGATCGTCTGGAAGAGTGCGGGCGTGACCGAAGCCGACGACCTCCCCTTCCTCCGCAAACAGGCCCGGACCCAGCGCTTCACCCTCGGCGCGCCGAAGGAGTTCCGGGTCGCGCCGGACGGCTCGCGCGTGCTGTTCCTGCGCGCGGAGTCGGGCACCGACCCCCGGCACAGCCTCTGGTCGGCCGACCTGGCGACCGGCACCGAGACCAAGCTCGTCGACGCCGCCGAGCTGCTGCCCGGCGAGGAGGAGCTGCCCGCCGAAGAGCGCGCGCGGCGCGAACGGGCCCGCGAGCCCGGCGGCGGCGTCGTCCACTACGCCGTCGACGCGGGCTTCACCGTCGCGGTGTTCTCGCTGTCGGGCAAGCTCTACACCCTGGATCTCGCTTCGGGCGAGGTGACGCTGCGTGTCGACGGCGCCGTCATCGACCCCCGGCCGAACCCCGTCGGCACCCACGTCGCGTACGTGCAGCACCGGCGCCTGCACGTGCTCGAGCTGGCCACCGGCGACGACCGCGTGCTCGTCGAGGAGGACGGCGAGGACATCGCCTGGGGCCTCGCCGAGTTCATCGCCGCCGAGGAGATGGACCGCACCCGCGGCTACTGGTGGGCCCCGGACGGCCGCGGCATCCTGGCCGAACGCTCCGACCGCGGCCCGGTCCCGCGCTGGACCATCGCCGACCCCGCCCACCCGCAGCACCCGGCGAACGTCGTCGCCTACCCGGCCGCGGGCACCACGAACGCGCTGGTGTCGCTGGCGGTGCTCGGTCTCGACGGCTCCCGCGTGGACGTCGCGCCCGGCGAATGGGAGTACCTGGCGTCGGTGCACTGGTCGGCCGGCGGCGCGCCGCTGCTCGCCGTGCAGCCGCGCGACCAGAAGCGGATGGACGTCCTCGCCCTCGACGTCACCGACGGCACGACGACGGTCGTGCACACCGCCACCGACCAGCACTGGGTCGACATCGTCGGCGGCGTCCCGGCGTGGACGCCCGACGGGCGCCTGGTGACCGAAGGCGTGGTCGACGGCGACCACCGGCTCTTCGTCGGCGGCGAGGCCGTCACCCCGGCCGGGCTGCAGCTGCGGGCGGTCCTCGACGTCGGCGCCGAGATCCTGTTCAGCGCCTCCGAGGACGACCCGACCCAGATCCACGTCTTCCGGACGGAAGGTGCTTCCGTCCGCCGCTTGTCCACTGTGGACGGCGTGCACGTCGGGGCCGGGTCCGCCGCGGTCACCGTGCTTTCGTCGTGGAGCCTGGAGCACAGCGGCCCGCGCGTCTCGGTGCTGCGGGACGGCGCGCCGGTGGCGTCGATCGAGTCGTCCACTGTGGACCCCGACGTCGTGCCGAACCTGACCTGGCTGACGCTGGGCGAGCGCGGTCTGCGCGCGGCGCTGCTGCTGCCGCGCGGGTACGAGCCGAGCGAGGGCAAGCTGCCGGTGCTGCTCGACCCGTACGGCGGCCCGCACGCCCAGCGCGTGCTGCAGAGCCGCAACAGTTTCCTGACCTCGCAGTGGCTGGCCGATCAGGGCTTCGCGGTGCTCGTCGCCGACGGCCGCGGCACCCCCGGCCGCGGCGCGGTCTGGGAGCGCGAGATCGCCGGGCGCCTCGCGGACGTCACCCTGCAGGACCAGGTCGATGCGCTGCAGGCGGCGGCTTCGCAGTTTCCGGAGCTGGACACCGAGCGCGTCGCGATCCGCGGGTGGTCCTACGGCGGGTACCTGTCGGCGCTGGCGGTGCTGCGCCGGCCGGACGTCTTCCACGCGGCGGTCGCGGGCGCGCCGGTCACCGACTGGTCGCTGTACGACACCCACTACACCGAGCGGTATCTGGGCAAGCCACAAGAGCACAGCGCCCGCTACGCGCACAACTCGCTGATCGAGGGCGCGGGCGAGCTGAGCCGCGCGCTGCTGATCGTGCACGGGCTGGCCGACGACAACGTGTTCGTCGCGCACGCGCTGCGGCTGTCGTCGGCGTTGCTGGCGAAGGGCCGCCCGCACGTCTTCCTGCCGCTGGCGGGCGCCACCCACATGACGCCGCAGGCCGAAGAGGTCGCGGAGAACCTGATGCGCACGCAGGTGGACTGGCTGCTGCGCGAGCTTTCCAGCGTCGAAAAGGAGATTTCATGAGCCGCTGGGGCATCACGATTCCGCTGACCGGGGTGCCGCTGACGGCGCACCGCGAGCTGGTCGAGCAGCTGCCGGACCTGGGCTACACCGACGCGTGGACGGCCGAGACGGCGGGCACCGACGCGTTCACGCCGTTGGTGCTGGCTTCGCAGTGGGCACCCCAGCTGCGCCTCGGCACGGCGATCGTGCCGGTGTACACGCGCGGCCCGGGTCTGCTGGCGATGCAGGCGGCGACGGTCGCGGAGCTGGCCCCGGGCCGGTTCGTCCTCGGCATCGGCGCGTCTTCGCCGGTGATCGTCTCCCAGTGGAACGCGGCCGCTTTCGAAGAGCCTTTCGCGCGCTCTCGGGACACGCTGCGCTTCCTGCGTTCGGCGCTGGCGGGAGAGAAGGTCAGCGAGAAGTACGAGACGTTCGCGGTGTCGAAGTTCCGGCTGGAGCGGCCCACGGACCCGCCGCCGTCGGTCATGCTGGCGGCCCTGCGTCCGGGCATGCTGCGGTTGGCGGCGCGCGAAGCCGACGGCGCGATCACGAACTGGCTGGCGGCTTCGGACGTCCCCCGGGTGCGTTCCGTCGTCGGTCCCGACGTCGAGCTGGCGGCCCGGATCTTCGTCTGCCCGACGGAAGACGCGGAGGCGGCGCGCGGCCTGGGCCGGATGCTGATCTCGAGCTACCTGACGGTCCCGGTGTACGCGGCGTTCCACGACTGGCTGGGCCGCGGCGAGGCACTGGCGCCGATGCACGAAGCCTGGAAGGCGGGCGACCGGCAGAAGGCCAACCAGGTGATCCCGGACTCGGTCGTCGACGAGCTGGTGATCCACGGCAGCGTGGAGTCGTGCCGGGAGCAGGTCCAGGCCTATGTGGACAACGGGCTGACGACGCCGATCGTCGCGCTGCTGCCGACGGGCGAGGATCCCTTCGAGCAGGTGCGTGGCCTGGCGCCGCGCTGACCTTTCTCAACTGAAGGTGACGGTGGCCAGCACGAGCCCGGCGGCGCCGGCCGCCAGGCCCGCGGCCACCGTCACCACGACGTTCAGCACCGCGTACAACCGCGTCTTTTCCAGGAAGAGCCGGACTGTCTCGTAGCCGAACGTGGAGAACGTCGTCAGGCCGCCGCAGAAGCCCACCGCCACCAGCGCGCGCACCGACGACGGCTCCGCGCCGTGCAGGAGCCAGCCGCTGAGGAAGCCCAGGATGCCCGAGCCCACGATGTTCACCGTGAGCGTGCCCCACGGGAACGGCGAGTTGCGCCACCGCTGGACCCGCCGGTCGGTCAGGTAGCGCAGGATCGAGCCCGCCGCTCCGCCGAGGGCCACCAGGACCGGCGTCATGCGCGTCCCTTTCGCACGGCTCGGGTCGCCGTCAGCCCGGCCGCGACCGCCGTCAGGCACAGCACCAGCGACGCGGTCACATACGCCAACGATGGCATGAGCCGCCCGGTCGTCGCCGCGTCGAGGGTGTCGGTCACGAACGTGGAGAACGTCGTGAAGCCGCCGAGGATCCCGACGCCGAGGAACGGCCGGAGCAGCGGGTGCGGGCGCGCGGTGGTCGTCAGGATTGCCATCAGGACGCCGATGAGCAGGCAGCCGAGCACGTTGGTGAGCAGCGTCGCGACGGCGAACTCGCCGCGCGCGTGCGGGAGCGCCACCGACAGGCCGTAGCGGGCGAGGCTGCCGAGCGCGCCGCCGGCGCCGATGGTGAGCAGGACGTCCCACCGGGGCACGCCGATCACCTCCTCGCCTCGCGGTGAACCTACTCCCGATGGCCGACGCGTCGCCGCCACCCGGTCGAGCATGCTGGACGGGGCCGGATGACAGGCAGCCGTCGGTCGCCGTACTGTTGCTCAGCGTAGGCAAGGCAACCCTAAGGAGGCGGTACATGCGGGCAGACGGGCTGGCCGGAGGCGAGGGCGGCGCGGACCGGCTCGGCGAGCTGATCCCGGTGGCCCTGCGCGGGATGGCGGCCGGAATCGCCGAGCGCGGCGGCCCGGTCCCGGCCGGCGGCCCGGCAGCGGTGGCCGCGGCCCTGGTGGCGGAGGGCGGCGAGCTGGGGTCCGTGGCCGCGGCGCTGGATGCCGAGCGTGGCGAGCCGGGGCCGGCCGTGGGGCGTGCGGGCCGCGGGCCTGTTGTGGCGCCGGGTTTGGCGGCCGAGGGTGGCGAGCCGGTGGCCGCAGCTGCGCGGACCGGCGGGCGTGCGGTGCGCAGCACCGAATCCGCAGCCGTCCCCACCGCCGGAACCGGTGCCCTGCCCCGCCGCGGCGTCGGTGCCGAAGCCGCGCTGGAAGAGCTCAGCCGGCTGCTTGCCGCGGGCTCCGCCGATCCCGCCGATCCCGCCTGCGCCGCCCACCTGCACTGCCCGCCCCTCGCCGTCTCCGTGGCCGCCGATGTCGTCGCGAGCGCGCTCAACCCCTCCATGGACTCCTGGGACCAGGCTCCCGTCGCCAGCGAACTCGAGCGCGAATTCACCACCGGCATCGCCCGGTTGTGTTACCCCGGCGCGGAAGCCCCGGACGCCGTCGTCACCACCGGCGGTACCGAATCCAACCTCCTCGGCCTGCTCCTGGCCCGCGAACGCAACCCCCGTACCCAGCCCGTCTGCGGCGCCAACGCCCACCACAGCGTCGCCCGCGCCGCCTGGCTGCTCGGCCTGCCCGCACCGATCGTCGTCCCGTGCGAAGGCGATCGGCTGCTCCCCGGCGCCCTCGCCGGCGTCCTCACCGCGGACTCCGTCGTCGTCGCCACCGCCGGGACCACCAACACCGGCACCCTCGACCCGCTGCCCGAAATCGCCGAAATCTGCCGTCGTCACGAAGCCCGGCTGCACGTCGACGCGGCCTACGGCGGCATGGCGCTGTGCAGCGAAACGCTCAAGACCAAACTCAACGGGCTCGAGCTGGCCGACTCCGTCGCGCTCGACCTGCACAAGTTCGGCTGGCAGCCGGTCGCCGCCGGGCTCTTCGCCGCCCGGGAGGCCGCCGACCTCGGCGCGCTCACCGTCCGCGCCGAGTACCTCAACGCCGACGACGACACCGAGGCCGGCCTGCCGGACCTGCTCGGCCGGTCGATCCGGACGTCCCGGCGGCCGGACGCCTTCCGGATGGCCGTCACCGTGCACGCGCTCGGCACCGAGGGGCTCGGCGCGCTCGTCGAACGCTGCTGCACCACCGCGACGGAGGTCGCCCGGCGCGTCGAGGAGCACCCCGGCCTGCGGCTCTGGGGCCCGCCGGAACTGTCCACGGTGGTCCTGAGGCCGGTCGTCGCCGACGAGACGGGCGGCGACGAACTCGTCGCGCGCGTCCGCCGTGCCCTCCTCGAAGCGGGCACCGCCGTCATCGGCCGCGCCGCGCTCCCGACCGGGCCCAGCGGCGAGAACCAGCTGTGGCTCAAGCTGACGCTGCTGCACCCGCACACCACCGCCGACGACTACCGCCCGCTGCTGGACCGGATCGTCGCCACGGCCGGCGCCGAACTGGTGGCCGGCCGGGAAAGCCCGGTCGCTTCGTGAGGCGCCACCACCTGGCGGGCATCGGGATCGGGCCGTTCAACCTCTCGCTCGCGGCCCTGGCCGCCCCCGTCGACGGCCTCGACGCCGTCTTCTTCGACGCCCGCCCGGAGTTCCGCTGGCACCCCGGCCTGCTCGTCGAGGGCGCGACGCTGCAGGTGCCGTTCCTGGCCGACCTGGTGACGCTGGTCGACCCGACCAACCCCTTCTCGTTCCTCAACTACCTGCGCGACCGCGGCCGGCTGCTGCCGTTCTACTTCGCCGAGCGGTTCCACCTCCCGCGCGTCGAATACGACGACTACGGCCGCTGGGCCGCCGCGCGGCTGCCGTCGTGCCGGTTCGGCCACGAGGTCACCGGCGTCCGCTGGAACGACGCCGAGGCGGCGTTCGAGCTGACCGTCGCCGGCACCGAGCCGGTCCTCGCGGACCACGTCGTGCTCGGCGTCGGCTCGGTGCCGTCGGTGCCGGAACCGCTGCGCGACCTCGTCGCCGATCCCGGCGTCCTGGCGGTGCACTCGGCCGGCTACCTGCCGCACCGGGACGCCCTGCTGGCCGCCGAGAGCGTCACCGTGGTCGGGTCCGGGCAGTCCGGGGCCGAGGTCGTCCTCGACCTCCTGCGCGCACGATCCACTGTCGACGGACTGCGCTGGCTCACCAGGACCCCCGCCTTCGCGCCGATGGAGTACTCGAAACTCGGGCTCGAGCAGTTCACCCCGGACTACACCGCGTACTTCCACGGCCTGCCCGAAGCCGTCCGCGACCGGCTGCTGCCCGCGCAGTGGCAGCTCTACAAGGGCATCGACGCCGAAACGATCGGCGCGATCCACGACGAGCTCTACCGCCGCAGCATCACCGGGCCGCCCGGCGCGGTGCTGACCCCCGGCGTGGAAGTCGTCTCGGCGTCCACAGTGGACGGCGAAATCGAGCTCGGCGTGCGGCACGCGCAGCAGGGCCGCAGTGGCACCCTGCGCACCGCCGCCGTCGTCGCGGCCACCGGGTACGCGGAGGCGCCGGCCGGGCCGCTGCTGGCCGGGCTCGGCGACGTCGTCCACCGCGACCGGCGGGGCCGCCTCGAAGTCGGCCCTGACTACCGCGTCGCGCTCGACGTGCCCGGGTCGCTGTTCGTGCAGAACGCCGAACGGCACACCCACGGTCCCGGGGCCCCCGACCTCGGTCTCGGCGCGTGGCGGGCGGCCGTGATCCTCAACGCCGTGTGCGGAAAGACCGTGCACGACCTGCCCGATCGCACCGCTTTCACCACGTTCGGCCTGGAGGACAAGTGACCCTGGACGAGGCGGCCGCCTGGCGCGCGGCCGGCGCCTTGATCACGCACAAGATGCTCGGCGAACTGTCCTACGAGCACATGCTGGAACCGGTCGCGCACGGCGATGCGTACCGGCTGGAGCTGCCCGGCGCCGCCTACGCGTTCCGGGCGCGGCGGGGCGCGTTCGACGCCTGGACGGTCGAACCGGGCAGCGCGCACCGCAACGGCGAACCGGTCACCGACCCGCGCACCCTCGTCGTGGATGCCCGCGCGGTACTGGGCCTGAGCGGTCTGCGGCTGGCCGACGTGCTCGCCGAGCTGACCTCGACGGTCGCCAACGAGGCCGCCCGCCTGCGGCGCGCGCCGACCGCCGCCACACTGTCCACAATGGACTACAACGTCGCGGACGGGCACCTCACCGGCCACCCGCGGCTCGTGCTCAACAAGGGCCGCGTCGGGTTCTCCGCGGCCGATCGCGCCCGGTACGCGCCCGAGGCGGGGGCGGACCTCCGCTTGCGCTGGTTCGCCGTCCACCCCGGCCACGCCGAGTTCCGCTGCGTCGACGAGCTGAGCCGGGACGCGTTGCTGGACGCCGAACTGGGCGGACTGCGCGACGAGTTCGCCGCGAAGGCGCCCGAGGACTACGTCTGGGTGCCCGTCCACCCGTGGCAGGCCGACGAAATCCTCGGCACGCTCTACGCCGCCGAGCTCGCCACCGGCGTCGTGATCGACCTCGGGGAAAGCGCCGACGCCTACCGGCCGCACCAGACGGTCCGGACCCTGGCGAACGTCGGCACGCCCGGCCGGCACGACGTCAAGACCGCCGTGTCCGTGCGGAACACGCTGGTCTACCGCGGGCTCAACGCCGCGGCGACGCTCGCCGGGCCGTCGGTGACGACGTGGCTGCGCCGGATCGGCGCGGCCGACCCGCTGCTGACCGAGAAGTACCGGTTCGGGCTCCTCGGCGAAGTCGCGAGCGTGTCGGTGAAGCACCCGCTGTTCGGGCACCTCGAGGAACTGCCGTACCGGTTCCACGAAACCCTGGGTGCGCTGTGGCGCGAGCCCATCCGGCTCGCGGAAGGGGAGCGCGCGATTTCGTTCGCCGCGCTGCCGTACCGCGGGCCGGACGGCGTCTCGGTGCTGGCCCACCTGATCGGCGGCGGCGATCCGGTGGCGTGGCTGACGCGCCTGTTCGACCTGGTGCTCACGCCGCTGCTGCAGTGGCTGCTGCGCCACGGCGTCGGGTTCTGCCCGCACGGCCAGAACCTGGTCCTGGTCGTCGACGCCGCCGGGGCACCGCAACGCGTGCTGATCAAGGACTTCGCCCAGGGCGTCGACCTGCTCGACGAACAGCTCCCCAGCTACGAGAGCCTGCCGCCCGAGGCGGCCGCGGACATGCTGCGCTGGCCCGCGCACCTGCTCGCGCAGTCGCTGTTCAGCTCGGTGTTCTCCGGCCAGTTCCGGTTCTGGGCCGAGCTCCTGCTCGACGAACTCGGCCTGCCGCGGGCGGCGTTCTGGGCGCCGGTGCGGGAGATCGTCGGCCGGTACCGCGACGAGAACCCGGACCTGGCCGCGCGCTTCGACGCGTGCCGCCTGTTCGCCCCGGAAGTCGAGCGCGTGACGCTCAACCGGGAACACTTCGCCGGGCAGGGCTTCGACAAGGTGGAGCGCGACGACGAGTTCGACGTCCGCTGGGGCCGGGTGCCGAACCCGCTGCACGCCCCGGATCCGGGCGGCGCGTGGTGACGGCGTTCGCGCGGCCGGCCGGGCCGCGGTCACTGGCCGCCCGGCGCGCGGCGGCCGCGGCGGGGGAGGCGGTGCTGCGCGGCGTGCTCGCCGAGGACGGCGCCCGGCTGCTCCTGCTGGTACCGGACCCGCACGCCCGGTTCGCCGCGGTGGAGCTCGCCGCGCCGTTCGCGGCCGAGGTCCTCGCCGACGGCTACGGCGTCTGCAGCTACGTCTTCGCGTGGACACCCGAGCGGGCACCGCTGCCGGCGTCCGGCGTGCTCGGCGGCTACCTCGAAGGCTTCGGCGACCTGCGGATGCGGCCGGACGCGGCGAGTGCGATCCCGCTCGGGGAGCGGACCTGGGCGGTGGTGTGCGACGCCGAATGGCCGTCCGGAGCCACCGCGGAACTGGCGCCGCGCGAGGTGCTGCACGGGCAGCTCGCGGCGTTGGAGGGCTTGGGACTGGTGCCATCGGTGGGGATCGAGCACGAGGTGGTGTTCTCCGACGCCGACGGGCCGCTCACCGCGCACGGTGCCGACTACGCGGTGGGCGGCACCGAACGCCTGACGCCGCTGCTGCACGACGTGCGGACGGCGCTGGACGACGCCGGGCTCGGCGTCGAGTCGGCGCGGGCCGAGTGCCACCCTGGCCAGTACGAGATCGTGCTGCGCCACCGCGACGCCCTCGCCGCGTGCGACGACGTCCTGCTGCAGCAGCTGATCGTGCGCCGGGTCGCCGCGCGCCACGGCGTCACCGCCGATTACCTGGCGGCACCGGAGCCGGGGCAGGGCAATTCCGGGCACGTGCACCTTTCCCTGTCCACTGTGGACGGCTCGGAACCCGATCTGCTGGGCGGCTTCCTGGCCGGTGTCCTCCGGGACGCGCGGGCGCTGACGGCGGTGTGGGCGCCGACGTGGAATTCCTACGTCCGGCTGCGGACCGCGCCGTTCTCCCCGCGCGAGGTTCGCTGGGGCCACGACGACCGGACCGCGTCGGTGCGGGTGGCCGGGACCGGCGGGAACCGGCGGCTGGAGTTCCGGTTCGCCGGCGCCGACGCCCAGCCCCACCTGGTCGTCGCGGCGCTGCTCGCCGCCGGGCGGTTCGGGCTGGAGGAAGGCCTGGCGCCGCCCGAGCCGGGGACCGCGGCCGGTGCGCTGGCGGGTTCGCCGTGGGAAGCGCTGTCGCTGCTGGACCGGGTGGGGCAGTTGCTGGGCGCGGATGTGGCGGCGCAGCTGACGGCGCTGCTCACCGAGGAGATCGAGTCCGGGCTGGACACGGTCACCGACTGGCAGCGCCGCCGCGGCGCCCTCCGCTCCTGACCACCCCCGCCGACTTTCAAGCCGGGCGGATGTTCTGGTTGACGTGGAACAGGTTGTCCGGGTCGTACCGCCGCTTCACCGTGGCCAGCCGGTCGTAGTTCGCGCCGTACGACGCCTTCACCCGGTCCTGCCCCTCCTCCATCATGAAGTTGACGTACGCCCCGCCCGCCGAAGTCGGGTGCAGCTCTTCCCAGTAGTCCCGCGTCCACTGGGCGATCGCGTCGGCGTTGGCCGGTGCCGGGTCGACTCCCACGATCACGCCCGACCAGCCGCCGGACCGGTGCGGGAACGCCGTCGCGTCCGGAGCGACCCGGCTCGCCGCGCCGTCGATCGGGTACAGGTGCATCGACGAGTGCATGCTCGGCAGGCCCTCGCCGTGCTTGAGGTGGATGTCGATCGCGGCGTCGGAGATCTCGTGGAAGACGTCCGCGCGCCAGTACCACTGCAGCCCGGCCGGGTACAGCCCGTCGAACGCGCCCTGCAGGGCCGTGTACGGCATCTCCTGCAGGCCGACCAGCAACGGCGTACCGAAGTCGCGAACCGGGGCCAGCACCTCGTCGGCCTTGTCGTGCGGACCCGTGTAGCACCAGATGATGCCGCACGCCTTGCGGCCCCACAGCTCTTCCGGGAACGGCGGCGCGGGCGGCACGGTCAGCAGACCGAACCAGCCGCTCAGCTCTTCGGGCAGCGACGGCAGCAGCTCGCGGTACCAGCGCAGCACGGCGGGCGTGTCGGCCAGGTCGTACAGCACCGGCCCGCCGACGATCACGCCGTGCTCGCCGATGTCGTGGCAGCGGAAGGTGAACGAGGTGACGACGCCGAAGTTGCCGCCGCCCCCGCGCAGGGCCCAGAACAGATCGGAGTGCGAAGACTCCGAAGCGTGCACGAACGAGCCGTCCGCGAGCACGACGTCCGCGCCGAGCAGGTTGTCGATCGTCAGGCCGAAGCGCCGGGCGAGGTAGCCGATGCCGCCGCCGAGGGTGAGCCCCGCGACGCCGGTGGACGCGACGATGCCCGACGGCGTCGCCATCCCGAACGCGACCGTGGCGTGGTCGACGTCGCCCCAGGTGCAGCCGGCGTCGGCGCGCACGGTGTGCTGCACCGGGTCGACGGTGGTGCTGCGCAGCAGCGACAGGTCGATCACCAGCGCGCCGTCGGCGACGCCGAGGCCGCCCGCGTTGTGACCGCCGCCGCGCACGGCGAGGTCCAGGCCCTGGGCGCGGCCGTAGCGGACGCAGGTGACGACGTCGGCGGCGTCGCGGCAGTAGGCGATCGCCGCCGGCCGCTTGTCGATCATGGCGTTGTAGACGGCGCGGGCCTCGTCGTAGCCCGGGCCGGCCGGCGTGATCAGGTCGCCGCGCAGCGCGGCGGCCAGTTCCTCGTGCGGCAAGGCGGTGGTGGTCATGGTGCCCCTCTCGGATTTCCGGTACCCGAGGGAACGTAGGCAGCCGGCGTTCGCGCAGCGTTCGGCCCGTTCGTGCCGGTCAGGACGGGGACCGGCCGGCCAGGTCGGCTTCGGCCCGCCGCAGCAGGGCGACGCTGCCCTGGGCGCGGGCCAGCTCCGCGGCGGCCCGCAGGCGGGGGACCGGGTCGGCGTCGTACGCCGCCCGCAGCCGCAGCACCTCCGGCAGCCACCAGCGGTCGTCGCGGGCCTGTCCGGCGGCGAGCGCGGCGTCCAGCGTCGCGCGGGCCGCGTCCGGAGCCGACAGTTCGGCGACCAGTGCCAGCCAGTACGGCATCCGGGCGAACGCCCCCTCGGCCTTGAGGTTCGCGAGGCCCCGCTGCGCCGCGGCCAGCCCGGCCGCGCCGCCGAGGGACCAGCCACCCAGCACCAGCGCCCACTCCCGGTAGTAGGCGAAGCCGTACCGGTCGCACAGCGCCCGCAGTTCGGCGGCGACCGCCCCCAGCGCCCGGCGGTCGCGGCGCATCTGGTGGGTGATCCCCGCGTACGCCAGCGCGATGGCCAGGCTGTAGGGCTGGTCGATCCGGCGGGCGAGGGCGATCGCTTCGGCGCCGCACGCCACGGCCGCGTCGTCGTGGCCGAGCAGCCAGTGGGCGTGCGCCGCCCAGGCCGGTCCGTGCACGTCCGGCCGGGTGCCGATCGGCCACGACGACGCGCCGCGCGTGCGTTCGGCGCCCAGGTCGAAGTGCCGCAGCGCCTCGGCCGGGTCGTGCCCGAGGCTCAGCGACGAACCCGCGACGATGAAGTGCGCCGAGCCGCTCTGCTCGGCGCTGGTTCCGGGGACGATCAGCGCGAGGGCGCGTTCGGCCGCTTCGTACGCGTCCGCCGTGCGGCCCTGGACGAACCGCGACGACCACAGCTCCAGCAACGCGGTGAGCGCGGCTTCCCCGTCGCCCAGCGACTCCGCGAGCGCCAGCGAACGTTCCAGGGTGCGCTGCAGTTCGGGGGAGGAGTAGCCCTGGTGGGCGTTGAGCGGCCCGGCGAGCGCTTCGAGGACGGCCAGTTCGTCCCGGTCGCGGTGGCCGCTCGCCGGCCGGGCGCGGACGAGGACCAGTGCCTCCCGCAGCAGCCGGATCGCTTCGGCGTGGGCGAAGGTGCCCGCGGCGACGGCGGCGGCCCGCCGGTAGTGCGCGACGGCGCGGTCCGGCCGGCCGCCGCGGGCGTACTGCACGGCCAGCTGCGCCGCCACGGCGTCGGTGTCCTCGGCGTGCAGCAGCTCCAGGCCCTGGGCCAGCCGCCGGTGCAGCAGCCACCGCCGCGGCGGGCTGACCTGCTGGTAGGCGGCCTCGCGCAGCAGGTCGTGGGTGAAGTCGTAGGCGCCGCCGAACTCCCGCACGATCCGGCGCCGCCACAGCTCGTCGACGGCGTCGACGACGGTGTCGGCGTCCAGATCGCTCGCCTCGGTGAGCAGGTCGAGGGTGAAGTCCCGGCCGGCCGCGGCGGCGAGCCCGGCGATCTCGCGGGCCGCCGGCCCCGGCTGCTCGAGCCGCGTCCGCAGGACGGCGGCCAGCCCCTCGGCGGGTGGGGAATCGTGCGCCCGCAAGGCTTCGACGACGTACAGCGGGTATCCGCCGGTGGCCGCGTACAGCAGTTCGCGGTCCGAAGCGGACAGTGCACGCCCGGCGACCGCTTCGCCGAGGCGGGCCGTGCCGACGGCGTCGAACGGGCGCAGCGGCAGTTCGGTCAGCCTGCCGTCGTCGCGCAGCTGGGCCGTCCAGGCCGTGACGCCGCGGTCCTGGTCGCCCTCGCGCAGTGTCCCGGCGACCAGCAGCGGCGCGTCCGGAAGCAGGCCGAGGCAGAAGGTGAGGAATGCGCCCGTCTCCTCGTCGCACCACTGCGCGTTGTCGAGGACCAGCAGGACGGGCCGCCCGCCGGCGGTGAGCGCGCGGGCCAGCCCTTCGAAGAACCGCAGGCGCTGCCACGCGCCCGCGTCCCGCAGGGGCCCGCCCACGGCCGTCCGCGTGGCCGGCAGCAACCGGTCGACCTCGGCGCGCCACACCGGGTCCAGCGCCGCCGCCGCCCGCTGCACGGCCGGGGTGCGCAGCCAGTCGGCCACCGGCGCCAGCGCGAGCCGCCCCGGCGTGCCGAAGCACCGGCCGGCGGCCACGACCGCGCCCTCGGCGCGCGCCAGCCCGGCCAGCTCGGCCACGAGCCGGGTCTTGCCGACCCCGGCGTCGCCGCGCACGAGGACGAACCCGGCCCGGCCCGCCGCGGCCGCCCGCCACGTCTCGCCGAGGCGGGCCAGCTCCGCGGCGCGGCCGACGAGCCCGGGCGCGGCCGCCCGCCGGGGCTCGTGGTCGGGCCGGGCGAGCAGCCGGCGCAGCGCCGCGCGCGTCGGCTCGGCCGGGACGACGCCGAGCTCGCGCTCCAGGATCGACGCGCACCGGTGGTAGGTGCTCACCGCGCCCGCCCGGTCCCCGGCCTCGGCCTGCAGTCCCATCAGCGTCCGGTAGCCCGTCTCTTCGAGGGGGCGCAGCGCAATCCGGCGGCGGGCCGCGGCGAGCGCGGCTGCGGGGTCGGCCGAAGACGTCCGGCAGATCAGGTCGCACAGTTCGACGCACTGGCGGTCGAGCTCGGCGCGGGCCGCCAGCACCCAGTCGTCGGCCAGCGCGGGCAGCAGCTCGCCGCGGTAGGTCGCGAGCGCGGCCCCGGCGTGGGCGACGGCTTCGCCGGGGTCCGCGGCGGCCAGCGCGGCCATGCGGGCGACGTCGAACTCCCGCACGTCCACCCGGCTCGACGACGTGTCCCGCCAGCACAGGTCCTGCCCGGTGACGGTCAGCGAGGGCGGATCGCCGAGCACGCGGCGCAGCTGGTGCAGTTCGCGGCGCAGGTTGGTCAGGGCCTGCGCGTCCGTGGAGTCCGGCCAGAACAGCCCGGCGAGCAGGCGCCGCGGCTGCGCCCGGCCGGCGTGCACGACGAGGTGGGCGACGAGCGCGACCGACCGCGGCGACCGCGTCAGCACGGCGCCGGACTCGTCGTCGGCGATCACCTGCTCGCCCAGCAGCGAGACGCGCAGCATCAGGTCACGCTAGTCCCGGGCGGGGTTCGCGCGCGGATCTTTCACCGGCGGGGGTTGCGCCGGGACCGCCGGGTGCGCAGGCTCGACGTCGTGAGCGAGCACGAGTACGACCTCATCGTCATCGGTTCGGGCCCCGGCGGCCAGAAGGCCGCGATCGCCGCGGCGAAGCTCGGCAAGCGGGTGGCGGTCGTCGACCGGCACGACATGGTCGGCGGGGTGTGCGTCAACACCGGCACGATCCCGTCCAAGACGCTGCGCGAAGCCGTGCTCTACCTGACCGGCATGAACCAGCGCGAGCTGTACGGCGCGAGCTACCGGGTCAAACAGGACATCACCATCGCCGACCTGCTGGCGCGCACCCACCACGTCGTCGGGCGCGAGGTCCAGGTCGTGCGCGCGCAGCTGATGCGCAACCACATCGACCTGGTCGACGGCACCGCCTCCTTCGCCGACCCGCACACCCTCTTCGTCGACGGCCGCCACCGCGGCGACCGGCGGACGCTGTCGGCCGACCACATCGTGATCGCCACCGGGACCCGCCCCGCGCGGCCGGCGCACGTCGACTTCGACGCCGCCCGCGTGCTCGACTCCGACGAGATCCTGCGGCTCGAGCAGATCCCGTCGTCGCTGGTCGTGGTGGGCGCCGGGGTGATCGGGATCGAGTACGCGTCGATGTTCGCCGCGCTCGGCTCGCGGGTCACCGTGGTCGAGCAGCGCGACCACATGCTCGACTTCTGCGACCCGGAGATCGTCGAGTCGCTCAAGTTCCAGCTGCGCGACCTCGGCGTCACGTTCCGCTTCGGCGAGAAGGTCGCGGACGTGGCGGTGTCCGACCACGCGACCATCACGACGCTGGTCAGCGGCAAGCGCATCCCGGCCGACGGCGTGATGTACTCCGCCGGCCGCCAGGGCGTGACCGGCGAGCTCGCGCTGGAGGCGGCGGGCCTGGCCGCGGACGAGCGGGGCCGGCTCGTGGTCGACGAGAACTACCGCACCCAGGTGCCGCACATCTACGCGGTCGGCGACGTGATCGGCTTCCCGGCGCTGGCGGCGACGTCGATGGACCAGGGCAGGCTCGCGGCGTACCACGCGTTCGGCGAGCCGGCGCGCGAGCTCGGCGCGCTGCAGCCGATCGGCATCTACACGATCCCCGAGATCTCCTACGTCGGCGCGACCGAGGCCCAGCTGACGTCGTCGTCGGTGCCGTACGAGGTCGGCATCGCCCGCTACCGGGAGCTGGCGCGCGGCCAGATCACCGGCGACAGCTACGGCATGCTCAAACTCCTGGTGTCCACAGCGGACCGCAAGCTGCTGGGCGTGCACGTGTTCGGCACCGGCGCGACCGACCTCGTCCACATCGGACAGGCGGTGATGGGCTGCGGCGGCACGGTCGACTACCTCGTCGACGCGGTGTTCAACTACCCGACCCTTTCGGAGGCGTACAAGGTGGCGGCGCTGGACGCGACCAACAAGATCCGGGCCCTGGAACGCTTCTCGTCCTGACCTGCCCCAGCAGTCACACCAGCACCACCCGATGCGCCTGCCCCGAACCGGTTTGACACTCGTCTAGAACATATGTTCGACTGACGCCGTGCGATGGGATCGGCAGCGGACAGGGGAGGGTGAACCGGCACTGCCCGGGCTCGAGGGCCTGGTGCGATCGGTGCGGTCACCGGAATTCGACGGCGTCACCTTTCACGAGGTGCACGCGCGGTCGGTGCTGAACAAGGTGCCGGCCGGCTCCGGCGTGCCCTTCAACTGGACCGTCAACCCCTACCGCGGCTGCTCCCACGCCTGCACGTACTGCCTCGAAGGCGGCACCCGGATCCTGATGGCGGACGGCCGGACGAAGGCGCTGTCGGACCTGGAGGTCGGCGACGACATCTACGGCACGCGCGGCCACGGCGCGTCCCGGCGGCTGGTCCCCACCAAGGTGCTCGCCCACTGGACGACCCTGCGCGCGGCCTACCGGGTGACGCTCGAAGACGGCACCCGGCTCGTCGCCGGCGGCGACCACCGGTTCCTCACGGCGAAGGGCTGGAAGCACGTCACCGGCAGCAAGTTCGGGGCCGCGCAGCGGCCGCACCTGGAGCCCGGCACCGAGCTGATCGGCGTCGGCCGGTTCGAGCCGACGCCGGACGAGACGCTCGGCTACCGGGCCGGCTACCTGTGCGGGATGCTGCGCTCCGGCGGGTTCGCCGCCGAGCCGGACGCCGCCACGCGCGCGCTGCGCTACCTCCCGGACTTCGGGGCCTCGGTCGGGTTCCTCAAGGTGCCGCCGGACCCGGACGCGCACTGGCAGCGCGGGTTCCTCGCCGGCGTCTTCGACCTCGCGGGCGGTTACGGCCGCGGCGTCCTCGCGGTGGCGCACGACGAGCCCGAGATCGCCGACGCCTTCACCGCCGCGCTGGCCCGCTTCGGCTTCGCCCACCAGCTCGACGAGGTGCCGAAGTTCCCGACGCGCCAGGAGATCCGGCTGCTCGGCGGCGTCGGCGAGGTGCTGCGCTTCCTGCACGTGAGCAACCCCGCCGTGACGTGGAAGCGGTCGCTCGAAGGCGCGGTGATCGGCGCGAGCCGGCGGCGCGTGGAGGCGATCGAGCCGCTGGGCCTGCAGCTGCCGCTGTTCGACATCACCACCGGCACCGGCGACTTCGTGGCCGACGGCATGGTGTCGCACAACTGTTTGTGACGCGGGGGGCTCACACCTGGGTACCTCTGGTACACCGGCACCGGCACCGGAATCCTGAGCCTCGCCCGGATCGAGGACCCGGGCTCGGAGATCACGACTACGGCTACAACGCCCGAGGCCTGCTCGCCGGCACCCGCAGCAGCCTGGCCAACGACTGGATCGCCGCCGACCCGGCCAACCGCAAGGCCAATGAGGGGCGACCTGACCACCACGGTCAGCTACGACACGTCCGCGAAGCCGAAGGCTGCCGGAGTCGGCTTCTCCGTCCCCGCAATCGGCCAGCCGAGGCCAGGCCGGACCTACCGGTACGACCCGGCGGACGACTACGCCGACCGCCCGACCGACCTACGGTCCCGCTCCGGCATCGTGCTTCACCAGCCAGAACCCGACCGCAGCGTGCGCCAGCGCGGTTGCACATACCCACACTGGATACGACGAAGGCATAACGGCCTCTCCGCTGCCTACTACGACAACCTCACATTGACGGGCGCTCCCAGGCCTACACCACGGGCATCGGCACCGCCGGCGGCACGCTCGAGAGTGCGTGGGAGTACAGCAACGACGTCACCCCCCGGCCTCGCCTACAGTCCGGTTCTCGTCCGGTTTCTGTCCGTCGATCCCGTCGAAGGCGGGAACGTTGACGACTGTATCTACCCTCAGGATCCGATCCACCAGACGGATCTCAACGGCGCTTGCTTCTGGGACGCTTGCATCGCGGAAGGAATCGGCGTCTTCGAGCTGGGAGCGGCGATAGGCGCAGGCGCCGGGGCATTGTGGATAGCGATGCACCCACCGCACATCAGCATCCCGAAGCACCACTTTGGAGGTGGGGCGGAAACAGCCCGGCCGCGCGGGCGGGCAGGTTTGCGGATGAAGCAGCAGCCCGCCCACCCAGAGCCGCCATCCGTCCCGGCGTTGGATCACCGCCACCAGGGCGGCCAGCCCCACAGCGAGCACCAGGGCCGCCGCGGTCGGACGGACCAGTCCGGCCATGATCCAGTTCCGTTCGAGTACCCCGACCAACGCCCATGCGGCGAGCGCGCGGAACAGCGCCTCCGAGTACGGCATGATCAGGGGAGCCGCCGCGAACAGCGCAACCAGGATCAGCCCGATTCGGTAGGTGCCGCCGGGGATCTCGCCCGATCCGCGTCAACGCGTACGCACAGAACACGCCGGCCACGATGGTGATCGTGAACGCGGCGACCAGGCGCGCGTTCTCCGAGCCGCCGAACGCCTCGTCCAGGTAGTTGATCAGCTTCGGGTAGCCGGGGAAGAACGCCAGCGGGGTCTCTGCGCTGCGCTGGTTGTACGCGTCCACCAGACGCCCGGGCACGTTGTCGTAACCGCCTGCCGCGATACCGAGGTACCAGTCGGCGTCCCACGAGGTGAGCGTCTCGCCGATCGGGAAGCGCGTCTGAAAGCTCATCCACGACAGAACGAGCAGGCCGAACTCGCGGATGGCCAGGTAGACCAGTGCCGTTGCGAGCAGCAGTGCGACCCGCCGCACTGTGCAAGATCTTTTCTGTCGTCTCCTGCTCGGCCGTGGACACTTCGTCCTGGACTGGTTGGCGAGTCACCTCCGTCGTGGACACGACGACCAGGCTGGAGGTTGTCAGGCCAAGTGGCCGCCGCCACACGAGGAACGAAACCGGTTACCAGCTGCAGGTAGGCTCACCTCGGCAGGTCTGAAGCGATTGAGGAGAGGGTTGAGCGACGTGGCGCTCGTCGTCCAGAAATACAGTGGTTCCTCCGTGGGAAACGCGGACCGGATCAAACGGGTGGCCGAGTGGATCGTCGCGACGAAGACGTGTTCTGAGCTGGGATGAGGTGGCCCCGGGGAGGTTTCGTGGGCGCATCAGGCGACCGGGGGCCCACCAGTGGCGACATGCCAATGAACTGGCACCGCACCAGCCATCTCGGTTACGTCAGGGCCGTTGCCCGCGAACTGAACGAGCTGAGAATCAGGACCCAGGACCCCAAGAACAGCTCGACCAAGCTCAGGCGTGCCGCGTCACTATGGATGCTCGACTGGGAGTACTTTCCGTGGATCGGACCCTGTGACGTCTGGGTGGGCGTTGAGTGGGACGAAGAGTTCGGTTGGACCGTGAACAGGACCGACGAGATCAATGCCGGCCCTTGTCGAGGCAGGGCGGAGGCCCGCTACGGGATCGGTCTCGGCGTGGTCCCCGAGGCGGCCGAGGCCGCGCTCCGCATCGGGTTGGCGTGCGAGAGCGAGAGCGACTTCGAGTCGCTGACGATCGCCCGGCAGCTCCGCCGGGCCGACATCCATGATCCGCATCTCGAAGCCGAACTGGCCGCCCACCTCCCCGCGAACCACTCCTGATGAGTAGGTGAGCCCCGGAGCCGTTGGGGCCACACCGCCACGATCCTCGCCGACCCTGCCAAAGAGAACCCGCCGCGCATCTGCCCAGATCTCCCGGGCCGCGCACCGGACTACGCGCCGCGCACTAGCCCAAACCCCACGACACCGGGATCGCCAGCGCGTTTCTCGCCCGTTCATGGACAGCAGCCCGAGCTTCTTCTTCGCGTCCACGCTGATCACCGGCCAACGAATTGTAGCCCCGCCGGCGGGCGCAGGCCGATGCGCGCCAACGAGATCGCCGAAACAACTCGAGCGTCGACACTCGCCGGACTGTCTCGTCAGAAGGCGGGGCCGGAGGTGCTGGCCAGGGACCTGCCGCTGCTGCGGGACGTCGCCCGCGACGTGCCGGTGGGGCTGGCGGTGTCGATCGCGCTGCTCGACGAAGAGCTGCAGCACCGCCTCGAGCCCGGCACCCCGAGCCCGCGGGCGCGGCTCGAGCTGGTCCGCAAGGCCCGCGAGGCCGGGCTGCCGTGCTCGGTGCTGGTGGCGCCGGTGCTGCCGTGGCTGACCGATTCCGAGGAGGCCTTGGACGCGCTCTTCGCGCAGCTCGCCGACGTCGGCGCGTCGAGCGTCACGGCGTTCGCCCTGCACCTGCGGCCCGGGGCGCGCGAGTGGTTCGGCCGCTGGCTGGCGGGCACGCACCCGGAGCTCGTCCCGCGGTACCGGGAGCTGTACGCGCGGGGGAGTTACGTGCGGAAGGCGTACCGGGAGGGGCTGGCGGAGCGGGTGGGGCCGTTGTTGCGGCGGCACGGCCTGGACCGCAAGACCGGGTTCGTTTTGCGGGGCCCTTCGCCGGCCGCGCCGGAGGCCGCTCCGGTGGAGCAGCTGCGCTTGCTCTGAGGGTCCTTTGTGGACCAGAAGGGTGATGCGCTGGTCCGTTCGGGGGTGTTGTCTTCGGCTTGCGGCAAAATGTCCGATCGTGTCGTTGTCGTCGCGTGTCACCGGCGCCTAACGTCGAAGGGATCGAGTGCGGAAGGAGCCCGGACGTTGACGACCTCGCAGACCGACCGGGTCGCGGCCGCCCGGCTCGCCTGGGCCGCGCTGAAGCTGACCCGGGCCGGCCGGCACCCGGTGGGCGTCGACCGGCTGGCCGCGACGGTCGGCGTCGCCCCGGCCGAAGCCCGGCGGCTGGTCGAGCTGATCGGGTTCACCCTGCACCGCGACCTGGTGTCGACCGGCCCGGCGCCCCGGGGCGCCCACCACCGCCTCCAGCCCGCCGAGGGCACCCTCGGCGCGGGCCCGGACGGCACGGTCGACATGTTCCTCCTGGCCATCGCGACCGGCGAGCGCGTCCACGCGGCGGCCAGCTGCCCGGTCACCGGAACGCGCATCCGCGTCGAGCTGATGTCCCAGGCGATCCTGCTGGTCGACCCGCCGTCGGCGGTGGTCGCGGCCGTCGACCTCGGGTTCGGGCTGGCGGGGGTGGACGCGATGGCGTGCGCGGGCCAGCCGTTCTTCGCCTCCGCGACCGCGGCGGCGAACTGGCTGGTGACGCACCCGGGCGGGCGGATTTATCAGGTGGGCGCTTACCTGGCTCAGGCCCACCGCCTGGTGGGCGCGCTGGAAGCGCGGCCCAAGTACGTCCTCTGACGCCGGTGGGCGGCTGTCGATGAGGCAATGAACGGTCTGGTTAGTCCGTCGCCGACGGCCGCGCGCTTGCGGGCGGCGGGGGAGGAACTGTCTGGTTGGTTCACCCGGCTCCGAAGCCTCCCCGCCACGGCGGCACACCACCGCGCCGGGCCAGCCTGCCGACGTCGTAGGCTGGGCGGTTCGTTAGCCTTTCAAGCGGCGAGAACCACCCATGTCGAAGGAGAGCAGTCGCAGTGCTCCGCACTCACCAAGCCGGCACCCTGCGTGCCGGGCAGGCCGGACAGACCGTCACCCTCACCGGATGGGTGGCCCGGCGGCGCGATCACGGCGGCGTCATCTTCATCGACCTCCGCGACGCGAGCGGCGTCGCCCAGGTCGTCTTCCGCGAGGGCGAGATGGCCGAGCGCGCCCACGCGCTGCGCTCCGAATTCTGCGTCAAGATCGTCGGCGAGGTCGCGAAGCGTCCCGAGGGCAACGCGAACGCCGAGATCCCCACCGGCGAGATCGAGGTCCTCGCGACCGAGCTCGACGTGCTGTCCGAGTCCGCGCCGCTGCCGTTCCCGATCGACGACCGGGTCGACGTCGGCGAAGAGATCCGGCTCAAGCACCGTTACCTGGACCTGCGCCGCAGCGCCCCGGCCGCGGCCATGCGGCTGCGCAGCGAGGTCAGCCGCGCCGCGCGCGAGGTGCTGCACAACCAGGACTTCGTCGAGATCGAGACCCCGACGATGACCCGCTCCACCCCCGAAGGCGCGCGCGACTTCCTGGTGCCCGCCCGGCTCAAGCCCGGCTCCTGGTACGCGCTGCCGCAGTCGCCGCAGCTGTTCAAGCAGCTGCTCATGGTCGGCGGCATGGAGCGCTACTACCAGATCGCCCGCTGCTACCGCGACGAAGACTTCCGCGCCGACCGGCAGCCCGAGTTCACCCAGCTCGACATCGAGATGAGCTTCGTCGAGCAGGACGACGTGATCGCGCTCGGCGAGGACATCGTCTCCGCGCTGTGGAAGCTGATCGGGCACGAGATCCCGCGGCCGATCCCGCGCATCACCTACCACGACGCGATGGCCAAGTACGGCTCGGACAAGCCGGACCTGCGCTTCGACCTCGAGATCACCGACATGACGGAGTTCTTCGCCGACACGCCGTTCCGCGTGTTCCAGGCCCCGTACGTCGGCGCGGTCGTCATGGCGGGCGGCGCCGGCCAGCCGCGCCGCCAGCTCGACGCGTGGCAGGAGTGGGCGAAGCAGCGCGGTGCGCGCGGCCTCGCGTACATCCTCGTGAACGAGGACGGCACGCTCGGCGGCCCGGTCGCGAAGAACCTGTCCGAGACCGAGCGCGAGAACGTCGCCGCCGCGGCGGGCGCCAAGCCGGGCGACTGCATCTTCTTCGCCGCGGGCAAGGCGTCGAGCACCCAGCCGCTGCTCGGCGCGGCGCGCGACGAGATCGGCAAGCGTCTCGGCCTGATCGACGAGAACGCCTGGTCGTTCGTGTGGGTCGTCGACGCGCCGCTGTTCGCGCCGGTCGAGGACATCGGCGACGACGTCGCCGTCGGCTCCGGCAAGTGGACCGCCGTGCACCACGCGTTCACCTCGCCGACGCCGGAGTGGATCGACAAGTTCGAACAGGACCCGGGCAACGCGCTCGCCTACGCCTACGACATCGTCTGCAACGGCAACGAGATCGGCGGTGGCTCGATCCGTATCCACCGCGGCGACGTCCAGAAGCGCGTCTTCAACCTGATGGGCCTCGGCGAGGAGGAGGCGCAGGAGAAGTTCGGCTTCCTGCTCGACGCCTTCGCCTTCGGCCCGCCGCCGCACGGCGGCATCGCGTTCGGCTGGGACCGCATCGTCATGCTGCTGGCCAAGGCCGACTCGCTGCGTGACGTGATCGCCTTCCCGAAGACCGGTGGGGGGTACGACCCGCTGACCGCGGCGCCCGCGCCGATCACCGCGCAGCAGCGCAAGGAAGCCGGGATCGACGCGAAACCGGCCGCCGCTCCGCAGAACTAGTGCTGCACCTGAGGGCCGTGTGCCCGCAGGACAAGACCGCCGAGGCGCTCGACATCCTGCGGGCCCACGCCGGCACCGCGCACCTCATCGTGCACCGCGGCGCCGCCGTGGAGCCCGTGGGAGACCTGGTCGAGGCCGACATCGCGCGCGAGGCGGCGGACGAGATCGTCGACGCGCTGTGCGCGCTCGACCTCGACCACACCGGCGGGATCACGCTCGAAGCGCTCGACACCGCGTTGTCCGACGCCGCCGACGAGGCGGAAGAAGCGGCGCCGGGCGAAGCGGCCGACGCCGTCGTGTGGCAGGAGCTGATCGGCCGCACGGGTGAGGAGTCGCGGCTGAACGTGACGTTCCTGGCGTTCCTGACGATCGCCTGCCTGCTCGCCGCCGTCGGCGTGCTCACCGACTCCTCGGTGACGATCGTCGGCGCGATGGTCGTCGGGCCGGAGTTCGGGCCGCTGGCGGCGCTCGCCGTCGGCCTGGTGCTGCGGCACGGGCAGCTGGTCCGGCAGGCCGCGGCCGCGCTGGGTATCGGGTTCCCGCTGGCCATGGTGGTCACGCTGGGCGGCACGCTGCTGGTCCGGGCGACCGACGTCTTCGGCGAGAAGGCGTTCGAGCTGCAGCAGCACAACGACGTCGACTTCGTCTTCTCGGTCGGGGCGCCGTCGCTCGTCGTGGCGATGCTCGCCGGCGCCGCGGGGATGCTCGCCATGACGTCGGCGAAGTCGGCCGCGCTGGTGGGCGTGTTCATCTCGGTGACCACGGTGCCGGCCGCGGGGTACGCGGTCGTCGCGGCCGTGGCGGGGGAGTGGAGCCGGTGTCTCCAGTCCGTCGGGCAGCTGCTGGTCAACCTTCTCGGAATCGTTGCAGCAGCGGCCATTGTGTTGATCGTGCGCCGGAATGGGCAACGTTCACCGGTGGGAACGCGTCCGCTTTCACGCGGGTGATGCGAATCGGGGTGGGATGCACCTTCTTGCCCGGATGTCAGTAGTCATGGTTGCTCAGTCACGAGTAGGGTCGGTGACAATGACAGTCGACACCTCCTCCGCCGGCGACGCAGGAGTCGGGGCAGGAGCCGAACAGCTCGCTGTCGCCGCGGCGGTCGCGGCGGGCGAGTCCGTTCTCTCACGCCGGTTCGGCAGCGCGATCACCCTGGTGACGCCGGAGGACCTCGCGGGGAGCGGGCCGGCCACGGTGATCCGCGCGCGGGTGGTGTCGTCGTTCGCGCTGCCGCGCACGCTGGTCATCAAGCACTACCGGGACCGGCCGGCCTCCGGCGCCGATCCGTTCGCCCAGGAGGCGGTCAGCTACCAGTTGTTCACTGCGCTCTCGCCGGACGAGCGGATGTGCCCGGAGCTGGTGGCTCACGACGGCCGCGCCCGCGTGCTCGTGCTCGAGGACCTCGGCCGCACGCCGACGCTGGAGGACAAGCTCTACGCGCGCGACTCCCGCGCGGCCGAGCGCGCCCTGCTGTCCTGGGCCCGGTCGCTGGGCCGGCTGCACGCGAGCACCGCCGGGCGGGAAGCCGACTTCAACGCGCTGCTGCGGCGGCTCGGCGGCCCGGCGAAGAGCGACTCCGGCAACGTCGACGAGCTCTGCGAGCGGGTGGCGCCGCTGATCCGGAAGCGGCTCGGCATCCCGGTGCCCCGCGAAGTGCGCGCGCAGGTGACGGCGGCTCTCGAGCAGTCGCGCGCGCCGGGCTTCCGGGCGTTCAGCCCGGTCGAGCTGAGCCCGGACAACAACCTCGTGACCGGCCAGGGCGTCCGGTTCCTCGACTTCGAAAACGGCTGCGTCCGCTCGGCCCTGGTCGACGCGGCCGACCTGCGGCTGCCGTTCGCCGGCTGGCCGGACGCGCTCGCCCTGCCGGCCGGGATGAGCGAGGCGATGATCGCGGCGTGGCGCGCGGAGGTGGTGGAGGTGTGGCCCGCCTTCGCCGACGACGAAGCCCTCGCCGCCCACCTGACGGCCAGCGAGCTGCTGCGGGTGTGGCTGATCACGGGCGAGGAGCTGGGTTCGTTGAACCTGGCCCGCCACGCGCCCCCGGTCAGCCGCGAGGCGGCGTTCGTGACGTGGTGGCGCGACCTGGCCAAGCACGCCGGGTACGTCCGGATGACCGCGGTCTCGGAGTTCGCGGCCCGGGTGGCGGCCGCGCTGGCGGCCCGGCTGGGGCCGCACGCCGACCTGGCGTTCTACCCCGCGTTCCGCTGAGCCGGACCCGCCGCGAACAGGACTTTTCCGGCTCCGGTACGGGCCGCGTCAAGAATTAGGCCCGGTGTCGCAGGCGTGTTACCTCGTCCTCACCGGGTGTGAGCCTGCGTGGCCGAAGGTCGTGGGCGTGACCGTGATGAGCGTCGATGTCACTCCCGTTCCCGGCCCTCCCGAGCCTTCCCGGCCTGCGCCGGTCGTGCCGCTCAAGCGGGCGCGGCGGCTGGTCGTGCTCGGGGACTCCACCGCCGTCGGGCTCGGTGATCCGCTGCCGCGGCGCGGGGGCTGGCGCGGGGTCGGCCCGCTGGTCGCCGCCGCGCTCGGGGTCGAGGCCGGCGGCTACCTGAATCCGTCGTTCACCGGGGCCCGGATGCGCTGCGTGCTCACCGGACAGGTGCCCGCGGCGGTGGCCCACCGGCCCGACGTGGCGCTGCTGGTGGCCGGCATGAACGACACCCTCCGCCCGGACTTCGACGCCGCCCGCGTCGCCGCCGAGCTCACCGAGGTGATCCGCCGCCTCGGCGAAACCGGGACCACCGTGCTGCCCGTCCGCTTCCACGACCACAGCAAGGTGTTCCGCCTTCCGCCGGCGCTGAAGCGCGCCCTCAGCGCCCGCGTCGCCGAACTCAACGCGGCCGTCGACGAGGTCGTCGGCCGCGAAGGCGTGCCCTGCCTCGACCTGGCCCGGCTGCCCGGCGCCTACGACCTGACGTCGTGGAGCGTCGACCGGCTGCACCCGTCCGAGCGGGGCCACCGGATGCTCGCGCGCGGCTTCACCGGGCTCCTCGCCGAAGCGGGGTTCGACGTGCCGGAGCCGGTGAGCCTCACCTGCGGCGGCGGGGTCGAGCCGAGCACGTCGGGACACGTGGGCTGGCTGGTGCTCAAGGGCATCCCGTGGCTCTGGCGCCGCGGCCGCGAATTCCTGCCCTACGCCGCCGTCATCATGTGGGACTCGTTCCGCGCCCGCTGAACACCCGCAACGCTTCCACGTCCGAAGCCGGGTTGCGGACGAAGAAGTCCGCCCACTCCTCGATGTCCGGATAAGCGCAGTGCTGCGCGAGGAACCGGCACGCTGCCTCGGCGTCGTACTCCGTGCGCCGCAGCCGGACGCCGTCGCCGAGCAACGCCCAGTGCGCACCCCTTGTCCCATAAGGCATTCCGACGCTGCCGGGGTTCACGACCAGCCGCCGGTCGGCGAGCCGGACGAACGGCATGTGCGTGTGCCCCAGGACGACGGTTGGCGCGGTCACGCCGTCGAGCACCTCCGCCCAGCGCTCCGGCGGGCTGTCGACGAGCACGATCTCGGTGTCGTTCCGCGGGGTGGCGTGGCAGAACAGCACCTCGCCCAAGGTCACGGTGAGCGGCAGCGCGTCCAGCACCGGCAGATCCGCCGGCCGCAGCTGCTTCGCCGCCCACGGGAAGATCGGATCCGGGACGAACGAGCCGCCGGTGCGCGCCGACTCGGCCAGCTCGCGGTCGGCGTTGCCGCGCACCCACACCGCGCGGTCGCCGAGCGCCTGCAACCGCTCGAGGGTCTCCACGGGCATCGGCCCGGCGAGCAGGTCTCCCAGGAGCACGATCCGGTCCGCCGCCCGGACGTCCGGCTCCGCCAGGACGGCCTCCAGCGCCGGGAGCACGCCGTGGATGTCCGCCAGCACCGCCACGTTCACCGGTCCACCATCGGGCACGCCGGGCGCCCCGGGCGAGCGATTTCGCCCAGGGCGCAACCCGGCCTACTTCGTCGCGAGCGGCAGGTCCCGCACTCCGGTCATGTTGGGGTTGACCTGGAACTTCGGCGGCTCGCCCGGGATCGTGCGCAACGCCGGGTAGCGGTCGAACAGGACGTTCAGCGCCACCCGGCCCTCCAGCCGCGCGAGCGGCGCGCCGATGCAGAAGTGGATCCCGCGGCCGAACGCCAGGTGCGGGTTCTCCGCGCGCAGCGGGTCGAACGTGCCCGGGGCGCGGAACACGCGCTCGTCCCGGTTGGCCGCCGCCACCCAGAGCAGCAGCATCTGGTCGGCCGGCACGGTGACGCCCCCGATTTCCGCCTCCCGCATGGTCGCGCGGCCCACCGCCGCGAACGGCGTGAGGTACCGCAGCGACTCTTCGATCACCGGCGGCACGAGCGACCGGTCCGCCCGCGCCCGCTCGTCCCACTCCGGGAACGTGTCCAGGCACAGCACCACGTTGCCGAGCAGCATCGTCGTCGTGATGTGCCCGGCCAGCAGCAGGATGTTCGCGAAGTTGACGACCTCTGCGCGGGAGAGCCGTTCGCCGTCCAGCTCGGCCTCGACCAGTTTCGTCAGCAGGTCCTCCCTCGGCCGCTGCCGCCGCTCGTCGACGTGCACGCCCAGGTAGTCGGTGAGGGCCTTCTGGCCCTCCAGCGATTTCCTGATCGCCGCATCCTGCTTTTCGTCCTTCTGCACCAGCGAAACCTGGTCGGTGGACTCGAACATCTTGTCCACCCAGCCCTTGAACAGGTATCGGTCGCTCGCCGGGACGCCCAGCAGCTCGGCGATGACGATCACCGGCAGCGGGTAGGCCAGGCTCTCCACCAGCTCCAGCCGGCCGCCGGCGGGGACCGCGTCGAGCAGCTCGTGGGTGAGCGTGGCGATCCTCGGCTCGAGGTCCGCCACCACCTTCGGCGTGAACGCGCGGCTGACGAGCTTGCGCATCTTGTTGTGCAGCGGCGGGTCCAGCTGCAGGATGCTGCCCGTCGCCGTGTCCTGGCCGGGATCCGGCAGCATCTCCTTCGGCACCAGCCGCGAGGTGTCGGAGGAGAACGTCGCCGGGTCGCGGAGGATCGCTTCGATCTCCGGGTGCCCGTAGACGTTCCACATCCCCAGTTCCGCGGCGAACTCGACCCGCTTCTCCGGTTGCTTGCCTCGCAGCCAGAACTGGGCCTCGTGGAGTCCCCAGGTGTCGGCGAGTGTGGTGGTCATTTCCGCCCCTTTCCCCGGTGTGGCCCCGGCGTCAGCCGGGTGCCCTGGTGGGATCGTGTGCGTAGATCCCTTCCCGGTAGCTCGAGACGAGCTCCTCGAGCGCCGAGCTCAGTTCCGCCGCCACCTCCGCGACCGCGCCGGGATCGGGCTCCCCGGGCGGTTCGAAGGCGGTGCGGATCAGGTGGGCGAGCACGTCCGCCTTCTCTTCGAGGGGAATGCCCTCGAAGTCGCCGGAAAGCGTGTCGCCGACGTAGAAGCCGAGTGTCGCGGTCTTGAGCGCGTAGGTCAGGTTCGGCACGTCCGAGCGGAGCAGCCCGCACCGGAGCATCGCCTCCTCGAACCGCGTGCGCAGCTCGTCCTGCTGCTTCTTCAAGGCGAGGTCGCCGAGCGAGCCGAACATCTCGGCGTTGCCGCGCAGCATCGCCATCACCAGCGGTCGGCGCTGGGTGATGAGGAAGGACCGCGGGATCATCCGGTGCGGGAGGATCATGGCCGGGTCGGCTTTGATCGCGGTCAGCAGCTCGTCGGTCAGGTCGGCCGACTCCCGCATCATCAGCGCCTGGAACACCAGCTCCTTGGTGCGCCAGTGGAGGTAGACGGTGCCCTTGCCGATGCCGACCGCGCGCGCGACGTCGTCGATCGCCACCTTGCGGTAGCCCATGCGCAGCAGCAGCTCGCCCGCCGCGTCCAGGATCCGGTCGGCGCGCTCGCGGTTGGGATGGCTCATGCGTCTCGTTCCGTCGATCTTTGACTGTTTGACCGGAACCGCACTTTCGGTCAACCGGTCGTCGACGACGGTAGCGCCGATCCGGAGACCGGGGCAAGTGGTTCTGTCGGTGCCGTCGGTTAACGTCATCTCCGTGGCACAGGACGAACTCTTCACCGTGAACTCCGACGTGGCGCCCCCGCCAGAGCGCACGACGTCGAACGCGGCGGAACCGCAGGCGGACCCGGCCGGCTCCCCACTGGCCGTGCGGATGCGCCCGCGCTCGCTCGGGGAGGTCGTCGGCCAGCAGCACCTGCTGCGCGAAGGGGCTCCGCTGCGACGGCTGGTCGAGGGCGCCGCGCCGGCGTCGGTGCTGCTCTACGGCCCGCCGGGCACCGGCAAGACGACGCTGGCCAATCTCGTGTCGATCGCCACCGGCCGCCGGTTCGTCGCGATGTCCGCGCTTTCGGCGGGCGTCAAGGAAGTCCGCGGGGTCATCGAGGAAGCGCGGCGGCGGCGCCAGTACAACGCCGAAAACACCGTGCTGTTCATCGACGAGGTGCACCGGTTCTCCAAGACCCAGCAGGACGCGCTGCTGGGCGCGGTCGAGGACCGCACCGTCCTGCTGGTCGCGGCGACGACCGAGAACCCGTCGTTCTCGGTCGTGTCGCCGCTGCTGTCGCGCTCGCTGGTGCTGCAGCTGCGCCCGCTGACCGACGCCGACATCACGGCGCTGATCGAGCGCGCGCTCGCCGACGAGCGTGGCCTCGGCGGCGAGCTGACGCTGAGCGAGGACGCGCGCGCCCACCTCGTCCGGCTCGCGGGCGGGGACGCGCGCCGCGCGCTCACCGCGCTGGAGGCGGCGGCGGACGCGGCGTCGGCCACCGACGCGAAGACCATCGACCTCGCCACCGTCGAATCCACTGTGGACAAAGCGGCGGTGCGCTACGACCGCGACGGCGACCAGCACTACGACGTGATCAGCGCGTTCATCAAGTCGATCCGCGGGTCCGATGTGGACGCCGCGCTGCACTACCTGGCCCGGATGATCGAGGCGGGGGAGGACCCGCGGTTCCTCGCGCGGCGGCTGGTCGTGCACGCCAGCGAAGACATCGGGATGGCCGACCCCACGGCGCTGCAGTCGGCGGTCGCGGCCGCGCACGCGGTGCAGTTCATCGGCATGCCGGAGGGCAGGCTGGCGCTCGCGCAGGCGACCGTGCACCTGGCGACCGCGCCGAAGTCCAACGCGGTGATCAAAGGCATCGACGCCGCTTTGGCCGACGTCCGCGGGGGGCTGGCCGGGACCGTCCCGCCGCACCTGCGCGACGGGCACTACGCGGGGGCGAAGAAGCTGGGCAACGCGCAGGGCTACCGGTACCCGCACAACGTGCCCGAAGGGGTGCTGGCGCAGCAGTACCCGCCGGACGAACTGGTGGGCCGGGACTACTACGAGCCCACCCAGCGCGGCGCCGAGCGGCCGCTCGCCGAGCGCGTCCCCAAGCTGCGCCGGACGATCCGCGGGCAGTGACGTGGGCAGCGACGTGGGCACTGAGGTGGGCAGCGACGGTGATCAGTGCGTGAAGCGGGCTTCACCCGCTGTTGAACGCCGTTCGCCCGGAGTGTGGGCCGGGGTGGCCAAGATCATCGGGCTTCGTAAGCTTCGCGCTTCGAGGCGGCCCTGAACAAGGGAGGGCCCCAGCCACGGCAGGAGGCGACCCGTGCCCGCGACGCTGCAGTGCATCGTCCTGGACTGTCCGGAACCGCTCGTGCTCGCCCGCTTCTACCAGGCTCTGCTCGGCGGGGAGGTGGATCGGCCCGATCCGCGGTGGCGGGTCGACGAGGACTGGTCGACCCTGCACGTGAACGGGCTGGTCCTGGGCTTCCAGCGGGCGCCGGACCACCGGCCGCCGCACTGGCCCGACCCGGCCTTCCCGCAGCAGTTCCACCTCGACTTCGAGGTCGACGACTTCCGGGCGTCGCACCACCTGGTCCTGGTGCACGGTGGCCGGCTGCTCGACCCGGACCTCGGCGGCCGCGGCTGGCGCGTCTACGCCGATCCGGCGGGCCACCCGTTCTGCCTGCTGGGCGACTACTGAGCGCGCGGGCGTGCCGCGCCTTCGGCACGATGGCGGCATGACTGTCGCGTTTCTCGGAACCGGGATCATGGGCGCCCCGATGGCGGCCAACATCGCCAAGGCGGGCCTCGACGTCCGGGTCTGGAACCGGACCCGGGAGAAGGCCGAGCCGCTCGCCGACGTCGCCACGGTCGCCGATTCGGCGGCGGCCGCGGCCGACGGCGCGGACATCCTCGTGACGATGCTCGCGGACGGCCCAGCCGTCGCTTCGGCGTTCGAAGCCGCTTCGCCGGCTTCGGGCACGTTGTGGCTGCAGATGAGCACGGTCGGCCTCGACTGGACCGACCGGCTCGCCGCGACGGCGGAGCAGGCGGGCGTGGTGTTCGTCGACGCGCCGGTGCTCGGCACCCGGCAGCCCGCGGAGCAGGCGCAGCTGCAGGTGCTGGCGTCCGGCCCCGAGGAGGCGCGCCCGAAGGCCACGCCGGTGTTCGACGCGGTCGGCCTGAAGACGCTGTGGCTGGGCCCGGCGGGCCGGGGCAGCCGCCTGAAGCTGGTGATGAACGCCTGGGTGCTCGCGCTGACGAACGCGACGGCCGAGAGCCTGGGCCTGGCTCGTGCGCTGGGTCTCGACCCCGCCCTGTTCCTGGAGACGATCGAAGGCGGGGGCCTGGACGTCGGCTACGCGCACGTGAAGGGCGGGGCGATGCTGTCGGGGGAGTACCCGCCGGCGTTCCCGGCGGGCCTGGCGGCGAAGGACGCGCGGCTGGTGGTCGAGGCGGCCGGCGAGGACGTCGACGTGGCGGGCGCGAAGGCGGCTCTCGCGCACCTGGAGGCGGCGGTCGCGGCGGGCCACGGCGACGAGGACATGGCCGCGCTCTACCGCGCGGTGCTGAAGGAGCGTTAGAGGAGCGTCGCGAGCCGGTCGGTCCGGTGCCGCCGCAGCACGCCGGTCGCGGTCAGCTTCGCCGCCCGGCGGCGGGCCACCTCCAGCCGGACCGTGTCAGGTCGGTCCCGGGCAGCCGGGCCGCACGTCGGCCGCGGTGCCCGCCCGGTCCGGCGAGCACCCGGCGGGCGGGTCCCATCGCTCCGGCCCACCGCCCCGCGGCGAGCCGTTTTCCGCCCTGTGCGGGGTGACACGGTCGGGAACCCGGCCAGGCGGTAACCTCAGGCGGCATCCCGACCCCTGAACCGAGGAGGGCCCGTGTCGGCAGGGCAGATCGCCGCGTTGATCGCCGCAGGAGCATTCGTGGTGCTGGTCGTCCTGCTGGCGATCCCGCTGATCAAGCTCGGCAAGACGCTGGACGCGGCCACCGAGGCGATCGAGCGCACCAACAGCAACACCGATCCGCTGCTGATCGGCGCGAACGAGACGATCACCCACGTCAACACCCAGCTGGAGCGGGTGGACGGGATCACCGCGAACGCGCAGGCGGTCACGGGCAACGTCTCGGCGCTGGCGTCGGTGTTCACCGCGACCCTGGGCGGCCCGCTGGTCAAGACCGCGGCGCTGTCCTACGGGCTCAACAAGGCGATCAAGGCGCGCAAGAAGAAGAGCGCCTTGAAGGCCGCGAGGAAGGCCGGCAAATGAAGCGGCTGTTCTGGCTCGGCGTCGGGGTCGTCGCCGGCGTCACCCTGTCCCGCAAGGCCGCCGAAACCGCTCGTCAGGCCACCCCGGCCGGGTTAGCCTCGAACCTGGGAGACGCCGTGCGCGAGCTGGCCGGCGCCGTGGGTTCGTTCGGCGCCGAGGTGCGCGCGGGCATGAGCGAGCGGGAACAGGAGCTGCACGACATGGTCGAGGAGCGGACGGGCGTGACCGCGCCCCGCGCCGAGGGACGGCACGCCGCCGTGGCCCGGCGCCCGGTCCGGCGAGCTCGCCGGGCGGAGGGCTGATCCGGGCCTGCCCGGAGCCCTCCGCCGTCGCCGCCGAACCCGTTCTTCGCCACCAGCACAAGGATTGACCCGTGGACACACACGAAATCACCGACCGCTTCCTACGCCATTTCGAAGCGAGGGGCCACACGCGCGTGCCGAGCGCGCCGCTGATCCTCGACGACCCGAACCTGCTGTTCGTCAACGCCGGCATGGTGCAGTTCAAGCCGTACTTCCTCGGTGAGGCGCCGCCGCCGTACCCGCGCGCGACCTCCGTGCAGAAGTGCGTGCGCAC
This sequence comes from Amycolatopsis sp. NPDC051045, assembly GCF_040682955.1. NCBI lineage: Bacteria > Bacillati > Actinomycetota > Actinomycetes > Pseudonocardiales > Pseudonocardiaceae > Amycolatopsis > Amycolatopsis sp. NPDC051045. The sequence continues at coordinate 170,354 of NZ_JBFBCC010000009.1, forward strand.
GCCGGACATCGACGAGGTCGGCAAGACCACCCGGCACAACACGTTCTTCCAGATGGCCGGCAACTTCTCCTTCGGCGACTACTTCAAGGAAGGCGCCATCGAGGCCGCCTGGGAGCTGATCACCAAGCCCCAGAGCGACGGCGGCTTCGGCCTGGACCCCGACCGCATCTGGGCGACGGTCTACAACGACGACTCCGAGGCGGCCGGGCTCTGGCGCAAGCTCACCGGCCTGCCCGGCGAGCGCATCCAGGCCCGCGACGGCAAGGACAACTACTGGGACATGGGCGTGCCCGGTCCCGGCGGCCCCTGCTCGGAGATCTACTACGACCGCGGCCCGGCGTACGGCCGCGAGGGCGGCCCGGTCGCGGACGAGGACCGCTACATCGAGATCTGGAACCTCGTCTTCATGCAGGACGTCCGCGGCGACCTGAGCCCCAAGCTCGGGCACCGGCCGATCGGCGAGCTGCCGAAGAAGAACATCGACACCGGTATGGGCGTCGAGCGCGTAGCGACGATCCTGCAGGGCGTCGAGAACGTCTACGAGACCGACCTCGTGCGCCCGGTCATCGGCCGCGCGGAGGAGTTCTCGGGCCGCCGCTACGGCGCCAACCACGCCGACGACGTCCGCTTCCGCGTCATCGCCGACCACGCCCGCACCGGCGTCATGCTGATCGGCGACGGCGTCACCCCGGGCAACGACGGCCGTGGTTACGTGCTGCGCCGGCTGCTGCGCCGCATCGTCCGCTCCTCGCGCCTGCTGGGCGTGCACGAGCCGGTGCTGCAGGCGTTCGCGTCGGTCGTGCGCGACACGATGGGCCCGACCTACCCCGAGCTGGTCAGCGGCTTCGACCGGATCAACGAGGTCGTCCGGATCGAGGAGGAGGCGTTCCTCTCGACCCTGACGAGTGGTTCGCGCATCTTCGACCTGGCCGCCGAGGAGACCAAGCGCGGCGGCGGCGACGTGCTGGCCGGCGACAAGGCCTTCCAGCTGCACGACACCTACGGCTTCCCGATCGACCTCACCCTCGAGATGGCGGCTGAGCAGGGCCTGACCGTCGACGAGGACGGCTTCCGCACGCTCATGAACGAGCAGCGCACCCGCGCGAAGGCGGACGCGGCGTCGCGCAAGACCGGCCACGGCGACCTCTCGGAGTACCGGAAGGTCCTGGAGCAGCACGGCGAGACCGAGTTCCTCGGCTACACCGACCTGCAGGCCGAAGCGAAGGTCGTCGCCCTGCTCGAAGACGGGCAGCCGGTCCGCAGCGTCACCGCGGGCAAGAAGGCGGAGCTCGTCCTCGACCGCACGCCGTTCTACGCCGAGAGTGGTGGCCAGGTCGCCGACACCGGCGTCCTGCTCGGCGACGGCGTCGAGCTGAAGGTGCTGGACGTCCAGAAGATCGTGCCGGGGCTGTTCGTGCACCGCGTCGAGGTCGCGCAAGGCGAGGTCGGCCTGGGCACCAAGCTGACCGGCTCGGTCGACGCGCACCGGCGGCTGTCCATCGAGCGCTCGCACTCCGCGACACACCTGGTGCACGCGGCCGTCCGCGGCGCCTACGGCAAGCGCGCGGCGCAGGCGGGTTCGCTGAACTCCCCGGGCCGCATGCGGTTCGACTTCACCACGCCCGGCTCGGTGTCGGCCGACGTGCTGACCGAGGTCGAGCAGGAGGTCAACGACTACCTGCAGACCAACGTCGAGGTGCAGAGCTTCACCACGACCAAGGACAAGGCCCTCGAGCTGGGCGCGGTCGCGCTGTTCGGCGAGAAGTACGGCAACGACGTCCGCGTGGTCGACATGGGCGAGTACTCCCGCGAGCTCTGCGGCGGCACGCACGTCGACCGGATCGGCCAGCTCGGCCTGGTCAAGCTGGTCTCCGACGCCTCCATCGGCTCCGGCGTGCACCGCGTCGAGGCGCTGGTCGGCACGGACGCGCTGAAGTACGTCCGCAAGGAGCAGCTGCTGGTCTCCCAGCTGGCGAACACCTTCAAGGTGCCCTCGGACCAGCTGCCGGGCCGCATCGAGGACGTCCTGACCCGGCTGAAGAACGCCGAGAAGGAGATCGCGCAGCTCAAGACCCAGCAGGTGCTGGGCTCGGCGGGCTCGCTGCTCGACAAGGCGCAGGAAATCGGCGGCGTCACCGTGGTGGCCGAGGTCGTCCCGGACGTCGACGGCAACGGCCTGCGCGCGCTCGCGTCGGACCTCCGCGGCCGGCTCGGTTCGCGGCCCGGCGTGGTGGCGCTCTTCTCGCCGGCCGGCGAGAAGCTGAGCTTCGTCGTCGCGACGACCAAGGCGGCCCAGGAGCAGGGCATCGCCGCGGGCAAGCTCGTCCCGTCGTTCGCCGGGCACATCGGCGGACGGGGCGGCGGCAAGCCCGACATGGCCCAGGGCGGCGGCACCAACCCGGCCGGTGCGGCCGAGGCGGTCGAGGCCCTCCGCACGGCGATTGCCGGCATTGGTTAACCGCGGAAACCGCGACCCGGACCGCCCCGGGGTGGGCGATCCGGGCCGGGGCCGGCGGCTCGGTGTGGATGTCGGATCCGTCCGGGTCGGGGTGGCGCTGAGCGATCCGGCCCCCGTGCTCGCCTCGCCATTGGTTACCCTCTCCCGCGATGCGACCGACGACAGTGATCTGGACCAGCTGGCCGCCCTCGTCACCGAGCACGAGGTGGTCGAGGTGATCGTGGGCCTGCCCAGAACGCTCGCCAACCGCCAGGGCCCGGCGGCCGAGCTGGCCATCGCGTATTCTGAACGCCTGGCCGGGCGGATAGCGCCCGTGCCGGTCCGGCTGGGCGACGAGCGGCTGACCACGGTCACCGCATCCCGCATCCTCTCCCAGCGCGGGGTCAAAGGCCGCAAGCAGCGCGCGGTGGTCGACCAGGCCGCCGCCGTCGAGATCCTGCAGGCCTGGATCGACGCCGCCGCTGCGCACCGCGCCCGGGAGGGAGACCGATGAACGAGCAGCCACCCGAGCCCCCACGCGGGCGCCGGCGACTGCGCGAACCGGAAGCGGCCACCCCGCCGCCGTCCCGGCCCGCACCGCGCCGCGTGGACCCGCGTGATCCCCGCGCCGCGGATCCGCGGCGCACCCCGAGCGGGCAGCACGAGCTGCCGCCGCGTCGCGGGCAGGCACCCAGCGGTGAGTACGACCTGCCCCAGCCGTCCCGCCGGGCCCGGCCCGCGGAGCCGCCGGCCTACGACCCGCGCCGCGACGCGCCGCAGTCCGGCCGTCGCCGCCTCGAACCGCCGGCCACCCTGCCCCCGGCCGACGCCGAACTCGACCCGCAGGAGCGGCGGGCCGCCCCGGCCCGCGCCGCCCACGCCCGCCACGGCCTCGACGAGGGCTCCGAGATCGAGCCACCGGCCCCGCGCCGGCGTCGCGCTGCTCCCGAGCCGGACGAGGTGGCCGAGCCGCCGCACCGGCGTCGCGCGGCCCCGGAACGGATCGAGCCGGCCGAGCCTCCGCGGCGTCGCCGCCCGGCTCCCGAACCGGACGAGGTGGCCGAGCCGCCGCGCCGGCGCCGGGCGGCCCCGGAACGGATCGAGCCGGCCGAGCCTCCGCGGCGTCGCCGCCCGGCTCCCGAACCGGTCGAGGGGGCCGAGCCGCCGCGCGGGCGTCGTGCGGCCCCGGAACCGGACGAGCCGGCCGAACCCCCGCAGCGCCGCCGTCCGGCCCCCGAACCGCCCGCCCGGCGGCCCGGCCAGCCGGGTGACCGCACCGCAGGCGTGCCCGAACCCGGCGTCGAGCCGCCGCGGCGCCGCCGCCCGCCGCCCCCGCCGGTGCGCGAGGAACCGGTCACCGACGTCCTGCCCGCGCTGGCACCGCCGCCCCCGGCCGAGCCGCCCCGCGCGCCGCAGGAGGAGCCCGAGCACTTCGCCGAAGACGACGAGTACGCGGACTACGACGACTACGACGACTACGACGAGTCGGAGTACGACGACTACGACGGCTACGACGAAGAGCCGGAGAAGCCGCGGAAAAAGAAGAAGGGCAAGCGCGCCCTCGGCTGGGTGGCCGCCATCGCGGTGATCGCCCTGCTCGTGGGCGGCGCCTGGTACGGCTTCAACTCGTTCTTCGGCTACGACGACTTCGAAGGCGCCGGCACCGAGGACGTGCTCTTCCAGGTCGACGACGGCGATTCGACGTCGGCGATCGGCGCGAAGCTCACCACGGCGGGCATCGTCGCCAGCGGCAAGGCGTTCGTGAAGGCCGGCGAAGGCAACCCGAAGCTCGCCCGGATCCAGCACGGCTTCTACGTGATGAAGTCGCACATGTCCGGGGCCAGCGCGGTCGACCGGATCACCGCCCCGGCCTCGCGGGTCGGGCAGCTGGAGATCCGGCCGTACACGCAGTTCGACGACATCACCCAGCCCGACGGCAAGGTCACGCCCGGCGTGTACAGCCTGATGGCGAAGGCGTCCTGCGCGCAGCTCAACGGCAAGAGCACCTGCATCTCGGCGGACGACCTGCGCAAGGCCGTCGACGCGGCGGACCTGAAGCAGCTCGGCGTGCCGGACTGGGCGGTCGAGCCCGCGAACAAGGCCGACCGCAAGGACCGGAGGCTGGAGGGCCTGATCGCGCCCGGCCTCTACGACGTCAAGCCGGGGTCCACCGCGCCGGAGATCCTCGGGCAGCTGGTGCGCAGCTCGACCGAAGCGCTCCAGAACGCCGGGCTGTCCCCGCAGTCGACCGGTCCCGGCATGACGCCGTACCAGACGCTGATCATCGCCTCGATCATCGAACGCGAAGCGGTGAAGGCCGACTTCGGCAAGCTCTCGCGGGTCATCTACAACCGGCTGAAGATCAACATGCGGCTGCAGATGGACTCCACGGTCAACTACGTGCTGGACCGGCCGACGCTGCTGACCGACGAAGCGGAGCGGCTGAAGTCCGGCGCGTACAACACGTACAAGAACACCGGGCTGCCGCCGACCCCGATTTCGGTGCCGAGCCCGGACGCGATCCAGGCCGCGGTGAAACCGCCGGCCGGGGACTGGGTGTACTTCGTCAAGTGCGAGAAGAACGGCCTGTCCTGCTTCGCGGTCACGAACGACGAGCAGAACCGGAACCGCGACCTGGCCAGGGAACGCGGTGTCATCTGAGGCTCGGAAGGCCGCTGTGCTCGGCAAGCCGGTGGCGCATTCGCTGTCCCCGGTGCTGCACAGGGCCGCGTTCGCCGCGCTCGGCCTGACCGGCTGGACGTACGAGCGGATCGAGACGAGCGCCGAGGACCTCCCGGGCCTGCTCGACGGCCTCGGCCCGGAGTGGGCCGGGTTTTCGGTCACCATGCCGGGCAAGCGTGCGGCGCTGGACCACGCGGACGAGGTGACGCCCCGCGCGGCCGCCGTCGGCGCGGCCAACACCCTCGTCCGCACCGCGCGGGGCTGGCTCGCGGACTGCACCGACGTCGAGGGCGTCACCGGGGCGTTGCGCGCCGCGGGTGGCTACGAGCCGTCGTCGTCGGACACCGCGGTGGTGCTCGGCGCCGGCGGGACCGCGGCGGCCGCGGTCGTCGGCCTCGCCGGCCTCGGCGTGCGGCAGGTGTGCCTGGTCGTGCGCGAACCCGCCCGGGCCGGCGAAACCCTCGACGCGGCGAAGCGGGCCGCGCTCGACGTCGACGTCCTGCGCTGGTCCGAGACGGACTTCGCGGCCCTGGCGGCGGGGGCCGCGGTGCTGGTGAACACCGTGCCGCCGGACGCGGTCGCCGCGCACGTGGCCGACCTCGCCGCGGTCACGCACGTCCTCGACGTCATCTACCACCCGTGGCCGACGCCGCTCGCCGAAGCGGTCGCGGCGCGCGGCGGCCGGCTCGCGACCGGCCTGGACATGCTGCTGCACCAGGCGTTCGGCCAGGCCGAGCACTTCACCGGCCGCCCGGCCCCGCGCGCGGCGATGCGGGACGCGCTGCGCGAGGCGACGGGAAACCTGCTGCCGCTGCCGATCGCCTGACGTCGGTTCGACGTCGGTGCCGGGACTGTGCGCCAAGCCGATCGTCGACATCCTCCTAGAGGTCCCGGACTCCGGCGACGAGGCCGCCTACGTCCCGGCGCTGGAGGCGGCGGGCTACCGGCTCGTCATCCGCCAGCCGGACTGGGAGAAGCACCGCTGCCAAGGGCCCGGACACCAACATCAACCTGCTGCAGCTGTACGCGGCGAAGAAGCGTGAACTCGCCGCGAAGACGTGGAAGTACATCCAGAACTACGCCGACGCCAAGACGGAGGTGGTGGAGGAGATCCTCGGCCGCGGGCGGGCCGAGCAGTAGCGCGGGCCGCTTCGGTCAGTCCCGCTTGGCGAGGTCCCGGATGAGGTCGACGATCTCGCGGCTGACCGGGCGGAACACCCGTAGCCGGGAGAGCGCGGCCAGCCGGGCGAGGAGCGGGACGCTGCGCTCGACCAGCATCCGGCTGCGTTTCGTGCCGGTCGAGCGGTCGTGGACCCAGAACAGCACCACGCCCATCTGGTAGAGCCAGAGCAGCTCCGGGAGCTGTTCGCGCAGCTCCGGGTCCAGTTTGACGTCGGAGCCGTCGACCACCTCGCGCAGGAGGCCGATCGACGCCTCGCGAGCGGCCGAGGAGTCGTCGCTGAACGGGCTCAGCGGCGACTCCGGATCGGCCGCGTTCACGAAGAACTGCGTGCCGAAGCGGTGGTAGGGCTCGGCGATGTCGAGCCAGCACAGCAGCACGGCCTTGAGCCGCACCGCGAAGGCGGGCTCGCCGGCCAGCAGCGGCCGGGCCGCCGCCAGGTACCGGCGGGCGATCTCGTCGTAGAAGCCCTGGATCAGCTGTTCTTTCGACGAGAAGTAGTAGTAGGCGTTCCCGACGGAGACGCCGGCTTCCGCGGCGATCGCGCGCATCGTCGTGCGGTCGTAACCGTTCTCGGTGAACAGCCGCATCGCGGTCGTGACGATCAGGGACCGCGTTTCCTCGCTCTTGGCCACGCGCTGCACGTTAGCGCCGGCGGAGTCAGGGCGCGGGGAAGGGCGGGACCTGCGGCACGCCGTTTTCGGCCATGCAGCGCGGCGTGCCGACCCATTCCGCGATGTCGGTGACCACGGCCGGGTCGACGTGCTGCGGCGACTCGTATCCGGCGGGTGTGGACGGTCCTTCGCCGCGGAAGAACAGGTGATCGTCGGCGTCGTGGACGCGGATCGTGACGTCGGGCCGCTGGGCCAGGCCCGCCTGCCAGCGCACGAGGTCGCCGGCCACGGTCACCTGGTAGTCGCGGCCGCCCTGCAGGATGAGCATCGGCTTGTCCAGCCCGGCCGCGGTGGCGACCGGGTCGTAGCCGCGCAGGTCCAGCCAGTACGAGGCCGGCCAGCCGAACAGCAGGTCCGCCGCCGGGGTCGAGGGTGACAGGCCGGGGCTTTCGACGAGCGCCGCCTGCCGCGCGACCGACTCGGCGGCCGCCGTGGTGGCCGGGCCGGGGTTCAGTTCGGCCAGGTAGCGGGCGACCCGGACGGCCGCCTGGCTCAGCGGCAGCGTGTCACCGGCCAGGCTGACCAGACCGGCGACCGACGGCTCGGCGGCCGCGACCCGGGGCGTCGCCTTGGCGCCGCCACTGAGTCCCAGGACGAACACCCGTGCCGGGTCCACGTTGCGCTGCCGCTGGAGCAGGCGAACGGCGGCGACCGCGTGCGGCACGTACTCTTCGACCATCGTGAAGCCGGGTGCGGAGCCGACCTCGGGGTGGACGTGGGTCACCTTGTCGAACCGGGCCACCGCCACGCCGCGGGAGGCCAGCCCCCACGCCAGGTCCTTGAACGGCTTGTTGGGCCCGGTCGTCAGGTCGCGGTCGGCGGGCCCCGAGCCGAGCAGCACCACCCCCGGCCACGGGCCACGCCCCCGGGGAAGGGTGATCGTGCCGGGCACCGCGAGCGGGCCGGAGCCGACGGTGACCTCGTGCTCGGTGAACCGTTCCGGCTCGGCGTAGGCCGGCGGCTCCCAGGACGTGCCGGCCGGCGGCGCGAGCCGGAGGCCGTGCAGCAGGCCGGCGTCGTCGACCGACATGACCACCGTGAGGCCCCCGTGCGCACCGGTCACCGGGACGCTCACCCGGACCAGCCCCGCCTTGGCCGGCTCGCTCACCGGCCCACCGACCGCCCGGACCGGCCCGATCTTGGCGATCTCCGTCTCCCAGCCGACCCGCAGCGTCTCGGCGGACGCCGCCGCCCGCAACCGCGGCGCGAACAGCTCCTCGACCTCGGCAAAACGTCCCGTTGCCGCCATGCCGACGACCGCCGTGGCGACCGCCGCCGGACCCGTGCTTGCCTTCATCCCGACCCCCACCGTTCTCGTATTTTGCGAACGGTATCACCGTATGAGACTGTTGGGTAGTGGACACTCTGGAACTGCTGGGGCACCCGGTGCGGCTGCGGATCGTGCACGCCATGCGGGGCGGGCGGACGCTGACCACCGCTCAGCTCGGTGCACTCCTGCCGGACGTCTCGAAAGCCATGGTCTACCGGCACGTCGATCTGCTCGCCGCCGGCGGAATCCTGGAGGTGGCCGACGAACGACGTGTCCGCGGCGCGGTCGAGCGCCACTACCGGTTGCGCCGGGAACGGGCCTCCATCGACCCCGCCACGGCCGCGTCGATGTCGCTCGACGACCACCGGCGCGGATTCGGCGTGGCGGTGGCCGCCCTGGTCGCCGAGTTCAACGCCTACCTCGATCGCGACAACGCCGACCCGGCCGTCGACCCCGTCGGCTACCAGCAACACGCGATCTGGCTCGACCGGGACGAACTCACCGCCCTGATCAGCGAACTGCGCGCCGCGATCCTCCCCCGGCTGGCCAACCCGGCCGCACCCGGCCGCAGCCGGTACCTGCTCAGCCCGATCCTCTTCCCCGGCGAACCACCCGCCACCGGCACGACCGAGGCGCCGCCTCGTGAATGAGTCGTGCACGGCAGCCGCGCCACCACCTACTACGGTGAGGCCATGCGGATCGCGATTCTCGACGACTACCAGAACGTCGCCCTCACCTTCGGCGACTGGGACTCGCTCAAGGCCGACATCACGGTCTTCACCGAGCCGCTGACCGACGTCGTCGAGCAGCTGCGGGGCTTCGAATGCGTGGTCGCGATGCGCGAGCGCACCCGGTTCCCGGCCGACGTGCTCGACCGGCTGCCCGACCTGAAGCTCCTGGTCAGCACGGGTAAGCGGAACGCGGCCATCGACGTCGCGGCCGCGCGACGCAACAACGTCGTCGTGTCCGCCACCGGGTACATCGGGGAGCCGACCGCCGAGCACACCTGGGCGCTGATCCTCGCCGCGTCGCGGAACCTGCCGCAGGAATTCCGGTCCATGCGCGAGGGCGGCTGGCAGACGAGCGTCGGCACCATGCTGCACGGCAAGACGCTCGGCCTGCTCGGCCTCGGCCGGCTCGGCGCGGGCGCGGCGAAGATCGGGCAGGTCTTCGGGATGGAGACGATCGCCTGGAGCCAGAACCTGACGCAGGAGAAGGCGGATCCGCACGGCGTGACCGCGGTGACCAAGGACGAGCTGTTCGCGCGGTCGGACGTGCTGTCCATCCACCTGGTGCTCGGCGAGCGCACCCGCGGCCTGGTCGGGGCGGCCGAGCTCGCCGCGATGAAGCCGACGGCGTTGCTGGTGAACACCTCGCGCGGCCCGATCGTCGACGAAGCAGCGCTGGTGGACGCGTTGCGCCGCAAGGAGATCCGCGCCGCCGCGCTGGACGTCTACGACACCGAGCCGTTCCCCGCCGACCATCCACTAAGGACACTCGACAACGCGGTCCTGACCCCGCACATCGGCTTCGTCACGCGGGAGGTCTACGAGATCTTCTACGGCGACGCGGTCGAAGACATCGCCGCCTACCAGGCGGGGAAGCCGATCCGCGTCATGGCGGAGTGAAGAAGGTGTGCGGCCCGCCGGGGCCCGAGGTCCCCGCACCGGCCCTGCGGCGGGCCTGCACCCCTAGATGAGACCACCCCGGCCCACGGTGGCGGCAGAGGCTTTGGACCCTGTCCCGCCCGGGCCGTTGGGCAGCACGTCCGGTCGGCGATTTTCCCTCCGGGAAAGGGAACCGCGTCGCGGCCCCCTTCAGGCGCTCAATTCCGCCAGGACGGCGTCGGTGTAGCGGGGCCAGACCTCGGCGGCCCAGGGACCGAACGCGCGGTCGGTCAGCGCGACGCAGGCCGCGCCCGCGCCGGGGTCGACCCAGAGGAACGTGCCCGACTGGCCGAAGTGCCCGAAGGTCCGCGGGGAGCTGGCCGAGCCGGTCCAGTGCGGGCTCTTGTGGTCGCGGATCTCGAAGCCGAGGCCCCAGTCGTTGGGCTTCTGGTGGCCGAAGCCGGGCAGCACGCCGGAAAGGCCGGGGAAGACGACCGCCGTGGCCTCGGCGACGGTGACCGGATCCAGCAGCTTCGGGGCCTGCAGCTCGGCGGCGAAGGCGACCAGGTCGTCCACAGTGGACACCGCGCCGGACGCGGGGGAGCCGTCCAGGGTGGTGTTCGCCATGCCGAGCGGGGCGAACAGTGCCTCGGCCTGGTACTGCGCGAACGGGATGCCGGAGTGCTCGGCCAGCACGTCGGCCAGCTGCTCGAACCCGGCGTTGGAGTAGAGCCGCCGGGTGCCGGGCGCGGCCATCGCCTTGTGGGCGTCGAAGGCGAGGCCGGAGGTGTGGGCGAGCAGGTGCCGCACGGTCGAGCCCTCGGGCCCGGCCGGGGTGTTCAGCTCGACGACCCCCTCTTCGACCGCGATGAGCGCGGCGTAGGCGGTCAGCGGCTTGGTGACCGAGGCCAGCCGGAACTTCCGCGTGGTGTCGCCGTGCCGGCCCAGCACCACCCCGATCGCCGACACGACGGCCGTCGCGGCGTTGTCCACGGGCCACTCGTCGATCAGGCGCACGCTCTCCATGGGGCCAGCCTACGAAACGCCGCGAAGGCCTCCGCACCGGCTGTCGGGGAGCCGGTGCGAAGGCCTTCGCAGGGGTGTTTTTTCAGGCGTCCAGGTCGGTGGCGACCAGCTGGGCGACCGCTTCCACGGCCTCCTCGGCGCCCTCGCCCTCGGCGCTGATGACGACCTCGTCGCCGTAGCCGGCGGCCAGCGTCATCAGGTTGAGCACGCTGCCGGCGGCCACCGGGTTCCCGCCGGCCTTGGCGATCTGCACCGCGACGGGCTGCGCCGCGGCCGCCTTCGCCACCAGCGCGGCCGGCCGGGCGTGCAGGCCCACCTTGCTGGCCACGGCGACGCGTTTCTCCGGCATGTTCGTCCTCTCCCTACTGGTTCACGTCGGTGGTGATGTTACTTGGCGGCCGTCGCCTCGAGGTCCGACTGGATCGAGTCGTCTTCGCGGCCCGGGGTGCGCAGGTTCCACTTGGTGATCACGAACCGGAACACGACGTAGTAGATCACCGCGTACACGAGGCCGATCGGGATGAGCAGCCACGGCTTCTGCGCCGCCGGGGCACCGAAGTTGAGCAGGTAGTCGATCGCGCCCGCCGAGAAGTTGAAGCTCTGGTGGATACCCAGCGCGTTGCAGATCGCCAGCGAGGTGCCGGTCATGATCGCGTGGAACAGGTACAGCGGCCACGCGACGAACATGAACGAGAACTCGATCGGCTCGGTGACACCGGTGAGGAACGAGGTCAGCGCCCCGGCGATCATCACACCGCCGACGACCTTCTTCTGCGCCGGGCGGGCCGTCTGCCAGATGGCCAGGGCGGCCGCCGGCAGCGCGAACATGAAGATCGGGAAGAAGCCCGTGGTGAAGGCGCCCGCCGACATCTTGCCCGCGACGAAGTTGTTGATGTCGCCGCCGTCGAAGATGAACCAGACGGGGACGTTCAGCAGCTGGTGCAGGCCGACCGGGATGAGCAGGCGGTTCAGCGCGCCGTAGATGCCGCCACCGACGATCGGGGAGGCGGTGACCGCGTCGCCGGCGGCCTCGATGCCGCTGTTGACCCAGTGGAAGACCAGGCCGAAGAGCACGCCGAGGATCACCATGACGCCCGCGGTGATGATCGGCACGAACCGACGGCCGCCGAAGAACGCCAGGTAGGCGGGCAGCTTGATGCGGTGGTACTTCTGCCACAGCAGCGCCGCCACGATGCCGACCACGACGCCGGCGAGCACCGAGTACGGCCACTTGATCGGCTGGAGTTCGGTGACACCGGCCGTGTACTTCGGCAGGTCCTTGAGCGGGGCGAACACCTGGACGACGGAACTGAAGACGAAGAAGCCGACGACCGCCGCGACGGCGGTCGAGCCGTCGCCCTTCTTGGCGAAGCCGACGGCGATGCCGACCGCGAACAGCAGCGGCAGCCAGTTGAACAGCGTGCCGCCCGCGGCGCCGAGCACCGAAGCGACCTTGTTCCAGCCCAGGCCGTCCTTGCCGAGCATGTCGTCCTGCCCGAACCGGAGCAGGATGCCCGCCGCCGGGAGCACGGCGATGGGGAGCATGAGGCTACGGCCGAAGCGCTGAAGACCGGCGAGACCGCTGCCGCTCTTCTTCGCCCCCTCCGCGGTGGTGGAGCTCATCTGGATCCTCCATAGTGGGGTTGTCGACCGGGTTCCGGGGTGTTCCGGTCCAACTGCATGGTCACCTGGTAGTGATCTCCCCGGTACCAGGACGTGATGTCTTCGATGGGGTCGCCGTTGGCGCTGGAGACCCGCCGGAACACGAGCAGTGGGCTGCCGGCGCGCATGCCGAGCAGCCGGGCCGTCTCGCGGTCCGCGCCTTCGGCCCACACGGTCTGCCACGCCTGGTCGGGACGCACGTCGTACGTCTCGGCCAGTTGCGCGTAGATCGACTGGGTCAGATCGAGCTCGAGCAGGCCGGGGGCCCGGCCCGCGTGGTACCAGCCGCGCTCGACGGCCAGGGGCACGCCGTCGGCGTGGCGCAACCGCACCAGGTGGTGTGCGGGGGCGCCCTCGGTCAGGCCGAGTGCGTGCGCCGAGGCGGTGGGCGGGACCGCGGTGGCGGCCGAAACCACCTCGGTCGTCGGGGTCAGCCCCCGCCTCCGCATGTCGTCGGTGAACGACATCAGGTAGAGCTGCAGCTCCATCCGCCGGGCTGCGGTGAACGTACCCTTGCCGCGGACCCGGGCGAGCAGGCCCTCCTCGACCAGCTTGCCGATCGCCGACCGGACCGTGAGCCGCGACACGCCGTAGCGCTGCGCCAGCTCGCGTTCCGACGGGATCGGCGCACCCGGCGGGAGCTCGCGCTCCACCGTGCGGCGCAGGATCTCCCGCAGCTGGGCGTGCTTGGGCGTGGGCCCGTTGACGACCCGGTCGGGTGGCGGGACGTGCGCGGCCGCGCTCATCGGCGTCACCCTCCTCGTTCTCGCTTCACCGGGGGACCGGTGCTCGCGTCCGGTCCGGAACATTGGTACGTTCCGGTCTAGACCAATGATCCGATGGGGCAGGATGCTCCGCCGTGCGGACGGGTGTCAACCACCGTTATCCGTTCGTGGCCCGCGGCGGGGTGCATGCCGACGAACGGCGTAGTACAGGTGGACACGCGGTTCGCGTCAGGTTGGGAACAAACAGTGATCAAGGAGACCGCGATGGCGGATGACAGGCCCGAAAAGATCCTCGCGGCGCTCGGCGGCGCGGACAATCTCACCGAGGTCGAGGGCTGCATCACGCGGCTGCGCTGCGAGGTCGAGGACATGGGCCTCGTCGACGAGGCGGCGCTCAAGAAGGCCGGGGCGATGGGCGTGGTCAAGATGGGGTCGACGGCCCTGCAGGTGATCGTCGGGCCGGAGGCGGACACGATCGCCAGCGACATCGAGGACCTGCTGTGAGTTCGGAGATCCTCAGCCCGGTCGCCGGGCGCGTGGTGCCGATCACCGAGGTCCCCGACCCGGTGTTCGCGCAGGCCATGGTGGGTCCGGGCATCGCGGTCCAGCCCACGGGCGGCCGGTCGGACGCGGTCGCGCCGATCGACGGCACGGTGGCGACGCTGCACCCGCACGCCTACGTCGTGGCGACCGAGGACGGCAAGGCCGTGCTCGTCCACCTCGGGATCGACACGGTCAAGGAGAAGGGCGAGGGCTTCACCCTGCACGTCGTCAAGGGCGAGCAGGTGCGGGCCGGCCAGCCGATCGTCAGCTGGGACCCGGAGGCGGTGACCGCGGCGGGCTATTCGGCGATCGTCCCGGTCGTCGCGCTGGACGCCTCGGCGGACGTCCTGTCCGGGCTGGACGCCGAGCGCGAGGTCGCCGCCGGCGACCGGTTGTTCACCTGGGACTCCTGAACCGGGTTTGTCACACGAAGGGCGCTTGTGGACGGTGATCGTCCACAAGCGCCCTCCGGCGTCCCCCGGCTCGTCAGCCGGTGACGACCTTCCCGTTCTCGACCTTGACCGGCACGGAGGGCAGCGGCTTGTTCGCCGGGCCCTGCTTGACCTCGCCGGTGAGCGCGTTGAACACCGAACCGTGGCACGGGCAGACCAGGTCGGCGCCCTTCGGGGTGACCGTGCAGCCCTGGTGCGTGCACACGGCGCTGAACGCGGCGCAGGCCGATTCGGACGTCCGGGCCACGATCACGTCGGAGCCGTCCGGGGCCTTGGCCGCCTTCGCCTCCCCGACCGGGACGTCGGCGAGCGCGACCAGCGGCGTCCCGGCGGCGATCGGCGCCTGCGCGGTGCCCGACTTGCCGTTCGGCTCCGACGAGCAGGCGGTCAGCGCGACGGCGCCGACGGCGGCACCGGCGACGGCGGCACCGGTGGACAGGACGGTGCGGCGGGAGTGCAGTTCGGCTGTCATGACCTAAAGAACGTGATCGCCACCCGTTCGGTTCAATTCCCGGTGAACCGGATCGGCCCCTGCTCCGTGTATGTACCGGAGTGGGTGTGGAGTGGAGGAACGATCATGGTGAGTTGGGTTCTACGCATCGTCGTGGCGGCCGCGCTGCTCGGCTCGGCGGGCGTGCACTACTTCCTGTGGACCGAGGACTACCCGGGCATCGTGGGCCCGCTGTTCCTGCTCGACGCGATCGCCGGGCTCGTGCTCGCGATCGCGGTCCTGGCCTGGCGGCACTGGCTGCCGGCGCTGGGCGCGGCCGGCTTCGGGGCGCTGACGCTCGGCGCGTACGTGCTGGCCGCGACGGTCGGGTTCGCCGGCAACCACGACCAGTTCAACAGCCAGCCGGAGTACTGGGGCGTCATCACCGAGGCGGTCTGCATCGTGGGCGGCTTGGCGCTGATGTTCCTGAAGGACCGGCGCCGCGCGGCGGTCTGAGGCCCTGCCGGTGAAGGACGTCGCCGAAGAGGCGCTGATGCGCGCGCTGCACGAGGAGCACGCGGCCGCGCTGTGGTCCTACGCGCTGCACCTGACCTCCGGCGACCGGATCCGGGCCGAGGACGTCGTGCAGGAGACGCTGCTGCGGGCCTGGCGGTCGGCGACGGTGCTCGACCAGTCGCAGGGCTCGGCGCGGGCGTGGCTGTTCACGGTCGCCCGGCGGATCGCCATCGACGGCTGGCGCTCGGCGTCGGCCCGGTCCGAGGTCGTGACGGACCGGCCGCCGGACCGCCCGGTCGCCGACGGCACCGACCGCGCCGTCCAGGGCTGGCTGGTCGCCGAGGCGCTGGCCGAGCTGTCGGAACGGCACCGCGAAGTGCTGCTGCTGTGCTATTTCCAGGGTTACTCCGTCGCCGACGCGGCGCGGAAGCTCGGGGTGGCCGAAGGAACGGTCAAGTCGCGCACGCACTACGCGTTGCGCGCGCTCCGCCTGGTGCTCGAGGAGAGGGGGGTGACCCAGTGAGCGAAGACCCGTTCGCGACGTTCGACGCCGCGTACGTGCTGGGGGCGCTTTCCCCCGAGGACCGGCAGCGCTTCGAGGAACACCTGCGAACCTGCGACCGGTGCGCGGCTTCGGTGCGCGAACTGGCCGGGCTGCCCGGGCTGCTGGCCAGGGTGGACACCCCGGCGGTCGTCCCGGACCCCGGCCCGCCCCCGCCGGACCTGCTGCCGGCGGTGCTCCGCCGCGTCCGGCGCGGTCGCCGGATCCGCTTCGCGGTGACCACCACGTCGGTGGCGGTGGCCGTGGCGGCCTGCGTGGCACTGGGCGTGGTGGCGTCCTGGCCGGCCCCCGCCCCGCCGCCGTCGGTCGCGATGACGGCGCTGGGCCAGTTCCCGGTCCGCGCGGACGCGCGCCTCGCGGCGTTCGACTGGGGCACGCAGGTCGACATGTCGTGCAGCTACACGGGCGGCCGCAGCGGCGGCGAGTACATCCTCGTGGCGATCGGCCGCAACGGCGCGGAGACGGAACTGGCGACGTGGAAGGCGGTCCCGGACGACACGGCCCGCATCGTGATCGGCACGGCGCTCAAGACGCCGGACCTGGCGGCCCTGGAAGTCCGCGCGGGCAGCGGACTGGCCCTGCTCAGGCTGACGTTGTGAGGGGTGGGTGGCTCATCCGGGCCGCAGGGGGTTCCGGATGAGCCACCCACCCCTCACGACCCTCGCCCAACCACGCAAGATGCCCG
Organism: Amycolatopsis sp. NPDC051045; assembly: GCF_040682955.1. NCBI lineage: Bacteria > Bacillati > Actinomycetota > Actinomycetes > Pseudonocardiales > Pseudonocardiaceae > Amycolatopsis > Amycolatopsis sp. NPDC051045. The sequence continues at coordinate 186,805 of NZ_JBFBCC010000009.1, forward strand.
CCCGGTCCCGCGAGTCGGCTTCCCAGTCACGCAAGTCGGCCTTCTGGGTACGCAAGTCGGCTTTCTGAGTACGTGAGTTGGCTTTCTGGGTACGCAAGTCGGCCTTCTGGGTACGTGAGTTGGCCTTCCCAGTCCGCGAGCCGACCCTCCAGGCCCGCAAGCTGCCCCCTCCGCCTCCGCGATGACCCACTCCCGAGCCACCCGCGACGTCGCCCACAGGAGTGATTCCCGGCCGGAAACGTAGCGAACGGTCCTTTCGCGACGCCCGACATTTGCCCTGCTCAACCCCGCCGCAGCAGGCTGGGGTCCATGACCTTCCCGATCCTCGTCACCACCACCGCGGCCGCCACCGGCGCCGCCACCGCGCCCGTCACCGCGGCACTGCTGAAGCGCGCCTCGGCGCCGATCCCGGTGTCCCTCACCGCCGTCCTGGCCGCCCTCGGCGTGGCCGTCGCCGCCGCGCGCTGGCTTGCCGGCGGCTGGCCCGGCTGGTGGCTGCCCGTGCCCGCGCTGCTGGCCGTCGTCGCGGTCCCGCTCGCCCTCGCCGACCTGCGGCACCTCCGGCTGCCCGATGTGCTGACCCTGCCCGCGTACCCCCTCTTCGGCGCCGCCGTCGGCGCGGCCGCGCTCGGGGGCGGCGGCCCGTCGCTCGCCGTCCGCGCCGCGGCCGGGGCTGCGCTGTTCGGCGGCGCCCACGCGCTGATCCGCCGCGCGACGCCGGGGAGTCTCGGCGCGGGCGACGTCAAGCTGGCCGGCAGCCTCGGCGCGGTACTCGGTGCCGCCGGCTGGCCCGCCCTCGCGCTCGCGGCCGTCGTGGCCGCGCTGCTCAGCCTGGCGGTTGCCGCCGTGCGGCGGAACTCGCGCGTCCCCCATGGGCCCGCGCTGCTCGCCGCCGCTTGGCTGTGCGCGCTCTTCCCCGGTGCGGCATGACCGGAGGCATGTCCCGCACCGCACCGCGCCCGTGACAGGATTGAGCCCATGTTGCGCTGGATCACCGCAGGTGAATCGCACGGACCCGCGCTGGCCGCCGTGCTCGAAGGCATGCCCGCCGGGGTCGCTGTCACCACCGCCGACGTCACCGAGCAGCTGGCCCGCCGCCGCCTCGGCTTCGGCCGCAGCCCGCGGATGGGCTTCGAGACCGACCACATCCAGTTCCTCGGCGGCGTCCGCCACGGCCTCACCCAGGGCGGCCCGGTCGCGGTGCAGATCGAGAACGCCGAGTGGCCCAAGTGGGAGCAGGTCATGGCGGCCGACCCGGTCGACCCGCAGGTGCTCGAGGGCCTCGCGCGCAACGAACCGCTCACCCGGCCGCGCCCGGGCCACGCGGACCTGCCCGGCATGCAGAAGTACGGCTTCGACGAGGCGCGTCCGGTGCTGGAGCGGGCGAGCGCGCGGGAGACGGCGTCGCGGACCGCGCTGGGCACCGTCGCCCGCAACTACCTGAAGCAGCTGCTCGGCGTCGAGATCCTCAGCCACGTCGTCTCGATCGGTGGCGCCGCGGCGCCCGAAGGCCCCCTGCCGGTCGCCGCCGACCTGCCCGCCATCGACGAGAGCCCGGTGCGCGCGTTCGGCCAGGAGGGCACCGACGCGATGGTCGCCGAGGTCGACGCCGTGCGGAAGGCGGGCGACACCGTCGGCGGCGTGATCGAGGTCCTCGCCTACGGCCTCCCGCCGGGTCTCGGCTCCCACGTCCACTGGGACCGCCGGCTCGACGCGCGGCTGGCCGGCGCGCTGATGGGCGTCCAGGCGATGAAGGGCGTCGAGGTCGGCGACGGCTTCACCACCGCACGCCGCTGGGGCAGCCAGGCGCACGACGAGATGGACCGGGGCTCCGGCCCGGTCGGCGTCACCCGCCGGTCCAACCGCGCGGGCGGCCTGGAAGGCGGCATCACCAACGGCGAGCCGCTGCGGGTGCGCGTCGCGATGAAGCCGATCTCGACCGTCCCCAAGGCACTGTCCACAGTAGACGTCAAGACGGGCGAGCCCGCGGTGGCCATCCACCAGCGGTCCGACGTCTGCGCGGTGCCGCGCGCCGGAGTCGTGCTGGAGTCGGTCGTGGCGCTCGTCCTCGCCGACGCCGCGCTGGAGAAGTTCGGTGGCGACTCGCTCGCCGAGAGCAAGCGCAACGCCGAGGGGTACCTCAAGGCCCTCGAGGAGCGGTGGTGAGTCCTCGCGCGGTGATCGTCGGGCCGCCCGGCTCGGGCAAGAGCACCGTCGGGCCGCTGCTGGCGGCCGAGCTCGGCGTCGCGTTCCGGGACAGCGACGACGACATCGTCGCGCGGACCGGGCGCAGCATCTCCGACATCTTCGCCGATGACGGGGAACCGGCCTTCCGCGCGCTGGAAGCGGAGGCGGTCGCCGCCGCGCTGGCGGAGCACGACGGCGTGCTCTCCCTCGGCGGCGGCGCGCCGCTCACCCCGGGCACCCGGGCGCGGCTGGCCCGGCACACCGTGGTGTTCCTCAACGTCGGCCTGGCCGCGGGCGTGCAGCGCACCGGGCTGTCCTCCGCACGACCGCTGCTGGCCGGGGTGAACCCCCGCGCCACCTTCAAGAAACTGCTCGACGAGCGGGTGCCCGCCTACCGCGAGGTCGCCACCGTCGAGATCGTCACCGACGACCGGACGCCCACCGAGATCGTCGCGCACCTCATGGCGGAGCTCGCCGCTCCCGCCGAAGCCAAGGAGTGAGTCACCCAGTGTCCGATCCGGTGCAGTCCGACCCGGCGCAGCCCGACCCGGTGCGCATCCCGGTCGCCACCGCCCAGCCCTACGACGTCGTGGTCGGGCGCGGCCTGCTCGGCGACCTCACCGAGCACCTGGCCGGCGCCTCGAAGATCGCGCTGATCCACCCGCCCACGCTGACCACCACGGCCGAGGCCATCCGCGACGAGCTGAACGCGGCCGGTCTCGACGCCCACCGCGTCGAGATCCCGGACGCCGAGGACGGCAAGTCGCTGACCGTCGCGGGCTTCTGCTGGGAGGTGCTGGGCCGGATCGGGCTGGACCGCCGCGGCGTCGTGGTCGGCCTCGGCGGTGGCGCCGTCACCGACCTCGCCGGGTTCGTCGCGGGCACGTGGATGCGCGGGGTCCGGCTGGTCAACGTGCCGACCACGCTGCTCGGCATGGTCGACGCCTCCGTCGGCGGCAAGACCGGCATCAACACCGAGGCCGGCAAGAACCTCGTCGGCGTGTTCCACGAGCCGAGCGCGGTGTTCGTCGACCTCGCGACGCTGGAGACGCTCCCGCGCAACGAGCTCGTCGCCGGGATGGCCGAGGTCGTGAAGACCGGCTTCATCGCCGATCCGCGGATCCTCGAGCTGATCGAGGCGGACCCGGCCGGGGCGCTCGACGCGACCGGTGACGTCCTGGCCGAGCTGGTCCGGCGGTCGATCCAGGTGAAGGCCGGCGTCGTGGCCGCCGACCTGCGCGAGTCCGACCTGCGGGAGATCCTCAACTACGGCCACACCCTCGGCCACGCCATCGAGCGGCGCGAGCGGTACCGGTGGCGGCACGGCGCCGCGGTCAGCGTCGGCCTGGTGTTCGCCGCCGAGCTGGCGCGGCTGGCCGGGCGGCTCGACGACGCCACGGCCGAACGCCACGCGGCCGTGCTGAAGCTGCTCGGCTTGCCGACGACCTACGACGCCGACGCGCTGCCGCAGCTGCTGGAAACCATGAAGGGCGACAAGAAGACCCGCTCCGGGGCGCTGCGGTTCGTCGTCCTCGACGCCCTCGGCAAGCCCGGCCGGCTCGAAGGCCCGGACCCGGCGCTGCTCGCGGCGGCGTACTCGGCGATCGCGACGGAGCCGACCCGCAGCGGCGGGAGCGTGCTGCTGTGAAGGCGTTCGTGTTCAACGGCCCCAACCTCGGCCGGCTCGGCAAGCGCGAGCCGTCGGTCTACGGCTCCACCACCCACGACGACCTCGCGGCGCTGTGCGTCAAGACCGGTGACGAGCTCGGGATCGAGGTCGAGGTCCGGCAGACCGACCATGAGGGCGAGCTGGTCGGCTGGCTGCACGAGGCGGCCGACGGCGGCCACCCGGTGGTCCTCAACGCCGGCGCGTGGACGCACTACTCGATCGCGGTGCGCGACGCCGCCGCGCAGCTGACCGCGCCGCTGATCGAGCTGCACATCTCGAACGTGCACAAGCGGGAGGAGTTCCGGCACCACAGCGTGCTGTCGGACATCGCGACCGCCGTGATGGCGGGCTTCGGCGTGGACGGCTACCCGCTCGCTCTGCGTTGGCTCGCCGCGCACCCGGGATGACCCTGCCGACCCTGGCGACGCCGCGGCTGGTGCTGCGGCAGCTGGCCGAGGCCGACCGCGAAGCCGTGGTGAAGGTGTTTTCCGACCCGGAGATGAGCCGGTTCTTCGCCGTGGACTTCGCCGACCCGGCCGTGGCGGGTGCGATGGTGGACCGGCGGCTCGCCTACCGCGGGCCCGCCGGCCAGGGCCACTGGGCGATCGAGCGCGACGGCGAAGTCGTCGGCGTCGCGCACCTGCGGCCGTCGTGGGAGCTGCCGGGCGGGGTGCCCGAGCTGGGTTACTACGTGGCGAGTGCGCACGCCGGACAGGGCTTGGCGACCGAGGCCGCCCGCGCGTTGCTGGACCACGGGCTCGGCACGCTCGGGCTCCCGGCGATCTGGGCACTGATCCACGAACGGAACGCGGCGAGCCGGAAAGTGGCCGGGCGCTTGGGTTTCCTCGACGTCGGCAGCGGCGTCCACTACGGCGACCTGCACCGCGTGCTGGTGGCGCTGCCCGCTGTCCACGGGCGGCCGCACCACGTCGAGCTGTGGGTGCCGGACCTCGCCGAAGCCGAGCGCAGCTGGGGCTGGCTGCTCGGCGAGCTCGGCTGGCGCGAGTTCCAGCGCTGGCCCGCGGGGGTCAGCTGGCGGTTCGGCGGGACGTACCTCGTGGTCGAGGCGTCGCCCGCGTTGAGCGCGGCGGAGCACGAGCGCACCCGGCCGGGCCTGAACCACCTGGCGCTGCACGTGGGCACCCGAGCCCAGGTCGACGACCTGGCCGCCCGGGCCGCCGCGCACGGCTGGCGCCCGCTGTTCGCCGACCGGTACCCCCACGCGGGCGGCGCGGCCCACTACGCGGCCTACCTGGAGAACGACGCCGGGTTCGAGGTTGAGCTGGTGGCGGTCGAGGGACCGCCCGCTGGTGTGTGATCGGGCCGGGCGATCGGTGAGAACGAGGCCGGGTCTGAGGTGGAGCTGGTGGCGGTCGAAGGGCCGCCCGCGGGTGTTCGGGCCGGGCGATCGGTGAGAACGAGACCGGGTTCGAGGTGGAGCTGGTAGCGGTCGAGGGGCCGCCCGCTGGTGTGTGATCGGGCCGGGCGATCGGTGAGAACGAGACCGGGTTCGAGGTGGAGCTGGTAGCGGTCGAGGGGCCGCCCGCTGGTGTGTGATCGGGCCGGGCGATCGGTGAGAACGAGACCGGGTTCGAGGTGGAGCTGGTAGCGGTCGAAGGGGCCGCCCGCGGGTGTTCGGGCCGGGCGGCCGCGGGAGTCCGTACCGGCTGGGCGGCTGCCTGGCCCACGAGACGGCGCGCCGCCGGGGAGGCCTGCTGCCGGGCCGTCCGAGGTCGAGCAGGTCGCGGCTCAGCGCCCCTGTCAGAGCGTGACCGGCCCGGCCTCCGCTTGATCGAGTGACCCTCGAACAGGAGCGCCGCCGCCCGGACAGGGGGCATCTCGCTACACTCCGATGTCGTGAGCCCGTTTCGTCGAGGGGGTCGGCGACCCGCTCGTGCCTTGTTCGCCAGTGTCCTGGCGGGCCTTCTCCTTGCGGGCTGCACCCAGGGTTACGCCCAGCCGCAGGCCGCCGGGGACCAGCCGGCGATCGCGGGCGGGAAGACCGCCGTGCCGCCGCGGCCCAGCGACGTCCAGCTCGCTTCGGGTGACCCCCGGCAGAGTGGTGGCGTGATCGCCGCCGGTGGGGCGGACGCCGTCTACAACTACGGGCCGTCGGTGATGCTGGACCGCGGGCAGACGCGGATGTGGTGGTGCAGCCAGTACGGCGGCGCCGGGCCGGCCGGGGACGACATCCTCTACGCCCAAGCCCAATCGATGGACGGGCCGTTCACCGGACCGGGCGGCGGGATCCCGGCCGCCGTGTTCTCCGGCGCGCCCGGGCAGTTCGACGGCATGCACACCTGCGACCCGTCGGTGCTGCGGGTCGGCTCGACGTACTACCTGTACTACACCGGCGCCGCCGGTGACCACGCGCTCGGCAACTCGATCGGGCTCGCGACCAGCCCCGACGGGATCCACTGGACCCGCGCGGCGGGCGGGCGGCCGATCCTCGGGCCGTCGCACGACGTGCACCGTGGGAACGTCTACGGCGCGGGCCAGCCGTCGGTGGTCTACCTCGACGGCTGGTTCTACCTGATGTTCACCGACACCACCGGCCGCGCCGCGGGCTGGAACGGTGCGGGGCAGTTCCTGCTCCGCTCGCGCGACCCGGCGTTCGGATCGGGCGTGCAGGCACTGGACGTCGGCGGGTTCGTGCCGGTGACGTCGACGGCCGCGCCGCGGGCCCGGTCGATCGTCGACGGGTTCAGCGCGGACCTGATGTGGGTGGGGGCGCTCGCGGCGTTCGTCGTCGCGCACGAGACCGACGGCGGGACGACGCTCACGTTCTGGACGGCGGACTTCACCGAGCACCCGTTCCGGCCCGTGGTGCTGCCCGGCCCGTGGAAGGAGGGGCCGGGGCTGGTGCGCCGGGCGGACGGGCACGCGCCGCTGTCGTCGGCCGACCCCTGCGACCGGGTGCCGTTCGACGTCGTGCGCGCGACCGGGCTCGGCGGGGCCGGCGCCCCGACCGACCTGCGCCACTTCGGGCTGGACCTGCTCGGCAGCCAGGCCTGCGCGAACCCCGGCCGGGTGGCCGCGACGTTCGACGGCGTGACGGCGCCGTCCCCGGAACGGACGATGGACCTGGTCCGCGCGGGCGCGCGGGTCCGGGTGGACCGGCGCGTCGTGGCGGTGGCGCTGGCCGGCGAGGTCCTCGACAAGGCACCCCCGGCCCTGGCGACGCTGCCGGTCGCGGCGCGGCTGCGGCCGGGCGCGGAGGCGGTGCAGGCACCGGACCGCGGGTTCGCCTTCGTCCTCGACGACCGGCGGCGGTGGCGAGTACCCGACGGGGGAGTGGTGGGCAACAACGGCTCGACGGCGCTCCCGGTGACCACCGCGCAGTGGGATGGCTACCCACGGGGTTCCTCGCTGGTCGGCTGAAGGCCGCGGCAGAGAGGACGGGGCCGCACCTGCCCCTTCAGCCCACGCTGTCCTCACCCGGCGGCTGGGACCGCCCGATCCGCCCGCCGACGAACAACCCCAGCCCGGCCGGGATCAGCACCAGCAGCGCCGAGAACGCCGCCCCGCCGGTCAGGGCGCCGCCCAGCTCGGACACGCCCGTCTGGTCCACGAAAACCGCGCGGCCGAGCACGTACAGGATCCCCGCCACCGGGCCCGCCACCAGCGCCGAAATGAACCAGACGCGTCCGCGGTCGGCAAGCCCGCGCCAGGCGTCGAGGGCGCTCCACAGCGCCGCCGCTCCCACCAGGACAGCGAGCGCCAGCGAGACCGCCAGGGTCTGGTCGGTCGGGTGGTAGACGGCGTACTTGGCCAGCAACGTGAGGGCGACGCCGTGCAGCACCGCCATCACCAGTCCGCGAATCACCCAGGCGCTCATCCTGCGGAGTGTAGGCGGCCTACTGGCGAGTCGCTTCCCCCGGGAAGTCCGCGCACTAGGGTGGACGGGTGCCTGAAACCCATGGACGACGTCGCGGCGCGCTGCGTGGGCTCCTGACCGGAGCCGGAGTGGATGCGCTGCTGGTCACCGATCTGCTGAACATCCGCTACCTGACCGGTTTCACCGGCTCGAACGCCGCTGTGCTGCTGCACGCGGGCGGGGACGAGAAGACGCTCTTCTGCACCGACGGCCGCTACACGACCCAGTCGGCCGCCGAGGTGCCCGACCTCGAGACCGTCGTCGACCGGGCCAGTGCCGCCGCCCTCGTGGCGAAGGCCGCCGAGGACACCAAGACCTACGGGCGGCTCGGGTTCGAGAGCCGGCACGTCAGCGTCGAGGAGTACGAAACCCTCCGGGAGCAGGTGCCCCTGAAGCGGACTCCCGGCTTGGTCGAGCAGCTGCGCGAAATCAAGGACGAAGCCGAGGTCGAGGCGCTGCGCCAGGCGTGCGCCGCCGCCGACCGGGCGCTGGACGACCTGCTCGCCGCCGGGGGGCTGCGGCCCGGGCGGACCGAGCTGGAGGTCGCCCGTGACCTGGAGAACCGGATGCTGGAGCACGGCTCGAGCGAGCCCAGCTTCGCCTCCATCATCGCCGCCGGCGCGCATTCGGCCATCCCGCACCACCGGCCCACGCACGCCGAGCTGAAGCGCGGCGACTTCGTCAAGATGGACTTCGGCGCGACCGTCGACGGTTACCACTCCGACATGACCCGCACCTTCGTGCTCGGTGAACCGGCGGACTGGCAGCGGGAGATCTACGACCTCGTGCACGCCGCGCAGGCCACCGGGCTCGCCGCCGTCGTCCCCGGCGTCCCGGTGTCCGAAGTGGACTCCGCGGCGCGGGGGGTGATCGTGGCCGAGGGCCGCGGGCCGGAGTTCGCGCACGGCCTCGGCCACGGCGTCGGCCTGCAGATCCACGAGGCGCCCAGCCTCGCCGCCACGGGCGTCGGTACACTGGCCGCCGGTATGGCGGTCACCGTCGAGCCCGGCGTGTACCTCGCGGGGCGCGGTGGCGTGCGCATCGAGGACACGCTCGTCGTGCGGGCTGGGGAGCCCGAACTCCTCACCCTGAGCACCAAGAACCTCGTGGTCGTCTGACAGCGGCCGCGGACCCGAAGATCGACACAGGAGACTGCAAGCTCGTGGCCACGACCAACGACCTGAAGAACGGGCTCGTCCTCAACCTCGAGGGCCAGCTGTGGACCGTCACCGCGTTCCAGCACGTCAAGCCGGGCAAGGGCGGCGCCTTCGTGCGCACGACGCTCAAGCACGTGCTCACCGGCAAGGTGGTCGACAAGACGTTCAACGCGGGCACGAAGGTCGAGACGGCCACGGTGGACCGCCGGAACATGACGTACCTGTACAAGGACGGCGCCGACTTCGTGTTCATGGACGGCGACACCTACGACCAGATCACGGTCCCGGCCGAGGTCGTCGGCGACAACGCCAACTACATGCTCGAGAACACCGAGGTCCAGGTCGCGGTGCACGAGAGCGAGCCGCTGTACGTCGAGCTCCCGACGTCGGTCGAGATCGTCATCCAGCACACCGACCCCGGCCTGCAGGGCGACCGCTCCACCGGCGGCACCAAGCCGGCGACGCTGGAGACCGGCGCGGAGATCCAGGTCCCGCTGTTCCTGTCCACCGGCGAGAAGATCAAGGTCGACACCCGCGACGGCCGTTACCTGGGCCGCGTCTCCAGCTGATGCCGACGTCGAAACCCCACCCGAACCGCGGCGGCGCGATCAGCCGCCGTCAGGCGCGCCGCCGCGCGGTGGAAATGCTGTACGAGGCCTCGCAGCGGGACGCCGACGCGGTGACGCTGCTGGCCGACCGGGTCGGCGCGACGGAGGTCGACCCGATCGGGGACTACACGATCAGCCTGGTGGAGGGCGTCACCGCCCGCCGGGTGCAGATCGACGAGCTGCTGGCCGAGCACGCGCAGGGCTGGACCCTGGACCGGATGCCGAAGGTCGACCTCGCGGTGCTGCGGGTCGGGGTCTACGAGCTGCTCTGGGCCGAGGACGTGCCGGACCCGGTCGCGATCGACGAGGCCGTCGGCCTGGCGAAGGAACTGTCCACGGACGATTCGCCGCGGTTCATCAACGGCGTCCTGGGCCGGATCGGCACCATCGCCGACCGCCTCCGCGCCGTCCTCTGACGAGAAGCACATCCGGGTGCTGCGAGCCCCCCGACGAAGTCAGTGAGCGTCTCCGGTGCCCCACCGGGAACGCTCACTGCGTCGGCGCAACACACACACTGGCGATCAGTCTTCCTTGGACGGGCGCGCCTCCGGGGGAAGGACACCCCAGTCGATGAGCTGCTCGGTCAGCTCGCCGGGGGTCATGTCGTAGATGATCGCCAGGGACCGCAGGTCCTCGGTGCGGATCGAGAGCACCTTGCCGTTGTAGTCGCCGCGCTGGCTCTGGATGGTGGCGGCGTAGCGGGCGAGCGGGCCCACCTTCTCGGCCGGGAGCTGCTGCAGGCGCTCCAGGTTGATCACGATCTTGGTGGCGGGCTCCGCACCGGACGGGACCCGGCCCTCGGGCAGCAGCTCGACCACCGGCACACCGTAGAAGTCGGCCAGCTCGGCCAGCTTCTGGACGGTGACGGCGCGGTCGCCACGCTCGTACGAGCCGACGACGACGGCCTTCCAGCGCCCACCGGACTTCTGCTCGACCCCGTGCAGGGACAGGCCCTGCTGCTGGCGGATCCCGCGGAGCTTGGCCCCGAGCGCCTTGGCGTAATCGCCCATCTGGTCGTTCTCCGTTCTTCACCCCCTTCCGGTCGGGGTGACCGGAGCGGGGGACTCGCTGAGTCGAATACTCAGAGTAATGGTTACGCATTGTTGTCACCAGGTCAAGCAGAAGCTTGCCGCGAATCACGCCACACCACCCGGAAGACTGAGCAAAGTGCCTGCTACTGTCGGTGCGAAAGCCCCGACCAGCAGGGGAACAGACGTCCTTTAAGGACCCGTCCGGTGAGGCGGGGAAGGAGTCCGGTTTGTCGTCACGTCCGCGTGGCGCGGCTGGTTCGGCCGGGGAGCGCGAGCTCCTGTCGGCCGGCGATGTCGCGCGCACGATCGCCCGAATGGCCCATCAGGTCATCGAAAAGACCGCGAACGGTGCGGAGAGCACTACCCCGCCCGTGTTGCTCGGCATCCCGTCCCGGGGCACGCCGCTCGCGGTCCGCCTGGCCGACAAGATCGGCGAGTTCTCCGGGGTCCGCCCGCCCACCGGCGCCCTCGACGTGACCCTCTACCGGGACGACCTCCGCCGCCGCCCGCCGCGTGCGCTCGAGCAGACGCAGCTGCCCACCGGCGGCATCGACGACCGCGTCGTGATCCTGGTCGACGACGTCCTCTTCTCCGGCCGGACGATCCGGGCCGCGCTCGATGCCCTGCGTGATCACGGCCGTCCCCGCGCCGTGCAGCTGGCGGTGCTGGTCGACCGCGGTCACCGCGAGCTGCCGATCCGCGCGGACTACGTGGGCAAGAACGTGCCGACCGCCCGCGCCGAGGGCGTGTCCGTCCTGCTGGCCGAGATCGACGGCCGCGACGCGGTGCTGCTGCGTCCGTCCGAAAGCGGCCCGACCGACGCTCCTGGAGAGGACTCGTGAAGCACCTGCTCGCCACCGACGGGCTGGACCCGGCGCTGGCCACCGCCGTGCTCGACACCGCGGACGAGCTGAAGCACACCCTGCTCGGCCGGGAGGTCAAGAAGCTGCCGACGCTGCGCGGCCGCACGGTGATCACCCTGTTCTACGAAAACTCGACCCGCACGCGGGTGTCGTTCGAGATCGCCGGGAAGTGGATGAGCGCCGACGTGATCAACGTCTCCGCCTCCAGCTCCTCGGTCAACAAGGGCGAATCGCTGCGCGACACCGCGCTGACGCTGGCCGCCGCGGGCGCGGACTGCGTGATCGTCCGGCACCCGGCCAGTGGCGCCGCCCAGCGGCTCTCGGAGTGGCTGGCCGAGCCCGGCACCTCAGTGGTCAACGCCGGCGACGGCACCCACGAGCACCCGACGCAGGCCTTGCTCGACGCGGCGACGCTGCGGGAGCGGCTCGGGTCCCTCAAGGACCGGCGGATCGCGATCGTCGGGGACGTCCTGCACAGCCGGGTCGCCCGCTCGAACATCCACCTGCTTTCCGCGCTCGGCGCCGAAGTCGTGCTCGTCGCGCCGCCGACGTTGCTGCCTTACGGCGTCGAAAGCCTTCCGGTGACCGTTTCGCACGACCTGGACGCCGAGCTGCCCGCGGTCGACGCGGTCATGATGCTGCGGGTCCAGGCCGAGCGCATGGCTGGCGGGGGCCCAGGACAGAGCTTCTTCCCGTCGGCGCGCGAGTACTCGATCTCCTACGGCCTTTCGGAACGGCGGCTGAAGCTGCTGCCGGACCACGCGGTCGTGCTGCACCCCGGCCCGATGCTGCGCGGGATGGAGATCGCGAGCGCGGTCGCCGACTCCCCGGCCTCGGCCATCACCGAACAGGTCCGCAACGGCGTCCACGTCCGGATGGCGGTCCTCTACCACCTGCTGGCCAGCGAAGGAGCCGCCGCGTGAGCACCGTGCTCAAGGGTGCCCGCCCCTACGGCGAAGGCGACCCGGTCGACGTCCTGATCGAGGACGGGGTGATCACCGCCATCGGCACCGTCGACGTCCCGGAAGACGCCGAAGTCGTCGAGGCGGGCGGCCATGTCCTCCTCCCCGGCTTCGTCGACCTGCACACCCACCTGCGCGAACCCGGCCGCGAGGACACCGAGACCATCGACTCGGGCTCGGCCGCGGCGGCGCTGGGCGGCTACACCGCCGTGTTCGCCATGGCCAACACCGACCCGGTCGCCGACAACGCCGTGATCGTCGAGCACGTGTGGCGGCGCGGCCAGGAGGTCGGCCTCGTCGACGTCCACCCGGTCGGCGCGGTCACCGTCGGGCTCAAGGGCGAGAAGCTCGCCGAGCTGGGCACGATGGCCGCCTCGCAGGCGCGGGTCAAGGTGTTCTCCGACGACGGGCTCTGCGTCGCCGACCCGCTGCTGATGCGCCGCGCGCTGGAGTACTCGACCGCGCTCGACGTCGTCATCGCGCAGCACGCCGAAGAGCCGCGGCTGACCGTCGGGGCCCAGGCCCACGAGGGCGAGCGCGCGGCCCGGCTCGGCTACACCGGCTGGCCCGCCGCGGCCGAGGAGTCGATCGTGGCCCGCGACTGCCTGCTCGCGCGGCACGCGAACGCCCGGCTGCACGTCTGCCACGTCTCCACCGCGGGCACCGCGGACGTCCTGCGCTGGGCGAAGGACCGCGGCACCAAGGTGTCGGCCGAGGTCACCCCGCACCACCTGCTGCTCACCGACGAGCGCCTGGCCACCTACGACCCGGTGAACAAGGTGAACCCGCCGCTGCGCACCGCGTCCGACGCCGAAAAGCTCCGGACCGCGCTGGCCGAGGGCGTGATCGACTGCGTCGCCACCGACCACGCGCCGCACGCGATCCAGGACAAGGACACCGAGTGGGCCGCCGCCCGGCCCGGCATGCTCGGGCTGCAGACGGCGCTGTCGATCGTCACGGAGACGATGGTCCGCACCGGCCTGCTCGACTGGCGCGGCGTCGCCCGCGTCATGAGCGAGCGGCCGGCCGAGATCGGCAACCTGGCCGACCAGGGCCGCCCGATCGCGGTGGGCGAGCCGGCGAACCTCACGCTGGTCGACCCGGACGCCGGGTGGACGGTCCGGGGCGCGGAGCTGGCCAGCATCGCGGCCAACACCCCGTACGAGGGAATGCGGCTGCCCGGCGTGGTGACCGCGACGCTGCTGCGCGGGCGGATCACCGCGCGGGACGGGAAGATCTGCTGATGGAGCGCTTCTGGCTCGTGCTGGCGATCGTCGCCTTCTTCCTGCTCTGCCTGTACGGCATGTACGTCGGCTGGCGGCGCAAGTCCCGCTCGCAGAGCGCCCGGGTGCCGCCGTTCCCCGCGATTCCGGACGACGCCGGCGCGGTGCTGCTGGAGTCCACCGGCGTCTACCTGGCCACCACGACCGCGGGGAACTGGCAGGACCGGATCGTCACCCGCGGCGCGGGGCTGCGCACCGGCGCGGTCTGGCGGCTGCATGGCGGCGGTATCACGGTCGAACGCGGCGGCGCGCCCGGCTTCTGGATCCCGCGCGAGGCGGTCACCGGTGTCCGGCGTGACACGAAGATCGCCGGGAAGGTGATGGGCACGGACGCGCTGCTGGTCCTCACCTGGCGGCTCGGCGACGTCGAGCTCGACACCGGCTTCCGGGGCGACGACCTCGACGACTATCCACAGTGGATCGAACAGCTCAAGATCAAGGGAGGTGCCCAGTGAACGCGCGCGCTCAAGCCGCACTGGTGCTCGAAGACGGCCGGGTGTTCCGCGGCGCGGCGTACGGCGCGCAGGGCCGGAGCCTCGGCGAGGCGGTGTTCTGCACCGGCATGACCGGCTACCAGGAGACGCTGACCGACCCGTCCTACCACGGGCAGATCGTGGTGCAGACCGCGCCGCAGATCGGCAACACCGGCTGGAACGACGAGGACGACGAGTCCTCGAAGATCTGGGTCAACGGCTACGTGGTGCGCGACCCCGCACGCACGCCGTCCAACTGGCGCTCGAAGCGCTCGCTCGACGAGGAGCTGGTGCGGCAGGGGATCGTCGGCATCGCCGAGGTCGACACCCGCTCGCTGACCCGCCACCTGCGCGAGCTCGGCGCGATGCGCGCCGGGGTGTTCTCCGGCGACGCGCTCGGCAGCGTCGACGACATGGTCGCCGAGGTGCTGGCGAGCCCGAAGATGGAGGGCGCCGACCTGGCCGGCCAGGTCACGACGCCTCAGCCGTACGTGGTTTCGCCTTCCGGTGACGTTCGCTTCCGCGTGGTCGCGCTGGACCTGGGCATCAAGTCCAACACCCCGCGGCAGATGGTCAAGCGCGGCATCGAGGTGCACGTGCTGCCCTCGTCGAGCAGTCTCGATGAGCTCCTGGCGATCGAGCCGGACGGGGTGTTCCTGTCCAACGGCCCGGGCGACCCGGCCACGACGACGCACGCGACCGAACTCACCAAGCAGGTCCTCGGCCGCGAGATCCCGCTGTTCGGCATCTGCTTCGGCAACCAGGTCCTCGGCCGCGCGCTCGGCCTGGGGACGTACAAGATGCGTTACGGCCACCGCGGCATCAACATCCCGGTGATCGACGTGGCCACCCGCCAGGTGGCCATCACGGCGCAGAACCACGGCTTCGCCCTCGAAGGCGAGCCGGGGCAGCGCTTCGAGTCACCGTTCGGTGCGGCGCAGATCAGCCACTACTGCCCCAACGACGACACGGTCGAGGGTGTGCGCGCGCTCGACGTCCCGGCGTTCTCGGTGCAGTACCACCCCGAAGCCGCAGCCGGCCCGCACGACGCGGCGCCGCTGTTCGACGATTTCGTTACGCTCATGGAGAAGCGGTCGTGACGCTCACGACCGGGATCGAGCGGCTCCGGATCCGGAACTACCGGGTGCTCCGGGACGTCGAGCTGAACGGTCTGACGCCGGTGACGGCGTTGCTGGGCCCGAACGGCAGTGGCAAGTCCACGGTCTTCGACGCGCTGGACTTCTTGGCTGAGGCACTCCGTAGCGGGCTTCGCCTGGCGTGGGAGCAGCGCGGCGGTGCCGCTGACATCGTCACCCACGGCGCGGCCGGGCCGGTCGAGATCGAACTGACCTGTCGTGTTGAGGATGCGGTGGGTGAGTACCGGCTCGTCATCGAGCACGACGATGACGTCCCGGTGGTGGCCGAGGAGAAGCTGACTTGGCAGTCGAAGGGCGCCGAGGCGCCTTCTGAAACGCTGGATTTCCGGGGTGGGACCGGCAGGGTCACCGGTCTGGGCGCTGTCGGGGAGCAGGTTGTATTGGCCACGCCGGACCTGCTCGGCGTAGGTGTGGTCAGCCAACTCGCCGCCACAGCCGGAGTCGGCAAGTTCCACCGGTTCATCGCCGAGATCGGCCTCTCGGACCTGGATCTCGACGCGATGCGCAACGGCGCGAAGGACGACAAGACGACCCGGCTCAAGCCGGATGGCCGGAACGTCGGGGCCATCGTCCAGCGCCTCCGCCGCGGCTTCCCCGGCGAGTGGGAGGACCTCCGTGCTTCGCTGCGAAGGTATGTACCGGGATTCGATGACATCGAGCCGTTCCAACAGGGCAACGGCGCCTGGATCGTCCGCCTGCGCGAGCAGGGCAAGGAAGACCTCGTCGCTCCGGAGAACATTTCCGACGGCACCCTGCTCCTGCTCGGCTACCTGGTGGCGTTGCGCACGGGCACGTCGGTCCTCCTCCTCGAGGAGCCGGAGAACCAGGTCCACCCGCGGCTCCACTATTCACTCGCCGAAGACGCGCGCGGTGCGCGAGCCGACCAGGTCATCATCGCGACGCACGCACCTCGCTTCGTCGACGCGTTGCGACCGGACGAGGTCTGGACGTTCGCCCGGGGGCACGACGGCTACGCCAAGACCAAACGGGCTTCCGACGAAGCGCCGGTCGTCCGCATGGTCGAGTCCGGCGGAGCGCTCGGCGAGCTTTGGACCGAGGGATACTTCCGGTTCGGCGACCCGTTCGCGGAGCGACCATGACGGTGCTCGCTCCCGCCCGCTTGGAAGTGCTCGTCGAGGAACAGTCCGCCGAAGCGGCGTTGAAGACGCTTCTCCCGAAGATCGTTCCTGGTGTCGTCTTCCAGATCATTTCCTTCCATGGGAAGGGCGACCTGCTGCGCAAACTGCCCGTCCGGCTTCGGGACTACACGTACTACTGGGCCGACACGGGCCTGCGAATCGTCGTCCTGCTCGACCGGGATGACGACGACTGCGCCGAGCTCAAGAGTCGGCTCGTCGAGATCGCGCACGAAGCGGGATTGCCCGATGAAGCGACTCTGTTCCGCATCGTGATCGAAGAGCTCGAAGCGTGGTTCCTCGGCGACGTGCCCGCGCTGCACGCGGCCTACCCCAAGGTGCCTCCGAGCCTGGGAAGCCAGACGAAGTTCCGCGACCCGGAGGTGATTCCCGGTGGTGCGTGGGAAGGACTGGAACACGTCCTGCAGAAGCACGGGTACCACCGGAAGGGCCTCCAGAAGATCCGGGCGGCGAGCGAGATCGCGCCCCACATGGACATCGAGAACAACCGATCCAAAAGCTTTCAGGTATTCCGCGACGGCTTGCGGCGCCTGGTGAAAGAAGGAAACTGATGCCGAAGAGGACGGACATCCAGCACGTGCTGGTGATCGGCTCCGGGCCGATCGTGATCGGGCAGGCCGCGGAGTTCGACTACTCCGGTACCCAGGCCTGCCGGGTGCTGCGCAGCGAAGGCCTGCGCGTGTCACTGGTGAACTCGAACCCGGCCACCATCATGACCGACCCCGAGTTCGCCGACGCCACCTACATCGAGCCGGTGACGCCGGACTTCGTCGAGAAGGTCATCGCCACTGAAAGCGCACACGGGCGGCCCGTCGATGCTCTTCTCGCGACCCTCGGCGGGCAGACCGCGCTGAACTGCGCGGTCGCCCTGCACGAGCGCGGTGTGCTCGACAAGTACGGCGTCGAGCTGATCGGTGCCGACATCGACGCCATCCAGCGCGGTGAGGACCGGCAGAAGTTCAAGGACATCGTGCGCACCATCGGCGCCGAGGTGCCGCGCAGCCGGGTCTGCCACGACATGGCCGAGGTCCGCGACACCGTCGAGGAGCTCGGCCTGCCGGTCGTCATCCGGCCGTCGTTCACCATGGGCGGGCTCGGCTCCGGCATGGCGCACACGCCCGAGGACCTCGAGCGGCTCGCCTCCACCGGCCTCGCCGAGTCGCCCGTCACCGAGGTGCTCATCGAGGAGAGCGTGCTCGGCTGGAAGGAGTACGAGCTCGAGCTGATGCGCGACAAGCACGACAACGTCGTGGTCGTCTGCTCGATCGAGAACATCGACGCGATGGGTGTGCACACCGGCGACTCGGTCACCGTCGCGCCCACGATGACCCTGACCGACCGCGAGTACCAGGTGATGCGCGACGTCGGCATCGCGGTGCTGCGCGAGGTCGGCGTCGACACCGGCGGCTGCAACATCCAGTTCGCGATCAACCCGGACGACGGCCGGATGGTCGTCATCGAGATGAACCCCCGCGTGTCCCGGAGCAGCGCACTGGCGAGCAAGGCCACCGGCTTCCCGATCGCCAAGATCGCCGCGAAGCTCGCCATCGGCTACACCCTCGACGAGATCACCAACGACATCACCGGCGAGACGCCGGCGGCGTTCGAGCCCGCTTTGGACTACGTCGTCGTGAAGATGCCGCGGTTCGCCTTCGAGAAGTTCCCGGGCGCGGACCCGACGCTGACCACGACGATGAAGAGCGTCGGCGAGGCGATGTCGTTCGGCCGCAGCTTCCCCGAGGCGCTCGGCAAGGTGATGCGCTCGATCGAGACCAAGGCGTCCGGCTTCTGGACGCTGCCCGACCCCGAAGGTGCGACGCTCGAGTCCACTTTGGACGCGCTGCGCACGCCGCACGAGGGCCGGCTGTACGAAGTGGAGCTGGCGCTGCGCCTGGGCGCCACCGTCGAGCAGGTGCACGAGGCCTCCGGCATCGACCCGTGGTTCATCGACCAGATCGCCTACATCGGCGAGGTCGGCGCCGAGGTCCGCGACGCGCCGGTCCTGGACGGCGACCTGCTGCGCCGCGCCAAGCGCACCGGCCTGTCCGACCGGCAGATCGCCGCGCTGCGGCCCGAACTGGCCGGCGAGGACGGCGTCCGCACGCTGCGCCACCGCCTCGGCGTGCGGCCGGTGTTCAAGACCGTCGACACCTGCGCGGCCGAGTTCGCCGCCAAGACGCCGTACCACTACTCCGCCTACGAATCCGACCCGGACGCCCAGTCCGAAGTGGCCACCCAGTCGGACAAGCCGAAGGTGCTGATCCTCGGCAGCGGCCCGAACCGGATCGGGCAGGGCATCGAGTTCGACTACTCCTGCGTGCACGCCGCGATCGCGTTGCGGGAGGCCGGGTTCGAGGCCGTCATGGTCAACTGCAACCCGGAAACGGTGTCCACCGACTACGACACCTCCGACCGGCTGTACTTCGAGCCGCTGTCCTTCGAGGACGTCCTCGAGGTCGTGCACGCCGAGCAGACGTCCGGCACGGTCGCCGGCGTCATCGTCCAGCTCGGCGGCCAGACCCCGCTGGGCCTGGCGAAGAAGCTCGCCGACGCCGGGGTCCCGGTGGTCGGGACGCCACCGGAGGCGATCCACCTGGCCGAGGACCGCGGCGCGTTCGGCGAGGTCCTCAGCGCCGCCGGGCTGCCCGCCCCGCGCTACGGCACGGCGACCTCGTTCGAGGGCGCGAAGCGGATCGCCGACGAGATCGGCTACCCCGTCCTCGTCCGGCCGTCCTACGTGCTCGGCGGGCGCGGCATGGAAATCGTCTACGACGAGGAGACCCTGGCCGGCTACATCGGCCGCGCCACCGAGATCACCCCCGAGCACCCGGTGCTCGTGGACCGGTTCCTCGACGACGCCATCGAAATCGACGTCGACGCGCTGTTCGACGGCGAGGAGCTCTACCTCGGCGGCGTCATGGAGCACATCGAGGAGGCCGGCATCCACTCCGGCGACTCCTCGTGCGCGCTGCCGCCGATCACGCTCGGGCACACCGACCTGCAGGCCGTCCGCACCTCCACCGAGGCGATCGCCCGGGGCGTGGGCGTGCGCGGCCTGCTGAACGTCCAGTACGCGCTCAAGGACGACGTCCTGTACGTCCTGGAGGCCAACCCCCGCGCGTCGCGGACGGTGCCGTTCGTGTCCAAGGCGACGGCGGTGCCGCTGGCGAAGGCCGCCGCGCTGATCATGACCGGCTCGACGATCAAGGACCTGCGCGAGAGCGGCGTGCTCCCGGCCGACGGCGACGGCGGGCGGATGCCGGCCGACTCGCCGGTCGCGGTGAAGGAGGCCGTGCTGCCCTTCCACCGCTTCCGCACCCCCGAAGGCCACGGCGTCGACTCGCTGCTGGGCCCGGAGATGAAGTCCACCGGCGAGGTGATGGGCGTCGACGTCGACTTCGGCAAGGCGTTCGCGAAGTCCCAAAGCGCGGCCTACGGCTCGCTGCCGACGTCCGGCCGGGTGTTCGTCTCGGTGGCCAACCGCGACAAGCGTTCGCTGGTGTTCCCGGTGAAGCGGCTGGCGGACCTCGGGTTCGAGATCCTCGCCACCTCCGGCACCGCGGAAGTGCTGCGGCGCAACGGGATCGCGTGCACGGTGGTGCGCAAGCACTACGAGGGTTCCACCGAGGCGGAGCCGAACATCGTGGACGTCATCCTCAACGGCGACGTCGACATGGTGATCAACACCCCGTACGGGAACAGCGGTCCGCGCGTCGACGGCTACGAAATCCGCACCGCGGCGGTGTCGCGCGACATCCCGTGCGTGACCACCGTGCAGGGCGCCGCGGCGGCCGTGCACGGCATCGAAGCCCTGATCCGGGGCGACATCGGGGTCAAGTCGCTGCAGGAGCTCCAAGCGGCGCTGAAGGCGAAGTCGTGAGCGAGCGGGAGCGGTTCGGGGCGCGGCTGGCGAAGGCCGTCGCGGCCCGCGGCCCGCTGTGCGCCGGGATCGACCCCCACCCGGGCCTGATCGAAGCCTGGGGCCTCCCGGTGGACGTCTCGGGCCTGGAACGGTTCGCGCTGTCCGCCACGGAGGTCCTGGCGGCGCACGCGGCGATCGTGAAGCCGCAGTCGGCGTTCTTCGAAAGTTTCGGGGCGGCCGGCGTCCGGGTGCTGGAACGGGTGGTCGAGACCGCGCGCGAGGCGGGCGCGCTGGTGCTGCTGGACGTCAAGCGCGGCGACATCGGTTCCACGATGGGGGCCTACACCGCCGCGTACGTCGCCGAGGGCGCGGCGATCGCGGCCGACGCCATCACCGTCTCGCCGTACCTCGGCTTCGGCTCGCTGGACGCGTGCGCCGCCACGGCCGTCTCGGCGGGGCGCGGCATCTTCGTGCTTGCTCGGACTTCGAACCCCGAAGCGGCCGACGTGCAGAACGCGAAGCTGCCCGACGGGCGCACGGTCGCGCAGGCGATCGTCGATTCCGCGGCGGCGCTCAACGCAGGCGCGGAACCGCTCGGCGATGTGGGTGTCGTCGTCGGGGCCACCGTTCCGCCGGGAGAGCTCGACCTCTCGCGCCTGAACGGTCCCGTGCTGGCGCCCGGTTTCGGGGCCCAGGGAGCCACTGTGGCCGATTTGCGGGCCCTGTTCGGGGCTTCGCTGCCGGGCGTGTTGCCCGCGTCGTCCCGGGACATCCTGAAGCACGGTCCGGAGCAACCGGCTTTGCGCCAAGCGGTCGAACGGGTCGCCGAAGTGCTGGCCGACCCGCAGGAAAACGGCCAATAGCAGGACCCGGAATCGGTCCCCACCAGCCACCCCCGCATTGTGGCCGGTGCTCACGGGTGGGTACCGTCGCGTCACCCACCCAGTTTTGAGAACTACCGGAGGAAAACGTGGCACTTCCCCAGCTGACAGAGGAACAGCGCGCTGCGGCGCTGGAGAAGGCCGCCGCCGCCCGCCGCATCCGTGCTGAGCTGAAGGAGCGGCTGAAGCGGGGCGGTACCACTCTGGTCGACGTGCTGAAGCAGGCCGAGGAGAACGAAGTCCTCGGCAAGATGAAGGTTTCGGCTCTGCTCGAGGCCCTTCCGGGCGTCGGCAAGGTCCGCGCGCAGCAGACCATGGAACGACTGGAGATCGCCCCCAGCCGTCGCCTTCGCGGCCTCGGCGACCGGCAGCGCAAGGCGCTGCTGGCCGAGTTCAGCGGCGAGTGAACGGCGTCGGTCAGGACTACCCGGTGAGCCGGGGCGCCGACCGCGGCGGTGAGCCGGTGACGGGGGACCTCTCCCGGCACCGGCTCACCGTCGTATCGGGGCCTTCGGGGGTCGGGAAGTCGAGCGTGGTGGGCGAGCTGCGGAAGCTGGAGCCCGACATCTACTTCAGCGTCTCGGTCACCACGCGCAAGCCGCGCCCCGGCGAAGTCGACGGGGCGCACTACCACTTCGTCGACCGGGTGGAGTTCGACACCATGGTCGCCGACGGACGGCTGCTGGAGTGGGCCGAGTTCGCGGGCAACTGCTACGGCACCCCCCGCGAGCCGGTCGAGAAGGCCATCGCCGAAGGCCGCCCGGCCGTCCTGGAGATCGAACTGCAGGGCGCCCGCCAGGTCCGCGCGGCGATGCCGGAGGCCCGGCTGGTGATGCTGATGCCGCCGTCCTGGGAGGAACTGGTCGGCCGGCTCACCGGGCGCGGCACCGAGAACGAAGCCGCCGTGCAGGCCCGGCTGGCCGAAGCGGAGCGTGAGCTGGCCGCCGCCGGCGAGTTCGACCACCGCCTCGTCAACGCCGACGTGCGGGAGGCCGCCGAGCACTTGCTAAACTTGATTACCGGCGAGCAGTTTGCCGCCGGTAGCCCAACGGATTCGGAGCACCACGAGTGACGACCCAGGCGCCCCTGCACGAAGAGCTCGAGGGCATCACCAACCCGCCGATCGACGACCTCCTCGAGAAGGTCAGCTCGAAGTACGCGCTGGCGATCTACGCGGCCAAGCGGGCCCGCCAGATCAACGACTACTACGCCCAGCTGGGCGAAGGCCTGCTGGAGTACGTCGGCCCGCTGGTCGAGCCGGGCCCGCGCGAGAAGCCGCTCTCGATCGCGCTGCGCGAGATCCACGGCGGCCTGCTCGAGCACACCGAGGGTGAGTAAACCCCGCGTCGTCCTGGGCGTGGGCGGCGGCATCGCCGCCTACAAGGCCTGTGAGGTGCTGCGCGGGCTGACCGAGTCCGGTCACGACGTCCGCGTGGTCCCCACCGAAGCCGCGCTGAACTTCGTCGGCGCGGCCACCTTCGAAGCCCTCTCCGGGCACCCGGTGCACACCGGCGTGTTCACCGAGGTGCCCGAGGTCCAGCACGTCCGCGTCGGCAAGGAGGCCGACCTCGTCCTGGTCGTCCCGGCCACGGCGAACCTCCTCGCGAAGGCCGCGCACGGCCTCGCGGACGACCTGCTGACGAACACCCTGCTCACCGCCCGGTGCCCGGTCGCCTTCTTCCCGGCGATGCACACGGAGATGTGGGAGCACCCCGCGACCCGCGACAACGTGGCCCTGCTGCGCTCGCGCGGCGTGGTCGTCACCGAGCCGGATGCCGGCAGGTTGACCGGGGCCGACACCGGCAAGGGCCGCCTCGCGAACCCGGCCGAGATCGTCGACCTCGCCAAGCTGCTGCTGGCCCGTCCCGACGCTCTCCCGCGCGACCTCGAAGGCGTCCGCGTGGTGGTGTCGGCGGGCGGCACCCGCGAGCCGCTGGACCCGGTGCGCTACCTGGGCAACCGCTCGTCCGGCAAGCAGGGCTACGCGCTGGCCCGCGTCGCCGCCCAGCGTGGCGCCGACGTCACCCTGGTCACCGCCCACACGGTCGCCCTGCCCGACCCGGCCGGCGCCACCGTGCAGCACGTGTCGACGGCCGAGGAGCTGCGGCAGGCCGTGCACGCCGCGTTCCGGTCCGCGGACGTCGTCGTGATGGCCGCCGCCGTCGCCGACTTCCGGCCGGCCAACCGGGCCGAGCACAAGATCAAGAAGTCCGACGACCAGCCGGACCCGGTCATCACGCTCGACCGCAACGCCGACATCCTGGCCGAACTGGTGCGGCACCGGCGGCCCGGCCAGGTCGTCGTCGGCTTCGCCGCGGAAACCGGCGACGAGCACGGCAGCGTCCTCGACCACGCCCGCGCGAAGCTCAAGCGCAAGGGCGCCGACCTGCTGGTCGTCAACGCCGTCGGGGACGGCAAGGCCTTCGGCACCGAAGACAACTCGGGTTGGCTCCTAGGGGCCGATTCCACGGAAAAACCCCTACCTCTCGCGCAGAAAGCCGAACTGGCGTCCACGGTGTGGGACGCTGTTGTGAGCTTCATGAAGCGTTGACTGTCCCCCGAGCGATAGTCAGTACGCTTGCACAGGTAAGGGGTGCCTAAGTTTCGGGGCATCCGACGTCTAGGTGAGGAAGTGACGGCCACCGTGACCGCGTCTAGCAGCAGATTGTTCACCTCGGAGTCGGTGACCGAAGGGCACCCCGACAAGATTTGTGACGCCATCAGCGACTCGATCCTCGACGGTCTCCTGTCGAAGGATCCTCGCAGCCGCGTCGCGGTCGAGACCCTGATCACCACCGGCCAGGTGCACGTGGCCGGTGAGGTGACCACCGAGGCGTACGCCGACATCCCGACGATCGTCCGCGACGTCATCCTCAAGATCGGCTACGACTCCTCCGCCAAGGGTTTCGACGGCAACTCCTGCGGCGTCAACGTCGCGATCGGCTCTCAGTCGCCCGACATCGCCCAAGGCGTCGACACCGCGTACGAGTCGCGGGTCGAGTCGGACGAGGACGAGATCAACCGCCAGGGTGCCGGCGACCAGGGCCTGATGTTCGGCTACGCCTGCTCGGACACCCCCGAGCTGATGCCGCTGCCGATCGCGCTGGCCCACCGGCTGTCGAAGCGCCTGACCGCGGTCCGCAAGGACGGCGTGCTGCCGTACCTGCGCCCGGACGGCAAGACCCAGGTGACCATCGAGTACGCCGGCGACCAGCCGGTGCGCCTCGACACGGTCGTGGTGTCCTCGCAGCACGCCGACGGCATCGACCTGGACCGGATGCTCAGCGTCGACGTCAAGGAGCACGTCGTCGGCCCCGAGCTCGAAGGCCTGGGCATCGACACCTCCGGCGCGCGGCTGCTGGTCAACCCGACCGGCCGCTTCGTCATCGGCGGCCCGATGGGTGACGCCGGGCTGACCGGGCGCAAGATCATCGTCGACACCTACGGCGGCATGGCCCGCCACGGCGGTGGTGCGTTCTCCGGCAAGGACCCGTCCAAGGTCGACCGCTCCGCCGCGTACGCGATGCGCTGGGTGGCCAAGAACGTCGTCGCGGCCGGGCTGGCCACGCGGACCGAGGTGCAGGTCGCCTACGCGATCGGCAAGGCGGCCCCGGTCGGTCTGTTCGTCGAGACGTTCGGCACCGAGACGGTCGACCCGTCGAAGATCCAGCAGGCCATCATCGAGGTCTTCGACCTGCGGCCGGCGGCGATCATCCGCGACCTCGACCTGCTGCGCCCGATCTACGCGCCGACGGCGGCGTACGGCCACTTCGGCCGTCCCGAGCTGGACCTCCCTTGGGAGAGCACGGCCCGCGCCGAGGCCCTGAAGTCGGCCGCCGGAGCCTGACCCGCAAAGCCGCTTATGCCACCTTGAGGGACGCTGAGTCCCTCAAGGTGGCATTCACGGCTTCTGGCGCCGGGGCTGTCGGTGGGGTCTGGTAGAGATCACGGCGTGAGCAGTTCCGAGTCCGCCGCCCTCTGGGAGCTCCCGGAGGAGCCGCCTCCCGCCAAGGCGGCGCCGTCGCGTGCCCGGAAACCGTCGAAGGCGCAGAAGCCGAAGGGTGCCCAGCAGCCCGCGCCCGAGCGGCCGATCGCGCGGATCGTCGTCGACATCCCGCTGGCGCACCTGGACCGCACCTTCGACTACCTCGTGCCGGAGAAGCTGCACGACGCCGCCGTGCCGGGGTGCCGCGTCCGCGTCCGGTTCGCCGGCCAGCTGGTCGACGGCTACCTGATCGAACGCGGCGAGACCAGCGACTACGGCAGCAAGCTGGCGTTCCTGGACCGCGTGACGTCGGCCGAGCCGGTGCTGCCGCCGTCGCTGCACGCGCTGTGCCGGTCGGTCGCCGACCGCTACGGCGGCACGTTGTCCGACGTCCTGCGGCTCGCGCTCCCGCCCCGGCACGCGAAGGCCGAGGGCGAGCCGCCGCCACCACCCGCGGCTCTCCCGGAGCCGCCCGACACCGCGGCTTGGGGGCGCTACCAGCGCGGCCCGGCGTTCCTGGAGGCCCTCGCCGAGGGCAAGCCGGCGAACGCCGTCTGGCAGGCCCTGCCGGGCGAGGACTGGCCGCGCCGGCTCGCCGAGGCCGCGGCGACGGTGGCCGCTTCGGGCCGCGGGGCCGTGCTGGTGGTGCCGGACCACCGCGATCTGACCCGGGTGTACGAGGCCTGCGCGGCGCTGGTGGGCGAGGACGCCGTGGTGGCGCTGATCGCCGGGCTCGGGCCCGCCGAGCGGTACCGGCGCTGGCTGGCCGTGCTGCGCGGTGCGGTCCGGGTGGTCGTCGGGACCCGGGCGGCGATGTTCGCGCCGGTCCACGACCCCGGGCTGTTCGCCGTCTGGGACGACGGCGACGACCTGCACCTCGACCAGCACGCGCCGTACCCCCACGTCCGGGACGTGCTGATGGACCGCGCGCACGCGGCGAAGGCGTCACTGCTGGTCGGCGGGTTCGCCCGGACGGCCGAGGCCCAGCTGCTCGTCGAATCCGGGTGGGCCGCGCCGGTGCTGGCCGAGCGCGCGGTGCTGCGGTCTGCGGCTCCCCGCGTCACCCCGGTCGGCGAGGACTTCGACCTCGCCCGCGACGAGGCCGCCCGGGTGGCGCGGCTGCCGGCGGTGGCGTTCGAGGCCGCGCGGCAGGCGTTCGCGGCGAACCTCCCGGCACTGGTGCAGGTGCCGCGACGCGGGTACGTGCCCGGCCTGGCCTGCGGGAACTGCCGGACGCCCGCGCACTGCCGCCGGTGCGCGGGGCCGCTGGCCCTGCCCGGCGGATCGCTCGACGGGCAGCCGAAACCGCCGGCGTGCCGCTGGTGCGGCGTCCCGGATACGGCGTTCCGCTGCCCGGCGTGCGGCTCGGTCCGGCTGCGCGCGGTGGTCGTCGGCGCGAAGCGGACGGCGGAGGAGCTCGGCCGCGCGTTCCCGGGCATCCCGATCCGGACGTCCGGCGCGGCAGAGGTCCTGGCGTCGGTGCCGGGCAAACCGTCGCTGGTGGTGTGCACCCCGGGTGCGGAGCCGGTGGCGGAAGGCGGCTACGGCGCGGCGCTGCTGCTCGACGGCTGGGCCCTGCTGGGCCGCCAGGACCTGCGGGCGGGGGAGGAGACCCTGCGCCGCTGGATGGCGGCGGCGGCCCTGGTCCGCCCGGCATCCGACGGCGGCCGGGTGATCGTCGGCGCGGAGGCGGGGCTCGCGGTGGTGCAGGCGCTGGTCCGCTGGGACCCGGCCTGGCACGCGGCCCAGGAGCTGGCGGAGCGCCGCGAGCTGGGCTTCCCCCCGGCGATGCGCATGGCGAGCGTCGAGGGCAGCCCCGATGCGGTGGCCGGGTTCTTGGCGGATCTCCCGTTGCCTTCGTCCGGTGAAGTACTGGGCCCGGTCCCGATCGGCGAACTCGACGAAGAGGGCAACGCGGAGCGCGAGCGGGCGTTGGTCCGCGTCTCCCGTGCCGAGGGCAAGGCCCTGGCGGCGTCCATCCACGCGGCGGCGGCCCGCCGCGACGCCCGTAAGGCAACCGAGCCGATCCGCGTCCAGGTGGACCCGCTGGACCTCATCTAGCCCCCGGCGCCCCAGTCACGCCGGTCTTCCTCCTGTGGTTCCCGGCCGGCGTCATCCGGGTATTGGGGGACCGCGCCGTTCCCCGTCGAAGACTCCGTGGCGGTTGCCTCGCGCCCGAAGAAGCCATGCTGGTCATCGAGGGGAACAGCCGCATCGGGAGGCTCGGTGGCGTCGATCGTCCGGTACCGTTCGCGGAACTCCTGGGCCAGCTCGGAGTGTCCGTGCCGCTCGGCAAGATCCGCCAACTGGTGCCCGAAGAGACTGTTCCGGGAGTCGTCCGGATCGGGCAGCAGATCGACGCCGCCACCTCGTTGTTCCGCCGCCGGATCGGCTTCGCCCGCGCCGTCGCCGACAACCGCCGGCTCCGGCGAGGTGAAGAACGACGGTGCCGGCATCGTCGGCTGCGGAGCGATTCTTTCCGGCAGGAGGTGCTGGTACAACTCGTCCACTTCCGCGTTGTTGGCGGCCGCGGAGAGCCTCGCCAGCGTTCCGAGGAGATCCACGGTCTCGCGTACCCCCTCTTCGTTTCGTGCGAGCCACCACACGACTGTGCTGCCGACATCGGTCAGGACTTCGTCGCCCAGGTAGGTGCGCATCATGCGCTGGTTCGCGATGCGTTGTTCCTGCAGCTGTTGCTGCCTGCGCAGAGTGGCAAGAGCGTTGAGGTGTTCCCGGTGTCGCTGACCGACATCGGCCTTCACGTCGGTCGCCCAAGCCTGCAGCTGCCGGTCGGCAGTGACGGCGGGCCGCCCGAGAGCCGCGGCCAGCGCATGGACCACAGCGTCGTCGTCCGGGTGGTGGGACCGGCTGATCTCCCGGGCCCGTTCCACGATCGCCGCGGTGGCGACCGCGGCCGGATCGGCGTGCCCCTGCTCGAGCCGCGGGTCGACCGGATTCCAGTGGACCGTGCACCCGAAGGTGAACGGGATGCCGTCCAGTGAGCTGGGCAGCGACATCGGGGCGACGGCTCCGCTCGGTGGCGGTCCGGGGGCCGGTGGCGGGGGCGGCGGCGTTTGCTGCGCTGCCCTCTGCTGCCGGTACGCGGCTTCCGCACGGAGCTGCGCTTGTTCGTTGCGGAAGCGGCGGCTGCGCAATCCCAGCACCGTAACGACGACGACGCTGGCTGCCACCAGAACGGTAACCCAAACGGGCCAGTCCGCGGCGAGGCCGGCGCACAAGGACAGGAGCAGGGCGATAGCGCCGCCGACGATCGTTTCGGTGATTTCCTTGCTCATCACAGCTCCTGGGAACGGACGGGCACCATCGCGCCATCGATGAGGTGTTGGAGCGTCATCGCGCTTTCCCGCCGGACTTGCCGTGCTTCCGCGTCGACCGCCCGATCCACCTGGTCACGAGCGAACGCGTAGAGCGTACTGAGCAGGTGTGCCCGCCCATGACATGCTTCGACGAGCAGGGCGGGGTGCTGGTCGAGCCAGCGTTGCACCGACGCCTCCGGCAGCGTGCCGATCCCGTCCGCGAGCAGCCGGTGCCAGAGGACACAGAGGTCGGCCTTCGCGCCGCGTTCGGCGGCCATCCGTGCGGGTATGTCCAGCGCCAGCAGGAGCGCGTTGTCGGCCGGCCGTGGGCCGACGGTGGCCAAGCGGTGGAGCAGCCATCGCTCGAAACCCCGGGCGCTGACCAAGGTGAGCAGACGCCAGTGGGCCAGAGCGCGGACGGAAGGGTCGTTGTGCCCGGTGAAGTAGTGCAGGCGCACCATCGCCTGTGTCGGCCGGTCCGGTGCGATTGTCTCGGTGCACGCTTCGATCAACACCTCGGCGAACCCGGCTTCGGTGCTCGGGTTCCGCGCGCGCTGGTAGACGAACCGGCGGAACTCCGGTGAGTACGTGGCGTCTTGCAGGCCGGCGTCCAAAACCTGGAGCGCGAGGACTTTCCGGTCGCGGTTGGTGGACCACTGGCGCGCCAGGTCTTGAAGAGGAGCGACCGGGCCCGTCGTGAGGACTTGGTCGGCGTAGTGGTCCACGAGGGCTGCGGCGACGGGTGCCTCGACGCCGGGGAGAGCGGTCACCGCCGCGACCCATTCGGCCATCCTGACGCGCAGATCCGGGAAGTAGGTCCAAAAGTGCGTTCGCACGGCCTTGTCGAGGGCCAGCTCTTTGAATTCGACGGCCTTGCGGCCGTCGGTGTGCAGTCTGACCTTCGCCATCCGCTCGGCCAAGTAGCTGCCGTCGAGGGTGTGCTTTTCCTCGCGAGGAAGGTTCACGATCCGGCTGAAGGCGTCTTCGGCTTCGACCATCACCTCCAACGTCGCGCCCGGGAGGAACGCCGAGACCACGAGCAGGGCACGAAGCCTGGGATCCTGGTGCTCGTGGAACAAAGCGGCGGCTTGCTCGCCTCGCTCGGAGTGCGCCTCCACGGCCTCGTGCGCCCACTCGGCGACCGACCCGCGCCCGGTTCTCCGGGCCACCGTCGCGGTCAACGACGCCAGTTCCGCGATTTCGCGCATCGGTGACGTCGCCAGGAACGGAACGAGGGCTTCCGGCGCCGCGAACGGCTTGGGTAGAGGAAAGCCTTCGGCGGACAGATACGCCTCGAACACCTCGACCCCCGAGGGCCGGTCGATCGGTGTGATCGCGGCGGTGAGCGATTCGGGCAACAGGGCACGTTGCTCGCGCCGGATCACCACGACGAGTCGGGCGTCGTGGTCGTCGACGGCCGCGCGGAACCCCTCGAGTTCGCGGCGGAGTCCGCGGACGTGCTCTTCATCGGTGTGGGTGAGGTCGAGGAGGAGTCGTTCACCCGGTCTGATGTCCGCTGGGTCCAAGGCGGGTTCGTCGTCTTCGCTGCGGTCGGAAAGCTCGCGCAGGCGGCCGGCATCCAAGGTCGCCTTCTCAGTGAGGCACATCAGTGCGGCGCTGCGGCGGCCGGCGCCTTCAGGGCCGGTGAGGACGAGGGTGTGCGAATCCCGTAACACACTCCCGGTCAGCGGCTCGGGCCGGATGAAACGCTGGGCGAGCCACCTGATGTGTTCCCCCGCCACGAACCGGGCCGGTCGCCGTCGCCGCATTTCCGCGACGAGGTAGTTGTATTGGTCTCCGGTGCCACCGTGGACGAAGCCCGGACCGTCGAACGTGTAGTCGTTCGGCACGGTGATCACGGCCGCAGGTCGTCGGGCCGGTTGTACTGGTCGCCGGTGCCGCCGTGGACGAAGCCGGAACCGTGGAAGGTGTAAGCGTTCCGCGGTCCGTCCCCCGGCTGGTCCGGCTCGCCGCCGCGGCGGGCTTCGTCCTCGGCGGCCGCCGGATCGGCGATGCGCGACAGGAACCCGTCGCGAAGCAGGTCGCCGCTGGGAGAAGGCACCCGGAGATAGCCGGTGTCGACCAGCTTCTTGACCTCGACCGGCGCGGGCACGTAGTGCTCGGGCGCGTCCGCCGCGTATCCCGAGAGCACGGCGTCCTGGTACGCGCGGGCGGAGACGATCGCCGCCACCCGGGTCATGGGACCGGACCGGTTCAGCAGCTCACGGACCGGCGCTGCGTCGAGCAGCCGATGCGTTTCGATGCGAGCAGTTCCGCTCCCTTCGCTGAGCAGTCCCTGCCCCGAATCGGTCACCGGACCGACGTGGACGCTGACGCGCATCCGCAACGGCACCGGGTCGGCGTCCACTTCGTCGCGGTAAAGGAGTTCCTCCTGCAGAGCAGAGAGGAACGGGTTCAGCAAGAACGGCAGCACGGCCGAGGGCAGCCCGAGCGCATAGCCGTCGCCGGTGCCAAAGCCGAACCGCTTCTCCGCCCATGCGTCGGCGAGGCCGCACCGCTGGAACGCGGAACGCAGGATCGTCGGCACCGCATCGGTGATCCGGGCGTGGTCCTTTCCGAGGGTGCCGCTGAAGTCCCTGATGTCCACGGCGAGCAGGGCCCGGTAGGGAGGCAGTTCAGTGGTTGTTCGCGTCACGTGCTTCTCCTTGTCGTCGAGCTCCGACGACGAGGGTGGCGAGGATCGCAAGCGTGTACTGTCCGCCGCCGGACAGTTGAAAAGTGATCTGTATCACACTCCCGCGGAGGCCTTCAGTACCTCGAGGTCGGAAACCATCAGACGCGGCCCGGTTCGAAGCGCGCCGATCTCGCGGAGCCGGTGCAGGTGCAGGGCGACGGTGCTGCGCGCCATGCCCAGCGCGTCGGCTACCTCCTGCTGGGAGAACGGGATCCGGTCCGGGTTGGCCGATGACCAGTCGGCGAGTGCGACGACCTCGAGTAGCAGGCGCGCGATTTTGCGTTCGGGGCCGAAGTGCACGAGTTCCACCTGGTATGGCACCGTCTGGGAGAGTTTCGTGACCAGGTAATCGGTAAGGGCCGGATGTCCGTCGTACCTGTTCAGGAACGCGTTGAACCGGTCGACGGAAAGGACGCGGGCCGTGCAGCGATCGATCGTTTCGACGGTGGCCGTGCGTTTCGACAGCCGCCGGGCGGCGATCTCGCCGACCAGATCTCCGGCTCCGCGCAGGGTGATCAGCAGTTGTCCGCCGTCGGGTTCGGTGCCGAGGACCTTGACGCGTCCGGAAACCAGGGCGAGAACCGCCGAGCCCGGATCGCCCTGCTGGAGCAGGCGGCTTCCCGGCGGGTACACCCGCTCGACGCCATGGTTCAGGAGCCGGTTCCATCGGTCCTCTCCCAGAAGCGCGCGAAACCCACGTGTCACACTTGGTGATATACCCTTTACGACTCGTGCGCACAATGACGAATCGCGCGCGGTAACTTCCGCCGGATCAGCGGCCCAACACCGTGCCTGACAAGGATTCCAGCGCCGCCTGCGGGGATTCTGCTTGCTGCGGGCGGATTTCCGGGCCGGGTCCGCCCGCGGCGGCCGCCGTCAACGAAATCACCTGGGCCGCGATCGCCTGCCGGCGGGATTCGAACGCCGGGTCCGTCAACCCCGTCGGCTGGCCCAGCACCGGTGTGTGCAGGTGACCGCCCGCCACCGACGTCAGGCCCAGTCCCAGCCGGAGCCGGTTCGCCCGGAACATCGATTCGTTGGACAGGTAGTTCCCGCCGCCGCCCGAAGCCGCGATCTCCCCGGGCGCCGGGGCGTCCGAACGGCACACCGGCGTGCCCGTGCCCGGGTGCGCCGCGTCCGGCCACACGCAGAACGCCTGGTTGAAGTTCACCGGGTAGGCGCCGGGCACCTCGAGCATCCGCGAGTACGGCAGCGTCGTCTCGATGAACTGGACGTCCGGCTGCGGCCAGCCCGCCGCCGGCGGGACTCCGCCCGTCACCGACGCGTCGTTGTTGTCCGGGAAGCCGCCGCGCCAGGCGCCCGCCCAGCGTTCGACGTCGAACCGGCCCGGGCGGCCCTGGCTGATCGTCAGCACGACGTCCGGCCGCCGTGCCCGGTCGCGCAGAGCCGGGCCGTACGCCGCCTCGACGATGCCTTCGTCGAAGTACCCCCACACCACCGGGAAGCTCACCGCCTGGACCACGGCCGGGCCCGAGGGGGTGTCGAGGACCCGGCCGTCCAGCTGCAGCGCCGACGCCCCGGCGGGGTTCGAAATCGTGAGCCCCGGGCCGTTCAGCTGGAACGGGTCGAAGCCGCTCACCATGACCCGCCGCGTCTTCCCGAGCGGGAACCGGACGTCGTCGAGGCCGCGGGAGCCGCGGTCGAACGCCGTGAGCAGGGCCTTCCGGTCCGGCAGCGGGAACGACGGCCGCCACTGCCGGAGCGCGCTGCTCAGCTGCAGCCGGGCCCAGTACAGCGGCCGGTCGTCGAACCGGTCGAGGGTGCCGAGATCGGGACGGCGGCCCTGGGCGCGGTCGACGGCCGTCCGCCACAGCCGGGCGCCGGCCTGCGTGACGACGCGTTCGGCCCGGCGGGGGGTGCGCGCCGCGCAGAGGTCGTGCTTCACGTCGGCGACGAACGGGTCGAGCCCGGCCAGCCGGACGAGCTCGGGCCCGACGGCGGGCCCGCCGGCCGGCAGGGTGGCGGTCAGGCGTTGTTCCTCCACGGTCAGCGGCGCGGCCGGGTCGAAGCAGCCGGGCGCGGCCACGGCGGTGCCGGGAAGCGCGAAAAGCGGAACGGCGGCGAGCAGGGGGAGCAGAGCGGACAGGCGCACGGGATTCCCTCCACGGCGTGGGTGACGCGGTCGAGTCTTCCGGCGACCGCGCCACCCGCGTAACCCGCATAAGTCGGGAACGGCTCGGGAAATCAGCCCGTCGCCAGCACCTTCAGGCGCGTGATGTCCGCGCTGAACGTGTCCTGGTCGATCGGCGAGGAGCTGTACTGCCAGAACGTGTAGAAGCCCCAGTTGTACGGCAGTGTGCCCGCCGACGACGCGTAGCGCGCCACCCACAACGGGTTCGTCGAGCTGAAGTCGCCGGTGTTGCCGGTGCACTGGCTCCACCAGTTCGTCGCCGTGTAGATCACCGGCCAGCGGGTCGTCTTCGCGTGGTACTCGTCGCTGAACGCCTTGATCCACGCCACCATCTGCGCCGGGGTCTTGCCGTAGCAGGCGTTGTCCGGGCCCCACTCGATGTCGAGCGTGCCCGGCAGCGTCTTGCCGTCCTTCGACCAGCCACCGCCGTGGGCGACGAAGTAGTCGGCCTGGGCCGCGCCGCCGGAGGTGTCCGGACGGCCGTAGTGGTACGCGCCGCGGATCATGCCGACGTTGTAGGAGCCCGTGTACTGCTGGCTGAAGTACGCGTTCTGGTAGCCGGTGCCCTCGGTCGCCTTGACGTAGGCGAACTTCTTGCCCGCGCTCCAGTACGACGCCCAGTTCACGGTGCCCTGGTAAGCGCTTACATCGATGCCGGGAACGCTCGCGTCCACCGACGCCGGGGCCAACCCGGCCGGTGCCGCCCCGTCATGGGCGCGGATCGCCGCGCCCATTTCGTGGTTGCCGGTGGCGTCCTGTTCGGGAAGCGGCGGCGACGCCTCGGCGGTGCCGGCGGTCACGACCAGCAGGGCGGTCGAGACCGTGAGCGCGGCGCCGAGCAGGCGGCGCCACCCCCTTCGCGGTGCGGTCATCTTCGGTTGTCCTTTCGCTTGCCCTCGCGGTGCGCGGTGTGCAGGCCGCGCCGCACGATTCTGTTACAGCGAGGGCCGCAGCGTCACTGCTCCATGTGAATCAATTTCGCGAACCCCTAAAGTGCGTGAAAAGTTGACAATGCGGGCGAATCGCGCCCTTGGTGTCTTGTAGCCGCCTGGCGCGAGGGGCAGACTCGCCCGCATGCCCGCGCACAGAAGCCGCCGAATCCTCGTCATCGCCGCTGCCGCCGCGCTCGTCACCACCGTCGCGAGCGGACCGGCCACCGCGGCCACCCCCACCCCGAAGTCACCGGTCGCCACCGGCTTCGGGGGCGCCGTGGCCAGCATCGACGCCGACGCCACCGCGATCGGCACCCAGGTCCTGCGCGACGGCGGGAACGCCGTCGACGCCGCCGTCGCGGTCGCCGCCGCGCTCGGCGTCACCGATCCGTTCTCCGCCGGGGTCGGCGGCGGCGGGTTCTTCGTCTACTACGACGCCAAGACCCACCGCGTGCACACCCTCGACGGCCGCGAAACCGCGCCGAAGACCGCCGACGAAAACCTCTTCGTCGAGAACGGCCAGCCGCTGCCGTTCGCCGACGCCGTCACCAGCGGTCTGAGCGTCGGCGTGCCCGGCACACCCGCGACCTGGGCCGAGGCGCTGCGCAAGTGGGGGACGCGGCCGCTGGCGAAGGCGCTGAAGCCCGCGGAGAACCTCGCGCGCAAGGGCTTCGTCGTCGACCCGACGTTCCAGACGCAGATCGCGAACAACGCCGCGCGGTTCTCCGCGTTCCCGTCGACACGGTCGCTGTACCTGCCGGGCGGCGCGCCGCCGGCACCCGGGACCGTCTTCAAGAACCCCGACCTGGCCGCCACGTACGCGCAGCTCGAGCGCTACGGCGTCGACGCGCTGTACCACGGCCCGATCGGCGCGGACATCGCCAAGACCGTGCAGAAACCGCCGGTCGACCCGGCCTCGACGCTGAACGTCCGGCCCGGGAAGCTGACCACCGGCGACCTCGCCGCCTACGACGTGATCGAGCGCCGCCCGACCCACGCGACCTACCGCGGGCTCGACGTCTACGGCATGCCGGCGCCGTCGTCGGGCGGGCTGACGGTCGGCGAAGCGCTCAACATCCTCGAGAACTTCGACCTCAAGCACGCGAGCAAGGCCGACTACCTGCAGTACTTCCTGGAGTCGACCCGGTTCGCCTTCGCCGACCGCAACCGCTGGATCGGCGACCCGGCCTTCGTCGACGTCCCGGCGCGCGAGCTGCTCAGCCAGCGCTTCGCCGACTCGCGGGCGTGCCTGATCTCGAAGGACAAGGCCGCGACCAGCCCGGTCGCCCCGGCCGACCCGAGGCACCCGGTGCCGTGCGCCGCGGGCGCGACCGCCGCGCCGACGCCGTACGAAGGCGAGAACACCACCCACCTCACGGTCGCCGACAAGTGGGGCAACGTCGTCGCCTACACGCTGACCATCGAGCAGGAGGGCGGCAGCGGCATCGTCGTGCCGGGCCGCGGGTTCCTGCTCAACAACGAGCTGACCGACTTCTCGTTCACGCCGGTGACGCCGGGCGTGCCCGACCCGAACCTGCCGGGCCCGGGCAAGCGCCCCCGCTCGTCGATGGCGCCGACGATCGTGCTCGACCACGGACGCCCGTTCTTCGCGGCCGGTTCGCCGGGCGGCGCGTCGATCATCACGACGGTGCTCCAGGTGATCCTCGGCCGCGTCGACCGCGGCTTGTCCCTGGAGGACGCCATCGCGGCGCCGCGCGCGTCCCAGCGGAACTCGGCGGCCGCCCAGGTGGAGCAGGCGTTCCTCGACCAGCCGGAGACGGCGGCGCTGAGGGCCCGCGGTCAGGGCTTCTCGACGGCACCGGCGGAGATCGGCGCGGCAACGGGAGTCGAGCGCCTGCGCGACGGCCGCTGGCTGGCGGCGGCGGAACCGGTCCGGCGCGGCCAGGGCGCGGCCCAGGTGGTGTGGCCAGCCGGCTGGTAGCGGCCGCCCCGAGGCGGCCCCCGCCCTCTCCGGGGGACCGGCCCCGGCTCCAGTGTATCGAGGGGGGCCGACGAAAAGCCGGGAAAGACCGTGGCCAGGCCCGGTTGTCCACATCACGGTGACCCTGTGGACAACCAGGCCTGAGCTGGGCGCGCCCCGGTGAAGGGGGCCTTCTAGACTCGGCCTTGATGTTCCAGCCACCTGAAACCCTGCTTCCGCCGGGGGTGGGCCGATGAAGCTCGTCTTCGCCGGCACTCCCGACCCGGCGGTCCCCGCCCTGCGCGCCCTGCTCGATTCCGGCCGGCACGAGGTCGTTGCCGTGGTCACCCGGCCCGATGCGCAGGCCGGGCGCGGCCGGCGGGTCGTCCGGTCGCCCGTCGGTGCGCTTGCCGACGAACACGGCATCGAAGTCCTGACGCCCGCGCGCGCCGGCGATCCGGCTTTTCTCGCGCGCCTGGCCGAGCTCGCGCCGGATGCCTGCCCGGTCGTCGCCTACGGGGCGCTGCTGCCGCAGCCGGCCCTCGACATCCCGCGGCTCGGCTGGGTGAACCTGCACTTCTCGCTGCTGCCCGCGTGGCGGGGGGCCGCGCCCGTGCAGGCCGCGATCCGCGCCGGGGACGAGATCACCGGCGCCTCGACCTTCCGGATCGTCAAGGAACTGGACGCCGGCCCGGTCTACGGCGTCGTCACCGAGACGATCGGGGCCACCGACACCGCCGGCGCGCTGCTCGGGCGGCTCGCGGAGTCCGGGGCCAAGCTGCTGCTGTCCACCATGGACGGCCTGGCCGACGGCAGCCTGGTCGCGCGGGAGCAACCCGCCGAGGGGGTCAGCTACGCGCCGAAGGTCACGGTCGAGGACGCGCGGGTGTCCTTCGCCGACCCGGCCTCGGCGGTCGACCGGCAGATCCGGTCGGTCACCCCCGAACCGGGCGCGTGGGCGGAGTTCCGCGGGGAACGGTTCAAGCTCGGCCCGGTCACGGTGCTCGACGAACCCGGCCCGCCGCCGGGCGAGATCGTGGTCGAACGCAAACGGGTGCTGGTCGGGACGGCGACGAAGCCGTTGCGGCTCGGCGAGGTCCAGGCACCCGGCAAGAAACGGATGGCGGCCACCGACTGGGCGCGCGGTACGAGGATCGACCAGGGAGAGCGCCTCCGGTGAACGACCACAAGGAACGACGTCCGTCACGGCCGCAGCGGGGCCGTCCGGCACCGCGCAAGGAAGGGCCGCGCCGCCCGCCCGAGGTGGACCCGGCCCGGCAGGCCGCGTTCGACGTCCTCGCCGCCGTCCGGACGAAGGACGCCTACGCCAACCTGGTCCTGCCGGACCTGCTGCGCGAGCGGCGGATCACCGGCCGGGACGCGGCGCTGGCCACCGAGCTGACGTACGGCACGTCGCGGGCGCAGGGCCTGCTCGACGCGATCATCGAGTCCTGCGCCGAGCGGCCGCTGTCCAAGACCGACCCCGCGGTGCTCGACGCGCTGCGCCTCGGCGTCTACCAGCTGCTGCGCACGCGCATCCCCGAGCACGCCGCCGTCACGTCCACTGTGGACCTCGTGCGCGCGGAAGCGGGTTCGTGGGCCACGGGGTTCGCCAACGCCATCCTGCGCAAGGTGTCCGAAAAGGACGAGCAGACCTGGCTGGACGAGCTGGCGCCCGACGAGGGCACCGACCCGATCGGCGCCTTCGCGCTGCGCACCGCGCACCCGCGCTGGATCGCCCGGTCGTTCGCCGAAGCGCTGGGGGACAAAGGCGCGGAGCTGAAGGCCGCGCTCGAAGCCGACGACGCGCGGCCCGAGGTGCACCTCGTGGCCCGCCCCGGTGAGATCAGCGCCGACGAGCTCGCCGCGATCACCGGCGGCGACCCGGCGCCGTACTCGCCCTACGGCGTCCGGCTGCCCGCCGGCGCCGGCGACCCGGCCGACGTCGAGCCCGTCCGCGAGCGGCTGGCCGCGGTGCAGGACGAGGGCAGCCAGCTCTGCGCGATCGCCGCGACGAAGGTGCCTCTCGAAGGCTCGGACGAACGCTGGCTCGACCTGTGCGCCGGCCCCGGCGGCAAGGCGACGATGCTCGGCTCGCTGGCGGCGCTGAGCGGGGCGACCGTCGACGCCGTGGAGAAGGCGCCGCACCGCGCGAAGCTCGTCGAGAAGGCCACGATCGGCCTGCCGGTGAAGGTGCACGTGGGCGACGGCCGCGAAAGCGGCCTGGAGCCGGGCTACGACCGGATCCTCGTCGACGCGCCGTGCAGCGGCCTCGGCGCGCTGCGGCGGCGGCCGGAGGCGCGCTGGCGGCGTCAGCCGTCCGACGTCGCCGACCTCACGAAGCTGCAGGGCGAGCTGATCACCGCGGCCTACGCCCTGTTGCGGCCCGGTGGCGCGCTCACCTACGTCGTCTGCTCGCCGCACCTCGCCGAAACCGAGGGCGTCTTCGCGGAGACGGCGCGGCGGCTGAAGGGCGAGGTGCTGGACGCGCGCGCGTTCTTCCCCGACGTCCCGCAGCTCGGTGCCGGGCCGTACGTGCAGCTGTGGCCGCACCGCCACGGCACGGACGCGATGTTCTGCGCCGTGCTCCGCAAACCGTGACGGGCCGACCGTGAGAGATCTCGGGCTGGTCGCCAGCTCGTGCGGCGGACTGGACGTCCGGTTCGCCGCCGAGCTGGCGAAACCCGCCGCGGCCCGCGGCTGGCGGCCGGCGATCACGCTGACGCCGGCCGCGATGCGCTGGCTGGAGTCCACCGGTGGCCTCGACGACCTCGCCGCGTGCACGGACCTGCCGGTCCGCAGCGTGTCCCGGCTGCCCGGCGAACCGCGGCCGCACCCCGATCCGGAGGTGTTCCTCTTCGCCCCGGCGTCGGCCAACTCGGTCGCCAAGCTCGCGCTCGGCATCGCGGACAACCAGGCCCTGACCGTGCTCGGCGACGTGCTGGGTGCGCCGGGGACCACGATCGTCGTGGCGTACCAGATCCAGGACACCCGGGTGCACCACCCGGCGTGGCAGCGCCACCTCGACACCCTCGCGGGCGCCGGGGTGACGCTGCACCGCCTGGACGTCCGGCGGCCGTGGACCGAGGCCCTGGACCTACTGCCCTGAGCAGGCGGCGGCGTCGAAGGCGGCCATCACGTGCGCCGACGCGCCGTCCGGCAGCGGGTCCTGGTTCGCCACGAGCGTCACCCGGTGGTCGTTCGCGGCCACCCCGGACATCGTCGTGAAGCCCGGAATCGACCCGCCGTGCCCCCAGGCCACGCCGCCGCAGGACAGCGGGATGCTGCCCAGCCCCAGGCCGTAGCCGGCACCCGGGATGCCCAGCTCGGCCGGGACCGTGCGCTGCATCTCCGCCAGCTCGGCCGGGCGCAGCAGCCGCCCGGCCAGGAGTGCGCCGTAGAACCGGTCGAGGTCGGACGGCGTCGTGACCAGGCCGCCCGCCGCGCCGGCGATCGTCGCGTCGAAGTCGCTGAAGTCGACCAGCTGCCCGCTGACGGGCGTGTAGCCGACGGCGTGCGGCGCGGGCAGCTTCTCGTCGCCGCGGCGGGGGAGGTAGGTGCCGTGCAGGCCCAGCGGCCGGGTGATCCGGCGGGCGATCTCGCCACCGAGGTCACGCCCGGTCACGCGTTCGGCGATCATCCCGGCCACGATGTAGTTGGTGTTGGAGTACGACCACTTCGCGCCGGGCGGGAACAGCGGCGGGTGCTTCAGCGCCATCGCCAGCAGCTCGGCCGGTTCGGCGCCGCGGTGGCGCAGCGTTTCCGGGTCGACGCCGGCCAAGTCCTGCGTGTAGTTGTAGAGCCCGCTGGTGTGCTGGAGCAGCTGCCGCACGGTGATCCGGGGGTCGGGGAGCGCGCCCGGCAGGTACCGCTCGACCGGGGCGTCCAGCTTCACCCGGCCTTCGCCGACCAGCTGCAGGACCACCGTCGCGACGAACGTCTTCGTGACGCTGCCCGCGCGGAACGAGCCGTCACGCGGGAACGGCTTCCCGGTGAGGACGTCGCCGGTGCCGCTGCGCACGACCCGCGTCCGCCGGCCGTCCTGGACGACGGCTTCGGCGCCCGGCACGCCGTCTTGGGCGGTGAGGACGTCGAGGCTGTCCTGCACCGGATCCGCCGTGGTGGCGAGCGCGGGTGCGGCGGTGGTGGCGGCGAGCAGCGCGACGAGCGTGCCGACGGCGACGGTTCGCTTGCCGCGTAAGGACTTTCGCATGGATGAACCCCCTGGTGTCTCGATCCCCCACGCTAGGGGAACCGGGCCACCCGGCGGGATGGGGCAGACCACCGGATCTTCCTGGGGTAAACCCCACCTCCACTCGGGTCAGCGGCCGGCGACGTGCCCCGGCCGCACCACCCCGGCCTCGTACGCGATGACCACGGCCTGGCTGCGGTTGCCGGCACCGAGCTTGGCGAAGATGTTGCCCACGTGCGTCTTCACCGTCTCCAGGCTGATCACCAGCGCGACCGCGATGTCCTGATTGGACAGTCCGGTGGCGATGAGCCGGAGCACTTCGGCTTCACGGCGGGTGAGCGTCTTCGCCGCCCGGGCGTGCTCGCCGCTCGCGAGCCGTCCGTGCACCAGCCGCCGGATCGCCGCCGGGAACAGCAGCGACTCACCGGCGGCGACCGTCCGCACGGCGTGCGCGATCTCCTCCTTGCGGGCCCGCTTCAGCAGGAACCCGCTGGCCCCGGCCAGCAGCGCCTCGTGCACGTAGTCGTCGTTGTCGAACGTCGTGACGACCAGGATCTTCGGGGGGTCCGCGAGCGCCGCGAGCACCTGTCGGGTGGCCTCGATGCCGTCCGTGCCGGGCATCCGGACGTCCATCAGCACGACGTCCGGCCGGGTCCGCCGCACCGCTTCCAGGACCTCGCCGCCGTCGGCCGCCTCGCCGACCACCGGCAGGCCCTGCTGTTCCAGCAGCGCCCGCAGCCCGGTGCGGACCAGCGGCTCGTCGTCGGCGAGCAGCACCGACGGCGTCACGCGCCCGCCCGCAGCGGGATGGTCGCGTTCAGCCGCCACTGCCGGCCGTCCGGGCCGGCGTCGAGCTCGCCGCGCAGGGCTTCGACGCGCTCGGCGAGCCCGGCCAGCCCGCGCCGCCCGGTCCGCGGCCCGTCGCCGGCCAGCGCGTTGACGACCGCGATGCCGAGGCGGTCCGGCCCGGCCTCGACCCGGACGTCGACCGCGCCGGGACCGGCGTGGCGCAGTGCGTTCGTCAAGCCCTCCTGGACGATCCGGTAGCCCTCACGCGACACCGTGGCGGGCAGCGCGGCGACCGGCCCGGTGACGGCCAGGCGGACGTCGAGCCCGGCTTCGCGGGCCCGCACGGCGAGGACGTCCACTTCGGCCAGCGTCCGCGTCGGCGCCTTCGCGGCCGGCTCCTCGCGAAGCAGGCCCAGGACGTGGTCGAGGTCTTCGAGGGCGTTGCGGGAAACTTCTTCGATCGTGCCGAGTGCGCGCCGGACCTGGGCCGGGTCCGCCTCGACCAGGTCGGCCGCGGCCGCCGCCTGGATGGTCGACGTCGTGAGCGTGTGCCCGATGGAGTCGTGCAGCTCGCGGGCCAGGCGGTTGCGCTGGGCGAGCACGGCCGAGCGCCGTTCGGCCAGCGCGGCGCGTTCGGTCGCCGAAGGGCTCAGCAGCGCCGTCGCGCCGGCCCGGAACACGGGGGTGGCGGCCGCGGCGACCAGCAGCGCGAGCGCCAGCATGCCGAGCGCGACCGGCACCGTCCACGCGCCGGCGACGGCGGTCGTGCCGAAGAACGCGAACTGTCCCTGGTCGCCGTTCAGCCACATCACCGGGATGAAGACGCCGATCAGCAGCACGCCTTCCACCGCGAGCAGCAGCACGCCCAGCCCGGCGTGCAGCACCAGCCAGGCGGCCGAGCGCAGCCGGTCCGGCCAGGCGGGCCGCACCCGGCCGGGCGACGGCAGCTCGGTGCCGAGCACCGCGTTGGCGACGGCGACGCCGAAGCGCCGCATGGGCCCGCTCAGCCCGGCCACCGCCAGCACCGTGGCGACCGGCACCAGCGCGAGGACGAACAGCAGCCGGGGCGTACCGGGGAACAACGCGGCGACGAGGGCGAACGGCATCGCGGGCAGCGCCAGCGCCATCCCGAGCAGGGCATAGGGCACGCTGCGGTAACCATCGGGGCGCAGCAGGGATCTCGCGAAACCGGACATGCCGCCGAGATTAGGGTGCGCCGGTGCCGCGTGACCTCCCTCTCCGGAGCCAGATCCTGGTCACAACCGGTTAGCGAGCGTTAGCGCGGTCCTCCTACACTCGGAACGTGGCAGACCGACCTTTGATCGCACCCAGCATCCTCGCGGCGGACTTCGCCCGGCTCGGCGAAGAGATCGCCGCCGTCGCCGGCGGTGGGGAGACCCGCGCCGACTGGGTCCACGTCGACGTCATGGACGCGCACTTCGTGCCCAACCTGACCCTGGGCCTGCCCGTGGCCAAGGCCCTGATCGACAGCACCGACCTGCCGATCGACTGCCACCTGATGATCGACGACCCGGACCGCTGGGCGACCGGGTACGCCGAGGCCGGCGCCTACAACGTCACCGTGCACGCCGAGGCCGCGAAGGACCCGGTGGCGCTGGCGAAGAACCTGCGCGCCGCGGGCGCGAAGGCCGGCCTCTCGATCAAACCGGGCACCGCGCTCGAGCCGTGGCTCGACGCGCTCAAGCACTACGACACGCTGCTGGTCATGTCGGTCGAGCCGGGCTTCGGCGGGCAGTCGTTCATCCCGGACGTCCTGGAGAAGGTCCGCACGGCGCGGCGGCTGGTCGACACCGGGCACCTCAAGCTGATCGTCGAGATCGACGGCGGGATCAACGCCGAGACCATCGAACAGGCCGCCGAGGCGGGCGTCGACTGCTTCGTCGCCGGATCCGCCGTCTACGGCGCCGCCGACCCGGGCAAGGCGGTCGCCGCGCTGCGCGAACAGGCGGCCCGCGGCCGGGCCGGCTGAACCCCGCAGCGGCACCGGAGAAGCCACCGGGCCGCGGCGGG
The DNA here is from genome assembly GCF_040682955.1 of Amycolatopsis sp. NPDC051045. Lineage (NCBI taxonomy): Bacteria > Bacillati > Actinomycetota > Actinomycetes > Pseudonocardiales > Pseudonocardiaceae > Amycolatopsis > Amycolatopsis sp. NPDC051045. The sequence goes on from NZ_JBFBCC010000009.1 coordinate 229,986, forward strand.
TGTTGGATGGGAGGACCGGCTCACAAGGAGGCAGCGCACGTGTTCACCGGCATAGTCGAGGAGATCGGCGAAGTCACCGCGGTCGAGCAGCTGACCAACGCGGCCCGGCTGCGCGTCCGCGGCCCGCTGGTCACCAGCGACGCCGGGCACGGCGACTCGATCGCGGTCAGCGGGGTGTGCCTGACCGTCGTCGAGGTGGCGGGCGGCGAGTTCACCGTCGACGTCGTCGACGAGACGCTGCAGCGGTCGAGCCTGGCCAAGGTCGCGGTCGGCGACCGGGTCAACCTCGAACGCGCCACCCCGGCCGGCGGCCGGCTCGGTGGGCACATCATGCAGGGCCACGTCGACGGGACCGGCGTGTTCCTCGGCCGCGACGGGAACGGCGTCACGACGTTCGCGCTGCCGAAGCACCTGTCCCGGTACGTGGTCGAGAAGGGCTCCATCGCGGTCGACGGCGTGTCGCTGACCGTCGCGGCGATCGGCGACGACCAGTTCGCGGTCGCCCTGATCCCGACCACGCTGGACGCGACGACCCTCGGCGGCCGCGAGCCCGGCGACCTGGTGAACCTCGAGGTCGACGTGGTCGCGAAGTACGTGGAGAAGCTGGCCGAGGCACATATCCGCGACCAGGTGCAGAATCGGGACGGCGGCACGGAGGAGCGGTCATGAGTGAGACGAGTGCGGCAGAGCCCGAAGCAGGCTGGACCCCGTGCGGTGCCGGAGCGGTGTTCGACGCCGACGCCATCGAGCGGGCGATCGCGGACATCGCGGCGGGCCGCCCGGTCGTCGTGGTCGACGACGAGGACCGGGAAAACGAGGGTGACCTCATCTTCGCCGCCGAGAAGGCGACGCCGGAGCTGCTGGCCTTCATGGTCCGCTACACCTCGGGCTACGTCTGCGTGGCGCTGACCGAGGCCGAGGCCGACCGGCTGGACCTGCCGCCGATGTACCACACCAACCAGGACGCGCGGGGCACCGCGTACAGCGTCACGGTCGACGCCGCCGAGGGCATCAGCACCGGCATCTCCGCCGCCGACCGCGCGCACACGATCCGGCTGCTCGCCGACCCGGCGTCCACCGCGAAGGACTTCCGCCGTCCCGGGCACGTCGTGCCGCTGCGCGCGAAGGAGGGCGGCGTGCTGCGCCGTCCCGGGCACACCGAGGCCTCGGTCGACCTGGCCCGGATGGCCGGGCTCGCCCCCGCCGGCGTGCTCTGCGAGATCGTGTCGCAGAAGGACGAAGGCGACATGGCGCGCCGCGACGAGCTCGAGGTGTTCGCCGCCGACCACGACCTCGCGATCATCACCATCGCCGACCTGATCGCCTACCGCCGTCGCACCGAGAAGCAGGTCGAGCGGGTCGCCGAGGCGCGCATCCCGCTGGCCGCGGGCACGTTCCGCGCGGTCGGCTACGACTCGCTCCTCGACGGCATCGAGCACGTCGCGTTCGTCTACGGCGAGATCGGCGACGGCCAGGACATCCTGGTGCGCGTCCACTCCGAGTGCCTGACCGGCGACGTCTTCGGCTCGCTGCGTTGCGACTGCGGCCCGCAGCTGGAGGCGGCGCTGGAAGCGGTGGCCACCGAGGGACGCGGCGTCGTGCTCTACATCCGCGGCCACGAGGGCCGCGGCATCGGCCTGCTGCACAAGCTGCAGGCCTACCAGCTGCAGGACGACGGCGCGGACACCGTCGACGCGAACCTCGCACTGGGCGTGCCGGCCGACGCCCGCGACTACGGCACCGGCGCGCAGATCCTCTGCGACCTCGGCGTCCGCACCATGCGGCTGCTGTCGAACAACCCGGCCAAGCGGGTCGGCCTCGAGGGCTACGGCCTGCGCGTCACCGGCCGGGTGCCGCTGCCGATCTCGCCGAACCCGGAGAACCTGCGCTACCTGCGGACCAAGCGCGACCGGATGGGCCACGACCTGGCCCAGCTCGAGCATTACGACCAGGTCGGCGCCGGCCCCGAGCACGCGGATGGAGGAGCACTGTGAGCGGCGAAGGCCGTCCGGACGTCGAGCTGGACCTCTCCGACTGCAAGGCGCTGAAGCTCGGCATCGTGGCCACCCGGTGGAACGCGGACATCACCGACGTCCTGCTGGAGCGGGCCCTGGCCGCGGCGAAGGACGCGGAGCTGGAGGAAGCGCCGACCGTGGTCCACGTCGCGGGCGCGGTCGAGCTGCCGGTGGTGGCGCAGGCGCTGGCCCGCAACCACGACGCGGTGGTCGCGCTGGGCGTGGTCATCCGGGGCGGCACCCCGCACTTCGAGTACGTGTGCGACGCGGTGACGGCGGGCCTGACGCGGGTGGCGCTCGACGAGAGCACCCCGGTCGGCAACGGCGTCCTGACGTGCGACACGCACGAGCAGGCCGTCGACCGGTCGGGCCGGCCGGGCTCGAAGGAGGACAAGGGCTACGAGGCGACGGTGGCGGCCCTGGACTCCGCGCACGTGCTGCGGGGCCTGCGCCAGCCGTGGACCGAGCGGGGTTTCGTGTGAGCGTGGGTACTTCTTCGACGCTGGTCATCCGCCCCCGGCGGGCGATGATCATGTGCAGCGTGCTGGCGGTGGCGCTGCTGGCGGTGTTCGTGGTGGTCGCGGTCCTGCTGCGCAACGGCGACACGGGGGTGCGCTTCCAGCGCTCCGACCAGGCGGCGATGGTCGGCATCGGCATCCTGCTGGCGGCGGGTGTGATGCTGTTCGCGGTCGCGCGGGTGCGGGCGGACGCGGACGGCATCGAGGTCCGGAACGTGCTGCTGACCCGCCGGTTCGCGTGGAGCGACGTGCTGTCGGTCAGTTTCCCGGACGGTGCTTCGTGGGCACGGCTGGAGCTGCCGGACGACGAGTACCACTCGGTGATGGCGGTGCAGGCCGTGGACCGGGACCGCGCGGTGGAAGCGGTGCGGGCCCTGCGGAAACTGCACCGCGCGGCCAACTCTTGAGCTCTGACGCCGGAACCGGCGTCAGAGGTCCAGGTCGACGACGATCGGCGCGTGGTCCGACGGTCCCTTGCCCTTCCGCGCCTCACGGTCCACATAGGAATCCGTCACGGCGCCGGAAAACGGCGCGTTCCCGTACACCAGGTCGATGCGCATGCCCTTGTTGTTCGGGAAGTTCCCCGCCCGGTAGTCCCAGTACGTGAACGGGTGGTCGTACTTCAGCGGCCGCGGGAAGACGTCCGACAGCCCGAGGTCACGCAGCCGGGCCAGTGCGTCGCGCTCCGGCTCGGTCACGTGGGTCGACTCCGCGAACAGGGCGATGTCCCACACGTCCGCGTCCGTCGGGGCCACGTTGAAGTCGCCCAGGACCGCGAACGGGCGATCCGCCGAAACCTCCGAAGCCACCAGCGACCGCAGGGCCTCCAGCCACTCCAGCTTGTACGCGTAGTGCGGGTTGTCCGGCTCGCGCCCGTTGGGCACGTACACCGACCACACCCGCACGCCACCACACGTCGCGCCGATCGCCCTGGCCTCCGAAGCCCCGTCGAACTGCGGCTCGCCCGGCAGCCCGCGCACGACGTCGGCCAGCCCCACCCGGGAGACGATCCCCACGCCGTTCCAGCGCCCGAGCCCGTACGCGGCGACCTCGTACCCCAGCGCCTCGATCTCCGCGGCCGGGAACGCCTCGGTCGTGTTCTTCAGCTCCTGCAGGCACAGCACGTCCGGTGCGGTCTTCTCCAGCCAGTCCAGCACGCGCGGCAGGCGGGGGACGATGGAGTTCACGTTCCAGGTGGCGATCCGCATGCCGTGAGCATCCCACACCCCACCGACAGGAACGGGCGGCGCGGCGAGCCGTCGCGCCGGGCGTGTTGACGTACACCCGGGCGCCCCAACCGGTCGGTCGGAAAGTAACCACCGCGTCACCCGGGGGCACACCGACGACGGTCGGGATCGGCCCGGCACCCTGCTTCCGGCGGGCCCGCCGGGGGCGCGCGAAAACTGTCGGTGGCGGCAAATAGGCTGGGGTGGTGGCTGACCCGACCACCTACCGTCCCTCGCCGGGGAGCATCCCGGACGCCCCTGGCGTGTACAAGTTCCGCGACGCGGCCAAGCGGGTCATTTACGTCGGCAAGGCGAAAAGCCTCCGCAGCAGGCTGAACTCCTACTTCGCCGACCTCTCCGGCCTGCACCCGCGCACGCGCCAGATGGTCACCACGGCCGCGAGCGTCGAGTGGACGGTCGTCGCCACCGAGGTCGAAGCGCTCCAGCTCGAGTACAACTGGATCAAGGAGTTCGACCCCCGGTTCAACGTCCGCTACCGCGACGACAAGAGCTACCCGGTCCTCGCGGTGACGCTGAGCGAGGAGTACCCGCGCCTGCACGTCTACCGCGGGGCGCGCAAGAAGGGCGTGCGGTACTTCGGCCCGTACGCGCACGCGTGGGCCATCCGCGAAACGCTCGACCTGCTGCTGCGCGTCTTCCCGGCGCGCACCTGCTCGGCCGGGGTGTTCCGCCGGCACGGCCAGATCGGCCGGCCCTGCCTGCTCGGCTACATCGACAAGTGCTCGGCGCCGTGCGTCGGGCGCGTCTCCGCCGACGAGCATCGCGACATCGTCGAGGACTTCTGCGACTTCCTCGCCGGCAAGACCGACGTGATGATCAAGCGCCTCGAAACCGAGATGGCGGCCGCATCCGAAGAGCTCGAGTTCGAGCGGGCCGCCCGGCTGCGCGACGACCTCGGCGCGCTGCGCCGGGCCATGGAGAAGCAGGCCGTGGTGCTCGGCGACGGCACGGACGCCGACGTCGTGGCGTTCGCCCACGACGACCTCGAAGCCGCGGTCCAGGTCTTCCACGTGCGCGGCGGCCGGGTGCGCGGCCAGCGCGGCTGGGTGATCGACAAGGCCGAGGAAATGGACGTCCCGGCGCTGGTCGACCACTTCCTCACCCAGTTCTACGGCGACGAGGCCGAGCTGGACGCCCGCGACGACGTCGACGCGGGGCCGGTGGTTCCGCGCGAGGTGCTGGTCCCGGAGCTGCCCGCGGACGCCGACGCGGTCGCGGAGTGGCTGACCGGGCTGCGGGGGTCGCGGGTGCAGCTGCGGGTGCCGCAGCGCGGCGACAAGAAGGCCCTCGCCGAGACCGTGCAGCGTAACGCCGGGGAGGCGTTCACCCAGCACAAGCTGCGGCGGGCGGGTGACCTGACCGCACGCTCGGCGGCGCTCACCGAGCTGCAGGAGTTCCTGGGGCTCGACACCGCGCCGCTGCGCATCGAGTGCATCGACATCAGCCACATCCAGGGCAGTGACGTCGTCGCGTCGCTGGTCGTGTTCGAAGACGGGCTCGCGCGCAAGTCCGAGTACCGGCGCTTCGCGCTGCGGGAAGCGGCCACGGAGGGCGATGTCGCCTCGATCGCCGAAGTCGTGCGAAGGCGGTTCTACCGCTACCTCAAGGAAACGGCGGAGGAGACGAGCAAGCCCGGCCTCGACCCGGAGACCGGGCGGCCGAAGAAGTTCGCCTACCCGCCGAACCTGCTGGTCGTCGACGGCGCGGGCCCGCAGGCCACCGCGGCCGCGGACGTGCTGGCCGAGCTCGGCATCACCGACATCGCGGTGATCGGGCTGGCCAAGCGGCTCGAAGAGGTGTGGCTGCCCGCCGACCCCGATCCGGTGATCCTGCCGCGGACGTCGGAGGGGCTGTACCTGCTGCAGCGGCTGCGTGACGAGGCCCACCGCTTCGCCATCGCCTACCACCGCGAGAAGCGCTCCAAGCGGCTGGTGACGTCCGAATTGGACAGTGTGCCCGGGCTGGGGCAGGCTCGCCGGACCGCGCTGATCAAGCATTTCGGCTCGGTGAAGAAGCTCAAGCAGGCCAGGATCGAAGAGATCGAGGCGGTGCCCGGCTTCGGCAGGCGCACCGCGGAGGCCGTGGTCGCCGCGCTGGCCGGGGAGTCCGGCGCGAGCAACGGCACAGGAGCAGGGGAGTAGGGAAACACAGTGAGTGCGCAAGAGGAGATCCGCGGCTCCGGCATGGAGGTCGCGGTCGTGTCCGGGCTGTCCGGGGCGGGCCGCAGCACGGCGGCCAAGTGCCTGGAGGACCTGGGCTGGTTCGTCGTCGACAACCTGCCCCCGGAGCTGATCGCCACCATGGTCGAGCTGGGCGCGCAGGCGCGCGGCGCGATCACGAAGGTGGCGGTGGTGATGGACGTGCGGTCGCGCGCCTTCACCGACGACCTGGCCTCGGTGATCAAGGACCTCGACGCCCGCGGTTACAAGCCGCGGGTGCTGTTCCTGGAGGCGACCGACGCCGTGCTGGTGCGGCGCTTCGAGGCCGTCCGCCGGGGCCACCCGATGCAGGGCGACGGCCGGCTCGCCGACGGCATCACGGCGGAGCGGACGCTGCTGGAGCCGCTGCGCGAAGAGGCCGACCTGGTGCTCGACACGTCGTCGCTCTCGGTGCACGACCTGCGGGCCAAGATCGAGGACGCGTTCGGCTCGGAGGCGAGCACCCAGACCCGGGTCACCGTGCTGTCGTTCGGCTACAAGTACGGCCTGCCGATGGACGCCGACCTGGTGATGGACGTCCGGTTCCTGCCGAACCCGTTCTGGATCCCGGAGCTGCGCGAGCACACCGGGCTCGACGGCGAGGTCCGCAACTACGTCCTCTCGCAGGAGGGGGCCGAGGAGTTCCTGGACCGCTACCACCAGCTGCTGCGGCTGATCGGCGCCGGCTACAAGCGCGAGGGCAAGCGGTACCTGACGCTGGCCGTCGGCTGCACCGGCGGCAAGCACCGCAGCGTGGCGCTGTCCGAGGAGCTCGCCCAGCGTCTGTCCAATGAGGACGGGATGGCCGTGAAGGTGGTGCACCGCGACCTTGGTCGTGAATAACGTGCGCGCGGTCGCCCTCGGCGGCGGCCACGGACTGCACGCCACACTGTCCGCGGTGCGGCGGGTCACCCCCGACGTCACCGCGGTCGTGACCGTGGCCGACGACGGCGGATCGTCCGGCCGGCTGCGGCGGGAACTCGGGCTGCTGCCGCCGGGCGACCTCCGGCAGGCGTTCGCCGCCTTCGCCGCGGAGGACGGCGGCACGCTGTGGGCCGAGGTCTTCCAGCACCGCTTCGGCGGCGACGGCGCCCTGGCCGGGCACGCGGTGGGGAACCTGCTGCTGGCCGGGCTGTTCGAAGTGCTCGGCGATCCGGTCGCCGCGCTCGACGAGGCGTGCCGGCTGATGGGCGTCTCGGGCCGCGTGCTGCCGATGTCGCCGGAGCCGCTGGACATCGAGGGCGAGGTCAGCGGCCTCGACAGCGAGGACCCGGCGGCGGTGCGCACGATCCGCGGTCAGGTCGCGATCGCGTCGACGCCCGGGCAGGTGCAGCGCGTCAGCCTGCGTTCGCCGGGCCGTTCGGGACGCCCGCCGCTGGCGTGCGACGAAGCGGTGGAAGCGGTGCTGAACGCCGACGTCGTGTTCCTCGGCCCGGGCTCGTGGTTCACCAGCGTCCTGCCGCACCTGCTGGTGCCCGGGCTGCACGACGCACTGGTGCGGACGGCCGCGACGAAGGTGCTCGTCCTCAACCTTGTCCCCCAGCCGGGGGAAACCGCGGGATTCTCGCCGGAGCGGCACCTCGACGTACTCTTCGAGCACGCGCCCGATCTGCGGGTCGACGCGGTGATCGCGGACCGCGATTCGGTGCCCGACCCGGCGAATCTCCGCCGCGCGGCGGAACGGCTGGGCGGGCGGACGCACCTGGGGGCGGTCGCCGACCCCGAAGTGGCGGGACGGCATGATCCTGATGCGCTCGCGTTGTGCATGCGGGAGGCTCTCGGTCTCGGCGGGGAGCACGGGGGAGGAGCGAAAGGCAGGGAGGGGCAGTAATGGCGATGACCGCTTCGGTGAAGGACGAACTGAGCCGGCTGGAGATCACGAAGATCGGGCCGCGCCGGGCGGAGGTCGCGTCGCTGCTTCGCTTCGCCGGCGGGCTGCACATCGTGGCCGGCCGGGTGGTCGTGGAGGCGGAGCTGGACACGGGCTCGGTCGCGCGACGGCTGCGCAAGGAGATCCACGAGCTCTACGGCCACCATTCGGACGTCCACGTCATCACCGCCAGCGGCGGGCTGCGCAAGGGCACCCGGTACGTCGTGCGCGTGGTGAAGGACGGTGAGGGCCTGGCCCGGCAGACCGGGCTGATCGACCAGCGCGGCCGCCCGGTGCGCGGGCTGCCCGCGGCCGTGGTGTCCGGCGGCGTGGCCGACGCGGAAGCGGCATGGCGGGGCGCGTTCCTCGCGCACGGGTCGCTGACGGAACCGGGCCGCTCGTCGTCGCTCGAGGTCACCTGCCCCGGCCCGGAGGCGGCGCTGGCCCTCGTCGGCGCGGCGCGCCGGATGGGTATCCAGGCGAAGTCCCGGGAGGTCCGCGGCGCCGACCGGGTGGTCGTCCGCGACGGCGACGCGATCGGCGCGCTGCTGACGCGGCTGGGCGCGCACGCGAGCGTCCTGCAGTGGGAAGAACGCCGGATGCGCCGCGAGGTCCGCGCGACGGCGAACCGCCTGGCCAACTTCGACGACGCGAACCTGCGCCGCTCGGCCCGCGCGGCGGTGGCGGCGGCGGCCCGGGTGGAGCGCGCGCTGGAGATCCTCGGCGACACGGCCCCGGACCACCTCCTGGCGGCGGGCCGGCTCCGGCTGTCCAACCGGCAGGCGTCCCTCGAGGAATTGGGCCAGCTGTCGGAGCCGCAGATGACGAAGGACGCGGTGGCGGGCCGCATCCGCCGCCTGCTGGCGATGGCGGACAAGCGGGCCAAGGACCTGAACATCCCGGACACCGAGTCGGCGGTCACGCCGGAGATGCTCGAGGAAGAAGACGCCTGACCGGCCCGCGGCGCGGTCAGCGGTCGTCGTCCGCGCGGCCGGCGGCGGGCCCGTGGTGCGGGCATTCGGCCTCGTGCTTCGCGTTCCAGGCCGCGCGCATCGCCTCCTGCTGCCGTTCGAACTTGGCATCGCGGCGCACCTGCCAGGGCGAGCGGGCCAGGCACCGGGTGACCAGCAGCTGATCGGGCGCGTAGTCGTTGCCGCTGTCGGCGACCTCGAGCCCGGCTGCGGTGAGGATCTTCCGCATCGCCTCGGCCATCGCCTCGCCGACCGCGACCGCCAGCCGGCCGAAAGCCTGGCCTTCGGCGCCTTCCTGGTGCGGGTCCTCGGCCATGGCCTCTTGGCTCGCGTCCCAGAAGAGGGTGTGGGCCTGCCAGTCGACCGTCACACCGCGAAGCCCCGGCACGTCGGCGTGCACGACGGCGCCGACCGAGCCGATCGGATCGTTGCCGGACAGTACCGGCAGCCCGGCCGCCATCAGCTCCTCCTGGACGGTGGTGGCGAGGACGTCCAGGCGGAATCGCCGGTCCTTGTCGTCGTGCGCAGCTGTCATGAGCCCCCCTTTGCCGCCTGGATCGTAGCGTCGCGCGGGGTCGACGCGCGCCGTCGCTGGTCAGCAGGTTCCCGCGCGCCCCGTTAACGCGATCGGCCATCTCGTAACACCGCGGTAGCGCCGCGGAGCGGTCCTCGAAACGCGGCACCCGGAACCTCGGAAGCGAACGAGGGAAGGGGAAACGCATGCTGCAGGTTTCGCCGGAAATCGGCACCTGGATCACCCGGCGCAGCAGCAAGGCCGGGGACTGGACCACCCGGGAGCTCGTCGCGGCCAAGCGCGGGACCACGGTGTCGGTGGTCATTCCGGCCCGGAACGAGGAAGCCACCGTCGGTGCGATCGTCGCGGCGATCCGGGACGAGCTGTACGGCGTGCTCGTCGACGAGATCCTCGTCGTCGACAGCCGGTCCACCGACGCCACGGCCGAAGTGGCCGCCGCCGCGGGGGCCACCGTCGTCGCGCAGGACGCCGTCTTCCCCGAGCTCGGCGGGCTGGCCGGCAAGGGTGAAGCGCTGTGGAAGGGCGTCGCGGCGACGAGCGGTGATCTCGTCGTCTTCGTCGACGGCGACCTGCACGACTTCACCACGGACTACGTCACCGGGCTGCTCGGCCCGCTGCTCACCGACCCGTCGGTCGCCTACGTCAAGGGTTTCTACCACCGTCCGCTCGGCACCGAGGCGGACGGCGGCGGCCGGGTCACCGAACTCGTCGCCCGCCCGCTGCTCAACATGTTCTGGCCGGAGCTCGCCGGGTTCGTCCAGCCACTGGCCGGTGAATACGCGGGCCGCCGGGAAGTGCTGGAGAGCATCCCGTTCGTCGCGAACTACGGCGTCGAGGTCGGGCACCTCATCGACCTGCTGGAACAGCGCGGCCTGGACGCGCTCGCCCAGGTCGACCTCGGCCACCGCGCGCACCGCCACCAGAGCACCCAGGCGCTGGGCCGGATGGCCGGGCAGATCATGCAGACGCTCTTCGACCGCTTGGAGCGTCATGGCCGGATGGTCACCGCGGCCCCGCCGGCGACGCTGCTCGCGCAGTTCCGGCGCGGGACGTCACCCGGTGTCGAGCGCGAGATCGTACTGACCGACCTGACCTCACCGCAGCGGCCGCCCCTGGACAGCCTCGCGCTGCGGGACATCGCGTAGCTCACGCGGGCACGTGTTCGGGCCGCCAGCCGGGCGGCCCGAACACGTACCCCGCGCGCTCGCGCCACGTCCGCGCCGCGCGCAGGTCGCGCAGGATCGAGCCGTACTCGTGGAAGCCGACCTTGATCAGGTTGTACGTCCCGATGTTCGTCGTCAGCCCGTACGTCGGCCGCTTGCCTTCGGGCACGAAGCTGCCGAACAGCCGATCCCAGATGATCAGGATGCCGCCGTAGTTGGCGTCCAGGTACTCCGCGTCGCTGCCGTGGTGGACGCGGTGGTGCGACGGGGTGTTGAAGACGTACTCGAACCAGCGCGGCAGCTTGCCGACCTTCTCGGTGTGCACGAAGAACTGGTAGACGAGGTCGATCGACAGGCCGGTCAGGATCATCCACGGCGGGATCCCGCCCAGCGCCAGCACCGACCAGAACGGCAGCTGGAAATACGGCGTCCACTTCTGCCGCAGCGCCGTCGAGAAGTTGTAGTGCTCACTGGAGTGGTGCACCTGGTGCCCGGCCCAGAGCAGCCGCACGCGGTGGCTGGCCCGGTGGTAGGCGTAGAACACCAGCTCCTGGCCGAGCAGCATGAGCACCCACGTCCACCAGTCGCGCGGGTCGAGCCGGACCGGAGCGAACTCGGACAGCGCGGCGAAGACGAAGAGCATCACCAGCCGGAACAGTGCGTTGACGCCGACCGCGACCGTGCCCATCAGCATGCTGGTGCGGGTGTCGGCGACGCTGTAGCCGAGCACGTTGTCGTCGTGGCCGAGCACGTGCACCGCCACGATTTCGATCGTCACGAACAGCAGGAACACCGGAATCGCGAACAGCACGGGGTCACGCAGGTGCGCCAGGAATTCGGCCACGTCGCCTCCTTGATCTGACCTGACGGTAACTTACCCTTGGGTCACTTTACGCACGGTAGGCTCTCGCCCGTGACGGAGTCAAGGCCGGTCGGGACCAAGGGGATGCCCCGCGAAGAGCGCGAGGTCCAGCTCGTCGTCGCCGGCACCGAGGAGTTCGGCCGGGCCGGGTACGCGGGCGCGTCGATGGTCGAGATCGCGCGCCGGGTCGGGGTCACCAAGCCGTTGCTGTACCAGTACTTCGGCTCGAAGGACGGCCTCTACCTGGCCTGCCTGCACCGGGCGGGCGACCGGCTGACCGAAGGCGTCGCGATGACCATGGCGGCCGGCGGCGCGCCCGACCAAATGCCGCTGAAGGTGCTCTCGGCGATCTTCACGACGTTCGACCACGACCGCTACGCGTGGCGCCTCCTGCGCGACGCGACGGTGCCGGCCACGGGCGACATCGCCGCCGCGGCCGCGGACCACCGCCGCCGCCTCGACGCGTTCGCCGTGCTCGGCGCGACGCAGCTGCTGACCTCGCGCGGCCTGGCCGACCCGGCCGACATCGAGGCGGTCGCGCGGGTGTGGACCGGCGTGGTCGACTCGCTGATCAGCTGGTGGATCGACCGCCCGGACGAGGACGCCGCGGCGATGACGGCCCGCTGCGCCCGGATCATGGGCGGCCTGTTCGGCTGGTGAGCCGTGGCCGGGTTCGGAGGTCCGGTCGGTTCGGTCAGCGCCCGCGTGGGCTTCGGTCGGCAGGTGGAGCCGGGTCGGGAGGCGCCGGTCAGTTCGGCCCGCCGGCGCGCCGCTCACCGTTCGGCGAGCTCGGCGGCGGGGGCAGCTTTCGCGCGAAGTCGTGCCAGTAGGCCGCGGCCGCGCTGGTCTGCCGGACGACGACGTCCGGCGACGGCGGCGCGGGCCAAAACCGCAGCAGGTAGCTGTCCCGCGGGGGCTCGCCGCCGACTCGGGTGTCGAGCTCGCGGGCCGCGTCCATCCCGGTGCCGCTGTAGCGGACGCGGTAGCTGCCCGGCGCCAGTTCGAGGTCCCACCAGTCCTCACCGCCCCAGGTGACGAGCCTGGCGCGCCCCTCGGCCCGGAAGGAGACCTCGACGACGTCCTCGCCGCCGTCGTCCGGCGGCTCGGTCTCGTGCACCTCGGCGGTGAACCCGACCTCGCCGGTGTGCAGCCCGGTGATCAGGAAGAGCGTCCCCGCCACGGCGGCGCCGCACAGCCCGTTCCGCTGGCCGGCGAAGCAGGCCGTGAGGTCGCCTTCGAAGGGCGCACCGCCCTCGCTGTGGACGTAGATCTGTCCATAGTGGACGTGGATGTCGCCGTGCACCACGGTTCGCATGCCGGTCATGATGGCAGGGAGCACCGACAGTTCCCGTTTTGCCGCTTTTGCCGTCTTGGCGACACGGAGAGTGCTCGTCGGCGATTCTCTTCCCGAATGGCGTAGCGAAACCGCGCCGGTTCACGATTAATCAGGGAAGCCGTTCCGTCGAGAGGTGTCCCATGCCCGAACCTGCCGCATCCGCCCCGGCCGACCCCCGGCTCGCCGCGCGGTTCACCGAGGACCTGCTCGACGGCTGCCGGGTCATGGCCGAGGACTTCGGCTACCGGCCGGCCCAGTTCGAGCGCATGGTGCGCGAGCACGGCGGCGTCGAGGCGGCCCGCCTGCTGCTGCGCGGGGCGGGCACCGCCGGCGGGTTCACCGTGCTCTGGGAGAAGAACCAGCTCGGCCGCAGCTCCGAGGCGACCATGCTCCGCGAGGAGTACGCCGAGCTGTTCACCCCCGACGAGCTCCTGCTGGCCCGCCGCCGGCTGGAGGAACACGGCTTCGACGTCGACGCCCACCTGCGCAGCGTCGCCGAACAGGGGTAGGGCGGCAGGGGTGACCGGCGCCGCTCCGGTCACCCCCGCCGCGGCTTCTAGGCCGCCGCGCTGGACTTGCCGCGCAGCACGACGCCGGCCGTCGACGCGCCCTTGATCGCCGTTTCGATCTGGGCCATCGTCGAGGACGACGTCAGGCCGGGGACCGTCGCGGTGTTCAGGGCGTACAGCGTGAACGTGTACGGGTGGCTGGCACCACCCGGGCAGGGGCCGAAGAACTTCTGCGCGTTCGCCCCGCTGCCCATCGCCTTCTGCTTGGCGCCGCCCTGGTCCGGAACGGTGTACCCGGCGCCGAGGCCCTCCGGCAGCGACCTCGCCGACGCCGGGACGTCCCAGATCGCCCAGTGCAGCTTGTTGCCGCTGTTGGCGACGTCGGCGAACACGACGGCGTAGCCCTTCGCGCCGTCGGCGGCCCCCCACGCGAGCGGCGGCGACGGGTCCTGGCCCGCCGTGCCGTCCCCGGCGCAGGTGTACTTGTCCGGGATGGTGGCGTTGTCGGCGAAGGCGGCGCTGGTCAGCTTGAAGCCGCCCGGCGTGCCACCGGGGAACCTCAGCCGCACGATCACGTTGTCCAGCGCCGAGGGCGTGCCGCCGTTCTTGTCGTTGTTCGTCGACGTCAGCCACAGCCCGCCGTCCGGGGTCTTCGTGACCGAGCGCAGCCGGCCCCAGCGGCCGGAGAACAGCGTCGACACCGTCCCGACGCCGGTGCCCGCCGCGTTGATCTGCGTGGCGAACAGCTGCTGACCGGTGACGCCGGCGATGTAGATCCAGTCGTTGACGATCTCCAGCCCGCTCGGCCCGGCCTGCGACGTCGACCAGGTCTTCTTCGGCGCGATGTAGCCGCTGCAGCTGCCCTGCGTGCCTTCGCAGCTGGGCCAGCCGAAGTTGCCGCCCTTCTGGATCAGGTTGAGCTCGTCCTGGCTGCTCTCGCCGAACTCCGCCGCCCACAGCTGACCGCGGGAATCCCAGGCCAGGCCCTGCGGGTTGCGGTGGCCGTAGCTCCAGACGTACCGCGCGTTGCCGCCGGTGGCGGAGAACGGGTTGTCGGACGGCGCCGAGCCATCGGGGTTCAGCCGCAGGATCTTCCCGTTGAGGGAGCTCTTGTTCTGCGCGTTGTCGCTGTTCTTCGCGTCGCCCACGGTGGCGTACAGCTTGCCGTCCGGGCCGAACTTGATGCGCCCGCCGTTGTGGTAGCGGTTCTTGGCGATCCCGGTGAGGACCGGCGTCGACGTCGAGGACAGCGTGGTGCCGTCGTAGGTCATCTTCACGATCCGGTTGTCGCCGGAAGCCGTGTGGTAGAGGTAGATCGCGTGGTCGGCCGCCCAGTTCGGCGAGATCGCCAGGCCGAGGAGGCCGCCTTCGCCATTCGTGCCGACCGCGCCCGGCACCTTGCCCAGCGTGGCCTTCTGGCCGGACGGCGTCACGAGCAGGACTTCGAAGCGGTCGCGCTCGGTCACCAGCGCGTTGCCGTTCGGCAGGAAGCCCACCGACCAGCCGAGGTCGACCTTGGCGATGTCCTTGTCGTACTCCGGGATGCCACCGGCGCCGCCGGGAGCGCTGGTCTTCGCGGTGACCGCGTTGCTCGCCGCGGAGCTGTTCCCGTTGGGGTCGCGGGCCTTGACGGTGAAGGTGTAGGAGGTGTTCGGGCTGAGGTCGGTGACCGTCGTCCCGAGCGACGTCGTGGTCGCGACCTTCGTGGCGCCCTGGTAGACGTCGTAGCCGGCGATGGTGCCGCCGGTGTCGGTGGAGGCGTTCCACGCCAGGGAAACGCTGTTCGCGGTCACGCCGGTGGAGCGCAGGTTGCCCGGCACGGTGGGCGGGGTGGTGTCGTCGCTCGGCGGGGTGGTGAAGGTGACCACGTTGCTCTGCTGCGACGGGTTGCCCGCGGCGTCGAACGCGCCGACGGAGATGTCGTAGGCGGTGTTCGGCGTCAGGTTGTCGACGGTCGCGCTGGTCGTGTTCCCGTCGACGGTCTTGAGGGTGTTGCCGCCGCGGTTGATCTCGTAGCGGACGACGCCGACGTTGTCGGTCGCGGCGGTCCAGGTGAAGGTCGCGGCGGTCGGCAGGATGGTGCTCGCCTTGAGGTTCGTGGGTGGCGACGGCGGTTCGGGGTCCACCGGCGCGGTGAAGGTGTCGGTGAGCTGGTCGGCGTTCGGGCCGCCGTTGGCGGTGGTCGCCGTGGTGCGGACCCGGTTGACGCCGGCGGTCAGCTGGACGGTCGCGGTGGCGGTCTTCCAGGTCGTCCACGCGCCGGTGCCGGGGAAGTCGACGGTGCCCTTGTCGCCGCCGTCGACGGTCAGCTTCACCGGCCGGTTGTCGGGGGTTCCGTTGGCGTAGCGGAAGGTCAGCGTGTGCGTGCCCGCCTGGGCGGCGTTCACGGCGTATTCGACGTAGCTGCCGGCGACGTTGTCGAAGTTGACGAAGCCGGTGCCGGAGTAGCCGGCGTGGTTCGACTCGACGACGCCTTGCGAGATGGTGGCGTTTTCGGCTTCGTAGGCGGTGTCCGCTGCGAAAGCGGTGACCGGGCTGAGCGCGGTGAGGCCGAGCGCCGCGGCGGCGGTACCGGCCAGTACTGCGCGCCACGGTGGACGGGGTGCCACTGGGAGCCTCCTGCGTGGGTCGGGGACAGGGGGTGACCGGGGCGGACAGTCGGCGGACCACCGGCAACAATAGTTAGGAAACTTTCCTATCTATGGAACAGATCACACACCTTCCGAGCGGGCCGTGTCAATACCGGACACGATGCCTTACCCACCGTGAAAAACGCTTTCCCGCTCAGCGGGGCGAAAGCGCCCGGACGGCGCAGCCCCAACGGCCCGATGTGGCCTCGGGGCGCTGGGGTGTCAGCCTGCGATCACCGGGGTTTCGGCCGCCCAGTCGCGCGGAACGAGGAAGGAACTCAGCCCGGCCTCCGCGCTCCCCGGCTCCGGCGTGCAGCCGGATTCCCACCGCGCCAGTGGCGGGAGCGCCATCAGGATCGCTTCGGCGTCGGTCGGCCGGGCGGCCGCGGCGTCGTGGACGAGGGCGAACTCCACGTACCGGCCGCGGCGGCAGAGCTGCCAGCGCCGCTCGCGCTCGCCGTGCGGCAGGGCCGCCCGGCGCCGCACGATCGGGAGGTACGCGGGCGCGATCGTGGCGATGCCCGCCACCGTGAAGGCGGCCGCGCGCCGCCAGCCGTCCGGGCCCGGCAGGCGCAGGTGGTCGAAGGCGATCCCGCCGATCCCGCGCGGCTCGTCCCGGTGCGGCAGCCGGAAGTGGTCGTCGCAGGCGCGCTTCGCCTGCGCGTGGAACGCCGGGTCCCACGTGTCGCAGTACGCCTTGAGCGTCCGGTGGAAGTGCGTCGCGTCTTCGGCGAAGCCGTAGCACGGGCTCAGGTCCACCGTGCCGGCGAACCACCACAGGTCCCCGGATTCGCAGTACCGGAAATGCGCCTCGAACGCCGGGACGTACGGGTTGCGCGGGTGGAGCACGACCGACAGCCCGGCCGCGAAGAACCCGTCGTCCGCCGTCGAGGCGGAGCGGATGCAAGCACGCTCGAAAACGTCCCCGTCTTCCAGCAGCCGGGCCCCGCCGGAGCGGCCGAAGCGGGCCCCGCCGTCCAGCCGTTCCAGCTCCGCCACGAGCTCCCGCTGCCCGGCACGCATCATCGCCTTGACGGCGTCGCGTCTGTCCCCTGAAGGCATGCCCCCACCCCCGGGGGGCAGATTACCAGCGAACCGCGGTCAGCCGGCGATCTCGGCCCGCGCGATCACCTTGGTGATCTTCGCCCGAACGAGGGATTCCTCGGGGACGGCGTTGCGCTTGCCGTACTCCTCGGCGCGCTCGGCGCCCATGTACCGGCCGCCGAGCTCGGTCGCCCAGGCCAGCATCTCGTCGTAGTCGTGGGTCAGCCGCGCCTCGGCGGTGAACTGCACGTAGGAGTACGGCGGTTCCTGGTCGTCGACGACCAGGGAGATCCGCGGGTCCCGGGCGATCGCCTTGCCCTTGAGGGTGTCGGTGCCGGTCGTGAAGACCAGTTCGTCACCGTCGGGGGTCTCGTCCAGCAGGAACCAGATCGGGGTGACGATCGCGGCGCCGTTGGCCCGCACCAGGCCCAGCTTGCCGGTCCGGGTCCCCTCGGAAGCGAACTGCCACCACTCTTCACGGCTCATCTCACGCATGAGTGAGGACGTTATCCCGTCACCCGCGCGTGCGCAGAGGGTGGCCGACTAGCCTGGCCTGCTGTGCGAGACGACGACAGGGCCGCGATGGGATTGGCCGACGAGGGGCTGACCCGCCGCCTCAAGGCGCTGGCCTGCACCGCGCCGCTGCACGACCTGGACGCGCGGAAGGCGAAGCTCGACTGGGCCGACGCCACGATCTACCAGATGGCCGAGATCGCGCTG
Source organism: Amycolatopsis sp. NPDC051045 (assembly GCF_040682955.1). Classification (NCBI taxonomy): domain Bacteria; kingdom Bacillati; phylum Actinomycetota; class Actinomycetes; order Pseudonocardiales; family Pseudonocardiaceae; genus Amycolatopsis; species Amycolatopsis sp. NPDC051045. The sequence continues at coordinate 247,604 of NZ_JBFBCC010000009.1, forward strand.
CACACGATCGACCAGGTCACCATCGCCATGGACTTCGACACCGGCGCCGGCCACGACGAGGTCATCGATCGGCTGCTGCCCTTCATCGCACAGCAGGCGCCGTCCCGGATGCCCGAGGAGCACGTCCGCGTGGCCAAGTGGGTCCTGGACAACCTGATCAACGTCGGCACCACCGACCGCGGGTTCCGCCGCGTCTACGGCTCGATCGGGCCGGGCGGCTACCAGCGGCGCCAGTTCGACTTCAAGCTGCTCGTCGAGCTCGCCGCCCCGGACGGCGAGGTCTACCTGCGCGCCACCGACGAGGCCATCAACGTGCTCGTCGGCGCCCTCGACACCGACGTCGAATCGGCGCAGATCGCCGCCGAGGTCAAGCTGGAGAACCTCATCAACCGCGGCCGGCTGGCCGACGCCAAGCTGGCCGCCGAGCAGGCCCGCTACCGGACCGTCCAGTACGGCGAGACGCTGCGCGCGAAGCTCGACGCGACCCGCCGCGACGTCCGTTCGGTCGACTGGGAGCGCGAGGTCCCGGAGCTCCTGGACAACGCGCTCAGCCACATCGAGGCCCGGTTCCGCGCCGAGAACGCCATCCTCAAGAACATCACCACCGCCCGCGACGAGACCGAGGACCTCGACCGCAAGCGCCGCGCCGCCGAGCTCGTCGACATCGTCGGCGACTGCATCCGCCGCCACACCCGCCTGCAGTCCCGGCTCGCCGACGCGGGCGCGGTGTTCCGCGCCGAACAGGACCGCCAGCAGTTCTCCGGCCCGCCCCAGCGCGCCACCCTGGACCTCTTCGGCCAGCTCCTCGTGCCGACGCTCGGGCTGCCGCTGGCCGACGCCGTCGCGCCGGTCGAGCACTTCTTCCACGCCGTCGCCGGGATCACCCCGCCGGTGGTGCCGTCGCTGTCGTCGCTCGTCTCGCTGCTGCTGCGGCCCGCGCCGGAGCGCGATCACCTGGTCGGGGAGATCCCCGAGCCGGAACTCATGCCCGCCGAGGTCACCGACAAGTTCGGCGACGACGTCTGGCGCGCCGCCGACGAACTCCTGGACCTGCCCGAGGTGCCGCGACGGCTGTCGGGCCTGCTCGAAGAAGCCCGCCGCAGCCGCCAGCCCGGGCTCCCCGCCCTGGTCGCGCTGCGCGCGGTCCACGCCTACAGTCCCGGGGTCGGGGCCGCCCGGCGCCAGGGCGACCGGCAGGTGCTGCTGGCCGTCGACGACGGCACGCTGCTCGACGACCCGGAGTTCGGCGGCGCCGACCTGCTGCTGTCCACGGCCGCCGTCGAGCGCGCCGACGAAGAAGAGAACGAGGAGGTCGCCTGACATGGCGCTGTCCCACAGCAGCGTGGACGCCGAAGCCGCGGCCCGGCTGGTCGCCTTCGGCATGCGGCCGAAGCAGCTGCCCGCCCGCGACGTCGTCTACGGCGACCTCGTGCGCCGCTACGGCGAGGACAACGCGTTCAAGGCGCTCACCCACGCCGTCGCCGCCGGGCTCGGGCTCATGGTCCTGGAGGTCAACCAGCAGGCCGGCGCCGTGCTCGCGGCCACCGATGAGTCGGTCTTCGAGATCAAGATGGACTCCTACGCCCGGCAGGCCAAGATCCGCGAGCGCCGCGAGACCGAGAAGGTGCTGCACGGCCTGATCCACCTGGCCACCGCCGCCCTCGGCTATCCGCGTCCCGACGACCTCGCCAACGACACCTACATCGGCCGCGTCAGCGTCGAGCAGGTCGACGCGATGGTCCGCGAAGCCGCGCGGATGCTCGACGAACGCGCCGCCCAGGCCGAGGCCAACAACGACCCCCTGGCCGACGCGCCCGAGCTGGAACAGGCCTGGCGCGCCTACGCCCGTCGTCCCGCCGCGGCCGCCACCAAGGACGGCAGGCTCGCCGCCGACACCACCCGCGGCATGGTCAGCCGCGCCCTGCGGTTCCTCGCCGACCAGGGTTTCCTGGTCCCGGTGAGCGACGAGCAGGGCGGCACCTACCGCACCACGCCGCGCTACCAGATCCAGGTCCGCGAACTCGCCGCCGACGCCGCTTTCGACGACTTGCTCGCGCTCGACGTCGTGGCCGTCGCGACCGCCGGGGGCACGCTGCGCGCGGCCGCTTCGGACATGCTTTAACGAGGGGAACCGATGTACGAGCTTTCGCGGGTCCGCCTGCACTCGGTGGGCCCGGCGGGTGCCCGCTACCAGGACGTCGTGCTCGACTTCAGCGGCGTCGGCGCCAAGATCACCGCGCCGAAGCAGGACGCGCTGTTCAGCGCCGGCATCCACGCGACCGGGCCGGCCGAGCTGCGCCGCCCGTCGCCGGCGAGCGTGCTGTTCCTCGAGAACGGCGGCGGGAAGTCGGTGCTCATCAAGCTGATCTTCTCGGTGATGCTGCCCGGCCGCCGCCAGGTCGTGGGCACCACCAGCACCAAGGTGCTCGAGAAGTTCGTCGCCGCCAAGGACGTCTCGCACGTCGTGCTGGAGTGGCTGCACGTCGAAAGCGGCCACCGGATCATCACCGGCAAGGTCTCCGAATGGCGCGGCCACGTCGTGTCCGCCGACTCCGAGAACCTGGTCGACTCCTGGTACTGCTTCCGCCCGACGTCCGCGCTGGGCCTGGATTCACTGCCGATGACCCAGGACGGCCGGCTGCTCACCATGTCCGGCTTCCACGACAAGCTCACCGCGGCCCAGCTGGCCGAGCCCGAGCTGGAGCTGTCCTGGACCCGCCGCCACCACGAGTGGACCGGCCGGCTCGACGGCCTCGGCCTCGACACCGAGCTGTTCCGCTACCAGCGCGCGATGAACGCCGGCGAAGGCGAGGCGGCGGACGCGTTCGCCTTCGGCACCGACGACGCGTTCGTCGATTTCCTGCTGCGCGCGGTCATTTCCGAGGACGAGCCGAAGGACCTCGCCGAGGTCGTCGCGACCTACGCCCACAACCTGGCCCAGCGCGGCGACCTGCTGGCGGAACGCGACTTCGTGGCGGGCGCCCTGGAGCTGCTGGGGCCGCTGGCCGCCGAAGAAGGGGTCGCTGCACAGTCCCGGAAGATCGCGGCGTCGGCCAAGGCCGACATGGCCGAGCTCGCCGGCCGCGTCGTCGCCCGGAACGAGCTGGAGAACGCGCGGCTGTCCGGGCTCGAGGACCACGTCGCCGAGGTGAAATCCGCGGAGAAGCTCGCCGAGGGCGACCACCGCCGGCTCGCCGCGGCCGTCACCGAACTGCGCCGTCTGGTCGCGGTGCTGCGGCTGGAGGAGGCCCAGGAGGTCCGCAAGCGCGTCGACGCCGAGCTGGCTTCGGCGAAAACCGAGGCGGAGGCCTGGCGCGAGACCGCGACCGTGCTCAACCAGCTCAACGCGGCCCGCAAGGCGAAGGACCTGCGGGACCTCGTCGGCAGCCGCGAAGAGAAGGCACGTCCGGCGCTTCAGGCGCGCAACGACGCCGCTTCGGCGCTCGCTCGCGGGCTGCACGCGCTGGCGCAGGACGCCCAGCGGCAGGCCGACAAGGCCGAGGCGCACGCCGGTGCGTTGCGCGCCGAAGCGGAGAAGGCGCAGACCGAACGCGACGAAGCCGCCAATCTCGCGGCCGCCCGGCGTGCCGAAGCGCGCGGGCTGACCGCGCGGATCACCGAGCTGCGCGAAGAGGTCCAGGCCGCCGTACGCGCGGGGTTGCTGCCTTCGGGCGCCGACGTCGCCGAAGCTTCGCGGGCCGCTCTCGCCGCAGCGGAGCAGGCTGGTTCGGAACTGACCCGCCGCGAACAGGAACTCGACCGCGTCGCGGCGGATCTCCAAGCGGCACAACGGGCCGTGAACGAGGCCCACCAGCTCGCGGGCACCACCCAGGACCGCCTGGAACGCGCCACCGAGGACCTCGACCGCGCGCACCGCCGGACCGACGCGCTCGCCGCCGAGAGCCGGCTCGTCGAGCTGCTCGGCGCCGACGACGTCAGCCTGGAAAGCGACCTCCCGGTGCTGCTGGACCGGCTGCGCGAAGCGAGCGCGGCCGTGGAAAAGGAGCAGACCGCGCTGCGGATGGAGGAGTCCGCCGACGAGCGGGCCTTGGCCGCGTTGGGGTCCGGCGGGTTGCTGCCGCCGCCGGAGGACGTCCAGGCGGCCCTGGACGCGCTGGAAGAAGCCGGGATCACCGCGTGGTCCGGCTGGCGTTACCTGTCCAAACTGGACGCTTCGCGACGCGCCGAGGTGCTGGAAAGCCTGCCTCAGCTGGTCTCCGGGGTCCTGCTCAACGACGCCGCGCACGTCGACCGCGCTCGCGATGTGCTCACGAAGCGGCGGCTGCTGCCGTCCGCGACCATCGCCGTCGGCACCACCGGAGCTCTGCTGGCCGAGGCGCCCGCCGCGCCCGGCGTCGAGTTCCTCGTGCCGCCGAACCCCGCGATGTACGACGAAGAGGCCGCCGACGCCGAGCGGGAAGCCGTCGCCCGGCGGCACACCGAGCGGCAGCGGCGGCTCGAAGCGTTGTCCGCCAAGCTGTCCGCGGACGGCGCCCTGACGTGGAAGCTCACGACCTGGCGCGAGGACTACCCGCCGGGCGCGATCGCGACGCTGGCCGAGCAGGCCCAGGCGGCCCGGACCGCGCGGGAGACGGCACGGACCGCGTTGGACCAGGCCGACGCCGAATTCGCGCGGTTGAGCGAAAAGGCCGCGTCGCTGCGGGAGCGCGTCCCGGAGCTGCGCGCGGCCGCCGCCGAGGCGGAGGAGAAGGCCCGGCGGCTCGGCGAGCTGGGGGTCCGCAGCGCCCGGATCGCGGAGTGGACCGAAGACGTCGAGCGTGCCACCGAGATCGCCGAGCGCGCCGACCTGCAGGCCGCCGACGCGGCGGGCAAGGCCGCCCGGCTGCGCGAGCAGGCGGGGGAGGAGCAGCGCACCGCCGACGGTCACCGCCGGACCGCGACCACCGCGCGCGCCGAATTGGCCGAGGTGCCCGGAGCGGCCGACGCTTCCGCCGGGCCGCCGCCCAGCGAACCGGTCGACGCGCTGCGCCGGACCTACCTGTCGGCGTCGGAGTCCTACGCGAAGGTCGAGGTCGGCAGCGACCTGCGGAGCGAGCTGGAGCAGGCCGAATCCGCCGAAGCGGCGGCCGGCTCGGCCGTCGAGTCCCTCGACGAAGCCGTCCGCGCTCGCGCGGCCGAGCTCCTGGAGACGCCCGACGGCTCCGACGCTTCCGCCCGCGCGGCCGCGCTGGCACGCGCCCGCCGCGTCGTCGACGGCCTCGAGGACGAGCGCACCGAAGCGATCGGGCTCGTCTCGACGCGGCGCGCCGAGCTGGACGCGTTGCCGCTGCAGAACGGCGTCACGGGGGAGAAGCCGCGCGACATCGAGCACGGCCTGGAGCTGATCGACGCGGCCGGGCTGGAGGCGTCGGCGGCCGCGCGGAAGTGGGAAGAACTGCAGGAACGCCGCGCGGCGGCGGAAGCGACGCTGGAGTCGGCCCGCACGTCGGCCTCGGGCTTCGCGTTGCTCGCCGAGTCGATGGCCCACCTGGTGACCGACACCGACGCGGCCGCCTACGACGGCGACGTCGACACCGCCCGCGCCCAGCACGCGCGGCTGAACACCACCTTCGCCGAAGCCCAGGAAGCCGCCGACGCGGGCGACCGGCGGGTGCGCGCGGCCGCGGACCAGCTGGCGCAGTACGCGACGGAGAAGCGGTTCGAGAAGCTGAGCACGCCGGTGCGGCAGCAGGTCATTTCGGTCAAGCGCGACCAGCTGCCCGCGCACGCCGCCGAGTGGGCGGAGGCGCTGCGGCCGCGCCTGCGCTCGCTCACCGACGACCTCGCCCAGATCGACCGGCACCGCGGCGGCATCATCACGCGGCTGCAGGGCATGGTCGACGGCGCGCTGCGGATGCTGCGGTCGGCGCAGCGCGTCTCCCGGCTGCCGGACGGCCTCGGCGACTGGTCCGGGCAGGAGTTCCTCCGCATCCGTTTCACCGAGCTGGAGGACAACGCGCTCACCGAGAAGCTCGGCGAGGTCGTCGACGAAGCCGCCGTCGGCAAGACCGCGGACGGCCGCGACGTCAAGCGCGACGGGCTTTCGCTGGTGCTGCGCGGGGTGCGGGCGGCCGCGCCCAAGGGGTTCCGCGTCGACATGCTCAAGCCGGACTCGGTGCTGCGGACCGAACGCCAGCGCGTCTCGGAGATCCGCGACGTCTTCTCCGGCGGCCAGCAGCTGACCGCGGCGATCATCCTGTACTGCACGCTGGCCGCGCTGCGGGCCAACAACCGCGGCAAGGTCCGCAACCGGCACTCGGGCGTGCTGTTCCTCGACAACCCGATCGGCCGCGCGTCGGCGGGCTACCTGCTGGAGCTGCAGCGGGCGGTGGCCGAGGCGCTGGGCGTCCAGCTCATCTACACGACGGGCCTGTTCGACGCGGGCGCGCTGGCGGAGTTCCCGCTGATCGTGCGGCTGCGCAACGACGCCGACCTGCGGGCGGGCCGGAAGTACCTGTCGGTCGACGCGACGGTCCGGAACTCACTGGACGACCTCGGCGAGCCGGACGGCGTCGCGCGGCTTTCGGCGACGCGGATGTTCACGCGGGCCGCGGAAGGCCCCGCGGACTCCGCTGATTCCGCTGATTCCGCTGAGGACGAACAAACGGCCTGAGACGGAACAACACCGGTCGGTCCGGGGTTCCCCCGCGCATGACGAACCTGGGGCCGCTGGGGGCCACCCACACCGCACTGGACACCGACGCCGCCGTGGCGACCGCGGCCGAGCTGGAGGAGCTGGGCTACGCCACGCTGTGGCTGGCCGGCGGCCAAGGGAACAACCTGCCGCGGATCGCCGAGGTCGTCCGCGGGACTTCGCGGATCCAGGTGGCGAGCGGGATCCTGTCGGTCGACCGGGTGCCGTCGGCCTCCGTCGCTTCGGCCTATGCGGATCTGCCGGCCGGACGGTTCGTCGTCGGCCTCGGCGGAGCGCACGGCCCGCGCCCGCTGGCGGCGCTGAACGACTACCTCGACGAGATCGAGGAGGCCGTCCCGCCGTCCGCGCGGATCCTCTCGGCGCTCGGGCCGCGGATGCTCGGCCTGGCGCGCGACCGCGCCTCGGGCGCGTACCCGTACCTGGTGACGACGGACTACGTCGCGTCGGCGCGGGAGATCCTGGGTGCGGGCCCGCAGCTGGCCGTGCTGCTCAACGTGGTCGCGGAGACCGATCAGGCCGCGGTGCGCGAGACCGTCCGGGGTGGCTCGCTGAAGTTCCTGGCCGGGCTGCCCGGCTACGCGGCGAACTTCCGGCGCATGGGCTTCACCGACGCGGACATCGCGGACCTGTCCGACCGGCTGGTCGACGGCCTCACCGTGTGGGGTGACTTCGACGGCGTCGTCGCGCAGTTGCGGGAGTACCGGGCCGCAGGCGCCGACCAGGTGGTCGTCCGGCTCGACGGCCTGCCGCGGGAGTGGTGGCCGGAGCTGGCCGGGGCGCTGGCCTAACCGCGGATCGCCTTCTGGTAGGCGGCGAGCTCATCGGCGTCGTCGATGCTGCCGTGGTGGTGGACCTGCACCCAATGGCCCGCTTCGTAGGCGAAGAACCGGGTCGTCCGGATGGTCAGGGCCACGGTTTCGGTCACGCGGTACTCGCCGGTCTCGCGGCCGGCGAACACCGCGTGGCCTTCGCCCGAGTACTCGACGATGTCGCCCAAGGTGACGGTGACGCGGGCGGGACCGTGGAAGACGCGGTCGTACAGCTCGGTGATCGCTTCGCCGCCGCGGAGGATGCCGCCGAGCGGGTTGTTCAGCTGGGCCAGGGGATCGCGCGTCCAGACCCGGCGAAAGGCGTCGAGATCGCGCTGGTTGAAGGCGTAGTAGAAGGATTCCAGCGCGGCCAGCGCACCCTCGCGGCCGGGCCGGCCGGCTTCGTCGAGCCGGTTGCGCGCGTCCGGGCCGAAGGTGGCGTCGAGGTGTCGCGGCACGGTTGCTCCTAGAGTGTTCGATGGAGGTCGACCTCATGAGTGTACGACAATCATCGAACACTACGCGGACGTCGAACACGGCACGGGCGCGTGGGCTCACGCACGCGTTCCCGACGCAGGTTTCGCTGCAGGACGCCCTGTCCGCGGTCGCCGACCCGGTGCGCCGCAGCATCCTGCGCGAACTGGCCGCCGTGCCGGAGTGGACGAAGGCGTGCGGCACGTTCGACCTGCCGGTGGCGAAGGCGACCCGCAGCCACCACTTCGCCGTGCTGCGCGCGGCGGGCCTGATCGAGCAGCGCGACGAAGGCTCGCGGCGGCTGAACCGCTTGCGGCGCCCCGAATTCGACGCCGCCTTCCCGGGCCTGCTCGACCTGGTGCTGCGCGAACCCTCCTTGCTCAGTCACCCCGGCCGGTGAACGCCACGGTGGTGCCCAGGCCGATCATCACCAGGCCACCGGTGCCGCCGATCAGTTCCAGCCGTCGCGGCGAGCGGGCGAACCACGCGCGCGCGGTGCCGGCGACCAGTGCCCACGCGCTGTCGGTGGCCAGCGCGATCGCGGGCAGGCACAGGCCGAGGACCAACATCTGGGCGGGCACGGACTGCGGAATGTCAGCGTCGACGAACTGGGGCAGCAGCGCCGCCAGGAACACGATCGACTTCGGGTTCGCGAAGCCGACGACGAAGCCGTCGCGCAGCACGGTCAGCACGCGGCCCGGCGTGGCGTGCACCTTCGCGGCCATCGCGTCGGTCAGCTTCCGGCGGTGGCGCACGGCCTGGACCCCGAGGTACACCAGGTAGACCGCGCCGGCGACCTTGATCGCGGTGAACACCGCCGCGGACGTCGTCACCAGTGCGCCGAGGCCGAACGCGACCGCGACGACCTGCGTGTACACCCCCACCGAGTTGCCCACGACGGTGAGCAGCGCGTCGCGCCGCCCGACCGTGAGCGCGCGGCTGATCGTGAACAGCACGCTCGGCCCGGGGACCACGACCATGAGGAACGTCAGCGCGGCGAAAGCCGCCAAGTGCGCACCGGAGACCATTTCGCGAGGCTATCGCCTGCCCGCACCGGACGACCAGGCGTTTTTGTCGGTGCCGGCTGGTAGGAACAACGGGTGCCTCCGAAGATCAGCATCGAGCAGCGCCGGGCCCGCCTCGCCGTCCGCCACCACCTCGCCGCGCCCGCGGCCTCGGTGGCGGACGCCGTCGCCGGGGTCGTCGCGCTGCACGCCACCGACCCGGCGACCGTCCACCTGTCCGCGTCCGCCCGGCTCGCGTCGCCGGCGGTCGCCCACGTCGAGCGGGCGCTCTACGAAGACCGCACCCTGCTGAGGCTGCTCGGCATGCGCCGCACGGTGTTCGTCACCGGCCTGGACACCGCGGCGCTCGTGCAGGCCGGCTGCGCCGCGGACATCGTCGTCAAGCAGCGGAAACTGCTCGAACAGCACCTCGGCCGGCAGGGTCATCCGGAGAACGTGCCGGAGCCGGGGAAGTGGCTGGCCGACGTCGAGGCGTCGGTCGAGGCGGCGCTGCGGGCCCGCGGCTCGGCGACGGCGCAGCAGCTGAGCGAGGACGAGCCCCGCTTGCGCCAGCAGCTGCTGATGGCGGCGGGCAAGCCGTACGAGGCGATCGGCAACGTGACGAGCCGCGTGCTGTTCCTGCTGGCGGCGGGCGGCCGGCTCGCGCGCGGGCGTCCCCGCGGCAGCTGGCTCAGCAGCCAGTACGTCTGGCACCCCCTGGACGAGTGGGTGCCGGGCGGGCTGCCTCCGTGGGACGCGGACGAGGCCCGGGCGGAGCTGGCGCGCAGGTGGCTGCACGCGTACGGTCCCGCCCCGGCGACCGACCTCCGGTGGTGGACGGGCTGGACGGCCGGCCAGACGAAGAAGGCACTGGCGGTCTTGCGCCCGGCCGAGGTCGACCTGGACGGCGAGCCGGGGGTGGCCCTGGCCGACGACCTCGAGCCGGTGCCGGTCCCGCCGCCGTGGGTGGCGTTCCTCCCGGCCCTGGACCCGACTCCGATGGGCTGGCAGGACCGCGACTGGTTCCTCGGCCCCCACCGCGCGGCGTTGTTCGACCGCAGCGGCAACATCGGCCCGACGATCTGGTCGGACGGCCGCGTGGTGGGCGGCTGGGCCCAGCGGCCTTCGGGCGAGATCGCGTACCGCCTCCTGGAGGACGTGGGCACGGAGGTGAAGGCGGCGGTCGAGCGGGAGGCGGAGCGGTGCGCCGGGTGGTTCGGCGAGGTCCGGGCGGTGCCGCGGTTCCGGACGCCGCTGGAGCGGGAGCTGTCGGGATGAGCGGGCTCGTCCGGATCCGCCACCGGGCTCTCGGCGGCCACCGGCGGTCTCCGGTGAGTCGTCGACTTGATCGATACAGGAGGTTGCTTCATCGGCGGTCCTGTGCCGGCGGTGCGCCCGGCCGGACCCGACCTCAGCAGCTCGGATCTCCGGCGGGAAGGCTCCCTGGTCCCTCGTCGTCCGGTGGACGAAGGCGCGCACCGGCCACCCGGATTCCCCTAGGCTTCTTAATCGATTCTTGACCCGTTCGCCAAGTGGTGGAAGTCTCGTCAGGGCAGTCAGGGACGCGCACGCCCGCACGCTAGGGTGGCCGCGAGCCCGCAAGTCACGGCCGGGGGTCCCGGCCGATCCTCAGAGGAGTGGCAGCAGTGACCGTTCGCGTAGGTGTCAACGGCTTCGGCCGCATCGGCCGCAACTTCTTCCGCGCCGTGCAGGCCAGCGGCCACGACATCGAGGTCGTCGCCTTCAACGACCTCGGCGACGTCGCGACCATGGCCCACCTGCTGAAGTACGACTCCATCCTGGGCCGGTTCCCGGGTGAGGTCAGCGTCAGCGACGAGGGCATCGTCGTCGACGGCAAGACCATCAAGGCCCTCGCCGAGCGCGACCCGGCCAACCTGCCCTGGGGCGACCTGGGCGTGGACGTCGTCGTCGAGTCGACCGGCTTCTTCACCAACGCCGACGCCGCCAAGGCGCACATCGCCGGCGGCGCCAAGAAGGTCATCATCTCCGCGCCCGCCAAGGGCGAGGACCTGACCGTGGTGCTCGGCGTCAACGACGACAAGTACGACGGCTCGCAGAACATCATCTCGAACGCCTCCTGCACCACCAACTGCCTCGGCCCGCTGGCCAAGGTCCTGCAGGACTCGTTCGGCATCGAGCAGGGCCTGATGACCACGATCCACGCGTACACGCAGGACCAGAACCTGCAGGACGCCCCGCACAAGGACCTGCGTCGCTCGCGCGCCGCCGCGCTGAACATCGTGCCGACCTCGACCGGTGCCGCCAAGGCCATCGGCCTGGTGCTGCCGGAGCTGCAGGGCAAGCTGGACGGTTACGCGCTGCGCGTCCCGGTGCCGACCGGCTCGGCCACCGACCTCACGGTCACCCTGACCAAGGCCGCGACCCTCGAAGAGGTCAATGCCGCGTACAAGGCCGCCGCCGAGGGGCCGCTGTCGGGCTACCTGCGCTACAACGAAGACCCGATCGTGTCCTCGGACATCGTCACCGACCCGGCGTCCTGCATCTACGACGCGCCGCTGACCAAGGTCATCGGCAACCAGGTCAAGGTCGTCGGCTGGTACGACAACGAGTGGGGCTACTCCAACCGCCTCGCCGACCTGGTCAAGCTCGTCGGTTCGAAGCTGTCCTGAACCCGATGAGCGTCAAGAACCTCGACGACCTGCTGGGCGAGGACAGTGCTGGTGTCCAGGGCCGGTACGTACTCGTGCGTTCCGACCTGAACGTCCCGCTCGACGGGGACCGCATCACCGACGACGGCCGGGTCCGCGCGGCCCTGCCGACGATCAAGAAGCTCGGCGACGCGGGCGCCAAGGTCGTCGTCACGGCGCACCTCGGCCGCCCCAAGGGCGAGCCGGACCCGAAGTACACCCTCGCCCCGGTCGCGAAGCGGCTCTCCGAGCTGCTCGGCGCCGAGGTCGCGCTGGCCGGTGACCTGGTGGGCGAGTCCGCGAAGGCGCTGACCGGCGGCCTGGCCGACGGCAGCGTCGTCCTGCTGGAGAACGTGCGCTTCGACGCGCGCGAGACCAGCAAGGACGCCGTGGACCGCTCCGAGCTGGCCGCCGAGCTGGGCGCCCTCGTTCCCGGTGGCGCGTTCGTCTCCGACGGCTTCGGCGTCGTCCACCGCAAGCAGGCCTCGGTCTACGAGGTCGCTTCGGTGCTCCCGGCGTACGCGGGCGGCCTGGTGCTGGCCGAGCTGGACGTGCTGAAGAAGCTCACCGACGACGTGCAGCGGCCCTACGTGGTCGTGCTCGGCGGCGCGAAGGTGTCCGACAAGCTCGGCGTCATCGCGAACCTGCTCACCAAGGTCGACCGGCTGCTGATCGGCGGCGGCATGGCGTACACCTTCCTCAAGGCCCAGGGCCACGAGGTCGGCAACTCGCTGCTGCAGGCCGACCAGCTCGACCAGGTGAAGGGCTTCCTCGCCGAGGCCGAGAAGCGTGGCGTCGAACTGGTGCTGCCGGTCGACGTCCTCGCCGCGACCGGGTTCGCGGCCGACGCCGAGCACGAGGTCGTCGAGGCCACTGCCATCCCGGCCGACCGCGAGGGCCTGGACATCGGCCCGAAGACGCGCGAGCTGTTCGCCGGCAAGCTGGCCGACGCCAAGACCGTGTTCTGGAACGGCCCGATGGGCGTGTTCGAGTTCGAGGCCTTCTCCGGCGGCACCCGCGCCGTCGCGGAGGCGCTCGTCGCCAGCGACGCGTTCACGGTGGTCGGCGGCGGTGACTCGGCGGCCGCGGTGCGGCAGCTGGGCCTGCCCGAGGACGGTTTTTCGCACATCTCCACCGGTGGCGGGGCCTCGCTCGAGTACCTCGAAGGCAAGGAACTGCCGGGCGTGGTCGCCCTGGAGGAGAAGAACTAGTGGCACGCAAGCCGTTCATCGCCGGCAACTGGAAGATGAACCAGAACCACCTCGAGGCGATCGCGCTGGTGCAGAAGATCGCCTTCGCGCTGCCGGAGAAGTACTACGCGAAGGTCGACGTGGCGGTGCTGCCGCCGTTCACCGACATCCGCAGCGTGCAGACCCTGGTCGACGGCGACAAGCTGTCGCTCACCTACGGCGCGCAGGACCTCTCGCCGTACGACTCCGGCGCCTACACCGGGGACGTGTCGGGCGTGATGCTGGCGAAGCTGGGCTGCAGCTTCGTCACCGTCGGGCACTCGGAGCGCCGCGAGTACCACGCCGAGACCGACGAGCTGGTCAACAAGAAGGTCAAGGCCGCGCTCAAGCACGGCATCACGCCGATCCTCTGCATCGGGGAGAAGCTCGAGGTCCGCGAGGCCGGCGAGCACATCCACCACACCACGACGCAGCTGATCGAGGGCCTGAAGGGCCTCAAGGCCGAGCAGGTCAAGGACGTGGTCGTCGCGTACGAGCCGGTCTGGGCGATCGGCACCGGCAAGGTCGCGTCGTCGTCGGACGCCGAAGAGGTCTGCAAGGCCATCCGCGCCACCCTCCAGGAGAAGTACGGCGACGAGGTCGCCTCGTCCGTCCGGGTGCTCTACGGGGGATCGGTGAAGTCGGGCAACATCAGCGAGCTGGTGGGCTGCGACAACATCGACGGTGCCCTGGTCGGTGGAGCGAGCCTCGACGGTGAAGAGTTCACGAAACTCTGCGCACTCGCCGCTGGCGGGCCGCTGCCCTGATCGAGGCCACGACCGGGTAGCCTGTGTATCCGGTCCGTCACACAGCAGTGGACGAGTCCAGGGGTACGGTGGTGGTCGGAAACGACCATGCCGTACCCCTGCATTCACCTAGAGCCCAAGGGATGACATGAAGCTGTTCCTGCAAATCCTGTTGATCGTCTCCAGCGTCCTGCTGGTGGTCGCTGTGCTGCTGCACCGTGGCCGGGGCGGTGGCCTGTCGTCGCTGTTCGGCGGCGGGATGCAGTCGAGCCTGGCGGGGTCGAGCGTGGCCGAGAAGAACCTCGACCGGATCACCCTGCTGCTGGGCGCGGTCTGGCTGATCAGCATCGTGGGCCTGGGTCTGCTGCTCAAGGTGTGAGGCGTCCGGCGTTTCGTCGTCGGGCCGCGACCGGGTCAAGACGGCGGTGCGCAGCGATTCGGCGTGCCTATTGGGGGGCGCGCCGCCGATTCCTAGGTGTGAGGATTCATGGTAGGCGGTAACGCGATTCGAGGCACCCGGGTAGGTGCCGGTCCGACGGGCGAATCGGAACGAGGTGAGTCGGCACCGCGCCGCCGCATCTCCTACTGGTGTGCCAACGGGCACGAGGCCCGGCCGTCGTTCGCGCTCGACGCGGAGATCCCCGACGAGTGGGACTGCCCCCGCTGCGGGCTCCCCGGCGGGCAGGACGAGAAGAACCCGCCGGCCGCGCCGCGGACGGAGCCGTACAAGACGCACCTGGCCTACGTGAAGGAGCGGCGCAGCGACGCCGACGGCGAGGCCATCCTGGCGGAGGCCCTCGCCCGCCTGCGCAAGCGCCGGGAAATCATCTAAGAGGGTTTCTTTCAGTCGAAGAGCCACCCCGAGGGAAGCGGAGCCCTCGAGGTGGCTTTCCGCGCGCTCGGACGGGGAGCACGCGTGGCCGCCGTCGTGGTGAGCAGCCCCGTCGTGGTGAGCGGCCCTGCTGTGGTGAGCGGCCCCGTCGTGGTGAGCGGCCCTGCTGTGGTGAGCGGCCCCGTCGTGGTGAGCGGCCCCCGATTTCCACGCTACCGGTGGGCACCGACAGTTTGCGGGACGGAAAAGCCGCGAACGGCGGCCCCCGGCCCGAAATGGACCTGAATCCGCCGCTCGCGGCTTACGGTGCTCCGGAATCGTCGGTGCCCGCCGGTACGCTGGATACCGGGGGCCGGAGGTCAGCGATCCAGCGGGTAGCGGGCGCGCACCCGGAAGCCGCCGTCGTCCGTTCCCGATGTCTCGAAACTGCCGCCCAGGAGGCGGGCCCGCTCGGCGAGGCCCGTCAGGCCGTGGCCTCCCGATGGCAACCCCTCCGCCGGCCGGCTCGCCCGCTCGTTGCGGACCTCGATCTTGAGCGCGCCGTGCTCACCCTGGATGCGGATGGTCGCCGTCGCGCCCGGGGCGTGTTTGTGGACGTTGGTCAGGCACTCCTGCACTGTCCGGTAGGCCGCCGCGGACACCTGGTTCGGCAGGGCCTCCGGCAGGTGCTCCACGGTCAGGTGCACCGGGACGTCGGACGTGCGGATCAGCCGGTCGAGCTCGTTGATGCCGGGCCGCGGGCCGTCGTCGTCCGACCCGGCTCGCAGGACGCTGACCAGCGAACGCAGCTCCTCCAGGGTCCGCTTGGACAACATGCGGATGACCTGCGCGGTCTCCAGCGCCCGGTCGTCGGTGGTCTGGGCCTGCAGCGCGCCGGCCTGCATGGCGATCAGCGTGATCTGGTGCGAGACGACGTCGTGCATCTCGCGGGCCAGCCGGGCGCGTTCCTCGGCGCGGACGGCGTCGGCGTGGAAGCGGCGCTCGCGGTCGCGGCTCGTGGCCAGCTCGGCGAGCTTGTTCGAAACCTCGGTGCGCGCACCGACGAGCAGGCCGATCGCGATCGGCATGCCGGCGACCAGCACGCCGTAGATGCCGTCGAGGATGTGCTCGCGCCAGCTGAGCTCGGCAAAATCCTCCAGCGGCCACTGCACGAACCGGCACATCCACACCAGCGCGGCGCCGACCCACGTCTGCCAGTGCAGCTGGCGGCGGGTGGCGAGCATGCCGAGCGTGATCATGGACGCGAGCTGGGCCCAGCCGGCCAGGAAGCCGGGGACCGCGACGAGCACGGCGAGGAACGGGAACTTCCGGCGGAACACCACCGCGAGGCAGGCCGCGCCGGACAGGTAGATCGAGTACGGCTGGGCCTTCTCCGGAATGACCAGCCAGACGTCGAGCACGGCCAGGATGACCGCGGCCGCCTCGATGGCGAACGTGACCACAGCGGGGCGGGGCACCGAGCCGAACAGGCTCAGACCGCGCTTGCGCACCCGCTCGGCGGCCGACGGCCCCGAGCCGGCGATCGAGATGCCTGGAATCGAGAGTCCCTCTGTACTCATCGCTGGCGACCCCATTCGTCTTGTGGACTTGTAGGTGAGAGGCGCTCAGGGCCCGATCGGGACGCGTAGCGGCCGACAAATGTGCGGATGCTAACGAGGTCGCGGGCGAAGACAGTTAGTTTCACGCGCAGTCGACGCTCCGGCGTCCGAATTCCGCAATCGACTGGGCCGTCCGGGGGAGAGTCGGCGAGGGATGCTACCCAGGGTGGGTGTGCTGTTTCCCAGTGTGCGCCAAGACGACCACATCGTGGGAATCATGTTACCCACGTGTGGCCCCCCGACGGTAGTTCTCAGGCCGCCATCGACTTGAGGTCGTCACTCAGCAGGTCGTGCAGACCGGAGGCGCACGCCTTCGCGGCCTCGATCGACCGCGGCAGCATGCCCGCCTCGTACGCCCGGACTGCTTCCCCGACGCTCGGCGCCGTGGCCAGCGCGGTTGCCAGCTCGGTGCCGTCCAGCATGGCGAGGTTCGCGCCGACCCCGAGCGGCGGCATCAGGTGGGCGGCGTCGCCGAGCAGCGTGAGCCGGGGCGTGGACGTCCAGGCGTGCGGCACGGGCAGGACGTGGAGCGGCCGGTGCGCGAACTCGCCGTCGTTCTCGCGCAGGTACGCGAGCAGGCCGGGGTGCCAGCCGGCGTAGCGCCCGAGCAGGTGGGTCCGCACCGCGCCGGTGTCGGCGAAGTCGAGACCGACGGCCCAGTCCTCGGGCGCGTAAAAGGTCGCGTAGCAGCGGATGTGGCCGTTGCTGTTGCGCTGCGCGATGAGCGCCTTCCCGTCGACCTTCGTCATCAGCATCCCCTGGCCGGTCAACGCGGCCAGGGCCGGATGGCGGCGATCGGCGTCGTCGAGGCCGAACTCGACGAACGTGACGCCGCTGTACTCCGGCCGGACGCCGGTCAGGGCGCGCCGGACGCGGGACCACGCGCCGTCCGCGCCGACGACCAGGTCGAAGTCCTGGGACGCGCCATCGGCGAACGTCAGGCGCGCGCCGTCGCCGGTCGCGGTGACCTCGGCGACCGGTCGTCCCCACCGGACGGTGCCGGGGGAGAGGGAGTCCAGCAGGATCCCGCGGAGCTGGCCGCGGTCGATTTCGGGCCGGAAGTCGTCGCCTTCGGCGGGGATCTCGTCGAGGACGACTTCGGCGGTGTGCGGGTCGAGCGCGCGCATCTGCTGGCCCTCCGGGCGGGCGGAGGCCTGGAACTGTTCGTACAGACCCGCGGTGCGGAGGGCGACCTGGCCGGTGTCGCCGTGCATGTCGAGCGTGCCGCCCTGCGGCCGCGCGTCGGCGGCGGGCTCCTGCTCGAAGACGGTGACGTCGAGGCCGTGGAGCTGCAGGACGCGGGCGCAGGCGAGTCCGCCCAGGCCGGCGCCGGCGATGGCGATACCAGTGAAGGTCATGTCACTACGAAAGCATAGTGACTCAAAACGTGCAACGACTTAACTTTCGTAGTGAGTTAGACTTTGGCCCATGACCGAAGTGATCGGACGCCGCGAGCGCAAGAAGGCGCAGACCCGCAAGGCCCTCGCCGACGCCGCGCTCGAGCTGTTCCTCGAACGCGGCTACGACCAGGTCGGGGTGAAGGAGGTCGCGGACGCCGCCGACGTCTCGGTGACGACGTTGTTCAAGTACTTCCCCAGCAAGGAAGCGCTGGTGTTCGACCAGGACGAAGACGTCGAGGCGGCCCTGGTCGGCGCGGTGCACGGGCGGCCGCCGGGATACACGGTCGTGGACGCGCTGCGCGAGCACCTCCTGCGGATCGTCTCCCACGGCGGCCCGAGCGACGAGTTCATCCGGCTCATCGAGAGCGAACCGGTGTTGCGCGACTACGCCCGGCGGATGTGGATGCGTCACGAGACGGCGCTGACCCGGGCGATCGCCGAGGAGACCGGCGCCCCGGAGGGTGACGTGGCGTGCGCGGCGTTGGCGCGGTTCGCGCTGGCGTCCCGCGAACTGATCCTGGCCGACCAGCACCCGCGTCGGGCAGCGGAGGAGATCTTCGCCCGCTTGGAGCGGGGCTGGCGGACCGAGTGACCCCCTGCTCTGTCCGGGGGTGAACACGCACAAACGAGTGAAGGCCCCCTGCCGGAGCAGGAGGCCTTCACACCAAAACGCTCAAGCCGTAGGCGGCTGGTACACCTTCGTCAGCTTCCCCGCCGCAGCACGGTCGAGGAGCCACAGCGTCCGCCGATGCCCACGAGCCCCGGCCACCGGAAGCTGGCCCTCGCCGGCCCCCGCCAACGCCAACGCCACCGCGTCGGCCTTCGCCTCGCCCGCCGTCATCAGCCACACGTCACGCGCCCGCCGGATCGCCGGCAGCGTCAACGAAACCCGGGTCGGCGGCGGCTTCGGGCAGTTCCGCACCGCCACCACCGAACGCTCCGTCTCGTACACCGCCGGGGACTCCGGGAACACCGATGCCGTGTGCCCCTCACCCCCGAGACCCAGCAGCATGATGTCGAACGACGGCACGTCGCCGTGGTCCTCCGGCCCCGCGTGGGACGCCAGCACCTCAGCGTAAGCCGCAGCCGCCGCGTCCACATCGGAGCCGAACTCGCCGTCCGACGGGGCCATGGCGTGGATGCGCTTCGGGTCCAGCGGGACGTGGTCCAGCAGGGCCTCGCGGGCCTGCTTCTCGTTCCGCTCGTCCGAATCCGCCGGGACGAACCGCTCGTCGCCCCAGTAGATGTCCAGCCGGGACCAGTCGATCGCGTCCCGGGCCGAGGACGCCCGCAACTCCGACAGCACCGCGATGCCGGTGCCGCCGCCGGTCAGCACCAACGATGCCGAGCCCTTGGCCGCCTGGACGTCCACCAGCCGCGTGACCAGCCTGGCGGCCGCGGCGGCCGCCAGGAGGTCCTGGTTCGCGTACACGACGACTTCCGTCTTGCTCATTTCCCGGCCTTGCCCGGCGCCGCCGAAGCCGCCGCCGCCGCGGCCGGCGAGGTGACGTCCGCCTTGGGGGGAGCGCCCGTCTTGCCGTTCGTGCCCGACGTGATCTTGCCCAGGCCACGCAGGGCCGCTTCGTAGACCTCGTCCGGGTCGAGCCGGCGCAGCTCCTCGATCAGGCAGTCCTGCGTGCTGCGCCGCTGCAGGGCGATCCGGCGGGTCGGCTGGCCCGGCTGGGTCAGCGTGCCGACGCGCCCGTCCGGCCGGTGCAGCTCCACCGGGCCCGAGCGGCGGTCGAGGGTCACCGAGATGATCCCGGCCGCCCCGGAGCTCTTGACCCGCTTGACCGGCACCTTCAGGTACTCGGCCAGCCAGGCGGCGAGCAGCTCGGTCGACGGCGAGTCGGCCTCGCCGGTCACCGTCGCGGCGGTGATCTTCTCGTACGGCGGCAGGTCCAGCGCCGAGACGAGCTGGGCCCGCCAGTGCGTCAGCCGCGTCCAGGCCAGGTCGGTGTCGCCCTCGGTGTACGCCTTCGCCCGCGTGGTCAGCGCCTTGACCGGGTTCTTCTCCGCGGCCGAGTCGGTGATCCGGCGCTGGGCCAGCTCGCCGAGCGGGTCCTTGTCCGGGTCCTTCGGGCCGGCGCCGGGCCACCAGCAGACGATGGGCGCGTCCGGCAGCAGCAGCGGCACCACCGCGCTCTGGCCCTGCGCGGCCAGCGCGCCGTACAGCCGCAGCACGATGACCTCGCTCGCGCCGGCGTCGCCGCCGACCCGGATCTGGCCGTCGATCCGCGGGGCCGCGGTGCGCGCGCCCTTGGCCACCACGATCACCCGCGACGGGTGCTCGCGGCTCGCGCCGTTGGCCGCTTCGATGGCCTCTTCGAGGCGGGCGTCGTCGTCGGCCACGATCACCAGCGTCAGGACCCGTCCGAGCGCGACTTGGCCGCCCTGTTCGCGGATCTCCACCAGCTTCTTGTTGAGTGCCGAAGTCGTGGTGGACGGCAGGTCGATGATCACGGGCGCCTCCATTTCCGGCCGGTGCGCTCCAGCATTTCGTCGGCGGACGGCGGGCCCCACGTGCCCGGCGCGTACTGCTCCGGCGCGCCTTCCTTGGCCCAGTGCGCCAGGATCGGGTCGAGGATCTTCCAGGAGAGCTCGACCTCCTCGTTCACCGGGAACAGCGACGGCTCGCCGAGCAGGACGTCGAGGATCAGCCGTTCGTAGGCTTCGGGCGAGGACTCGGTGAACGCGTGGCCGTACCCGAAGTCCATCGTGACGTCGCGGACCTCCATCGTGGTCCCCGGCACCTTCGAGCCGAACCGCAGGGTGATGCCCTCGTCCGGCTGCACCCGGATGACCAGGGCGTTCTGCCCCAGCTCCTCGGTGGACGTCGAGTCGAACGGCAGGTGCGGCGCCCGCTTGAACACGACGGCGATCTCGGTGACGCGGCGGCCGAGCCGCTTGCCGGTGCGCAGGTAGAACGGCACCCCGGCCCAGCGGCGGCTCTGCACCTCCAGGGTCACCGCGGCGTAGGTCTCGGTCTTCGAGTCCTTCGCGAACCCCTCTTCCTGCAGCAGGCCCGGCACCTTGGTGCCGCCCTGCCAGCCGCCCGCGTACTGGCCGCGCGCGGTGGTCTCGCTCAGCGGCCCCAGGGGCTTGGTGCCCGAGAGGACCTTGATCTTCTCCGCGCGCAGGGCCCGCGGGTCGAACGACAGCGGCTCCTCCATCGCGGTGAAGGCCAGCAGCTGCAGCAGGTGGTTCTGGATGACGTCCCGGGCGGCGCCGATGCCGTCGTAGTACCCCGCGCGACCGCCGAGGCCGATGTCCTCGGCCATGGTGATCTGCACGTGGTCGACGTAGTTGGCGTTCCAGATCGGCTCGAACAGCTGGTTCGCGAAGCGCAGCGCCAGGATGTTCTGCACCGTCTCCTTGCCGAGGTAGTGGTCGATGCGGAACACCGACTCCTCGGGGAAGACGTCGTTGACGATCGCGTTGAGCTCTTCGGCGCTCTTCAGGTCGTGCCCGAAGGGCTTCTCGATGACCACCCGCCGCCAGGTGTTCTCGTCGGCGTTCGCGAGCCCGGAGCGGGCCAGCTGCTTGGTCACCACCGGGAACGCACCGGGCGGGATCGACAGGTAGAACGCGGTGTTGCCGCCGGTGCCGCGTTCGGCGTCGAGGTCGCGGACCGTCTGCGCGAGCCGGTCGAAGGCGTCGTCGTCGTCGAAGGTCCCCTGCACGAACCGGATGCCTTCGGCGAGCCGGTTCCACACCGACTCCTTGAACGGCGTCCGCGCGTGCTCCTTGACCGAGTCGTGCACGAGCTCGCCGAAGTCCTGGTGCTCCCAGTCGCGGCGGGCGAACCCGACGAGCGAGAAGCCCGCGGGCAGCAGCCCGCGGTTGGCCAGGTCGTAGATGGCGGGCATCAGCTTCTTGCGGGCCAGGTCGCCGGTGACGCCGAAGATCACCAGGCTGGACGGCCCGGCGATCCGCGGGAGCCGCTTGTCCCGCTCGTCGCGCAGCGGGTTGCTCCAGGTCATGCGCCGACCTCCTGTACCGCGCGGACGACCGCCGCGAGCCCCGCGGCCCGGTCGGTCAGGTGCAGGCGCAGCACCGGGCGGCCGTGCTCGGCGAGCACCTGGCCGTCGCCCAGGGCCTGGGCGTGCTGCAGCTGCCCCAGCGTGTAGGGCCGCTCGGGCACCTCGAGGTCCTGCTCCACCGCGCCGGTCAGCTGGAGGAAGACGCCGTTCTGGTGCCCGCCCTTGTGGTACTGGCCGGTGGAGTGCAGGAACCGCGGGCCCCAGCCGAACGTCGTCTGCAGCTGCGTGCGCTTGGCGATTTCGCCGCGCAGCAGCGCCGTGGACGCGTCGTCGAGCCGGTCGAGGTAGGCCTGCACCGCGATGTAGCCCGCGTCCGGCGCCGAAGCGAAGAACGCGCGGAGCACGTCGGTCAGGCTGCCGTCGGTGGACACCCCGTCGCTGCCGAAGATCTCGACCGCGCCGTCCACATTGGACGGCGACTCGCCGCCCTTCAGCTTCTCCGGGTCGTCCAGCAGCGCGCGCGCCGCCTTCTTCGCGGCTTCGACGTCGGGCTGGTCGAACGGGTCGATCCCGATCAGCCGGCCGGCCAGCGCGGTGGCGAACTCCCAGAGCAGCAGCTGCGCGCCGAGTGAGCCGGTGACGGCGATCTTCGCCGCTCCCCGCGGGCTGCCGACCGCGACCGGCGTGGCGTCCGGGCCGGCGTCGGCGAAGCCGGGTGCTTCCGGGCTCTCGACCGCGACCGGCAGCAGGCCGGTGCCCTGCTTGCCGGTGGACTCGGCGATCAGCTGCTCCGCCCAGTCGGGGAAGCCCTTGATCCCGGAGCCGGTGTCGGCGAGCACGACCTTCTCGGCCCCGGCCTCGTGCGCGGCGGCCCACGCGGCGGCCAGCTTGACCGCCGGGTTGTCCGCCGAGTCCGCGCCGAGCTCTTCGGCCACCGAAGCCGCCTGGTCGAGCAGCCGCGCGACGTCCGCGCCGGCGAGCCCGGCCGGGACGAGCCCGAACGCGGTCAGCGCCGAGTAGCGGCCGCCGACGTGCGGGTCGGCCAGGAAGGTCTTGCGGTAACCCTCCTTTTCGGACAGTTCCTGGAACGGCGAGCCCGGGTCGGTGACGACCACGATCCGCCGCGCCGCGTCGATCCCGGCGTCGGCGAAGGCCTTCGCGAAGATCCGCCGGTGGCTGTCGGTCTCGACGGTGCCGCCCGACTTCGACGACACCACGATCACCGTGCGGTCGAGGTCACCGGCCAGCGCGTCGGCGACCTGGCCGGCGTCGGTGGTGTCGAGCACGGTCAGCGCGACGCCTTCGGTGGCGGTGATCACCTCCGGCGCCAGCGACGAGCCACCCATACCGGCCAGCACGACCCGGTCGACGCCCTCGGACTGCAGTTCGGTCCGCAGGGCCTCGATCTCGCCGATCAGCGGCCGCGACGACTTGTGCAGCGTCGTCCACGACAGCCGGATCGACGCCTCGGATTCGGCCTCCGGTCCCCAGAGGGTCGCGTCCTGCGCCGCCAGCTTCGAAGCGGCCTGGTCGGTGACCAGCCGTTCGACCAGGGGCGCAGCACGCTCCGCCAGTTCGGCGTCCACGATCTCGACGCCGGTTTTTTCCCCTGTCGTCATGTCGTGCTTCAGCCCTTCACGTTCTCGAGCTGACCCTTGACGGTTTCGAGCAGTTCCGTCCAGGACTTCTCGAACTTCTCGACGCCTTCGTTCTCCAGCACCAGGAACACGTCGGTGATGTCGATGCCGGCGGCCTCGAGCTTGTCGAAGACCTCCTGGGCCTCGGCGCCGCGGCCGGTCACCTGGTCGCCGGTGAGCTCGGCGTGCTCCGCCACCGCGTCGAGGGTCTTCTCCGGCATCGTGTTGACGGTGTCCTTCACCACGAGCTGGTCGACGTAGAGGGTGGGGGAGTAGTTCGGGTCCTTCACGCCGGTGGACGCCCACAGCGGGCGCTGCGCGTTGGCACCGTCGGCCGCGAGGGCCTTCCAGCGGTCCGTGGCGAACAGTTCCTCGAAGGCCGCGTAGGCGAGCCGGGCGTTGGCGACGGCCGCCTTGCCGCGCAGCGCCTTGGCCTCGTCCGTGCCGATGGCGTCGAGCCGCTTGTCGATCTCGGTGTCCACGCGGGAGACGAAGAACGAGGCCACGGAGTGGATGCCGCGCAGGTCGTGGCCGTTGGCCTTCGCCTGCTCCAAGCCCGCGAAGAAGGCCTCGATGACCTTCTTGTACCGCTCGACGGAGAAGATCAGCGTGACGTTGACGCTGATGCCCTCGGCCAGGGTCTTGGTGATCGCCGGCAGGCCCTCTTCGGTGGCCGGGATCTTGATCAGCACGTTCGGCCGGTCCACGGTCTTCCACAGGTCCTGCGCCTCGGCCACCGTCTTGTCGGAGTCCTTGGCCAGGCGCGGGTCGACCTCGATCGAGACGCGGCCGTCGACGCCGTTCGTGGCGGTGTAGATGTCGCGGAACAGGTCGGCGGCGTTGCGCACGTCGGTCGTCGTCAGCTCCCGGATGGTCGCTTCGACGTCGGCGCCGCGGGCGGCGAGCTCCTTCGTCTGCTCGTCGTAGGCCTCGCCCTTCGACATCGCGTTCGCGAAGATCGTCGGGTTGGTCGTCACGCCCACGACGTGCTTGTCGCGGACCAGGCCGGCCAGGTTGCCGGTGTTCAGGCGTTCACGCGAAAGGTCGTCGAGCCAGATCGAGACACCGGCTGCGGACAGCTGCGCGAGCTTGTCGTTGCTCATTACTGTCATCCCCTTCAGGAATTCTTGGTGTTGGCGATCGAGCGGCGGGCGGCCTCGACGACGGCTTCCGCGGTGAACCCGAACTCACGGAACAGGGTGGCGGCATCGGCGGAGGCGCCGAAGTGCTCGATCGAAACGTTCACCCCGGCGTCACCGGTGAAGCGGTGCCACGACTGGGCGATGCCCGCCTCGACGGACACGCGGGCCTTCACCGACGGCGGGATCACCGAGTCGCGGTACGCCTGGTCTTGCGCGTCGAACCATTCGACGCACGGCATCGAGACCACGCGGGCGGCGATGCCCTCCTCGGCGAGGGCCTTGCCGGCCTCGACCGCGAGCTGGACCTCGGACCCGGTGGCGATGAGCACCACGTGCTCGTCGTCCGCCTTGCCGAAGTCGGCCAGGACGTAGCCGCCCTTCTTCACGCCCTCGGCGCTGGTGCCCTCGAGCACCGGCACGTTCTGGCGGGTCAGCGCCAGCCCGGACGGGTGGTCGGTGTCCTCCAGCACGGCCTTCCAGGCGTACGCGGTCTCGTTGGCGTCCGCCGGGCGGACGACGTTGAGGCCCGGGATCGCCCGCAGCGCGGAAAGCTGCTCGATCGGCTGGTGCGTCGGCCCGTCCTCGCCGAGGCCGATCGAGTCGTGCGTCCACACGTAGGTGACCGGCGCCTTCATCAGCGCGGCCAGCCGGACCGGCGGGCGCATGTAGTCGGAGAAGATGAGGAAGGTCGCGCCGTACGGGCGGGTGCCGCCGTGCAGCGCGATCCCGTTGAGGATCGAGCCCATGGCGTGCTCGCGGACGCCGAAGTGCAGCGTCCGGCCGTACGGGTTGGCCTGCCACATGTCCGTGGCGGCCTTCTCGGGGCCGAACGAGTCGGCGCCCTTCATCGTCGTGTTGTTGCTCTCGGCCAGGTCGGCCGAGCCGCCCCACAGCTCCGGCAGCGGCTCGGCGAGGGCGTTGAGCACCTCACCGGAGGCCTTGCGGGTGGCGACGCCCTTGGGGTCCGGCTCCCAGTGCGGGAGGTTGTCGGCGAAGCCCTCGGGCAGCGTGCGGGTGGTCAGCCGGTCGCCCAGCTTCTTGCGCTCCGGGTTGGCCGCGGCCCACGCCTCGTACTTCTCCTGCCACTCGGCGTGCGCCTGCCGGCCGCGCTCGGCCGCCTGGCGGGTGTGCTTGAGCACGTCGTCCTCGACCTGGAAGGACTGCTCCGGGTCGAAGCCGAGGATCTTCTTGACCGCGGCGACCTCTTCGCCGCCCAGCGCGGCGCCGTGCGCCTTGCCGGTGCCCATCTTCTTGGGCGCCGGGTAGCCGATCACGGTCCGCAGCGCGATGAACGACGGCCGCTGCGTCTCGGCCTTGGCGGCCTTGATGGCCTCCTCGATCGCGACGACGTCCTCGCCGCCCTCGACCACCTGGGTGTGCCACCCGTAGGCCTCGTAGCGCGCGACGGTGTCCTCGGACAGCGCGATGTTGGTGTCGTCCTCGATCGAGATCTTGTTGTCGTCGTAGAAGACGATCAGGTTGCCCAGCTCCTGGCGGCCCGCGATGGACGAGGCCTCGGAGGTGACGCCCTCTTCGATGTCGCCGTCGGAGGCGATCACGTAGATGTGGTGGTCGAAGATGCTCTCGCCGGGCGCGGCGTCCGGGTCCAGCAGGCCGCGCTCGCGGCGGGCCGCCATCGCCATGCCCACGGCGTTCGCCAGGCCCTGCCCGAGCGGGCCGGTGGTGGTCTCCACGCCGTCGGTGTGGCGGTACTCGGGGTGGCCGGGGGTCTTCGAACCCCACTTGCGCAGCTGCTTGAGGTCCTCGAGCTCGAGGCCGTAGCCGGCGAGGAACAGCTGGATGTAGAGGGTCAGGCTCGAGTGACCGGCCGAGAGGACGAAGCGGTCGCGGGCCGGCCAGTGCTGGTCGTTCGGGTCGTGGCGCATGGCGCGCTGGAACAGCGTGTAGGCCAGCGGCGCCAGGCTCATCGCGGTGCCGGGGTGGCCACTGCCACAGTTCTCCACCGCGTCCGCGGCGAGCACCCGGACGGTGTCCACGGCGCGGGTGTCGGTGTCGGTCCAGTCGGCGGGGACGTTACGCCGGAGGAGTGGGTTGTTCTCGCTGGTAGGGGCAGTATCGGACACTGAACTCCAACTCCCGGTCATGATGGTTGCGGCTGGTCTTCCTCGTTCCGGTTACCCGTGCGCGGGGTCATCTATCTCAATCGATCCCGAAGGGACGATATTCCTGCTCGCGACCCTGCGCAGAGGCAATCGCGGCCCGTCGCGGCCAGCCTAGTGCTTGGGCCGGTCGAGGACCCGCGATCACCCACGGGATTCACCACGTCTAACATCGGTTCAGGGTTCAGTCCGGCGGGTTCCTCGGTTCCACCACGCCTAACCGAGCTGCGGCCCACCCGAACCTGACGCAGGGAGTGAAATGTCGTTGGTGAACGCTGCGCACGGACGCAGTGACGACACCAGCGCCGTGCACCCGACCGGTGAACGACCGCACGGTGACCGGCGAAGCCTCCGCCAGGTCGTCGGCGCGTACGCCGCGCTGGCGAAGCCGCGGGTGATCGAGCTCCTGCTGGTGACCACCATCCCGGCGATGTTCCTCGCCGGCCGTCAGATCCCGTCGCCGTGGCTGGTACTGGCTACGCTGGTCGGCGGGACGATGGCCGCTGGCAGCGCGAACGCGCTCAACTGCGTGATCGACGCGGACATCGACAAGGTGATGAACCGCACGAAGCGCCGCCCGCTGGTCAAGGACTCGGTGCCCCGCCGGGGCGCACTGGTCTTCGGCCTGGTGCTGGGGGTTGCCTCGGCCGTGGTGCTCTACCTCACGGTGAACCTGCTCTCGGCGATCCTCGCGGTCGCGACGATCCTCTTCTACATCTTCGTGTACACGCTCGGCCTGAAGCGGCGCACGGCGCAGAACGTGGTCTGGGGCGGCGCGGCGGGGTGCATGCCGGTCGTGATCGGCTGGGCGGCCGTCACCGGCACCGTGCAGTGGCCGGCGTTCGTGATGTTCGGCGTCATCTTCTTCTGGACGCCGCCGCACACGTGGGCGCTGGGCATGAAGTACCGCGACGACTACGAGCGCGCCGGCGTCCCGATGCTGCCGGTGGTCGCCACCGCCCAGCACGTCGCCCGCCAGATCGTCATCTACTCGTGGGTGATGGTGGCGTGGACGCTGCTGCTGCTCCCGGTCACGTCGTGGCTGTACGGCACCTTCGCCATCCTCGCCGGCGGCTGGTTCCTCTTCTACGCGCACAGCCTGCAGGCGGCGGTGCGGCGTGGTGAGGAGACCAAGCCGATGGCGCTGTTCCACCGGTCGAACACGTACCTGATGATCGTGTTCGTGGCCCTGGCCGTCGACTCGGCCATCGGCCTGCCGACCCTCGGCCTGCCGTTCTGAGACGGCTCGGGACCGCGGTCACCGCGGTCGTCGTCCTGGGCCTGCTGGTCCTCCTCGGCCGCGGGAAGCTGCCGGCCCTGGACGACAGCCTGCTCACCGGCGGCTGCGCCATCCCGTCCCGGATCACGGCCCTGCCGGGTCCGGCGCCGGACGGCGGCGGTGTCCGCGTCGCCGAACAGGGAGCGGGGGCCGCGGTGCTGGAGAACACCAGCACGCTGGCCGCTTACCGGATTCCCGTGACGTCCGGCCCCCGGACTCTCGAGGTGCCGGTGCTCACGCCGGGGCAGCGGATCGGCGTCGTCCTCGACCGGCCCGCGCTCGGCCCGGTGATCTGGCTCGCGCCCGAGGCACTGGGCGGCTTCACCCCCGTGACCGCGACACCCGTCCCGGGTGGCGTCCGCTACCGCTCGGCGAACTGCCGGGCGCTGACCAGCCGCGGCGCCGCGGTCCTCCACCGCGACGCGGCCGGGCGGATCGACGGCGGCGCGCAGCTGCCCCCGGCGAGCGTCTCGTGCGCACCGGGGGAGCGGGAACTGCCGGCCGTCCTCCCGGCCGGCAGTGAGGTCTTCCCGTACTGCGACCTCCGGCCGGAATGATCGCGCCGCGGGCGTCGTTAGACTTCGTTGGCTCTTTTTCCTTGAGGCGAAAGCAGGATGCTCTTGTCCGTCTCCTCGGACGACTTTTCCGCCGAGCTCGCCCGCGAGCAGGCGTACGTCACCACCCTCTACGCGAAGCTCGACGTCGAGCGCCTCGCAGCCCAGCGGCGCCTCGACGAGACGCTGCGGCAGACCGGGGGCACCCCGCAGGCCCGCACCGAGCGCGACGTCGCCACGACCCTCTACACCGACCGGCTCGCCCAGCTCGGCTCGGTCGAGCAGGGGCTGGCCTTCGGCCGGCTCGACTTCGTCCCCGAGAGCGCCGAGGAGACGACCTACATCGGCCGGCTCGGGCTGTTCGACGAGGACGACGACTACAAGCCGCTGCTCGTCGACTGGCGCGCGCCCGTCGCGCGGCCGTTCTACCTGGCCACCGCCGCGTCACCGGAAGGGGTGAGGCGGCGACGGCACCTGCGGTCGCTGAGCCGCAAGGTCACCGGCTTCGACGACGAGGTCCTCGACCTCACCGCTGCCGACCAGGGCCAGGACCTCGGGCTCGCCGGCGAAGCCGCGCTGCTGGCCGCGCTGGAGCAGCGCCGCACGGGCGAGATGAGCGACATCGTCGCGACCATCCAGGCCGAGCAGGACCGCATCATCCGCGCCCCGCTGGGCGGCGTCATGGTCGTGCAGGGCGGCCCGGGCACCGGCAAGACCGCCGTCGCGCTGCACCGCGCGGCGTATCTCCTCTACACGCACCGCCAGCAGCTCACCACCCGCGGCGTGCTCGTCGTCGGCCCGAACAGCACGTTCCTGCGCTACATCGGCCAGGTGCTGCCGTCGCTGGGCGAGACCGGCGTGCTGCTCGCCACCATCGGCCGGCTCTACCCGGGCCTGATCGCCGACGGGGTGGAACCGCGCGAGACGACCGAGGTCAAGGGGCGGCTGGTGCTGGCCGAGGTGCTCGCCAACGCCGTCCGCGACCGCCAGCGCGTGCCGGAGCCGGTCATGGAGATCGAGTACGAGCACGACGTCCTCAAGCTCGACCGCAAGACGTGCACCGACGCCCGGACCCGCGCCCGCCGGTCGCGGCGCCCGCACAACCCGGCGCGGCGCCTGTTCGTCTCCGACGTCCTCGACGCGCTGACCCGCCAGGCCGCGCGGAAACTGGGGCCGGACCTGCTCGACGGCCAGGACCTGGCCGACATCCGCGCCGAACTGGCCGCCGACGAAAACGTGGCCGCCGCGCTCGACGAACTCTGGCCGGTGCTGACCCCGGAAGGCGTGCTCGACGACCTGTTCGCCGACCGCGAACGCCTCGCGCGGGCGGCCGGGAAGCTGCTGTCCGCCGAGGACCGCGCGTTGCTGGAAAGCGGCCGCGACGCGAAGTGGACGCCGGCCGACGTGCCGCTGCTCGACGAGCTGGCCGAGCTGATCGGCGTCGACGACACCGAGGCCCGCGTCGAGCGCAAACGCCGTGAGCGCGAGGACCGCGCGTACGCCGAGGGCGTGCTCGACATCCTCGAACAGGACGAGGAGATCATCGACGAAGAGCTGCTGCGGGTCTCCGACGTCCTCGACGCCGAGCTGTTCGCCGAACGCCAGCAGGCGCGCAGCGAACTGACCGCCGCCCAGCGGGCCGCGCAGGACCGGACCTGGACGTTCGGGCACGTGATCGTCGACGAGGCCCAGGAGCTCTCGGCGATGGACTGGCGGCTGCTGATGCGGCGGACGCCGAACCGGTCGATGACGCTGGTCGGCGACGTCGCCCAGACCGGCGCGGCGGGCGGGGCGCGGTCGTGGGGCGAGGTGCTCTCGCCGTACGTCGAGGACCGGTGGCGCCTCGAAGAGCTGACCGTGAACTACCGCACACCGTCCGAGATCATGGCCGTGGCCGGTCGGGTGCTCGCCGAGGTCGACCCCTCCCTGTCGGTGCCGTCGTCGGTGCGGGAGACCGGAATCCCGCCGTGGTCGGTGCGCCCGGCCGACCTGGCGGCGGAGCTGCCCGCGCTGGCCGCCGCCGAACTGTCCGCTGTGGACGGTGGCACGGTGGCGGTGCTGGTGCCGGCCGGCCGGCTCGCCGCGGTTTCGGCGCTGCTCGGCTCGTACGACGAACGGCTGAGCGTGCTGACGGTGGAGCGCTCGAAGGGCCTGGAGTTCGACTCCGTGGTGCTCCTCGCGCCGGACGAGGTCGTGGCGGGTTCGCCGCGCGGGCTCAACGACCTCTACGTGGCCCTGACGCGGGCGACCCGGCGGCTCGGGGTGGTCGCCACCGGTGACGCGGTGCCGGCACTCTCCGTGCTTGGCTAGGGTGCCCGGCATGCAGAACATCGGGAAGATCGTGGTCGTCGCCGCGGCGGCGCTGTCGCTGGCCGCGTGCGGCCAGGACGCCAAGCCCCAGACGGCGGCCCCGGCGGGGCCGTCCGACCCGTCGTCGAGCGCCGCGCAGGCGCCCCAGAGCAAGGGCCGCGAATGCACCGCGGACGACGTCAAGACGACGGGCAAGTTCGGTGAGAAGCCCGAAATCACCATCCCGGACGACTGCGACCCGCCGAAGAAGCTGATCACCAAGGACCTGTCCGAGGGCACCGGCGAGGGCGCGAAGGCCGGCCAGCAGCTCCAGATGAACTACCACCTGGTGACCTGGTCGGACAAGCAGGTGCTCGACAGCTCGTTCGGCCAGAAGCCGTTCGACCTCACCCTCGGCGCCGGCAAGGTCATCCCGGGCTGGGACCAGGGCCTGGTGGGCATCAAGCAGGGCGGCCGCCGGCTGCTGATCATCCCGCCGGACCTGGCGTACGGCGAGGGCGGCAACGGCATCCAGCCGAACGAGACGCTGGTGTTCGTCACCGACGCCGTGTCGGTCGCCGCCGCCTGAGTCCAAGCCCGTGAATGCCACCTTCAGGGACACTTGGTCCGTGAAGGTGGCATTCACGGATTTCAGGGGATGAGCAGGAGCTTGCCGGTGGTGCGGCGGCCCTGGAGGTCTTCGTGGGCCTTGCGGGCGTCGGCCAGGGGGTATTTGCCGCCGATGCGGATGGTCAGCTGCCCGGCGATGATGGCGTCGAAGAGCTCCTTCGCGCGCCAGTCCAGCTCCTCGCGCGTGCGGACGTAGTGCACGGACGTCGGGCGGGTCAGGTAGAGCGAGCCGCCGGAGTTGAGACGCTGGGGGTCCAGGGGCGGCACCGGGCCGCTGGAGGCGCCGAACAGCGCCAGCAGGCCGCGGACCTTCAGGCTGGCCAGGCTGCCGTCGACGGTGTCCTTGCCGACGCCGTCGTACACGACGTCGACGCCCGCGCCGCCGGTCAGGTCGCGGGTGATCTTGGCGAAGTCGTCGCGGTCGTAGCGGATCACCTCGTCGGCGCCGGCTTCGCGGGCCAGCCTCTCCTTCTCTTCGGTCGACACGGTGCCGATGACCCGGGCGCCGCGCGCCTTCGCCAGCTGCACCAGGAGCAGGCCGACGCCGCCGGCGGCCGCGTGCACCAGCACGTCGTGACCCGGCTTGACCTCGAAGGTCGAGGCGACCAGGTAGTGCGCGGTGATGCCCTGCAGCATGGTCGCGGCCGCGGTCTCGAGGGAGACGCTTTCGGGCACCTTCACCGCGACCGACGCCGGGACGAGCTTGCGGGCCGCGTAGCTGCCGATCGACCCCTGCCAGGCGACGCGATCGCCGGTCTTGAAGCCCGTTTCGGCGCCCGCCTCCACGACCGTGCCGGCGCCCTCGAGGCCGAGCACGAACGGCAGTTCCATCGGGTAGAGGCCCTGCCGCTGGTAGGTGTCGATGTAGTTGACCCCGGCCGCGGCGACGTCGACCAGCAGTTCGCCGGCCTGCGGGGCGCGGACGTCCACTTCGGCCGGTTCGAGCACTTCCGGGCCGCCGGTCTTCGTCACCTGCACTGCGGTGGGCATGGGTCCTCCTCGGGTCGGGTTCTCCCGGTGCAACTATGGCCGAGGCCACGCTGTTCCGCGTTCCGGCCGGTCTTTGGTTATCGTTCGGTACGTGTCCGAATCATCTGAGACTGTCGTTTCGCCGACCAGCGCGCAGCTGGGTGCGGCCCGCAAGTTCGTGAAGGCGCACGGCAAGCCGTCCCGCGCGGTGGTGGAGAACATCGGCCGGGCGGGGGCCCGGGTCGTGCTGGTCGGCGCGGACGGCGCCATGGGTGACGTCGTGGTGCCTTCGGTGGCGACCGGCGAGGCGCTGGTCGAGGCGGTCGAGGACCTCTCGCCGGCCACGTGGGACGCGGAGACGGTCAACCAGACGAGGATCGGCCCGGAGCACCGCCGCAAGATGGCGGGCCGGTGACCGGCACCGCGGTCCTGGTCAGCTGCGCGGAACTCCCTTCCGGTGACGGCGACGACGACGCGGTGGTGCCCGCTTTGTCTTCATTGGGGTTTTCGGTGGCGTGGGCACCTTGGGACTCGGGGTACGACTTCGCTTCGGCGGACGCGGTGGTCCTGCGCGCGACCTGGGATTACGCGTCCCGTCGTGCTGAGTTTCTGTCGTGGTGCGAGTCGGTGCCGTCCCTGTTCAACTCGGCGGCCGTGGTCCGCTGGAACACGGACAAGTCGTACCTGACGGAGCTGCTCGACGCGGGGTTGGCGGTGGTGCCGACTGCGCTGGTCTCGCCCGGCTCCGCGGCCCGCTTCCCGGCGTCCGCCTTCGTGGTCAAGCCATCGGTGGGCGCGGGTTCCCGCGGCGCGGCCCGCTTCGCGGCGGGTGCCGATGCTTCTGCGCACGTGGCCGCGTTGCACGCCGAGGGCCACACGGCGCTGATCCAGCCGTACCAATCCAGTGTGGACACTTCGGGTGAGCTGGCTTTGGTGTACCTCGGTGGGGTTTATTCCCACGCGTTCACCAAGGGCGCGATGCTCGGGTCCACAATGGATTCTTCGGGGCTGTGCCTGTCGGAGAAGCTGGCGCCGGCCGAGCCGCCGGCGGACGCGGTGGCGCTGGCTGAGGACGTCTTGGATGCGGCGTCGGCGTTGCTGGGGATCCTGCGGGCGGAGCTGCTGTACGCGCGGGTCGATCTGGTGCGTGGGGAGGACGGGAAGCCGTTGCTGCTGGAGCTGGAGCTGACGGAGCCATCGCTGGGCTTCCGCCAGACGGACTCGGCAGCGGCGATGAGGTTCGCTTCGGCGGTGCGGCAGCAACTGGCTTAGTTTCCTCTGCACGCTTGTACGACCACCAAGACGAGCGTTACGACCGCCCCAATCGTGGTCACCGCTATCGAGCCGGTGACCACGTAAAGGCCGCCGACCCCGGCCAGACCCGCTTTGATCAGCTCGCGCAAGCCCCGGTCGTCCCGCGGGGGAGGCGGCGCAGCCGATCTGCCGACGACGTCCTTGGCCATTGTTCCGCCCCTCTTGATGGTGTACTAGTACGCCTAGGGGTAATGGTGACCGGTGGCGGCTCGGAGCGGAAATGATCTCTTCTTTTCGGAGCGAGTTTTTCGTTGCCGGATGGCTGCCGCCGCAGTTCTCGCCGTTGTCCGGGCTTGCCGAGGAATTGTCGATCATTGTCGGTGGAGGGTGTCGTGACCATCCGGATGGACCGCGAACGCGTCAACGAAGTCTCTTCGCCCTCGGTGATCGAACTCGCGCTGCGCTGGCTGGCGACCTGCAAGGACGGTGAACCGCTCCGGTTCCTCCGCTACGCGATCGAAGAACCGGCGAGCAAGTCGGCCGCTGCCCTTCGCCCGCTGGTGGCGCCGACGGCGTTGTTGTCCGCTGAGGCGGCCGAGACGCGCGCCTTCGCCGTGTGGGGACTGATCGTCGACGAGATCGGCAAGCTCGGCTCAGCCGGGGATTCCCGCCGCCGCAACACCTTGATGGCGGCGTTCCGGGTACCGCCGGCACCTGGCGAAACCGCCTGGAAGGCGACCCTCGACGACCGATTCAAGCAACTGATGCGGCTGCAAGGCGTATTCGGCGACCCGCCACCCAGCACCACCACCCCGATGCACAAGGCCTGGCGGCGGGCGGTCTGCGGGTTGGCCGCCTGCCTGGCGGAGAAACTGGTCTCACTGGACGAGCAAGGCTGGCGGTCCTACATCGACATCGGGCGTGCGGTGGCCGCAGTGACGAGCGACAGGCGCACCAGCTGGCAAGCTCGAGCGGCTTCCAAAGGGGCGCAGCCCGTGTTCGTGGAGCGCATGATCGTAACGGTGGTGATGCACCGCAGAACGGTGCGGCGCCGGATTACCGAACGCGACATCATCGCCTGCGAGGACGGCGTCGACGGGTATGACGTCCACGCGCTGACCGGCTGGACGCACGAGCCGGAGCAAATTCCGATGACGGCTCTCTGGGCGTGTCGGCTGGTTGCCTCACCCGGCGCGCATCCGGGCGACCCCGTGCGGGCGCGCCTGCGCTTCCGTCGGACGCTTCGCAGGGACGAGCGATACGCCTTCGTGTCCGAGGCCCTCGACGGGGAACTCGACGAAGAGCGTTGCTGGGTCAACGTCGACGTCGATCACCACGGCATCGCGCCCGGCGTGTGCGCTCCGGACGGCAAGCCGGTCGCCGGCCTGACCGTGCAGATCACTTTCGACGAGAAAGATCTTCCCGAAGGTTGCTGGTGGTATGCGGAGCAAACTGAATACGAACGGCGGTGCCGGCCGCCGGACGGTGATCCGCATCTGCTCGCCGTCGAGGACGGTTTTGTCCGGCACACCTTCATCGACGGATGCCATCCACGGGAGTGTTACGGGATAGCTTTCAGGTGGAAATCCCCGTGACCGAACCGAGTTCACGTCTGGTGACGAGGATTTCTCCCCCCTTCATCGACGACGATCCGGTCTTGTTCAGCTGATGATATCTACTTCGTTGCCGGTGTTGCCGCCGCCGCCGTGTGGCCCGGCCGGCGCCGCGACGGTGACGACAGTGTTCGTCGGTTCCGGCGCAGTCGGCGCCGGGACGCTCATCGGGCTCACCGCAATGGCCAGCACGACCACTGACGTGCGCCAGGTCGTCTTGTTTCGCGGACTGCTCTTGTCGGGGTCCACCCTGAGTTTCCTTTGCTTGATCGGAAAGTTTACTCACGGTAGAGGCAGGGCGGACGACACGATCGAGAGCTCACGTTTCTCGTTCGTGTCGGTGTTGCCGCATTAAGCTGTGGTGGGCCGTGCAATCTCTGTGGCCAAGCGCCCGCCTAGACCCGCTTCGCGGCCAGCCGTTCCGCCCGCGGCCACCGCACATCGGTCGCCCAGCCGAGCCGCTCGAACGCCCAGATCACCCTCGCCGACACATCGACCTGCCCCCGCAGCACCCCGTGCCGCGCGCACGTCGGGTCCGCGTGGTGGGAGTTGTGCCAGGACTCGCCCATCGACAGCAGGGCCAGCGGCCAGAAGTTTGCCGCGCGGTCACGGCTCGCGAACGGCCTCTCCCCGATCAGGTGGCACACCGAATTGACCGACCACGTCACGTGGTGCAGGAACGCGATCCGCACGAGACCCGCCCAGAAGAACGCCGTCACCACGCCCCACCAGGACCACGAAATCAGCCCGCCCAGGATCGCCGGCAGGGTCAGGCTCAGCGTGATCCACAGCCAGAAGTAGCGGTTCACCCAGCGGACGTCCGGGTCCGCCACCAGGTCGGGGGCGAAGCGGTCCGCGTTGGTCACCTCGCGGCCGAACATCCAGCCCATGTGCGCGTGCCAGAAGCCGCGCAGCAGCGCCGACGGCGATGTGCCGAACAGCCAGGGCGAGTGCGGGTCGCCCTCGCGGTCGGCGAACGCGTGGTGCCTGCGGTGGCTGGCCACCCAGAAGATCACCGAACCCTGCACCGCCATGCTGCCCGCGATGGCCAGCACCACCCGGAGGGGACGCGACGCCTTGAACGCGCCGTGGGTGAAGTAGCGGTGGAAGCCGACGGTCACCCCGAGCGTCGCGAACGTGTAGAACGCCGCCGCGAGGATCAGGTCGATCCAGCTCATGCCCCAGCCCCACACCAGCGGGACCGCGATGAGCAGTGCCGCGAACGGCACCAGCAGAAAGGTCTTGAGCACGATCATCTCGCCGGTGCCGCGGCGGTGGGAGACTAGCGGCTTGGGCGCGGTGCGCGAGGTCATGGCGCGAACCCTAACCCACGGCCGGGACGCACACGCCGACGCGGAGTCAAGCCCGCCTTGACGTCAGGCGGCGGTGAGCTCGCGCGGTGCCGGCACCAGCGAAATCACCGGACCGCGGTCGCGGCTGCCCGTCCACAGCGTCGCCGTCGCGATGATGACCGCCATCGCGCCCAGGACGTGGAACGACACCATCGCCTCCGGCACGCCCAGC
This sequence comes from Amycolatopsis sp. NPDC051045, assembly GCF_040682955.1. Taxonomy (NCBI): domain Bacteria; kingdom Bacillati; phylum Actinomycetota; class Actinomycetes; order Pseudonocardiales; family Pseudonocardiaceae; genus Amycolatopsis; species Amycolatopsis sp. NPDC051045. Next base: position 284,014 of record NZ_JBFBCC010000009.1, read on the forward strand.
GCGTACTGCAGCGAACCGAGGCCGCCCTGCGCGACGGCGACCACCCAGACCCAGGTGTAGCGCTGCCACAGGCTCTTCGGGGCGCCGACGCGCAGCAGCTGCAGCCCGAACACCGCGAGCAACAGCAGGTAGAGCACCAGCAGTCCGCCGTGGACCTGGGCGAGCGCCTCGACCGGGGCGTCGAGGCGGTGGGTGTTGATGTCCCCGCCGTGCGGGCCGGCGCCGGTCACCGTGGTGCCCGCCACGAGCACCAGCCACATCACGGCGGCGAGCGCGACCAGGATGCCCCGGCCGGAGGCGGGGACCAGCGACCGCGCGGGCTCGTCGCCTTCGCGGAACGCACGCAGCAGCAAGACGGCGAGCCAGACCAGGGGAGTCGTCGCGAGGAAGTGGATCGCGACCGTCCACCACTCCAGCTTCGCGAGCACGGTGAGACCGCCGACGACGGCCTGCAGCACAACGCCGCCGGGCATCGTCCAGGCCAGCTTGACCAGGCGCTTGCGGCCCGGGTGGTCGAGCTGCACGCGCCACGCCGTCACGACCGCGATGGCGGCGACGACGATGACGACGCCGGTGAGCAGCCGGTTGCCGAACTCGATCCACTGGTTGAGCGCGTCGATCCCGGAGTCGTGCTTCGGCACCAGGCTCCCGGCGACGCACTCCGGCCAGGTCGGGCAGCCGAGCCCGGACCCGGTGACGCGCACGATGGATCCCGTGACGCCGATCAGCGCCTGCGCGAGGACCGCGGCGATCCCGACGGCCCGCTGCACGGCGGCGGAGGGAAACGGCAGACGGGCGACGAGGCTGGTGAACGGCACGGCACCGATGGTAGAGCGCGCCGGGATCCGGCTTTCGGCAGGTCCCGGCGCCCAGAACGGCTCAGCCGGCGCAAGGGACCAAGGTCACTCGGTTTTCTTGACCTTCTTCTGGAAGAGCCCCATCGACTGGGCGAACACGCTGCCGAACAACAGCACGGCGATGGGGACGGTCTTGACCCAGAAGGCGCCCGCGCCGAGCGACGCGAGCAGGACGATCAGCCCGATCAACACGGCGAGCATGACGAGCATGAACAGAGCGACGCGCGTTTTAGAAACCATGTGACTGCCCCTCGGGTCCGGATCCGGTCCGGCTGACCTTCCCAAGGCGACGCGGGGTCCGTGAGGTCAGTTTTACCCGTTGCGGAACATCAAGTGAGCTTCGTCGTGCGCGAAGCCAGGGCTCCCGCGAGAACCGCCCACACCGCGAGCACCACCATCGGCCCGGGGGCGAACGAGCCGTCCACCAAGGCCGCCCGCATCCCTTCGGCCAGCGCTCCCGACGGGAGCAGCTCGACGACGACCGCCAGGCCCGGCGGCAACGCGGACGGCGCCAGCAGGATCCCGCCGGCCAGCAGGAGCGCGAACCAGACGATGTTCGCCAGCGCCAGCACGGCTTCGGCCCGCAGGGCCCCGCCGAGCAGCACGCCCAGCGCCCCGAACGCCAGCGTTCCCAGTACCAGCAGCAACACCGCCGCAGCGAGGCCCGGGAACGAAGGCGACCAGCCCAGGAACGCCGCCACCACGCCGATGATCACCGCCTGCAGGACCACGACCACCAGCGCCGCCGAGAGACGGCCGGCCACCAGCAGCCACCGCGGCAGCGCCGTCGCCGAGAGGCGCTTCAGCACGCCGTAACGCCGGTCGAACCCGAGCGCGATCGCCTGGCCCGTGAACGCCGACGACATCACCGCCAGCGCGAGGATCCGCGGCGTGATCCAGTCCACCTTGGCCGTCGAGCCCAGCTGCGAGGCGGGCAGGATGTCCAGCAGCGACAAGCCGATCAGCAGGGCCAGCGGGATGAGCAGGGTCAGCAGCACCTGCTCGCCGTGGCGGAGGGTGAGGCTCGCCTCGACCCGCGCGTGCGTCCGCAGCATCCGGCCCAGTGACCCGCGGCCGGGGGCCGGGGTGAAGGTCCCGGCGGGAAACGAAGTCATGCCCGCAGCTCCCGTCCGGTCAGCTCCAGGAAGACCTCTTCCAGGGTTCGCTTGCCGACCTGCAGTTCCTCCGGCAGCACGCCCTGCTGCGCGCACCACGCCGTGACCGTCGACACGACCTGGGGATCGACCGAGCCCAGCACCACGTACATCCCCGGCGCCGACTCGCGCACCGCGTAGCCCTCCGGCAACGCCGCGGTCAGCAGCGCCGTGTCGAGCCGCGTGCGGGCCTTGAACCGCAGCCCGGCATTGCCGGACTCGTCCACCGTCAACGACTGCGGCGCGCCGGAAACGACCACCTTGCCGTGGTCCACGATCACCACCGTGTCGGCCAGCGCCTCGGCCTCCTCCATCAGGTGCGTGGTCAGCAGGACCGAAACGCCGTCGGCGCGCAGCGCGCCCAGCAGGTCCCACACCAGGTGCCGGGCCTGCGGGTCCATGCCCGCGGTCGGCTCGTCGAGGAACACCAGCTCCGGCCGCCCGACCAGGGCGCACGCCAGCGAAAGCCGCTGCTGCTGCCCGCCGGAGAGGCGCTTGAACGGCGTCCGGCGCACCGGGGCCAGCCCGAGGACCTCCAGCAGCCACGCCGGGTCCAGCGGCGAGGCCGCGCAGGAAGCCACCAGCCGCAGCATCTCGTCGGCCCGCACGCCCGGGTACGCACCGCCGCCCTGGGGCATGATCCCGATGCGGGGGCGCAGCGCCGCCGACTCCCGCACCGGGTCGAAGCCGAGCACGCGCACCGTGCCGGCGTCAGGCTTCAGGAAGCCTTCGCAGACCTCGACGGTGGTGGTCTTGCCGGCCCCGTTCGGGCCGAGCAGGGCGAGCAGGCTGCCGCGCTCCATCCGCAGGTCGAGGCCGTCGACCGCGCGGGTGGAGCCGTAGTTCTTGACCAGCCCGCTGATCTCGACGGCAGGGACGCTCACGTCGGGTCACGATACGGCGTCGGCCCGCGCGGGCACCCGCGGGGACGGCCGGGAGAGCAACACGGGGGCGAGCCGCCGCACGATCAGCATGCCCGCGCCGCAGACGACGATCGCCGCGACGTAGGCGAACGGCAGCACGTACGGGCGGCCGTCGAAGGTGCTGCCGGTGGGCGGGAGCAGGAACGGCAGGGCGGCGGACAGCACCGTCGCGGCCACCCGGAACCGGGACGTCCCGGCCGCCGCCGCCAGCGGGATCACCGCCCACAGCACGTACCAGGGCTGCAGGTTGATCTGCAGGATCATCACCGCGCCCAGTGCGACGCCGAGGCCGATGATCGGCCGGTAGCGCCACTTGAAGCTGTCCCACAGGAACTTGAAGGTGATCCCGACGGCGACGAGGTAGCCGAGCGCGCCGAGGATCGGCACCAGCGCGTTCGTGTGGTTGCCCAGCCCGAGCGCGATGCCGAGGACGCCGGAGAGGTTGGCCAGCTCGGCGGTGGGGGAGATCCAGGAGCGGACCAGGCCGGGGGTGTTGAACGTCGCGCCGACCCAGCCGAACCCCAGCCCGGTGCCGAAGCAGACGGCCACCAGGACCACGCCGAACCACGCCGCCATCGGTGCCCCGGCCGAGAACAGGTCCTTGAGCCGGCCGTGCCACCGCCGGGCCACCATCACGGCGAAGAACGGCAGCGCGAACACCGCGGGCAGCTTCACCGCGACGCCGAGCGTGATGATCGCGACCCCGAGCGCGATGTACAGCAGTTCCCCGCGCGCGAGCGGAGGCGGCGTATCGCCCTTGACGCGGATCGGCAGCCGCCGGATGCCCACCTCCAGGCCGGCGAGCATCAGGCCGACGGCGAGCGCGTCGTTGTGGGCGCCGGCGACGAAGTGGAAGATCAGCAGCGGGTTCAGCGCGCCGAGCCACAGCGCGGTCGCGGGCTGGACGCCGAACCGGCGGGCCAGCCGGGGCAGCGCCCAGACGATGAGGACGACGCCGGCCAGGGCCAGCAGCCGCTGCAGCAGCACGCCGACGGCGATGCTGTTGCCGGCGAGCGGCGCGAGCCAGCCGCCGAGGCGCAGCACCAACGGCCCGTACGGCGCCGGCGTCTCGCGCCACATGTTCGACACGCCCGCGGTGAACTTGTCCGCGACGCCGAGGGCCTGCGCCGGGCCGAGGGTGTAGGGGTCCATCCCGCGGTGCACGATTTCGCTCTGCGCGAGGTAGCTGTAGACGTCGCGGGAGAACAGCGGGGGGATGACCAGCAGCGGCAGCACCCACAGCGCGATGGTGCGCGCGAGCTGGCCCTGCGACGCGAGGCGGGCGCGGTCGGGGAGGGCGAACTTGCCGAGCATCAGCCAGCTCAGCACCAGGATGCCCATCCCGGAGATGGCGATGGCCAGCGACACCGTCGGGATCCGGGTGAACAGCCGCAGCACCGGGATCTCCTGCACCGGGTTGATCACCGGGGCGGCGCCGGCGCCGAGGGAGCCGAGCGCGAGGAAGAGCGACCCGATCGTGCCGAAGCGGCGGACGACGTTCAGCGCGCGCCGTTCGCCGGCCTCCAGGGGGAGCGGTTCGCGGGGGCGGACGGGCGAGATCGTCACCGCGTGGACACGCTCGGTCGCGATTCGTTCCACTTGCCGGCCCTGCTGCGCCGGGTGTTCGCCCACTGCCACGCCTGCAGGGTATCGGTGCCGTCCCGGAGTGAGTCGAGTCACTGCCGGACACCCCGCCTTTGCCGATCACGGGGAAATAAGACACACTTGTGTTGTGAAAAAGACGGAGGCGAGCGAGCGGGCGGGCGGCGATCTGCCGCGGGCCACGCATCCGCACGTTCCGTCGCAGGTCAGCGCCGAAGGCAAGACCCGGCACGAGATCGCCCGGCTGCTGCTGGAACAGGGTCCCATGACCGCCGTCGTGGTCGCCGAGCAGCTCGGGATCAGCCCGACCGCCGTCCGCCGCCACTTCGAAGCTCTTCTCTCGGATGGCGAAGCCGAGACGCGGGACGCGCCGCGCCGTGGACCCCGAGGCCGGGGTCGTCCGGCGAAACTGTTCCTGCTCACCGAGGCCGGGCGCGCCCGGTTCGGGCACGCCTACGACGACCTGGCCGTGTCGGCCATCCGCTTCCTCGCCGAGCACGCCGGCGAAGACGCCGTGCGCGCCTTCGCCGAGCGCCGCGTCGCGAAGCTGGTCGAGCCCCACCGCCTGTCGATCACCGGAGCGAGTGATCCGGCGACGCGCGCGGAGGCCCTCGCGACCGCGCTGACCAGGGAGGGCTACGCTGCGTCGACCCGTCAGGTCGGCGCTCCGGCCCCGGGTCAAACCGTCGGCGCGCAGCTTTGCCAGCACCACTGTCCGGTCGCCCACGTGGCCGCGGAGTTCCCGCAGCTGTGCGAGGCCGAGACGGAGGCGTTCGCGAAGCTGCTGGGCACCCACGTCCAGCGGCTGGCGACCATCGCGCGCGGTGATTCCGCGTGCACCACCCACGTACCCGTTACGACGGGTCACCCGGCCCATCCCGAGCCGGGAAGCACGGTGCCCACTGGGCGCACAGCACGGATCCCGAATGGAGGGAAACCCGCATGACTGCCGCTGCCGAGCAGCGCACTCCCACCACCGCGCCCTTGAGCCAGGAAGAGACCATCGAGTCCCTGGGCAAGTACGCGTTCGGCTGGGCCGACTCCGACGAGGCGGGCTCGACCGCCCGCCGCGGGCTGAACGAGGACGTCGTCACCGACATCTCCTCGAAGAAGTCCGAGCCGGAGTGGATGCGCGAAGCGCGACTGAAGGCGCTCAAGCTCTTTCAGAAGAAGCCCATGCCCAACTGGGGCGCGGACCTCTCCGGGATCGACTTCGACAACATCAAGTACTTCGTGCGCTCCAGCGAGAAGCAGGCCACCAGCTGGGAAGAGCTGCCCGAGGACATCAAGAACACCTACGACAGGCTGGGCATCCCCGAGGCGGAGAAGCAGCGCCTCGTCGCCGGTGTCGCGGCGCAGTACGAGTCCGAGGTCGTCTACCACTCGATCCGCGAGGACCTCGAGAAGCAGGGCGTGCTCTTCCTGGACACGGACACCGCGCTCAAGACGCACCCGGAGCTGTTCGAGGAGTACTTCGGCTCGGTCATCCCCGCCGGGGACAACAAGTTCTCCGCGCTGAACACGGCGGTGTGGTCCGGTGGCTCGTTCATCTACGTGCCCAAGGGCGTCAAGGTGGACATCCCGCTGCAGGCCTACTTCCGGATCAACACCGAGAACATGGGCCAGTTCGAGCGCACCCTGATCATCGTCGACGAAGACGCCTACGTGCACTACGTCGAGGGCTGCACGGCGCCGATCTACCAGTCCGACTCGCTGCACTCGGCGGTCGTGGAGATCATCGTCAAGAAGGGCGCCCGCTGCCGCTACACGACCATCCAGAACTGGTCGAACAACGTCTACAACCTGGTCACCAAGCGCGCCAAGTGCGAAGCGGGCGCGACCATGGAATGGATCGACGGCAACATCGGTTCCAAGGTGACGATGAAGTACCCGTCGGTGTTCCTCATGGGCGAGCACGCCAAGGGCGAGGTCCTGTCGGTCGCGTTCGCGGGCGAGGGCCAGCACCAGGACGCGGGCGCCAAGATGGAGCACCTCGCGCCGTACACGTCCTCGACGATCGTGTCGAAGTCGGTGGCGCGCGGCGGTGGCCGCACCTCGTACCGCGGCCTGGTCCGCGTCGCGAAGCGCGCGCACCACTCGCGCTCCAGCGTCGTCTGTGACGCGCTGCTGGTGGACACCATCTCGCGCTCGGACACCTACCCGTACGTGGACATCCGCAACGACGAGGTGTCCATGGGCCACGAGGCCACGGTGTCGAAGGTCAGCGAAGAGCAGCTGTTCTACCTGATGTCGCGCGGCCTCGACGAGGCCGAGGCGATGGCGATGATCGTGCGCGGGTTCGTCGAGCCCATCGCGCGTGAGCTGCCGATGGAGTACGCGCTCGAGCTGAACCGCCTGATCGAGCTCCAGATGGAAGGGTCCGTCGGCTAGTCATGTCGGTTACCGAGAACAACGTTTCCGGCGCGCTGCGCGAGGGGGCCGTCATTCCGGCGGCCTCCCGCGCGGAGCGCTTCACCTCCTACGACGTCGAGGCCTTCGAGGTCCCGAGCGGCCGTGAGGAGAACTGGCGCTTCACGCCGATGAAGCGGCTGCGCGGCCTGCACGACGGCAGCGCGTCCGCCACCGGCGAGATCACCCTCGAAGCCGACGCCGCGCCCGAGCTGGGCATCGTGACCGTCGGCCGCGACGACCCGCGGCTGGGCCAGGCCGGCGTCCCGAGCGACCGGATCGCCGCGCAGGCGTACTCCTCGTTCACGAAGGCCACCATCGTGACGGTGCCGAAGGAGACGAAGGCGTCCAAGCCGTCGGTGCTGCGCATCCACGGCCCGGGCGAGGGCCAGGTCGCCTACGGGCACCTGCAGGTCCGCGCCGAAGCGTTCGCCGAGGCCGTCATCGTGCTCGACCACGTCGGCTCGGGCACCTACGCCGACAACGTCGAGTTCGTCATCGGCGACGGCGCCAAGGTCACCGTGGTCAGCGTCCAGGACTGGGCCGACGACGCGGTGCACGTCTCCGAGCAGCACCTGAAGCTGGGCCGCGACGCCGCGCTGCGGCACACCGTGATCACCCTGGGTGGTGACCTCGTCCGCGTCTCGCCGACGGCGACCTTCACCGACAAGGGCGGCGACGTCGACATGCTCGGCGTCTACTTCGCGGACGGTGGCCAGCACCAGGAGCACCGCCTCTTCGTCGACCACGCGGTGCCGAACTGCAAGTCCCGCGTGGGCTACAAGGGCGCGCTGCAGGGCGAAGGCGCGCACACCGTGTGGATCGGCGACGTGCTGATCCGGGCCGCGGCCGAGGCCACCGACACCTACGAGTTCAACCGCAACCTGGTGCTCACGCCCGGGGCGCGTGCGGACTCGGTGCCGAACCTGGAGATCGAAACCGGCGAGATCGAAGGCGCCGGCCACGCGAGCGCGACGGGAAGGTTCGACGACGAGCAGTTGTTCTACCTCCAGTCGCGCGGGATCGCCGAAGAAGCCGCTCGACGCTTGGTCGTCCGCGGGTTCTTCCACGAGATCCTGGTGAAGATCGACGTCCCCGAGGTGCGCGAGCGCCTCGAGGCCGCGATCGAGGCCGAGCTCGAAGCCGTTGGCGCCTGACGCCGTCCACCGCAGACTTTTAGGAAACGAAGAATGGCTACCCTGGAAATCAAGGACCTGCACGCCTCGGTCGACACCGACGAAGGCGCCAAGGAGATCCTCAAGGGCGTCAACCTGACGATCTCCTCAGGCGAGACGCACGCGATCATGGGCCCCAACGGCTCCGGCAAGTCCACCCTGTCCTACGCGATCGCCGGTCACCCCAAGTACCACGTGACCTCCGGCGAGGTGCTGCTCGACGGCGAGAACGTGCTCGAGATGAGCGTCGACGAGCGCGCCCGCGCCGGCCTGTTCCTCGCGATGCAGTACCCGGTCGAGGTGCCCGGCGTGTCCATGTCCAACTTCCTCCGCACCGCGGCCACCGCGGTCCGTGGCGAGGCTCCCAAGCTGCGCCTCTGGGTCAAGGAGGTCAAGGAGGAGATGGGCAAGCTCGAGATCTCGCAGGAGTTCGCCGAGCGCTCGGTCAACGAGGGTTTCTCCGGCGGCGAGAAGAAGCGCCACGAGATTCTGCAGCTGGCGCTGCTCAAGCCGAAGTTCGCCATCCTCGACGAGACCGACTCCGGCCTCGACGTCGACGCGTTGCGCGTCGTGTCCGAGGGCGTCAACCAGTACAAGGCGAACAGCGAGGTCGGCGTCATGCTGATCACGCACTACACCCGGATCCTGCGGCACATCACGCCGGACTTCGTGCACGTCTTCGCCGGCGGCAAGATCGTCGAGTCGGGCCAGAAAGCATTGGCCGACGAGCTGGAGGAGCACGGCTACGTCAAGTACGCCGGCAAGCCCGAGCCGGCCGCGCTCTGACGTTTTTCCCAGTACTACACCGAGAACGAGAGGAGTCGGCCCGATGACCACCACCTCGGCCAGCTCTGCTGATGCTGCCTCAGCGGGAAAGAGTGCTTCGGCAGAGCTGCCACTCGACGTGGCGGCCCTCAGGGCCGACTTCCCCATCCTGTCGCGCACGGTTCGCGACGGGAAACCCTTGGTGTACCTGGACTCCGGGGCGACGTCGCAACGCCCGACGCAGGTGTTCGACGCCGAACGCGACTACGTCTTCACCTCGAACGCCGCCGTCCACCGCGGTGCGCACCAGCTGTCCGAAGAGGCCACCGACGCCTACGAGTCCGCGCGCGCGAAGATCGCGGAGTTCGTCGGCGCCGAGCCCGAGGAACTGGTGTTCACCAAGAACGCGACCGAGGGCATCAACCTCGTCGCGTACTCGATGAGCAACGCCGCCACGGGCGGCCCGGAGGCCGAGCGCTTCCGGGTCGGGCCGGGCGACGAGATCGTCATCACCGAGATGGAGCACCACGCGAACCTCGTGCCGTGGCAGCAGTTGTGCCAGCGCACCGGGGCGACGCTGAAGTGGTTCAAGGTGACCGCGGACGGCCGGCTCGATCTGTCCGAAGTGGACGAGCTCATCACCGCGCGCACGAAGGTCGTCGCGTTCGCGCACCAGTCCAACGTCCTCGGCACGGTCAACCCGGTTTCGCTGCTGGTCGAGAAGGCCAAGGCGGTCGGCGCGCTGACCGTGCTCGACGCCTGTCAGTCGGTGCCGCACTTCGCCGTTGATTTCCACGCGCTGGGCGTCGACTTCGCGGTGTTCTCCGGGCACAAGATGCTCGGCCCGTCCGGCATCGGCGTCCTCTACGGGCGCACCGAGCTGCTGTCGGCGATGCCGCCGTTCCTCACCGGCGGATCGATGATCGAGATGGTCCGCATGGAGGGCTCGACCTTCGCGCCGCCGCCGCAGCGGTTCGAAGCCGGCGTGCCGATGACGTCGCAGGCCATCGGCCTCGGCGCGGCCGTCGATTACCTCTCGGGCATCGGCATGGACCGCATCGCGGCACACGAGCACGAGCTCGCCGCGGCAGCCCTTGAGGGCATCGGCGCGATCCCGGGCGTCCGGATCGTCGGACCGACCGACCTGAAGGATCGCGGCGCGACCGTGTCGTTCGTGATCGACGGCGTGCACCCGCACGACGCCGGCCAAGTGCTCGACAGCCTCGGCATCGCGGTCCGCGTCGGCCACCACTGCGCGTGGCCGCTGCACCGGGCCTGCGGCGCCCAGGCGACCGTCCGGGCGTCGTTCTACCTGTACAACACGCTGTCCGAAGTGGACGCGCTGGTGGCGGGTGTGCGCGAGGCCCAGAAGTTCTTCGGGGTGGGGCAGTGAACCTGGAGAGCATGTACCAGGAAATCATCCTGGACCACTACAAGAACCCGCACGGGCGCGGCCTGCGCGACCCGTTCGACGCCGAGTCGTTCCAGGTCAACCCGACCTGCGGCGACGAGGTGACCCTGCGGGTCAAGCTCGACGACGGGAAGGTCACCGACGTCTCCTACGATGGCCAGGGCTGCTCGATCAGCCAGGCCTCGACGTCGGTCTTGACGGATCTCGTCGTCGGCCACACGCTCGAGGAGGCGTTCACCACCATGGACGCCTTCGTCGAACTGATGCAGGGCAAGGGAAAGGTCGAGCCGGACGAGGACGTGCTGGAGGACGGGATCGCCTTCGCGGGCGTAGCCAAGTACCCCGCCCGCGTGAAGTGCGCCCTCCTCGGCTGGATGGCTTTCAAGGACGCCGTCGCCCGGACCACCAGTGGAGATGGGAAAGCATGACCGAAGAAACCGCCACTCGTGAGGGGCGCACCGCCGCCGACCTCGACGCCGAGGCCACCGCGAAGCAGGACATCGAGCTCGCCAAGCTCGAGGACGTCGAGGAAGCCATGCGCGACGTCGTCGACCCGGAGCTCGGCATCAACGTCGTCGACCTCGGGCTGGTCTACGACATCCGCGTCGAGCCGGACAACACCGCGACGATCGACATGACGCTCACCTCGGCGGCCTGCCCGCTGACCGACGTCATCGAAGACCAGACCTCGGCCGCGCTGACGTCGGGTGGCCTGGTCAAGGACTTCCGGATCAACTGGGTCTGGATGCCGCCGTGGGGCCCGGAGAAGATCACCGAGGACGGCCGCGAGCAGCTGCGCGCCCTCGGCTTCACCGTCTGATTTCTTCCGCATCGAACGGGTCACCCTCCGGGGTGGCCCGTTTGGTGTATAACGACCTGTACCGCACGTGCCAGGTCAGCGCGTAGAGGCCGAGCGCGACGGCGAAACCGCTGCAGGCGCCGGTGGCAAGCAGGTAGGTCGCGTTGCCGACCACGCCCGCAGGGGTCATCGGGTCGTGGTGGGCGAAAAAAGGCAGCACGGACGCCAGCACTCCGGTGAGCGAGCCGGCCGCCAGGAACGCGGCGACGGTCTTCCGGTGGCGGGTGCCGGGCGGCGCCGGTGCGACGGGCGCGGTGCGGTACCAGCGCCACAGCCACCAGCCGAGCACGGCGGCCCCGGCGAGGGTGCTGACCAGCTGGATCAGCCGTCCGACGTCGACGCCGGTGACGATCGGGATCCGCAGGAACGAAGGCCCGCCGCTTTCGTGGGTGAAGGCGTCCCAGCCGACGTGCGTGGCGGCACCGAGCACGAGTGACAAGGCGATCCACCCCGGCCGCTTCCAGCCGAAGCGGCGGGGGAGCCGTTCGGCCAGGGGTTTCGGCGCCAGCGCCAGGAGCGGCCCCTTCAGCAGCACGTGGAAGACGGCGAGCAGGGCCAGCGCGAGGAGCGGGTCGAGCCAGAGGACCGCCGTGAACTCGTGAGTCCGGGACAGGCCGAGCCCTTCCGGCGCGGGCAGGAACCAGAAGAGATCGGGCGCGACCGACCCGGCGACGAGCGCCGACGGCACCAGGGGGTGTTTCGCCAGCGGCAGCACGGCGGCCGGGTGACTCAGCGTGAACGGCACGGGGGTTAGTATCCCGGGGTGGTCCTGCGGTCGATCGTCCTGTTCCTGGCCGCGGCGGTGTGCGAAATCGGCGGCGCCTGGCTGATCTGGCAAGGCATCCGCGAACACCGCGGTCTGCTGTGGATCGGCGGCGGAGTGGTGGCGCTCGGCGTGTACGGCTTCGTGGCGACCCTCCAGCCGGCCGCCCACTTCGGCCGCATTCTCGCCGCGTACGGCGGCGTGTTCGTCGCGGGTTCGCTGGCCTGGGGCGTGGTCGCGGACGGTTACCGCCCCGACCGCTACGACGTGCTCGGCGCGCTGCTCTGCCTGGCCGGGGTCGCGGTGATCATGTACGCCCCGCGCGCGGGGTAACGCCGCCGACGAGGGTGCGATAGATCTTCGTGACCGAAATGTCTTTCCCGCCCGCGCCGCCATCCGCAGCGAAACGCTCCGGCGGCTCCAAGCTGCTGCTGATGATGATCGCCGTCATGGTGCTCGGCGTCGGCGCCGGTGTCTACGGCTTCGGCCGGCTGACGCTGGGGTACCAGGCTTACGTATTGCAGAGCGGGAACATGAGCCCGACCCTGGCGACCGGCGACCGGCTCGTCGTGCGCCGGGCCGGCGCCGCCGAGGTGCACCGCGGGGATCTCGTCGCCATCGACATGAGTGCGTACACCGCATCGCCCCGCGAGGGAGTCAGTGTCGTCCGTGTGGTCGGGGTCGCGGGGGACACGGTCGCCTGCTGCACCGACGAGCACCTCTCGGTCAACGGCAAGCCGATCACCGAGCCCTACATCACGCCCGGCTACGAAGGTCTCTTCGAGTTCTCCGCCAAGGTGCCCGAGGGCGCGATCTTCGTCGAAGGTGACAACCGGGGCAATTCCGACGACTCACGGTTCGGCGGCCCGGTGCGGTCGTCCGGCCTCATCGGGCTCGTGGTCGCCACCGGCACGGTCGTCACCCCGAAGCCGCTGACCCCGGTCAGCGCGTTCACCGACGCGGGCCTGCCCGGAGCGCCGTACTCCGACGGCGCCCTGACCGGCCTGCGGTGGTGGATCCTCGGCGGCGTCGTCCTGTTCATCGCCGGCTTCATCGGGCTGATCGTGACGCTCGTCCGGAACGCCGGAAAACGACGAAAAGCAGCCGCAGGCCCACCAGTGCGCTGATCACCAGCAGGTTGTAGCCGAACACCTGGTGCAGCGTCAGGTCCGCGGCGATCCGCGGGCCGCCCGAGCCGGTCAGCAGCAGGACCGCCATCAGCCCGGTCGCCGCGCCGACGAAGGCCAGCAGGGCTTCGTGGACCAGGCCGGTGACGACGTCGCGGTCGCGCTCGTCGGAGAACAGCCGGACGTTCACCGACAGCCTGCCCTCCTCCAGGGCCGCGCCGATCCGGTCGATGCGGCGGGGGATGCGGCGCAGCACCGGCAGCAGTGCGGTCAGTTCGCCGACCGCGGTGCGGCCCAGCGGGCCCGGCCGCAGCCCGGCGCCGACCTGCTCGACGGCGAACGCGCGGGACTCGGCGACGATGTCGAACCCGGGATCCAGCGCGGCGAGGGTGCCCTCCACCGTGGCCAGGGCGCGGAAGACCGCGGCCACCGGCGGTGGCACGCTGAGCCGGAAGTCCGCGACCACGCGGAACAGGCCGGTGAACAGGTCGAGGTCCGGGGTCCGGCCGGGGCCGAAGTGCCGGGCGACCAGGGCGCCGAGGGCGCGTTCGAGGCGCTGTTCGTCGATTTCGCCGGTGCGGTCGACGATTTCCAGGAGGCCGTCGCGCAGGCCGGCCGGGTCGCCGCGGTCCAGGGCGAGCAGCAGGTTCTGCAGGCCGCCGCGCAGTCCGGCGTCGAGGCGGCCGACCGAGCCGAAGTCGAGCAGGCCGAGGCGGCCGTCGTCCAGCAGCATCAGGTTGCCCGGGTGGGGGTCGGCGTGGAAGACGCCGCCGATCATGACCTGGTCGAGCAGGCAGCGCAGGAGCGATCGTGCGAGCCGTTTCCGCTCGGCCGCGGGCAGGGAGTCCTTCGCCGTGGTGAGCGGCCGGCCGGCCAAGCGGGACATGACCAGCACGCGGTCGGTCGATAGTCCTTTGTGGATTTTCGGCAGCGCGACGTCCGGCGGGCCCGCGGCGGCGACGGCGGCGATGTTGCGCGCTTCGATGGTGAAGTCGAGCTCCTCGGCCAGCGCTGCGGCGAAGCCGTCGGCCAGCTCGCTGACGCCGAGCGACCGCGCCCAGTCCGCGCGGTCCGCCAGCGCCGCGGCGACGCGGCGGACGATGCCGATGTCGCGCTCGGCCTGCTCCCGCACGCCCGGGCGCTGGACCTTGACCACGACGTCTTCGCCGCTGTGCAGCTTCGCGCGGTAGACCTGCGCGACCGACGCGGCGGCCAGGGGTTCCGGGTCGAACTCGGCGAAGACGTCGTCGGGGGAGCCCCCGAGTTCGGCGGCCAGCAGGGCCCACACGGCTTCGGCGCGGGCGGGCGCGACCTGGTCCTGCAGCCGGCCGAGCTCGTCGACGAACACCGGGGGCAGCAGGTCCGCGCGGGTGGAGAGCAGCTGACCGAGCTTCACGAACGTCACGCCGCCCTCCTCGAGGGCTCGACGCAGGGACCGGGCGAGCTTGGCGTGCCGTCCCGGCGCGAGACCGGGTTCACGCCGGCCGGTCAGGTAGCGGCCGAGCCCATGCTTGATGGCGATCCGGCTGATTTGGGCGTACCGGCGGCTGCGGGCGATCCGGCCCCGCAGCCGGCCGAGCCCGACGCCGTCGGGCAGGGCTATCTCGGCGACGAACAGGAAGATCAGCGTCGCGAGGAAAGCGCTGCCCGCCAACGGGATCAGCAGGCCGAAGGCCGCACCGCCGTTGCGCAGCAGCGGAACCGGGAACGCCTGTCCGATGCCGCCCGCGACCAGCCAGCCGAACCCGGCGGCGCACAGGGCGCGGACGGCGCCGATCCGGACGCCGAGCACCCGCCGCGACGCGGCCACGAGTGGCCACAGCACGAGCACGTACAGGGGGAGGGTCAGCAGGCCCAGCAAGATGTCCATCGGTTCCCTTTCGCCGGGGACGAGCAGACCACGGCGGCCGGGGCCGGGGGCTCCCGCGGCGGCGGGAGCGGTCTCCCTCCCGAGAGGGAACGACTTTCGGCCGTGGCCCCGGCGGTTGGTGACCTTCTAACCTGGTCGCGCGAATCACGGTGAAGTGCTCTGCGAACCGGACGAAGGAGTCTCAATGAACGGACGCGTGATCGGCCGGGTCGTGGCCTTGGCCATGGCCGTCGCGGCCCCGCTGGGCTTGGGCCTCGCCACCGCCCCGGCCGCCTCGGCGGCGGCGGTCACGACGCTGTACTACAGCTCGTCGGGCGCGCCGGACTACCTCACCCAGATTGATCAGGGCGCGGCCAACTGGAACGCGGCCGTCAGCGACGTCAAGCTGGTCAAGCGCAGCACGGGCGCGACGATCGTGTTCCACGAAGTGCACAGCGGCGGCTCGTACACGAACACCAACGGCCACGGCCGCGGCCAGATCTACCTGGACACGAGCCAGGTGGCGGAGGGCTACGACCCGACGCGCATCGCGGCGCACGAGCTCGGGCACAACCTCGGCCTGCCGGATCACTACAGTGGACCGTGCACGGAGCTGATGTCCGGCCACGGCCCGGGAACGGCGTGCAAGAACGCCAAACCGTCCACGGGCGAGGCGGCGAAGGTGCAGTCCTTGTGGGTCAACGGTCTGGTGGCCCAGACGGCCGAGATGCACACGGCCGCGCACTGAACCGAGCGCCCGGGCCTGGTTGTCCACACCCCGGCCGAGATGGGGACAACCAGGCCCGGGCGGCGGCTTTCCCGGCGTTTCGTCGGGCATCGCCGATAGACTGGACCTGGGACGCCCCCCGGAGAGGGTGGGGGCTGCTCATCCGGTCCTCTTCCGGTGCAGGCCCAGCGTCACCCCGGCGATGACCACGGCCCCGCCGAGGACCTGCACGAGCGTGAGCCGCTCCCCGGCCAGCAGGACCGCCCACCCCAGACCCGCCACCGGCACGATGTTCAGCAGGTTCACCGCGACACTCGGTTCGAGCCCGCGGAGGCCGTGGTTGTACAGCAGGAACGCCGCGACCGAACACAGCCCCGCCAAGAAGCCGATCCGCAGCACGGTTCCCCCGCCGGGGACGCTCCATCGGTCCACTTCGGACAGCGAGAGCAGCACGAACCCGCCCGCCCCGGCCAGGGTCTGGTAGTAGGTCACCACGATCGGCGACGCGCCGGAGCCATCCCGTCGCGCCAGGATGTTGTACACCGCCCAGACGAGGCCGCCCGCGATGAGGATCAGGTCGCCCCACAGCGAGTGCTCGCCGCGTTGCTGGCCCTGGACCACCAGCCAGACCCCCGCGATCGCCACCAGCATGCCGGTCAGCCGGACCGGGGAGACCGCCGTGCGGCCGGCCAAAACCTCCAGCACCAGCGTCATGATCGGGTACGAGGCCACGATCAGCGTCGCGTCGGAGGCCGTGGCCAGGTCGACGCCGACATTCTCCAGCGCGAAGTACGCCGTGATCCCGAGCAGGCCCGCGGCGCCGATGAACAGCCGTTGCCGGGGAGACGGCAGCCGCCGCCGGTCGGGGCCCGTGTGCACCGCCACGCCGAGGATGAGCGCCGCCAGGACGAAGCGCAGCGCGCCGAGGGTCATCGGCGGGACCTCCGCCAGTGCCACCTTGGTGACCGCGAACGAACTGCTCCAGATCAGCGCGGCCCCCAGGACGGCGGCCACGGAAAACCCGGCGCGCGCCGGAGACTCGGTGATCATGGGGCAACGGTAAACACGAACCAGAACTCCTCCGGAAAACGCCGTGCTAGATTCGGCGAACCAGCCGAAACAGCGAATTTCGCGAGCCTGCCAGAGGAGTGTGGTCCCGATGGACGAACTTGATACGGCCCTGCTGACCCTGCTCCAGGAGGACGCCAAGCAGACCAACAAGGAGCTCGCCCGCCGACTGCACATCGCCCAGTCGACCTGCCTCGAACGGGTGCGGGACCTGACCCGGCGCGGGATCGTGCGCGGGCACCACGTCGACGTCGACCTGAAGAAGATCGGCCGTCCGGTGCAGGCGATGGTCGCGGTGCGGCTGCGCCCGCCCGACCGCGCGGTGATCGAATCGTTCCGCGCCTTCGTGACGAGCCTGCCCGAAGTGCTGTCGGTCTTCGTCATGTCCGGCAGCGACGACTTCCTGCTGCACATCGCGGTCGCCGACAACGACCACCTCAGCGGGTTCGTCCTCGATCGGCTGACCCAGCGCCGGGAGATCGTCGACGTCCGGACCTCGGTCATCTTCAACCACTTCCGCCGCACCGTGGTGACGCCGCCGTCGCCCGACGGCGAGGCGTGAGGCGCTTCCACCGGGAGAGGGAGGCGCCGGCCGGGGTCCGGCTGCGAAGATCGGCGGGTGCGCATCCTCCGGCCCCTGACGAGCAAGGCGACCTACCGCCGCTGGGTCTACCTCGTCCTCGGCGGCGCCATCAGCGTGCCCTACCTGCTGTTCTCCGCGGTCGCCGTGCCGTCGCTGCTGCCGTTCGTCACCACGCCGGAGCGGGCGACCGTCGTCGGCGGCCTGTTCACCTTGGCCGTCCTGGCCGGGACGGCGTTCCTGCCCGCGGTCCACGTCCTCGAGTCCACCGCGGTCCGCGAGCTGCTGGACGACCCGGTGCCGGACGCGCCCGCGAAACCGCACACCCGCCGGGGCCGATCGCGCGCCGCCGTGATGTTCGTGCTGCACGTCGGCGCCGGGTTCGTCGTCAGCTCTTTCAGCCTCGCCGCCCCCGTCGCGATCGGGCTGTCGATCAGCGCGGTCTTCACCGGGCGCCTGTTCCAGACCGACGGCGGCGACGCGGTGACCGTGCCGACGGGCTGGGCGTCGGTGTGGCTCCCCGTGGTCTTCGTGTTCGGCCTGGTGCTGCTGATCTACGCGGTCCGGGTGGTCGGCGGGCTGCTGCGCCGGGCGGCGGCCCGGCTGCTCGGGACGACCGCCGCCGACCGGATCGCCCGGCTCGAACGGCGGACCGAGCAACTCGCCGAACGCAACCGCCTGGCCAGGGAGCTGCACGACTCGGTCGGGCACGCGCTGAGCGTCGTCACCGTCCAGGCGGGCGCCGCCCGGCGGACCCTGCGCACCGACCCGGACTTCACCGAGCGGGCGCTGGGGGCCATCGAGGAGTCCGCCCGCACGGCGCTCGACGACCTCGACCACGTGCTCGGCCTGCTGCGGGAGGAGGCGGCGGGCCGGACGCCGCAGCCGACGCTGGCCGGGCTGCCGGCCCTGCTCGAAACGACCCGGCTCGCCGGCACCGACGTCACCGCCGCCGTCGACGGCGACCTGGCCGCGGTGCCGCCGGTGGTGTCCCGCGAGGTGTACCGGATCCTGCAAGAATGCCTGACCAACGCGGTGCGCCACGCCGGTTGGGTCCCGGTGGCGGTGGTCGTCGACGTCGCCGCGCACGAGCTGGTCGCGCGGGTGACCAACCCGCTGGGGAGCGGCCCGCGCCGGCCCGGCGGCGGCCGCGGCCTGCGCGGGATGACCGAGCGGGTGGCGGTGCTCGGCGGCGAGCTGTCGGCCGGACCGGTGGACGAGCGGTGGGAGGTCGTGGTGCGGGTGCCGTGGGGGAGCGGGCGATGAGGGTGCGCGTCCTGCTGGTCGACGACGAGCCGCTGATCCGGGCCGGGCTCCGGGCGATCGTCGACAGCGAGGACGGCCTCGCGGTGGTCGGCGAGGCCGCCGACGGCGCCGAGGTCCCCGGGCTGGTGGCCCGGCTGCGCCCCGACGTCGTGCTGATGGACGTGCGGATGCCCGCGGTGGACGGGATCCGCGCCACCACGCACCTGATGTCCGGTTTGGACAATCCGCCGAAGGTGATCGTGGTGACCACCTTCGAGAACGACGACTACGTCTACGACGCGCTCGTCGCGGGAGCCAGCGGCTTCCTGCTCAAGCGCGCCCGGCCGGAGGAGATCGTCGCGGCGATCCGGACAGTCGTGGCAGGCGAATCGCTGCTGTTCCCGACGGCGATCCGGCGGCTGGCCGCCCAGCACGCCCCGGCCCCGGCCGGCGACGGCCTGGCCGCGGCCGGGCTGACCGAGCGCGAGCGCGAAGTCCTGCGGCTGATGGCGGGCGGGCTGTCCAATGTGGAAATCGCCGGCGAGCTGTACGTGGGCATCCAGACGGTGAAGACCCACGTGGGCAACGTCCTGGCGAAACTCGGGGCGCGGGACCGCACCCAGGCGGTCATCCGGGCGTACGACTCGGGGTTCGTGACGCCGTCGCGCTGATTCGGGATTACGAACGGCCCGCGACCCTGGCACTCGCCGGAGACGTGGCCGGGCGCCGGATCCTCGACACTTCCCGAGCTTCCTTTTCTTCGCCCTGGAAGCCGGGGCAACCTGAAACAGGGAGCCGTTCTGCGCGGAACGGCCGGGTCGAAGTTCGTGCTCGTCTTTCCGCTGGACGGTTCCTACGTCCGCGTGGTCCGGGGGCGGTTCACGACCGCCGGGTCCGCGTACGCCGATCTCGCCGCCGCCCGGAAAGGGGGGACTACGTTCCGGTGGAATGAGACTGCGCTCAGTCGAGGCAGAACTCGTTGCCCTCGACGTCCTGCATCGTCAGGCACGACTCGTTGTACTCGTCCGCCTCCTGGAGCCACAGACGTTTCGCGCCGAGCACCTCCAGGCGCGCGCACTCGGCCTCGAGAGCGGCGAGCCGCTCTTCACCGACGAGCCCCGTGCCGACCCGCACGTCGAGGTGCACGCGGTTCTTGACGACCTTGCCTTCGGGCACGCGCTGGAAGTACAGCCGCGGGCCGGCGCCGGTGGGATCCTGGCAGACGAACCCCGCACCCTGACGCTCGGGCGGCAGCGAGCGGTCGTAATCCGCCCACGTCGCGAACCCCGGAGGGGGCGGCGGTACGACGTACCCCAGCACCTCGCACCAGAACCGGGCGACACGCTCGGGTTCCGCGCAGTCGAAAGTGACCTGGACCTGCCTGACCGACGTCATGAGGCCACCATAGAGCGCGGGGCACCACGTTTCAGCCGAATTCCTCGAGGAGGCCCTGGATCGCCGCCGCCATCGCCGCCGGGTCGCCGTCGGCCGGACGCAGGACCAGATCGGGCGACGAAGGGCGCTCGTAGGGCGCGTCGATGCCGGTGAAGCCGGTGATTTCCCCGGCGCGCGCCTTCGCGTACATGCCCTTCGGGTCGCGAGCTTCGCACATCTCCAGGGGCGTGTCGACGAAGACCTCGACGAACGGCAGCCCGTCGTGCACTGCCCGGGCCCGGTCCCGGTCGGCTTCGTACGGGCTGATCAGCGAGGCGATCGCCACCACGCCCGCGTCCGCGAACAGGCGCGCCACCTCCGCCACCCGCCGGACGTTCTCGGCCCGGTCCGCCGGGCTGAACCCGAGACCCGCGTTGAGCCCGTGGCGCAGGTTGTCGCCGTCGAGGAGGTACGCCGGCCGGCCCGCCGCGACCAGGCGGCGTTCCAGTTCGACCGCCACCGACGATTTGCCCGACGCGGAAAGCCCGGTGAGCCACACCGTCGCGCCGCGGGTCGGGCGGTCCTCGCGCCGCACCGCCGCGGTGTGCCAGACCACCGGGGACGCCGGAGCGCCGGTGATCATGCCCGCCGCGACCGTGTCGCCGGTGTGCTCGTCGACCAGCAGGAAACCGCCGGTGACCCGGTTGCGGCGGTACGGGTCGAACAGCAGCGGTGCCCGCGTGCGCAGGCGGATCCGGCCGATGTCGTTGAGCCGCAACGACTCCGCCGTGTCGTCGCGGTGCAGGGTGGTGACGTCGAGGCGGTACTCCAGCCGTTCCACCGATCCCCGCGTTTCGGTGGTCGTGTGCCGCACCGCGTAGGTCGCGCCCGGGGTCAAGGCAGCGCGGTCGGAGAACCAGCAGACCAGGGCGTCCACTTCGCGGGCCGACTCCGGCCGGTTGCCGGGGCGGCAGAGCATGGCCCCGCGGCCGAGGTCGAGGTCGTCGGCCAGCTCGACCGCCACCGCCTGGCCGGTGAACGCCTCTTCCAGCGGCTGCCCGCCGGGACCCCACACCGCGCGCACCTTCGAGGTGAATCCCGAGGGCAACGCCACGACCTCGTCGCCCGGCTTGAACACCCCGCCGGCGATGGTGCCCGCGTAGCCGCGGAAGTCGGACCGGCGGATCACGTACTGCACCGGGAACCGCGCGTCGATGAGGTTGCGGTCGGAGGCGACGTGCACCTCCTCCAGCTGGTGCAGCAGCGAAGTGCCCTCGTACCACGGCATGCTCGTGCTGCGGTGGACGACGTTGTCGCCGTGCAGCGCCGAAACCGGCACGAACGTCAGGTCGGCGACGTCGAGTTTCATCGCGAACCGGCGGAAGTCCTCGCGGATCTCGTCGAACCGCTCCTGGGACCAGCCGACGAGGTCCATCTTGTTCACGCACACCACGAGGTGCCCGATCCCGAGCAGCGACGCGAGGAACGCGTGCCGCCGCGACTGCTCCAGCACGCCCTTGCGCGCGTCGACGAGGACCAGCGCCAGGTCGGCGGTGGACGCGCCGGTCACCATGTTCCGCGTGTACTGCAGGTGCCCCGGCGTGTCCGCGATGATGAACTTCCGCTTGGGCGTGGCGAAGTACCGGTGCGCGACGTCGATGGTGATGCCCTGCTCGCGCTCGGCCCGCAGTCCGTCGGTGAGCAGCGCGAGGTCCGGGTAGTCCTCGCCGCGGTCGCGGCTGGCCTGTTCGACGGCGGCCAGCTGGTCGGTGAAGATCGCCTTCGAGTCGAACAGCAGCCGGCCGATCAAAGTGGACTTGCCGTCGTCCACGCTTCCCGCCGTGGCGATCCGCAGCAGCTGCATCAGAAGTAGCCCTCTCGCTTGCGGTCTTCCATGCCTGCTTCGGAAATCCGGTCGTCCGCGCGGGTCGCGCCGCGCTCGGTGATGCGCGTGGCGGCCACCTCGGCGACCACTTCGGACGGTGTCGCCGCCGACGACTCGACGCAGCCGGTGCACGTGGCGTCGCCGACGGTCCGGAAGCGCACGGTCGCCTCGTACGGCGTTTCCCCGTCCACGAGCGACAGGAACCGGGTCGCCGCGAGCAGCATCCCGTCGCGCTGCACCACCGGTCGCCGGTGCGCGTAGTACAGCGGCGGCAGCGCGATCCGCTCGTCCCGGATGTACTGCCAGATGTCCAGCTCGGTCCAGTTCGACAGCGGGAAGATCCGGATGTGCTCGCCGCGCCGGTGCCGCCCGTTGTAGAGGTTCCACAGCTCCGGGCGCTGCGCCCGCGGGTCCCACTGGCCGTGCTCGTCGCGGAAGCTGAACACGCGCTCCTTCGCGCGTGCCTTCTCCTCGTCGCGGCGGGCGCCGCCGAACACGGCGTCGAAGCCGCCCTCGCGGATCGCCCGCAGCAGGGTCACCGTCTGCAGCCGGTTGCGGCTGGCCCGCGGCCCGGTCTCCTCGACGACGCGGCCCGCGTCGATGTCGTCCTGCACGCTCGCGACCGCCAGGCGCAGGCCGAGGGCGGCGACGGTCTCGTCGCGGAACCGCAGCACCTCGTCGAAGTTGTGGCCGGTGTCGACGTGCAGCACGGGGAACGGCAGCGGCGCGGGCCAGAACGCCTTCGCGGCGACGTGCAGCATCACCACCGAGTCCTTGCCGCCGGAGAACAGCAGGACCGGGCGCTCGAAGGTCGCCGCGACTTCGCGGAAGACGTGCACGGCCTCCGCTTCGAGCGCGGCCAGGTGCGAGAGCTCGTACGAGGTCACGGACACCGGAAAAAAGTAGAACATGTTCTTGTCATCGGTCAAGCGGTGCGGGACCCTGTGAGGATGGACCTGGTCGTACTCGAAGAGATCAAGCGGCTGAAGTACCGGTACCTGCGCGGGGTGGACCTGAAACTGTGGGACGAGGTGGCCGCCACGTTCACCGCCGACGCCACGGCCGACTACGGGACCCACGCCGTCGGGGGCGACGGGAAGCAGTTCGAAGGCCGCGACGCCATCGTCGGATTCCTCACCCAAAGCCTCGGCAACGGCATCATCACCGTGCACCACGCAGGTCAGCCCGAGATCGACGTCGACGGCGACACCGCGACCGGGCGATGGTCGTTCACCGACCGGGTGATCGTCCCCGACCACAAGGTGATCATCGAAGGTGCCGCGTTCTACGAGGACACCTACCGCCGCGAGCACGACGGCGTCTGGCGGATGTCGCACATCGGGTACGTCCGGACCTACGAGTCGATGATGTCCTTCGACAGCGTGCCGGGCTTCAAGCTGATCGCGAACCGCTGGGCCGTCCCGGCATGATCGAGAACGAGTTCTCGTTGACCCGGCCGTTCGCCGACGCCATCGTCGAAGCCGAGAAACTGATCGCCGAGGCGCCGCACGTGCGGACCGAGCAGGACCTGCTCGAGGGCTACGACTACCTCGCGGGCAGCATCCGGGCGTCGCTGCAGATGGCCTGGGCCTACCAGCGGGACTTCCCGTACTTCACCGCGTCCACCGGGCCCTACACGAAGATGGGCCTGGACAACCCGGACACGCTGTACTTCAACGCGAACATCCGCGCGGACCGCGAGTACCTGGTCACCGGCGTCCGCGGAACCGCCGCCGACCTGAGTTTCCAGATCCTCAACGGCGACTACTCGCCGGTGGAGGTGCCCGACAGCCTCGCCGCGTTCGACGACCGGGCGATCGAGATCGGCCCGGACGGCCGGTTCGAGCTGCGCTTCGGCC
Source organism: Amycolatopsis sp. NPDC051045 (assembly GCF_040682955.1). Taxonomy (NCBI): domain Bacteria; kingdom Bacillati; phylum Actinomycetota; class Actinomycetes; order Pseudonocardiales; family Pseudonocardiaceae; genus Amycolatopsis; species Amycolatopsis sp. NPDC051045. Next base: position 307,646 of record NZ_JBFBCC010000009.1, read on the forward strand.
CGGCGCGCGAGAACCCGGGGCCGAACTACTTCGTCCTCGGCGAAGGCTCGTCGATGCTCGTGGTCCGGGAGGTCTACAGCGACTGGGCGACCGAACGGCGTGGCGAGATCCGCATCCGGTGCGTCGACACCGCGGGCCAGGCGCCGCCGGTGCCGGACCGCTCGGCGCTGGCGAAGCGCTACGGCGTCACCGGCAAGATCCTGCTGAGCCGGCTCAAGACGTTCCTGGCCTTCCCGAAGTGGTTCTACTACGACCTGCCGGTGAACACGATGACCGAGCCGCGCTCGACGCCGGGCGGGCTGACCACGCAGTTCTCCTCGGCCGGGCACTACGAGCTCGGCGAGGAAGAGGCCATGATCGTCACCGTGCCCCGCTGCGCGGACGCGCCGTACCAGGGCATCCAGCTCGGCAGCCTCTGGTACGTGTCACTCGACTACATCAACCACCAGACGAGCCTCACCGCCGATCAGGCCCGCGTGGACCCGGACGGCAAGATCCGGTTCGTGCTCAGCGAGCGCGACCCCGGCCTGGCGAACTGGCTCGAACTCACCGGGCACGACCGCGGGTACGTCCAGATCCGCTGGCAGCGGCTCGCGCGCGACCTCGGCCCGGACGACGGCCCGGTCGTCGAGGTGGTCAAGACCGACGAACTGCCCGATCGGCTGCCGTACCACTCCGAAGCACGCGTGACGCCGGAGCAGTGGGCGGCCGGGATCGCGGCCCGGCAGGACGCCGTCGCCGCCCGGATGCTGGGGTGAGCGTGGAAAACCTGCTGCAGGACAAGGTGGTCGTCGTCTCGGGGATCGGCCCCGGGCTCGGCCGGTCGATCGCCGTGCGCAGCGCGCTGGCCGGCGCGGACGTCGTGCTCGCCGCCCGCACCGAGTCGCGGCTCACCGAGGTCGCGAAGGAGGTGACCGACCTCGGCCGCCGGGCGGTCGCGGTCCGCGCCGACATCGACGACGCGGATTCCGCGGCGAACCTGGTGACCGAGGCGGTCAAGGCGTTCGGCCGGGTCGACGCGGTCGTGCACAACGCCTTCGCCGTCCCGCCGCTGACCGATCTGGCCAAGGTGGAGCTCGACGCCGTCCGCGCGGGCTTCGAGACCGCGGCGATTTCGGTGCTCCGGCTGACCCGGCTGTTCCTGCCCGCGCTCAAGGAGAGCAAGGGCTCGCTGGTGATGATCAACTCGGCCGTGCTGCGGCACTCGCGGCGCACCTTCGGCGCCTACAAGATGGCGAAGTCGGCGCTGCTGTCGCTCTCGCAGAGCCTCGCCAGTGAGCTGGGGCCGGACGGCGTGCGCGTCAACACCGTGGCGCCCGGGTACATCTGGGGGCCGAACCTCCAGTGGTACTTCGCCCACCTGGCCAAGGAACGCGGTATCACGCCGGAAGAGGTCTACGCGGAGACGGCGTCCACGATCGACCTGCGCAAACTGCCGGAACCCGACGAGATCGCCGACGCCGTGGTGTTCCTCGCCTCGCCGATGGCGCGCGCGATCACCGGGCAGTGCCTCGACGTCAACGGCGGCGAGTACCACCACTAGCCTTCACGAGGAGGACCGATGCTCCCCGGCCGGGAAGACGTGGGCACCGTCGAGGACCTGCACGCCTCGGCGTCGAAGCTCACCGGGCTCGCCGACTTCGGCTCGGACGAGTACGTCGAAGGCCTGCGCGTGCTGCTGGAGTCCTACGAAGCCGACGCGGAACTGACCCCGTTCGGCAACAAGGTGCACCGGGCGTTCCTGCGCGGCGCGCTCGTGGCGCGGCTGCTCAGCGAAGCGTCGTGGAAGCAGCACCCGGCGTATGCGGACGTCCGCGTGGAGCGGCCGATCTTCGTCACCGGCCTGCCCCGCACCGGCACGACCGCGCTGCACCGGCTGCTTGTCGAGGATCCCGCGCACCAGGGCCTCGAAGTGTGGCTCGCCGAGGTGCCGCAGCCGCGGCCGCCGCGTGCGACGTGGGCGGAGAACCCGATCTTCCAGGGCATCCAGGCCGGCTACGAACGCCACCACGTCGAGCACCCGGAGTTCATGGGCGTGCACCACATGTCCGCCGACCAGGTGGAGGAGTGCTGGCAGCTGCTGCGCCAGTCCATGCGGTCGGTGTCGTTCGAGTGCCTCGCGCACCTGCCGCGCTACTCGCGCTGGCTGGCCAAACAGGACTGGACGGACGCCTACGCCCGGCACAAGCGCAACCTGCAGCTGATCGGGTTGCCGGACGCGGGCCGGCGCTGGGTGCTCAAGAACCCGAGCCACCTGTTCGCGTTGGACGCGTTGATGGCGAACTACCCGGACGCGCTGGTGATCCAGATGCACCGGGCGCCGCGCACGATCATGGCGTCGATGTGCAGCCTCGCCGAGAAAGCCGCGGACGGCTGGTCGGACAAGTTCCGCGGCGAGGTGATCGGCCACGGGCAGCTCGACCTGTGGGCACGCGGAGCCGACGAGTTCGGCTGGGCTCGGGCGCGCCACAACCCGGCGCAGTTCTGCGACGTGCGGTACGAGGACTTCGTGGCGGACCCGATCGGCACCGTGTCCACTGTGTACGACCACTTCGGACTGACGTTCACGGACGAGGCGCGGGCGGCCATGACGGCGGTGCACGAGGCGAGCCGGAAGGGGGAACGGAAACCGGTGCACCGCTACAGCTTGGCGGACTTCGGTTTGACGCCCGAGGAAGTCGACGAGCGCTTCGCGAGCTACCTGGCGGCCCACGGGTCGTGACCGCGGTGATCGCCGCTCAGCCCGCGGTGATCAGCTTCACCACGTCGTCCATCGCCGGTCCGGCGGCCATTTCTTCGGCCAGCTCCTGCGCACGGGCGCGGTAGCGCGGATCGTCCAGGACGGCGCGGACGGCCCGCCGCAGAGTCCGCGGTGAGGCCGAGGCGCGGGCGCGGCCGATCCCGGCCCCCGACCAGGTGACCCGGGCCGCGACCTCGCGCTTGTCCTCGCTGGCCCCGATCACGACCAGTGGTACGCCGTAGCGGAGGGCGTGGTTGACGCCGCCGTACCCGCCGTTGCTGACCATCGCGGCGCAGCGGGGGAGCAGTTCGTCGTAGGGCAGGAAATCGGCCACCCGGACGTTGGCCGGCAGCGGACCGGGCCGCAGCCGCCCGCCGCACGTCGTCGCGACGACCAGGACGTCCTCTTCGGCCAGTGCGTCGATCGTGGGCTCGACGAGCCGGCCGAGGTCGTCGTTCGCGATCGTTCCCTGGGTCACGTGCACCACCGGCCGACCGCCGTCCAGGTCGGTCCACCACGACGGCAGCGGGTGCTCGCTCGCCGCGCTGACCGTCGTCGGCCCGATGAAGTGCAGCGGCGCTCCTTCGCGCGGGTACTCGAAGCCGGGGCAGGTCATCTGCAGGACGCCGTCGCTGTGCAGGGGCCAGTCCGTGAACAGCATGCCGGGGTCGCCGCCGAGCAGGTCTTTCGCCAGTTTCTGCGCCGGCCCGGTCACCCACGGCGCGAGCGTCTTGAGGAGCGCGCCGCGCAGGGGATGCCCGGGCGGGCCGGTCGGGACCGGTGGCATGAACGGCAGGAACCCGAGCGTCAACAGGCGTGGCCGCCGGTTGCGCCGGACCAGGGCCAGCCCGGCCATCATCAGCGGGTCGCACAGCACGACGTCGGCTTCCTGCTCATCGATCACGCTCAGCTGCGCGGGCACGGCGCGGACGAAGTGGGCCAGCTCGAACCGGGCGAGCTTCAGCCCGCTCAGCCCGGCGCGGCCGGGGATCGTGCCGTCCAGGTCGGTCTCGTCGAAGTCGGCCTCCGGCGGCAGCACGCTCACCTCGGCGCCCAGTTCTTCGAACGCCTGCCGGTAGCGCGCCCCGGTGACGACGGCGACCTCGTGGCCGGCGGCAATCAGCGCCTCGACCACCGGCTTGGTCGGCCCGACGTGACCGCGCGCGGGCTGCACGCAGACGAGTACCCGGGTCATGGTCCCTCCCCGCTATTGATCGATACGCTGTACTATCCAATATCGATGACAGTACCTGATGCCGAGGGCGCACGGCGCCGTTACGAGTCGCCGGTGCGCGAGGCCCGCGCCCGGCGCACCCGGGCCCACGTGGTGGCGACGGCGGGGAAGCTGTTCGCCGCGCGCGGCTATGCGGGCACGAGCATGCGGCAGATCGCCGCGGAGGCGGGGGTGAGCCTGGAGACGGTGACGCAGGCGGGCCGCAAGCCGGAGCTGCTGATCGCCGCGTTCCGGGACGGCTTCGCGGGCGACCCGGATGCGGTCGACCTGGACGCATTGGCGGGCCCGCCCGGACCGGCGGACTGGACGGCGGTGGTGCCCCGCGTCGCCGAGGGCGTGCGCCGGTCGTTGCCGATCTGGCGCGCGTTCACCACGGCGGCGGCGGCCGACCCGGCGGTGGCGGCGGTCCGCGCGGAGCTGGCGGTGGCCCGCCGCGCGGAGATCGTGGGCCGCCTCGAGGCGGCCGGGCTCGCACCCGCCGCCGGAGCGATCGGCCGCTTGGCCGACGCGCTCGGGCTGATCCTGTCGCACGAGGCTTACGACCACCTGACCGCGGTGTGCGGCTGGGCGCACGAGCAGTACGTGGCCTGGGCGGTGATGGCAGTCCAGGCGCAGCTGACGCTCGGCTGGGAGTGAGAAGTGGTCCTGTATGCGTTGACGCGGCACTGCGCACGGCGCCTAACTGAGGGGAAATGTCAGGAGGTCCCGAAAAGGACACGGAGGACGTTGACCCGGCAGACGAAGATCCGAAGCTTCGGGTCCGTTCGCGGCACTAGTACTCCGACTGGTGAGCAGCCGTTGAACTTCGTTGCAGGTCAACGCGAACACCGGCCAACGAGGATTTGCCAGGCGCCGAGGACTTCGCGGAGGGGTCGCGGCGCTCCAGGCAAGGCAAGGCGGATTTCACTGTCGGTTGGACGGTCGGGCAAGCCGGTCGGCGTCGGTAGACTAGGTGTCAGGTACCAGACGAGGGGCGGCGGGCGTGGACTACGGCGACAAGCTCTTCTGGCTCTCGGTCCTGATCCAGCGCAGGTACGCGCAGATCTGCGCCGAGTACGACCTGACGCCCTCGCAGGCCACGCTGCTGTGCGCGGTCAGGAACGAGCCGCGGCAGATGGCGTACCTCGCCGCCTCGCTCGGCATGACCAAGAACGCGCTGAGCCAACTCGTCGACCGCACCGAGCGGCGCGGCCTGGTCAGCCGGGCGAGTTCAGAGCAGGACCGGCGGGTCATCATGCTCGGCGTGACGCCCGCGGGGAAGGTGCTCGCCGAGGCGGTGTTCGCCGAGACCGTCAAGCGCCTGCCCGATGTCGCGGAGAACCTCGACGCCGACGGCCAGCGCGACCTCGAACGCCTCGCCACCGCCATCGTGGACGCGGCCGGCGTCCCGGCGTCCACCTCGTCCTGACGTACCGCGCAGTCCTCCTCGGCACCTCCATGCCTGGCGTAAGTTCACGGCGTGAACTAGTATGGTTCACGGCATGAACTAGTCGAAGTTCATGGCATGAACTGACGAGAGGTGACGACATGGTCACGCGGGAAAACGGCACGATCGCGGTCTTCGGTGCGACGGGGCAGCAGGGCGGGGCGGTCGTCGACGCGCTCCTGGCCCGAGGAGCGCGGGTGCGCGCCCTCGTCCGCAGCCCTGAGTCCGACCGGGCGCGGGCCCTGGCCGCCCGAGGCGTCGAGCTGTCGACTGTCCGGATCGACGACCCGGCGTCAACGGTCGCCGCGCTGGAGGCGGTCGATGCGTTCTCCTTCATGACCCCGGAGGCGAACAGCCTCGAGGAGATCGAGGAGGAGGTCCGAGTGGGCACCGCCCTCGTCGATGCGGCGGCCGCGGCGCGCGTGCCACACGTCGTGTTCAACTCGGTCTTCGGAGCGGATTGCGAAACGGGCGTGCCGCACCACGACTCGAAGCACCGGATCGAGGAATACCTGAAGCTTTCCGGCCTGAGGGCCACGATGGTTCGCCCGACCGCCTTCATGGAGAACTTCGCGACCGTGATGGCGCCGAGCCTGGAGGACGGAACGATCGTGCTGAGGCTGCCGCTGCCGGACGACATCGCCCTGAAGATGATCTCGATCAAGGACATCGGTCAGGTCGCCGCCGCGATCCTGCTCGACACCGCGGACGTGCCCGGCGGAGCCATCGAGGTCATCGGCGACGAGCCGACGGGCCCCCAGATCGCCGCCGCGTTCGGCGCGCGCGCCGGACTACCGTCACGCTACGAGGCCCTGCCACTGAGCGTCCTCGGCAACGACCTCGACAAGGCGATGTTCCGCGAGTTCGCCAAGGCGTCCGAATACCCGTCGGACCTCGCAGCAGTGCGGGCGATCGAGCCGACCACCTGGGACCTGGCCGAGTGGATCCGCGCCAGCGGCTGGACCGCGCCCGCGGACCGGGTCCGTTCCTAGTACTCCAGCCGTAGGCCGTGATCTTGCCGGCGTGGCGGTCTCGGACATGGCACGATCACCGCCTGATCCTCCGCCGCCGGGCCGGCCGGTTCCTGCTGGAGCATCGCCGAACACGCCGGTGACACCGACCCGCATGGCTGCTCCCGCCCGTGGAGTCCGCGGGCGATAGCGGCGACACACCCAGTGCTGGTGGCTGTTGGCGCGTCGTCACCGCGGCACCGGGGAGCTGGCGTCCTACACGCCCTGCTCGCGGTCATCACCGCGAACGAGCACAATGCCCGGCCCGCACCGGCCGGGCTGATCGCGTTGACCTGCAACGAGATCAGCCCGGCTGCTCACCGCCGTGGTCGTCGAGCCCGCACGTGTTCCGGCCTGCCCACACGCCTGGTCAACCTGGCGCCGACGCCATCGACACCGCGCCCGCACCAGCCGCTATCACCGCCGAGAAGCAGCCCTCGAGTGGCCATGAAGATCTACGGCTGGAGTACTAACCCGCGGCGACCTGCAGGCCTCGAGTTCCGATGCCGCGCAGTACTTCCACCCGCTCCGAACCCGGGCGGCTCAGCACCCAGCTCGGCCCCGGCACCGCCTTCGCGCGCTTCTTCAACGGCGCCAACAGCCGGGAACCCTCCTGGTACGAGCCGATCGCTTCGCTCGCGCACACCAGCGTCGCCAGTGACACCGTCACCGGCAGGCCCTCGGCCGACCATGGCCGGTCCAGCAGGGCCGCCGCCACCGTCGCGATCTCGTCGACGTCGCAGACCACCAGGAAGTCGTCGCCGCCGACATGGCTCACGCGCATCCGGCGCAGGCCGCCGGACAGGTCCTTCAGCGTCGCGCCCAGCTCGCGGATCAGGCGGTCGCCCGCCGCGAAGCCCGCTGTGTCGTTGACCGCCTTGAACGCGTCGATGTCCAGCCACGCCGCCACGAACGGCTCGCCGATCGTGATGCGGCGGGCCACGTCGCGGGCGATCGTGTCGCTGCCCGGCAGCCGGGTGAGCGGGTTCAGCGCCGCCGCCGCCTCGACCTTCGCCTCGGCCACGCCGCGGACCACCTCGGTCACCAGCACCACGCCGAGGCACCGGCCGAGCTCGTCGACCACCACGACGTCGTCGCCGGTGCGGCCCCAGTCGGCGTCGGTGACCAGCTCGAGGAACTCCATCGCGCCGGCGCGGGCCTCGATCGTGTGCGGGGTGTCGGCGAGCCGCGCCGCCGGGCGCTTCGCGTGCAGCGCGTGCCCGTACGGGCCGGTGACCGCGACCAGGAACCGGGTCCGGTCGACCGACCAGCGCGGCCGGTTCAGCTCGTCCACCCCGACCACGCCCGAAGGCGCGTCCGCCGCCGCGAGCACCGCGCGGACTTCGTCGCACGTCGCGGTTTCCGGCAGGGTCGTCGCCGGGCGGAGGAAGTCGCCGACGCACGGCGCGGCCGCACCCGGTCCGGCCGCGGGGCGGCCCCGGGTGAGCAGGGCCGGCGCGGGACCGGCGGCGGTCGGCGGGGCGAGGAGGTGCCCCTGTGCGATCCGGACGCCGAGCCCGCGGACGGCGTCGAGCTGCGCGTCGGTCTCCACGCCGGTCGCGACGAGCCGGGTGCCGGTGCGGTTCGTGTAGTGCAGCAGCGCCTCGACCACGGCCGCCGGAGCCGGGTCGTCCGGCAGCCCGCGCAGCACGGTGCGGTCGAGCTTCACCAGGTCGATCGGCGCCTCGACGAGCAAGCTCAGCGGCAGGTCGCCGCGGCCGAGGCCGTCGAGCGCGAGGCGGAAACCGAGCTCGGTGAGCGCTCGCATCCCGGCGACCGCGCGGCCGGCGGGCAGCGGCGAGAACGGCGGGCCGATCTCCAGGACGACGTCGCGGGTGCGGCGCCCCGCGTCGGCGAGCTCGGCCAGGAGGTCGTCGTACCTCGCCGGTGGCGCCGCGAGGGTGCGGGCGGAGAGGTTCAGGTGCAGCGGCAGGGACGTCTCGTCCTGCCGGACGGCGGCGACCGCGAGCCCCAGGTCGGCTTCGGCGAGCTTGCCGTCGCGGCGCGCCTGCGCGAGCAGCGCGGAGACCGTTCCGTGGCCGGGCCTGGCCAGCCCTTCGTGCGCCACGACGCCTCCGGTGTGGAGGCTGTACAGCGGCTGGAAGGCGAAGCGGACCGCGCGTGGCGACTTCACGACCCGATCGTCGCGGGTCGCGCGGCGGAACGAAACCGATGTCGGCTGATGTTCACCGGGGCGGCACCGGGTTCCCTGCAACGGAGTAACTGTTTCACCGTTGACTTATATAAGTCACTGCTTGTAGCTTGGCCGGGTGCACGCGTTCGACGTCCTCGGCGACCCGGTCCGCCGCCGGATCCTCGAGCTGCTGGCCGACGGCGAGCGGGCCGCCGGCGCGGTGACCGAGGTCATCCGGGCCGAGTTCGGCATCTCGCAACCGGCGGTCTCCCAGCACCTGAAGGTGTTGCGGGAGAACGGCTTCGCGGTCGTCCGCCAGGACGGGACGAGACGGCTGTACGCGGTCGGGCACGCCCCGCTGCGGGACGTCGACGTCTGGCTCGACCGGTTCCGCCGGTACTGGACCCCGCCGCTGGACGCGCTGGCCACCGAAATCGCCCGCGGCAAGCGGGCCCGCCGCCTCACCGAAGACCGCACCGAAGACCGCACCGAAGAAGGAGAACGTTCGTGATCGACGTCAGCCACCAGATCAGCGCCGTCCGCAGGACGCTCGGCGACCGCGTGCTCGAGGGGAAGGAAGCCCGCGTTCTCACGATCAGCCAGGTCTACGACACCGATGCCGACGACCTGTGGGACGCCTGCACCAATCCCGAGCGCATCCCCCGCTGGTTCCTGCCGGTGACGGGCGAGCTCAAGGTCGGCGGGCACTACCAGTTCGAAGGCAACGCGGGCGGCACGGTTGAGCGCTGCGACCCGCCGCACAGCTTCGCCGCCACGTGGGAGTTCGGCGGCGCGGTGAGCTGGATCGAGGTGCGGCTGACCCCGGAGGGCGAGGGCACGCGGTTCGAGCTGGAGCACGTCGCCCACGTCGACGAGCGCTGGGACGAGTTCGGTCCGGGCGCGGTCGGCATCGGCTGGGACGGGGCACTGGTCGGCCTGGTCCTGCACCTGGCCTCGCCGGGCACGGCGGTCGACCCGGAGGCGGCGATGGCCTGGATGATGTCGCCCGAGGGCATCCGCTTCATGACGGCCTCGAACGAGGCCTGGTACGAAGCGGACGTCGCGGCGGGCGCGGACCCGGAGAAGGCCCGTGCTGCGGCCGACCGCACGTTGAAGGCGTACACGACCCCGCCGGAGGCGTGAGGCGCCTCACCGGTCGTCGTATTTGACCGCCGTCAGGGTGATCACCGCGTCGGGCGTGACCTCGGTGCCGGGCGCCGGGTCCTGGGCCGTCTGGACCCAGTTGCGGTCGATCACCAGCGCGCGACCCTGGCCGGTGCCGTCGACCTCGCGCAGGTTGTAGAGCCCGGCCCGCTGCATCGCGTTCTGGGCGTCCTGGTGGTTCATGCCGGAGACGTCCGGGACCTTGATCAGCGCGGCCGAAGCCGGCGCGGACGTCGAGGTGCTGACCACGGTCGTCGTGCCGGACTCGCCGGGTGGGGTACCGCACGCGGCCGTGGTCAAGGCGAGCGCCGCCAGTGTCGTGACCATCCGTCGGGACATACCTCCGGGGTACCCACGCGCCTGCCCGCCGTTCAGGTGAACCTCCGGATAAGGTCGGGCGCATGGATCAGGCCAGCGAGCACCCCGACCCGCGGGCGGCGCGGCGCGACCCCGTGGCGAACGTCGGCGGGTTCACCGACCTGGCGACCAGCCCGTTCCGGATCGACCGCGACCGGATCGCCGCCTCGCCGTTCTTCGCGCGGCTCGGCGGGGTGACGCAGGTGGTCAGCGCGGGCGGCGCCGGGCTGCTGCACAACCGGCTCACCCACAGCCTGAAGGTCGCGCAGGTCGCGCGGGCCATCGCCGAGCGCGTCGCCACCGGGCCCGACGCCGGGCTGGCCGACAAGCTGGGCGGCTGCGACCCCGACGTCGCCGAGGCCGCCGCGCTCGCCCACGACCTCGGGCACCCGCCGTTCGGGCACCTCGGGGAGCAGACGCTCGACCGCGTCGCCCGGCACCGCTTCAACCTCGCCGACGGCTTCGAGGGCAACGCCCAGACGTTCCGGATCATCACCACGACCGACGTGCGCGGGCCGTCGGCGATCGGGCTCGACCTGACCGCCGCGGTGCGCGCCGCCGTCCTCAAGTACCCGTGGCTGCGGCTGCACCACCCCGCGCCGCACCCGTCGTCGATGGCCGTGCCGCCCCGCGGTGCCGCCGAACCGGGCGGGGCGCCGGGCACCGGCGCGGCCAAGTTCTCCGCCTACGCCACCGAACTCGACGACTTCGAGCAGGCCCGTGCGGTGTTCGCGGGCCGGGTCGACGGCTGGCAGCAGACCGTCGAAGCGTCCGTGATGGACACCGCCGACGACATCGCCTACGCCATCCACGACCTGCAGGACTTCCACCGCATCGGGGTGCTGCAGCACGCGCCGGTCGCGGCGGAGCTGGGGGAGTGGCTTCAGCACGCGGGCGAACTGGCCGCGCTGGACGACGAGACGCTGCAGGCGGAGGTGCGCCGGCCGGGGCGTTCGCTCGAACGCGTCCGCCGCCGCATGCACGTCAAGGACGCGTGGATCGTCGACGACGACGCGTTCGCCGCCGCCGTCGCGCGGGTGCTCGCGGAGCTGGTCGACGGGCTGCTCGCCGGGGCGTTCGACGGCTCGATCGAGGCGGAGCAGGCGACGGCGGCGTTCTCCGCGAACTGGACCGCCCGGCTGGTCGACGGCGTGTTCCTGCTGGCTTCGCCGTCCACCCGCACCGGGCACGTCTCGCTGCGGCCCGCCCAGTGGCACGAGGTGCAGGTGCTGAAGTTCGTGCACCGCCGGTTCGTGCTGCTGCGCCCCGACCTCGCGCTCCACCAGCGCGGCCAGGCCGGGGTGGTGCAGAGCCTGGTCGACGCGCTCGACGCGTGGTTGCTCGACCGCGACGAGGTCTCTCGCCTGCCGCGCCGGCTGCACGACCTCGTCGAGCTGGCCCGCGCCGAGTACACCGAGCTCGCGCGGTCCGCGCCGGAGCTGCTGGTGGGGGCGACGGGGGAGCCGGTGACGGGTGCGGACGCGGTGCGCGGCCTGGCCCGCGGGCGGGCAGTGGTCGACTTCGTGGCTTCGCTCACCGACAAGCAGGCGGTGACGCTGCTCGACGCGTTGTCGGGCCGGGCCGCGCAGCCGTGGTCGGACTCGTTCGTGCTCTGAGCGCTGGTCCGGCGCATGTGGACATTGCGCACCGATCCCACTCCGTGGTCGGGGTGGCGCCCGCGGCGTTGTCCGGTGCGTGTCCGGCGATCCGGACCCCGCTGCGCTGAACGGCCTACGTCATTCGGTCCATTCGGGAAAATATCTGTCCTTTGTCACTCGAACGGCTGATGTTTACGGAGAACTTCCGGGACTTAGCTGGATCCAGCCGGTGATCACCGGCTGTCGGTCAGCGTGAGTCGGGGCACGCGCCTGGAGATTTCGGAGGGCGCACGTGCGTCGTACCCGTTCCACGAGATCGAGATCCACCGCCTTCACAGCCGGTGCCGCGGCGTTGCTCGCCGCGCTCGGCCTGGTGTCCCCGCCTGCCGCGGGGGCCGCCACCGCGTCCGCACCGGACGCTTTCAGCGAAACCGCGCAACAGCAGATCGCCGCTTTGCAGGCGGTCAAGGCGGGCCGTACCGCCACCGAGTCCAAATTGGACAGCAAGCTGCTCGTCGCCGAAAAGGGCGTGGGGAAGCAGCTCAGCGCGTTGCAGTCCGGGGCCACCGTTTCCGCGACCGGGACTGTCCTGGTCGACATCCGCGCGAGCAAGGTCTCGCCGGACCTCCTCGCCGGGCTCACCAAGGCCGGAGCGGGCATCCGCGCGGTGTCCGATCGCTACGCCAGCGTCCGCGCCGAAGTGCCGCTGGACAAGGTCGGCGAGATCGCCGCGCGGGGCGACGTCCAGCGCGTCGAACAGGCCGACCAGGCGATGACCGCCCGGGAACTGGCCACGCCCGCGACGCCCGGCAAGTCCGGCGCCCCGGCCGAAACCAAGCAGCAGAAGGCCGACCGGATCGCCGGTGAGCTGCAGAAGGCCCTGGCGAGCAAGTCCCAGCAACGCAGTGCCGCCGCGGCCGCGACGCTGACCAGCGAAGGCGACCGCGCGCACAACGCCGACATCGCGCGCCAGCAGTTCGGCGTCACCGGCGTCGGCGTCAAGGCGTGCGCGCTGTCCGACGGCGTCGACTCCCTGGCCGCTTCGCAGGCCAAGGGCGAGCTCCCGCCGGACGTCGACGTCCTCCCCGGCCAGGAGGGCCAGGACGACGAGGGCACCGCGATGCTCGAGATCATCCACGATCTCGCGCCCCGCGCCGCGCTCGGCTTCGCGACGGCGTTCAACTCGGACGCCGGCTTCGCGGACAACATCCGCAGACTTCGCTTCGAGGCGCACTGCGACGTCATCGTCGACGACGTCATCTACTTCAAGGAATCGCCGTTCCAGGACTGGATCATCGCCCAGGCCGTGAACGACGTGACCGCCGACGGCGCGCTGTACTTCTCGTCCGCGGGCAACGAAGGCAACGTCGCCAGCGGCACCGCCGGGCACTGGGAAGGCGACTTCGTCGACTCCGGCAAGTCGGTCGGCAAGTTCGCCGGCGTCGCCCACAACTTCGCCGGCGCCGCGGGCAACCAGATCTACGAGCCGATCTCGAACGCGTCCTCGGCCGGCGTCCCGGTGACGCTGCACTGGTCGGACCCGACCGGGCACTCGGCCAACGACTACGACCTCTACCTGCTCAACTCCGCGGGCGCCGTGGTCAGCTTCAGCCAGAACGTCCAGGACGGCACCCAGGACCCGTACGAGATCCTGCAGACGCCGACCTTCGGCGGCACCGGGCTGCGGCTGGCCGTCGTGAAGTTCTCCGGCCAGAACCGCTACCTCTCGCTTTCGGCGCTGCGCGGCCGGTTCTCCGACTCGGCCGACGGGCTCAAGGCGTACAACACCCCGGGCGTGACGGTCGGTCACTCGGCCGCGCGGGACGCCTTCAGCGTCGCGGCGGCCCCGGCGGCCAAGGCGTTCGGCCGGCTGCTCGAGCCGGGCGACCCGGCCAACCCGGCCGGCCCGTACCCGGGCTCGTTCAGCGGGGCCACCAAGGCCGAGCGGTTCACCTCCGACGGCCCGCGGCGCGTGTTCTACGAGGCCGACGGCACGCCGATCACCCCGGGCAACGTGTCGTCGACCGGTGGTGAGGTCCGGAACAAGCCGGAAATCACCGCGGCCGACGGCGTCACCACCAGCGTGACCGGGTTCAACCCGTTCTTCGGCACTTCGGCCGCCGCTCCGCACGCGGCCGCGATCGCCGCGCTCGTGCTGTCCGGCAACCCCGGCCTGCCGCCCGCGGAGGTGCGGGAAGCGCTGATCAACACCGCGATCGACATCGAGACCCCGGGCCGCGACAACTTCACCGGGGCCGGCGTCATCCTCGCGGACAAGGTGCTGGCCTACACCGGTGCCAGCCCGCAGCCGCTGGTCGTGGCCAAGCAGCCGACGGTCACCCCGGCCGACGGCGGCTCGGCACTCGACCCGGGCGACACCGCCAAGGTGACGCTGCCGGTGACCAACGACGGCGACGGCACCGCGGTGTCCACCAGCGTCGTGCTCACCAGCCCGACCCCGGGTGTCACCGTGGCCCCGCGGGCGAAGTCCTACGGCACCATCAGCCCGGGTCAGACCGGCGTCAACGACTTCACCATCACCGTCCCGGCGAGCCAGCAGCTCGGCGCGCCGGTGGTGCTGAACGCCCGCGTCACCTTCGCGGGGGCGCACTCGCCGACGACGTCGACGTTCTCGCTGCCGGTCGGCACCCCGTCGCCGGTCGCGCAGAACTTCGCCTACGCCGGCACGCCGGTGGCGATCCCGGACAACAGCCCGGTCGGCGCGTCGGTGACCATCCCGGTCACCGGGGTCGGCCGCGCGTCGAAGGTGACGTTCTCCGTGGACGGCACCACCTGCAGCACCGACCCGACGTCGACGGCGGTGGGCCTGAACCACTCGTACGTCGGTGACCTGGTCGGCACGCTGACCGCGCCCTCCGGGGCGAAGGCGACGGTGTTCCAGCGCAACGGTGGTTCGGGCAAGAACCTGTGCCAGGTCGTCTTCGCCGACAACGCGGCGACGGCGTTCAGCACGGTGACCTCGGCGAACGCGCCGTTCACCGGCACCTACCGGCCGACGCAGGCCCTGACCGGCAACCTCGCCGGTGCGGCCGTCGACGGCACGTGGACGTTCGGGGTGGTCGACGCGGCCGGCGGCGACAGCGGCTCGATCCGCGCGGTCGCGCTGCACATCAACGGGTTCGTGCAGCCCCCGGCGGCCGGAGCTCCGTCGAACGTGCGGGGGGCCACGAACAACGGCCCGGTGCACCCGCTGTAGTCCGGCGCAAAGCCGTGAAGGCCACCTTGCCGGCTCTTGTGGCCGGTGAGGTGGCCTTCACGGCTTCTTGGCCACGGCCCCGTACCGTGGGGTCCCATGGCGAAGGCGCGGCAGGTCGCGGGCGGCGGGCGGGCGGTCGAGGTGCCGCCCGAGCGGCTCGCGGGCTTCTTCGACCGGTTCGCCGAGCGGCACGGCGGGATCGTGGCGACCTCGGGAACGGAAGACGAGATTCGCGTGACCGCCGCCGATGGATCCGCGGCGACCGCGACCGTCCCTTTCGGACCGCTGGACGAGCCGTCCGTCGAAGCGCTCGTGGCCCACGCACGGCTTCCGCGGACGATCGCGCTCGTGCTGGTGCGGCTGGGCGGGCACAGCGTCGGCGTCGCCCGTGACGGCCGCGTCGAGCTCTCCCGGACCGACCGGCACCTCGTCCACGGCCGGTCCGCGGCGGGCGGCTGGTCCCAGCAGCGCTTCGCCCGGCGTCGGGCCGGACAGGCTCGCCACGCCCTTCAGGCGGCGGCGCAGGACGTCTTCGAGGTGCTCCTGCCCCGGTTGTCCGAAGTGGACGCGGTGGTGCTCGGCGGTGACCGGCGGGCCCTCGACGAACTGCGTCAGGACCCCCGGCTGACCCCGCTGTTCGCGCGGGCGGAACCGCGGGTGCTGGAGGTCGGCGAACCGAGCCGCGCCGTCCTCGACGAAGCCGCGGTGCGCGCGCTGTCGGTGCAGGTCACACTGCGCGACGGGTGAGACCGCACACGTCCGGAAAAACCGGTGGACGCCGCCCCGTACACTGGGCTCCGTGGATATCCAGCTGGAGTGACGCCCGCGGCCCGAGCGGCCGCTCGACGCTGTCCTTCGCCAACGCTGTCCTCCGTTCACCCCCGTCCACGGGAGTTTCCCTTGATCTCGGCCACCGGCCTTGAGCTGCGCGCGGGTTCGCGCATCCTGCTCGACGGCGCCACCCTCCGCATCCAGCCCGGCGACCGCATCGGCCTCGTCGGCCGCAACGGCGCGGGCAAGACCACCTCGCTGAAGGTCCTCGCCGGCGAAGGCGAGGCGCACGCGGGCGAGGTGCGCCGCACCGGCGCGCTCGGCTACCTGCCGCAGGACCCGCGCGAAGGCGACCTGTCGGTCACGGCGAAGGACCGCGTGCTCTCGGCGCGCGGTCTGGACAAGCTGATGCGCGACATGGAAAAGGCGCAGGTCTCGATGGCCGAGCTGGTCGACGAAGCCGCGCGTGACAAGGCCATCAACCGCTACGCGCGGCTCGAAGAGCGCTTCGCCTCTCTCGGCGGGTACGCCGCGGAGAGCGAAGCCGCACGGATCTGCTCCAACCTGGGTCTCGCCGACCGGGTGCTCGCGCAGACGCTGCAGACGCTTTCCGGTGGTCAGCGCCGCCGCGTCGAGCTGGCGCGGATCCTGTTCGCCGCGGCCGAAGCCGGGGCCGGCGGCAAGTCCGAGACGATCCTGCTGCTCGACGAGCCGACCAACCACCTCGACGCCGACTCCATCAACTGGCTGCGCGGCTTCCTCAAGCAGCACGACGGTGGCTTGGTCGTGATCAGCCACGACGTCGAACTGCTGGCCGACGTGGTCAACAAGGTGTGGTTCCTCGACGCCACCCGCGGCGAACTCGACCTGTACAACATGGGCTGGCAGCGCTACCTCGACGCGCGCGCCACCGACGAGAAGCGCCGCCGCCGTGAGCGCGCCAACGCCGAGAAGAAGGCATCGGCACTGCAGCAGCAGGCCGCGAAGCTCGGTGCGAAGGCGACGAAGGCCGTGGCGGCCAAGAACATGGCGCGCCGCGCCGAGCAGATGCTCTCCGCCCTCGAGGACACCCGCCACGCCGACAAGGTCGCCCGGATCAAGTTCCCCGAGCCCGCGCCCTGTGGCCGCACCCCGCTCACCGCCGAGGGCCTCTCGAAGTCGTACGGCTCACTGGAAATCTTCACCGGCGTCGATCTCGCGATCGACCGCGGTTCGAAGGTTGTCGTACTCGGCTTGAACGGCGCGGGAAAGACGACTTTGCTCCGGCTGCTGGGCGGAATGGAAACCCCGGACACCGGATCCGTCGTTCCGGGTCACGGATTGCGTTTGGGCTATTACGCACAGGAACACGAAACCCTTGATCATGATGCGTCGGTGTGGGAAAACATCCGACATCTCGCTCCGGACACCGGCGCGCAGGAGTTGCGGAACCTGCTCGGCTCGTTCCTCTTCACCGGCGAACAACTCGACCAGCCGGCGGGCACGCTTTCCGGCGGCGAGAAGACCCGGCTCGCGCTGGCGGGCCTGGTCTCCAGTGCTGCCAACGTGTTGCTGCTCGACGAGCCGACCAACAACCTCGACCCGGCCAGCCGGGCGCAGGTCCTGGACGCCTTGCGCAGCTTCGCCGGTGCCGTCGTCCTGGTGACGCACGACCCCGGCGCGGTCGAGGCGCTGGAGCCCGAGCGGGTCATCCTGCTGCCCGACGGAACCGAGGACCACTGGTCGGCGGACTACCTCGAACTTGTCCAGCTCGCGTGACGGTGCGTCCATTCGGGTGCAAGATCGCCAGCCCCAGAGCACTGGAATGGCCCAATGTGATCGCAATTTCGGCTGTTTCGCGTCTGTCGTCTGGCATTCCGGCGCTCAGTGTTCGATCATTGCCCCGGCAGGGGCCGATATGTGGCCCAGAACACTCTCGGCGGGAAGGCGATCGACGTGGCTGATCTCAAGAAAGGCGCGCGGATCACCGGCAACACGCGCGACAAGCTGGCCGCTGACCTGAAGAAGAAATACGAGAAGGGCTCGAGCATCCGGGCGCTCGCGGAGTCGACGGGGCGGTCCTACGGGTTCGTCCACCGGGTGCTGTCGGAGTCCGGGGTCCAGCTGCGGGGGCGCGGCGGGGCCACGAGGGTCAAGAAGAAGTAGTCGCGGACTGCTGCGCGGGGGGCGCAGTGGGCGCTTCGGCCACGCGGAACGCCAGGTGGGCCCCGAGCAGGATCAGCGGGTACACCAGGTAGCCGTACCGGGTGGCCGGGGTGAGCAGGATCAACGCGCCGAGTCCGACGGCGATGCGCAGCAGTGCGCCGCAGCCGTTCGCGGGGGGCCGGCGCACCAGCCAGACCAGCATCGCCACGGCCGCGGCGCCGACCAGCGCGAACGCCGCCACCCGGCCGAACGCGCCGGTCTCGGCGATCAGGTGGCCCGGCAGCGGGCTGGCCGCGGGCGACCGCACGACGCCCATCCCGAGGGGGAACCGGAAGACGTGCTCGGTGAACGCCGCCGGATCCACCAGGTACACCGGCAGGTGCAGGGCGGCCGTCGTCGCCACCAGCGCCGCCGCGAACCGGGCCAGTGCCGCCCAGTCGAGCCCACTCTTGAACTGAACCGAGCCGAACCGAAGCGAGCCGCGGCGCACCAGCACGAGCACCGCCAGCACCGCGGCCGCGGGCGCGACGATGAGCTTCGCGCTGAGGACCAGCGCCAGCACCAGGCCCGACCAGGCGACCCGTCCGGTGGCCGCGAGGGCGCAGCTGAGCACCAGCAGGCCGACGATCGCCAGGTCCGGGCCGGCCACGGCCCAGGTGAGCGCGGTGAGGGGGCACGCCAGCGCGAGCTGTGCGGCGCCGACGGGCACCCGCGGCCACTTCAGCAGCTTCAGCGTGCCCAGCACGCACGCGCAGGCGGCCAGGGCGAACATCCAGCGGGCGTCGGTGAGCGCGTCGGTCAGCGGGGTGCCGCCGAGCAGCGCCCGCGGCAGGCCGAAGACCGCCATCACCGGGCCGTACGGTGTGTAATCGTTTACCACGGGCGCCCGGCCGAGCGCGGTGACGTCGACGTACGGCGTTCCGTGGTGCAGCAGCAGATCCGCGGACCGTTCGATGACCCAGACCTCGGGCTGCGCGGCCCACGAGAACGGCGTGATCAGCCAGTCCACGCCGGTCAGCCGGCGAATCACCAGAAGCGTCAACGGGATGATCATCGCCAACAGGGCGACCGCGGCGATGCCGCACCAGCGTGAGTCGAACGCGCCCCGCGGCGTGCGCCCGCTGCGCGCGGACAGCAGCAGGTATCCGCTGTGTGCCGCGCCGAAGGCGTACGCCACCGTCGCGAAGTCGCCCCAGATGCGGTAGCCGTAGAACTCGGACGCGAGCGCCGTCGGCAGTGCGAAAGCCAGGCAGGCGAGGTAAAACCCCAGATCCCAGCGCAGGGGCGCCGAGTCTTCGGGGCGCGCCGGTGCCGTGAAGAGGCGGGCCGCGCGTCGCCATGCGGGCGCCTGGCCCACCTCCGTTCCCACGGCCTCAGGCTACCGAGCGCGCCGGAATCGCCGTCGCCCGCCCGGTTCAGCCGAGCTCGCGCAGGCGGGGCAGCAGGTTCGCGGCGGCTTCGGCCGCCCGGACGACGTCCCCGGGCCCGGCCGGCATCAGGACCAGCTCGGTGAAACCGGCGTCGACGTAGCTGCGGGCGAGGCTCAGCGCACTGTCCGCATCGGACGGCAGGCGGAACTGCACGGCGCGGCGGATCGACGCCGGGTCGCGGCCGGCCGCGGCGCAGTGCGTGTCGAGAACGCCGGAAAGGCGTTGCAGCTCGGCTGTTTCCGTCCCGGGCAGCGCCGCGTTGAGCCAGACGTCGGCGTGCTCGGCGACGACCCGCAAACCGCGCTTTTCGCCGCTGCTGCCCAGCCACAGCGGCGGTTTCGGCCGTTGCACGGGCTTCGGGTCGCTGATCGCGCCGGTCAGCGTGTAGCGGCGGCCTTCGTAGTCGGTGACGGGCCGCGTCCACAGCAGACTGAGGATTTCGCAGGTTTCGGCCAGTCTTTCGACGCGTTCCGCCGGCGGTGGCGTGGGCGTGCCCATCATCCCGTCGGTCAGCACGTCGCCGCCCGCGCCGAGGCCGACGTCGAGCCGACCGCCGGAGAGGTGGTCGACGGTCGCGGCGATCTTGGCGAACGTGCCCGGGTGCCGGTTGGTGTTGCCGGAGACCAGGCAGCCGATCCGCACCTGCTTCGTCGCTTCGGCCATCGCGGCCAGCAGGCTCCAGCCGTCGAAGACGTCGCCGGTGCGGTCGGGGCCCATCGGCGCGAGGTGGTCGAACACCCAGCAGCCGTCGAAACCGGCGTCGTCGGCGATCGCCCAGATCTCGCGGAGCTCGGCGATGCCGACGTGCTGCTGGGGCGGCTTGAGCCCGACGGTGGTCATGGGAACTCCTGATCATCAGTGGAACGAATTATCAGTTAAACTGACGATCAGTGTAGGTGTAGGGTCCTCTCATGTCCAGCGACCTCGGCACCGGGCCGCCGCCCGCCGTCACCCACCGGCTCGGCTACCTGCTGAAGCACGCCCAGCTGCGGCTCGCCGAGCTGGCCGAGCCGCTGTACGCGCCACTCGGTGTCACCGGGCGGCAGCTCGCGTTGCTCACGCTCTTCGGCGACGGGCCGGCCCGGTCGCAGCAGGACGGCGCGGCGCGGCTCGGGGTCGACCGGACGACGATGGTGGCCCTCGTCGACGAGCTGGAGGCCAAGGGGCTGGTCCGGCGGGAGGTCGCGCCGGGCGACCGGCGCAAGCGCCTCGTGACGCTCACTTCCGAGGGGGAGCGCGTCCGGGAGGCGGGCGCGGAAGTCACGCGGCAGGCCGAGGCGCTGCTGCTGGAGCCGCTCTCCGCCGAGGATGCCGAGCGGCTGCGCGCCGCGCTGCACCTGGTCGTTCGCGGGGAGTGAACGACATCGGGAAGCAAACGGACAGCGGTGGCGTTGTCCAGGTCATATCCGGAAAAAACCTCAGTTAAGATAGAGGTTTCGAGACTGGGGGATTCCCATGGACAACATGTGGGGGCTGTGGAGTTCGGCGATGCGCGCCGAAGACACGCCGAAGGCGCTCACCCGTGGCACGCTCAACCGCGTCGCGCGGTTCGCCCGGCCGCACTGGCGGCGGCTGCTGGCCTTCCTGGTGCTGACCGTGATCTCGGCGGTGCTCGCCGTGTCGACCCCCGTGCTCGCGGGCAAGGTGGTCGACACGATCGTCGGCGGGCACGACCTGCCGCTGGTCGTCTGGCTCGCGGTCGTGATCGCCGGGCTGGCGATCGCCGACGCCGGTCTCGGCCTCGTCGAACGGTGGCAGTCCGCGCGCATCGGCGAGGGCATCATCTTCGACCTGCGCCGCGCGGTGTTCGAGCACGTGCAGCGGATGCCGATCGCGTTCTTCACCCGGACCCGCACCGGTGCGCTCGTCTCGCGGCTGAACAACGACGTCATCGGCGCGCAGCGGACGTTCACCGCGACGCTGTCCGGCCTGGTCACCAACACGATCCAGCTGGCGCTGTCGCTGGCCGTCATGCTCACGCTGTCCTGGCAGGTCACGCTGCTCGCGCTGGTGCTGCTGCCGATCTTCGTGCTGCCCGCGCGCCGGCTCGGCCGCCGGATGGCCGGGCTGCAGCGGGAAGCGGCCAACCTGAACGCCGGGATGACCACGCAGATGACCGAGCGGTTCTCCGCGCCCGGCGCCACGCTGGTGAAGCTCTTCGGCCGGCCGGTGCAGGAGGTCGAGGACTTCGGGGAGCGCGCCGGGCGCGTGCGCGACATCGGCGTGCGGACCGCGATGCTGACCCGCTGGTTCATGACGAGCCTGACGCTGGTTTCGGCGCTGGCCCAGGCGCTGGTCTACGGCCTCGGTGGCTACCTCGCGCTGACCGGCTCGCTGGCCCCGGGCACCGTCGTCGCGCTGGCGTTGCTGCTGACCCGGCTCTACGCGCCGCTGACCGCGCTGGCCAACGTCCGCGTCGACGTCATGACCGCGCTGGTGTCGTTCGAGCGGGTCTTCGAGGTCCTGGACCTGAAGCCGATGATCGAGGAGAAGCCGTCCGCGCGGACCTTGCCGCCTTCTTCGGGAGTGTCGGTGGAGTTCTCCGACGTTCGCTTCGGGTACCCGGCGGCCGACCGGTACTCGCTGGCGTCGCTGGAAGACGTCGCCACGCTCGACCACCGCGGCGGTGAAGAGGTGCTGCACGGGATCTCGTTCCGCGCCGAACCGGGGCAGATGGTGGCGCTGGTCGGGTCTTCGGGCGCGGGGAAGTCGACGATCGCGTCGCTGCTGCCGCGGCTGTACGACGTCGACGCCGGGTCGGTGCGGCTGTCCGATGTGGACGTCCGGGACCTGACCTTCGCTTCGTTGCGGGAAACCGTCGGTGTCGTGACGCAGGACGGGCACCTCTTCCACGACACGATCCGCGCCAACCTGGCGTACGCGCGGCCGGGCGTCACCGACGACGAGATCTGGGAGGCGCTGGACCGCGCGCGGCTCGGCGAGCTCGTGCATTCGCTGCCCGACGGCCTCGACACGACGGTGGGGGAGCGCGGCTACCGGCTCTCCGGCGGTGAGCGTCAGCGGCTGACCATCGCCCGGCTGCTCCTGGCGCAGCCGAAGATCGTCGTGCTCGACGAGGCGACCGCGCACCTGGACTCCGAATCCGAGGCCGCGGTCGGCGAAGCACTGACGCACGCCCTGGCGGGCCGCACGGCCCTGGTCATCGCGCACCGCCTCTCGACGGTCCGCGCGGCCGACCAGATCCTGGTCCTGGAGCACGGCGAGATCGTCGAGCGCGGCACGCACGACGAACTCCTGGCCGCCAACGGCCGCTACGCAACCCTCCACGCCACCCAGTTCGCCGACCAGGAGCCCGCCGTGGCGTGATCAGCCCCGTGACTCGCGTGATTGAGCCCGGAACTCGCGTGATTGAAGCCGTAACTCGCGAGTTACGGCTCTGATCACGCGAGTTCCGGCTCTGAGCACGTGGGTTACGTGTTCAGGAGGGACTCGTAGAGGGCCTGGACCAGGGCCATTTTGCGGGGGTCGTCGCGGATCAGGGGGCCCAGCTGGTTGAGGGTGTAGCCGAAGGCGATGCCGGTTTCCGGGTCCGCGGCACCGGTGGAGCCGCCGAGGCCGTCGTGGCCGAAGGCCGCCGGGTTCGGGCCGAAGCCGCGGGCGTCGCTGCCGAGGTAGAAGCCCAGGCCCCACTCGTTCGGCAGGCCGAGCACCGCGTCGATCTCCTTGCCCTGGCTCTCGCGGGCCTTCGCCAGCGCCGGGGCGGACAGGAGGGTGCCGGTGGCCAGCGCGCCGTAGATCGTCGCGATCGCGCGGGCCGTGCCGTGGCCGTTCAACGCCGGCATGACCGCGTGCCGCCACGCCGGGTCGTTGGCGTCGTGGCCCTGGACGCGCGGGTTCGCCAGCGCAGCCAGCGCGACCGGGCCCGCGTCGGCGAACGCCGTGGCCAGCGCGTTCGCCATTTCCTCGGTCATGACGGGGTCCACCAGGGTCGCGCAGCGATCGAGGTCGGCGTCTTCGGGGAGGCCGATCGAGAAGTCGGCCCCGAGCGGGACGGCGATCTGCTCGGCGAAGAACTCGCGGATGCCCTGCCCGGCGATCCGGCGGACGACTTCGCCGACGAGCCAGCCGTAGGCCAGCGCGTGGTAACCGCCGGCGGAACCGGTTCGGACAACGGTTCCTGCGCCGCCAGCAGCGACGTCATCAGGTCCCAGTCGTACAGCTCCTCGACCCGCACCGGCCGCTCCAGGCCGATCCCGGGCACGCCGGAGCGGTGCGAAAGCAGCCACCGCACGGGGATCGCGGACTTCCCGGCCGCGGCGAACTCGGGCCAGTACTTCGCCACCGGCGCGTCCACGTCGAGCTCACCCGCGTCGGCGAGCTTGTGCGCGCAGAGCGCGGTCATGCCCTTGGTCGTCGACCAGACGTTGGCCAGGGTGTCCGGCTGCCACGGCCGGGTGCGGTCCGGGCCGGACCAGCCGCCCCACAGGTCCGCCACGACTTCGCCGTGCCGGATGGCGGTGAACGCGGCCCCCAGCTCGCCCCGGGAGCGGAAGTTCTCCTCGAAGGCCTCGCGCACCGGCTCGAAGCCGGGAGCGCACTGGCCGTGCACCGTCGCCGTGGCACTGTCCATCGGACCTCCTCCGGGGGCGACCGGTCCACACCGACCAGTCGGTATGTCGACGCTAGGACGGCCGGGCACGTGGTCAAGACGTGCCCGGCCGGTGCTTTCCGACCAACTACCGCAGCGGGGGGACGAGGTCGCCGTACTTCGCCAGCAGTGCGACGTTCGCCTCGTCGCCACCCTCCACATTGGAACTGCGCCACAGCGGGACGTCGAGGCCCTCGGCGGTACCGCGGTCGTACACCTGGGCCAGCACCAGGTTCCACAGGAACGCGTTGACCACAGTGGACAGCGGTGCGGTGCGCGGGGCGTCCGGCGGGTAACTCGCGTCACCGGGGATCACCAGGGAGTCCAGCACCACCGTGCCCTGCTCGACCAGCGTGCTCGACGACCGCCGCGGCGCCGCCGCCACGCAGGCCCGCGACGTCACCGCGATCACCGCCGCGCCCCGCTTGCGCGCCTCGATGCACAGCTCGACGGGGTACGGGTTCGACCCGGACGTCGAAAACACCACCAGCACGTCGTCCGGGCCCGGCGCGCGCTCGGCCAGCACCTCCGCGGCGAGGCCGCTGCGCCGCTCGGTCTGCGTGCTGGGCACCGCGCCGTGCAGCGGGAGCAGTTCCGGGTGGTAGAGCGGGTAGACGCAGGCCAGCCCGCCGGCCCGGTAGAACGTCTCGGCGACCGCCGCCAGCGAGTGCCCGGCGCCCGCGGTATAGACCAGTGCGTCGGCCCGGATCACCCCCAGCACGAGGTCCGCCGCGGCACGCACCGCTTCGGCGTTGGCCTGTTCGACGTCCGCCAGCTGCTTGGCGACGCTGCCTGCGATGTCCGTGGCGCTCACCACACCCACCCTTCCGTCGGGAACCGGGCGCCGAATCTACCGCGAAGATGGGGCTACGCGGTGGAATAGCCGGGTGGGCGGCCGGGGTTGTCCCGGGTGCGGGCGAGGAGGACACGGGTGAGCGAGGCGGAACCGGCGGTGTCCGTGCGGCGGGCGCGAGGACGGACCCGGGCGGTCGTGCTCGTGCTGCACGGCGGCGCGGAGCACGGAACGGGCCCGGTGCAGCCCTGGAAGCCCGCCTACCTCAGGATGGTCCCGATCGCGCGGGCCCTGCACCGGGCCGGCCGCAAGGACGGCCTCGAGGTGCGGCTGCTGCGCAACCGCCGTTACGGCTGGAACGCGCCCGCCGAAGACCCGGTCGACGACGCCCGCTGGGCCCTCGAACGCATCCGCGCCGACCACCCCGGCCTGCCGGTCGTGCTGGTCGGTCACTCGATGGGGGCACGGGTGGCCTTGCGCGTGGCCGACGACCCGGCCGTGCGCGGCGTCTGCGCCCTGGCGCCGTGGACGCCGCGGGGCGAGCCGGTCGAGGCCGTCGCCGGCCGGTCGGTGCTCGTCGTGCACGGCACCCGCGACCGGATGACGAGCCCGGCGGAGTCGCACGCCTTCGCCGAGCGGGCCGCGGGCGTCGCCGCCCGCGTCGCCCGGTTCGAGATCGCCGGAGAGGGTCACGCGATGCTGCGCCGCGCCCGGGTGTGGACCCGGCTGACCGTGGCCTTCACCCTGGAGCTGCTCGCCGGGGACGACGGCGGTGCCCTGCGCGGGGCGTGGGCCGCGACCGGGCCGCAGCGGCTGCGGATACCCGTCTGAGAGTGCCCCGAACAGGGCATTCGGCGAAGCGCGCCGCGGGGTGCGGCGACTAGGATCGATCCCCGGCGTAGCCGGCCGGAGGGAGCATCCGTGACCACTTCGAGCACTGACCGGGCGTCGGCCCCGGACGCCCCCGACGGGACCCGGTGGCCGGGCCTGGCCACGCCGCCGCACTCCGCGCTGCGCGCGCGGATCGCCGCCGCGCTGTTCCGCCGCGCGGTCCGCCCGCTCCCCGTGCGGGTGACATTCGGAGACGGCACCGTGCTCGGCGCCGGCGGCTCGGAGGCGCCCGAAATGCGGATCCTGCGCCCGGACGCGTTCTTCCACCGCCTCGGCGTCGACGCCAAGATCGGCTTCGGCGAGTCCTACATGGCCGGTGACTGGACCGCCTCCGACCTGGCCGACGTGCTGACGCCGTTTGCCGAGCGGATGGCCACGCTCGTCCCGCCGGTGCTGCAGAAGTTCCGCCGGCTCGCCGAGCGGACGCAGCCGCCGTCCGAAGAGAACACCCTCGAGGGTGCGCGGGCCAACGTCCACCGGCACTACGACCTGTCCAACGACCTGTTCGGCACCTTCCTCGATGAGTCGATGACGTACTCCTCGGCGCTGTTCGCACCGGGCGACGACCTCACCGCCGCGCAGCACCGCAAGATCGACAGCGTGCTCGACTACGCCGGGGTCCGCGACGGCAGCGAGGTCCTCGAGATCGGCACCGGATGGGGTGAACTCGCCATCCGCGCCGCGGCCCGCGGCGCACGCGTGACGTCGTTGACCATTTCGGAGCAGCAGCGCGCGCTGGCCACCGAACGCATCGCGGCGGCCGGGTTCGCCGACCGCGTCGAAGTGAAGCTGTGCGACTACCGCGAGTCGAGCGGCCGGTACGACGCCGTGGTCAGCGTCGAGATGATCGAGGCCGTCGGGGCGTCCTACTGGCCGGCGTTCTACGCCACGATCGGGGAGCGGCTGCGCCCGGGCGGGCGGTTCGGCCTGCAGGCCATCACCATGGACCACGACCGGATGCTGGCGGCGGCACGCGCCTACGGCTGGGTCCACAAGTACGTCTTCCCGGGCGGTCTCATCCCGTCCGTGCGGTCGATCGAGGAAGGCGTCAAGGCCGGCACCCGGCTCAAGCTGGCCGGGATGCGCGAGTTCGGCCAGGACTACGCACGCACGCTACGGTGGTGGCGCGAACGGTTCCTGCACCGCTGGGCCGACATCGCCGGGTTCGGGTTCGACGACGTCTTCCGCCGGATGTGGGAGTTCTACCTGGCCTACTCCGAGGCCGGGTTCCGGTCCGGGTACCTCAAGGTCCACCAGTTCGGCTACGAGGCGACCGACCGGTAACTTCCGGCAGCAACCCGACCCCGGTGCCGAACGTCCTTCCATCGAGCACGTGCGGTGTACTGACCACGACACGTTTGTCCGGATCGGGATTGGGTGATGGTGATGACGTACCGTGGCGACGACGGCGGGCGCCGGATGCCGCCGCCCCGGCCTTCCGGACGCTCCCGGGACCACCAGCGCGCGCAGATGATGCCGCTGCCCGGGCGGGGCCGCAGCCCGTACGACGAGCGCACCCGCCCGATGGGCACCCGCGAGCAGGAGCCGCAGTACGCGCCGCCCCCGCCGCCGAGGCAGGACCCGCCCCGCCGTCCGGCCGACGACGGTTACCCGCCGTCCCGGTCGCCGCGCCGGCGCCGGTGGAGCTTCGGCAAGGTCCTCGGCACCCTGGTGCTGGTGTTCGTCGTGTTCCTCGCCGGCGTCTGGGTCTACCTCGAGTTCTCGATCAAGCGCGTCGACGCGCTCGCCGACTACTCCGGCCGCCCGGTCGCCGAGTCCGGCACCAACTGGCTGATCGTCGGCTCGGACAGCCGCGAAGGCCTCACGGCGGAAGACGAGGAGCGGCTCGCCACGGGCGACGTCGCCGCGGCGGGTGGCGGGCAGCGCACCGACACCATCATGCTCGCGCACCTGCCGGACAACGACACCAAGCCGACGCTGCTGTCGCTGCCGCGCGACTCGCAGGTGTCGATCCCCGGCCACGGCAAGAACAAGATCAACGCGGCGTTCTCGCTCGGCGGCCCGAAGCTGCTCGCGCAGACCGTCGAAGGCGCGACCGGCCTGCACATCGACCACTACGCGGAGATCGGCTTCGGCGGGTTCGCCAAGATCGTCGACGCGATCGGCGGGGTCGAGATGTGCATCGACCAGGACATGAACGACACGATGACGGGGATCAGCATCAAGGCGGGCTGCCCCCAGACGCTCGACGGCCGGTCGGCGCTGGGCTTCGTCCGCATGCGCCACAGCGACGCGACACCGCGGTCGGACCTCGACCGCGTCGCCAACCAGCGCAAGTTCATCGGCGCGCTGGTCAGCGAGATCGCCAGCCCCGGCACGCTGCTGAACCCGTTCGACCTCTTCCCGCTGCTGTCCTCGGCGCCGGACGCGCTGACCATGGACTCGGGCGACCACGTCCACAACCTCGCCGGCCTGGCGATCGCGATGCGCGGGATCTCCTCGGGCGGCGTCGTGACGACGACGGTGCCGGTGACCAGCGGGTCGGCGGAGAACTGGGACAAGGCCAAGTCGAAGCAGCTGTTCGACGCCCTGAAGAACGACACCGCGGTGCCGGACAACGTCATCGTGAACTAAATGCCGCGCGGCCGGTGCCCCGGCCGGGGCACCATGGACACATGGAGACCCCGGCCGAGACCTTCCGCGACGGTGACCTGGCGCTGACCCGCTGGCACCCCGGCGACCGCACCGTCCTGACGGCCGTGGTCGGCGGGTCCCTGGCGCACCTGGGCGCCTGGCTGATCTGGGCCACCGGCGGGTACACCGACGACGACTCGGCGGAATTCCTCCGGCTGACCGTGAAGCGCTGGGAGAGCGGCGAAGCGTACGAATACGCGCTCGCGGCCGGCGCCGAGCTGGCCGGCGGCGTCGGCGTGATGACGCGCGACGGCGGCGTCGAAATCGGTTACTGGCTCGCTCCGGGCTTCACGGGCCGCGGCTTGATGACCCGGGCCGTCACGCTGCTGATCGAGGAGGCGTTCCGCCTCGGCGCCGGGTACGTCGAGATCAAGCACGACGAGCTGAACGTCCGAAGTGGAGCGGTGCCCGCGCGCCTCGGGTTCACCAAGGTGCGCGAGGAACCGGCGGAGAAGCCGCTGGCGCCGTCGTGCACCGGCACCAACCACGTGTGGCGGCTCGCTAGGACACCTTGTTCCGCTCTCGCAGCACCTTGAGCGCCTCGTCGGCGTGGACGGTGAAGTTCAGCTCGCTCTTGATCTTCGCGAGGATCCTCCGGTCCTCGCCGATCACGAACGTGGCGCGCTTGGCGTGCATCGGCAGGAGTTTCCGCCACACGCCGAACTGCTTCGCGACCTCACCCTCCACATCGGACAGGAGCGGGTAGTCGAAGCTGTTCGCTTCCGAGAAGGCTCGCTGCTTCGTGATGGCGTCCGGGCTGATGCCGACGCGGTGCGCGCCGACCGCCGCGAACTCCGCCGCCAGGTCGCGGAAGTGGCAGCTCTCCGCCGTGCAGCCGCCGGTCATCGCGGCCGGGTAGAAGAACAGCACCACGGGACCCGTGGCCAGGAAGTCCGAGAGCGTGCGCTCGCGGCCCCGGTCGTCGGGCAGGGTGAAGTCGGGGGCGAGGTCTCCGGCGTCCATGGACGTCCCTTCTCGTCGGCGGCAGAACCCATCCTGCCCGGTGTTCGGAGCCGCCGCGCCACCGGCTTGGTCTGCCGCCGCTGTGGTCCGGTTGCGTTCGGCTCAGGTCCTCGGGTGGCGGGCGATGAGCTCGTCGACCTCGTCGCCGGTGGCCGAGTCCGCCACGAACGGGCCGCGGGCCGCGATGACGCCGAGCTGGCGGAGGCGGGCCGCCTGTTCGTGCGTGCGGACGCCCTCCGCGCCGACCTTCAGGTGCAGCTCGCGGGCCCGGGTGATCAGCTGCCTCAGGTGCCGCAGGTCGGATTCGGCGGGCTCTTCGGCGTCGAGCGCGTCGACCACCGGCCCGGAGAGGATCACGTGCCGCACCGGGAGGCCGTGCTGCGGGATCAGCTCGAGGTCCGCCGATCCGGAAATCGTCAGCACCAGCTGCGCACCCAGGTCGGCCAGCACGGCCAGTGAGTCCAGGACCTCGCCGCGCGGGTCCAGCATCGAGTCGCGGTCGGTGCACAGCCGCAGCGCCCTCGCCGGCAGCTCGTGCTTGTCGAGCTGCTCCTTCACCAGCAGCACCAGGTCCGGGTCGATGGCCAGCCGGACGGGCAGCCGGACGCAGACGTCCGGCGCGGCGTCGCCCAGGTGCGTCCGCCAGCGGGCGGTCGCCGCCAGCGACTCGGCGAGCAGCCAGCGGCCGAGCGGGACCGTCATGCCGGTGGTCTGGGCCAGCGGGTAGAACTCGTCGGAGCCCAGCTCGCCCTTCTCCGGGTGGTTCCACCGCAGCCCGGCGTTGACGGCGGCGAGCTCGTCCGGGCGGGCGAGCTTCACCGTGGGCTGGTAGACCAGCGAGAACTCGCCGTTCTCCAGCGCGCCGGCGATCACCGCGCCCAGCTGGTAGCGGCTGCGGTCGCGGGCGTCCAGCTCCGGGTCGAACAGCATCCACTGCGCCTTGCCGGCCTCCTTGGCCCGGTGCAGCGCGATCTCCGCCGCCCGCAGCAGTTCCGCGGCGCCGCCTTCGACGGCCGCGCGCACGACGATGCCCGCGCTGGCGCTGACGCCGATGCCGTGCCCGCCGAGGTAGATCGGCTCGTTGAGGTCCTCCAGCGCGCGCTCCACCAGCCCGACGACCTCGGTCGCCGTGAGCTCGCCCCGCAGCAGCACCGCGAAGCCGTCGCCGGACAGCCGCGCCACGAACCCGTCGTGGTGGCCGGTGAACACCGCCGACAGCTTGTTCGCGACCCCGCGCAGCACCTGGTCGCCGACCCCGGCGCCGAGGCCGTCGTTGACCACCTTGAAGCCGTCGACGTCGAGGTAGATCAGCGCGATGTCGTCGTGCGCGCCGGCGCCGAGCGCGGCTTCGAGCTTGGTGGTGAACGACGACGCGTTGGGCAGCCCGGTCAGCGGGTCGTGCACGTTCTGGTGCAGCAGCCGCTCCTGCAGCAGGTGCAGCTCGTTCGCGTCGGACACCATCAGCACCGGGTAGATCGAGCCCGGCCGGTCGCCGGGCAGCCGGGCGAGGGTGACGTCGGTCCAGAGCTGCCCGTCCTCGGTGTGGTCGAGCAGCATCCGCTCCTGGTAGCGGTCCCGCCCCGAGCGCACCTGCTCCAAGCCCGCCTTGAGCCGGGAGACGTCGTGGTCGGTGGAGCCGAGGTCGGTGAGGTGCCTGCCCCGCAACCGGTCCGGCGAGCAGCCGAGCAGCTGGCCGAGGGCGAGGTTCGCCTCCACGATGTCGCCGTCGGGATCGGCCAGCGCGATCCCCATCGGTGACGCGGCGTAAAGCGCGGTGAAGCGCTGCAGGGCGCCGTCGTGCTTCGAGGCGGCTTGGCCGACCGCGTCGTGCGCGACCTCCAGCAGCAGCGCTTCGAGCTTCTCCGGAGGAAGCGTTACTCCTTTGGTGTCGGCCAACGTCGCCGCCCACCGGCGCGCCACGTCCAGCAGTCCTGGCGCGGCACCGGGCTCACGCACACTCCACCTCTTCACGCACAGGTATGGCCAGGTCGGACACGGTGTCGGGGACCATGAAGCCACACCAGGCAGCCTTCGCCCACGATCGATGCCACGCCATCATGGACGTCACGGGGTGTCTACCGGCTGAACGAGTGAACGAATCTCCACAAAAGGTAACGTTTCGTTACCCGGTGTATGCGGTGGTGGACAGTATCCGGGTCAGCGCGGGGTCAGCTGGACCGGGAGACCGTCCGCGGGGACCGGCAGCGAGACGTAGTCCCAGCGCGCGGTGTAACTCTCCGGAACCGACCAGCGGTACGCCCGCAGCAGTTCGTGCATCAGCAACTTCACCTCGAGGCTGCCGAAGTGCAGCCCGATGCACTTGTGCGCACCGCCGCCGAACGGCATCCACGCCATCCGGTGCGCCTTGTCCTCGCGGCGCGGCTCCGCGAACCGCTCCGGGTCGAACGCGAAGGGGTCGGTCCAGCACTCGGGGGCGAAGTGGTTCACCGTCGGTGAGACGCCGACCAGGGTGCCCGCCGGGATGTAGTGCCCGAGCACCTCGGTGTCCTTGACGGTCTTGCGCGCGAGCGACGGCACCGGCGCCACCAGCCGCAGCGCCTCTTTCATCACCAGGTCGAGGGTTTCCAGCTTGTCCAGCGCCGCGATGTCGGGCAGGTCGTCGCCGAGGGCCAGGGATTCCGCGCGGGCGCGTTCCTGCCACTGCGGGTGCTTGGCGAGGTAGTAGGCCATGGCGCTGCTGGTGATGGTCGTCGTGTCGTGCGCGGCCATCATCAGGAAGATCATGTGGTTGACGACGTCGGTGTCGGAGAACCGGTCGCCGTCCTCGGTGGTGGCCTGGCACAGCGCGGCGAACAGGTCGTCCCCGCCGGAACGCCGTTTGGCGGGCAGGGTCTGGCCGAAGTGGCGCTCGAGGACCTTCCGGCCGTGCAGCCCGGCCGACCAGCGGCCGCCCGGCACCGGGACGCGGACGAGCGCGGTGCCGGCCCGCACGGAGCTGACGAACGCGCGGTTGACGCGGGCCGCGTCGTCGCCGCTGGGCATGCCCATGAAGACGCGCGTCGCGACGTCGAGGGTCAGCTGCTTGAGGGCCCAGTACAGCCGCGGGCGCCCGCTGCCCCACCCAGCGACGCCTTCGCGCAGGGCCGGGCCCATTTCGCCGACGTAGCCGGCGAGCCGCGGGCGGGTGAAGGCCTCCTGCATGATCCGGCGGTGCAGGTGGTGCTCGCCGAAGTCCATCAGCATCAGGCCGCGCTCGAAGAACTTCTCGATGAAGAACTTCCAGCCCTCCTGCGAGAACGCCTTGTCCTTGTTGACCAGCGCGATCTGCGTCGCTTCCGGACCGGACAGCGCGACGATCCGGCGGCCGAACCCGCCGGTCCACGACACCGGGCCGTAGAGCTCGTGGCGGCGCAGCCCGAAGGCGGTGCCGAACCGCATCATCTCGAGCATGTGCCCGACCAGCGGCGGTCCTTCGTCGCCGAGCACCGGCTTGAGACCGCTGCCCGCGGGCGGCGTGGCGAGTTCCTTGACGGGCCAGCGCGAGCGCAGCCAGCGCTCGTCGACGCCGCGGGGGAGGGGCAGGGCGGTCAGCGGCGGCACGCGTTCGCGCAGTGCTTCGGCGGCTCGGCTCACGGTGCCCGGCAAAGTGACCATCTCCCCGTCGAGAACGGCTACCCCTCCACGATGCACCCTTGTTGACGGTCTGACAATACCTGGGGCGCCGTCTTTTCGGGTGGTCCGTGGCGGTGCTTCCGGAACTCGCTCGGCGTGGTGCCCCGGATCCGCTTGAACGCCGCGCTGAACCCGAAGGCGTCGGCGTACCCGACGCTGCGGGCGACTTCCGAGACGGTGGCGGTGGCCCGCTCGGTCAGGAGGTCCGCGGCGAGGGCCATCCGGCGGCGGGTGAGGTAGGTCAGCGGCGGTTCGCCGACCAGTTCGGCGAACCGCTTGGCCAGTGTCGAACGCGAAACCCCGGCGCGGCCGGCCAGCGCGCCGACGGTCCACGGTGCCGCGGGCGC
The DNA here is from genome assembly GCF_040682955.1 of Amycolatopsis sp. NPDC051045. Taxonomy (NCBI): domain Bacteria; kingdom Bacillati; phylum Actinomycetota; class Actinomycetes; order Pseudonocardiales; family Pseudonocardiaceae; genus Amycolatopsis; species Amycolatopsis sp. NPDC051045. The sequence continues at coordinate 340,763 of NZ_JBFBCC010000009.1, forward strand.
GTCGTGCAGCAGGCGCAGCACGGGGCCGACGACCGGATCTCGCTGAGCGGTCCACCACGCCGGGGGTTCACCGCCGGGCCGGTCGAACCACGCGCGCAGCGTGCAGACGAGCATCCAGTCGAGCAGGCGGTCGAGGACCACCTGCTGGCCCGGCGCGTCGACGCGAACTTCGGCGGCGAGGTGGTCCAGCACGGCGTCGCCCGTGCCGCCGCCGCTCACGCGGAGCACGACGGGCAGGGCGTCCAGCAGCGGACGGCTGACCTCGCCGCCGGCCGGGTAGGCGCCGACGATCAGCGTGGTCGCGCCGTCGCCGTCGTCGTGCCAGCCGCGCCGGTGCCGCGTCCCGCCCTGCTCGGGTGTCGCGCAGAACTCGCCGCACGCGACCGGCTCGGCGCGGGTGCCGACCTCGTCCACGAAGGTGAACGTGCCCGGCCCGCGCACGACGACGGTGTCATAGGCACGCAGCGGCTCGGGCTCGCCCTGCTCGGGGACGATCCAGCCGCCGCCGCTGAGGACGGTGCACAGGGTCAGCGGCGCGCCGTCGACGAAGTGCAGGGCCCAAGGCGCGGACAGGGCCGAGCTGCCGAACAGCGAGCCGTGGGCCCGCACACCGCGGAAGAGGTCATCCACGGTCGCGAGGTTAGACGAACGGACAGGGAATCCGGCTTTTCACCCATGGGATCGTCCGGATCGGTGCGGTTCACTGATCTCATGAACGCCATGACCCCCGACGATCTCGAGTTCCTTCGCCGCCCTCTGCACGGGTTCCTGACCGTGTCCACCGGTGAGCCCCGCCCGGTGTGGTTCGAGGCCACCGACGACGGCACGATCCAGCTGTTCACCGAACCGGACGCGCTCAAGGTGCGACGCGTGCGCCGTGACCCGCGCGCCTCGATCGTCGTCGCCGCGCCGGTGGGCGAGCGCGAGCGCTGGGTGTCGGTCGCGGGCCGCGCTTCGATCGAACCCGACGGCGCTCATGAGCTGGCGGAGCGCTTGGCGGCTCGGTACTGGGACCTCGGCGACCCGGCTCGCGCGGCCGACTTGAAGGCGATCCTGGCCGTGGATCAGGTGCGCCTGGTGATCCACCCGGAAACCGTGCGGCGCTACGCGTACTGAAGACGTGAATGCCACCTTGAGGGACGCTTGGTCCCTCAAGGTGGCATTCACGGACGCGGGGAGGTCAGTCCCAGTCGAGAGCGCCGCCCGACTGGTATTCGATCACGCGGGTCTCGAAGAAGTTCTTCTCCTTCTTCAGGTCCATCGCCTCGGACATCCACGGGAACGGGTTCTCGGTCTCGCCGAAGATCGGGGTGAGGCCGATCTGCTGCGCGCGGCGGTCGGTGATGAAGTGCATGTACTGCTCGCACAGCTGCGCCGACAGGCCCAGCATGCCGCGCGGCATCGTGTCGCGTGCGTACTTGACCTCCAGCTCGCACGCCTCCCGCAGCATCCCGCGCACCTCTTCCTGGAACTCGGGCGTCCACAGGTGCGGGTTCTCGATCTTGATCTGGTTGATGCAGTCGATGCCGAAGTTCAGGTGGATCGACTCGTCGCGCAGGATGTACTGGTACTGCTCGGCGATGCCAACCATCTTGTTCCGGCGGCCCAGCGACAGGATCTGAGCGAAGCCCGTGTAGAACCACATGCCCTCGAAGATCACGTAGAACGCGACGAGGTCACGCAGGAACGCCTGGTCGGCCTCCGGCGTGCCGGTCTCGAACTCCGGGTTCTCCAGGTTCTGCGTGTACTTCAGCGCCCACGCGTCCTTGTCCGCAATGGACGGGACCTCGCGGTACATGTTGAACAGCTCGCCCTCGACCAGGCCGAGGCTCTCGCAGATGTACTGGAAGGTGTGCGTGTGCACGGCCTCCTCGAACGCCTGGCGCAGCAGGTACTGGCGGCACTCGGGGTTGGTGATCTGCCGGTACACCGCGAGCACGATGTTGTTGGCCACCAGGGACTCCGCGGTCGCGAAGAAGCCCAGGTTGCGCTTGAGCATCTGCCGCTCGTCCTCGGTGAGGCCGTCCTTCGACTTCCACAGCGCGATGTCGGCCTGCATGGCGACCTCGGTCGGCATCCAGTGGTTGTTGCAGCCCGCGAGGTACTTCTCCCACGCCCAGGTGTACTTCATGGGCAGCAGCTGGTTGACGTCGGCGCGCGCGTTGATCATGCGCTTGTCGTCGACGTTGATCCGGGCGGCGCCGACCTCGATCTCCCCGAGGCCGGTCGCGTCCGTCGTCTCCACGTTGGTCATCTGTACAGGGATTCCTTTACTGGCAGGCTTCGCAGTCGGGGTCGTCGATGCGGCAGGCGGCGCCTTCGGTGGCGACGAAGTCGACGTCGGTCGCCGGCATCGCCTCCGGCTTGACGGCCGGGACCGAAGCCGACGGGGCCGGGGCGGGCGTGGGTGCCGGTGCCGGGGCGGCCGCAGGGGCAGGCGCCGCCGGGGCCGGGGTGGCCGAGACGGCGTTCAGCTTGCCGTCGGTGCCGCGCAGGGTGCTCTTCTCCACGTGCGTCGCGGACTGCGCCCGCAGGTAGTACGTGGTCTTGAGGCCCTTGTGCCACGCGTAGCGGTAGAGCTGGTCGAGCTTGCGGCCGCTCGGCGCCGCGATGTACAGGTTCAGCGACTGCGCCTGGTCGATCCACTTCTGGCGCCGCGAACCCGCGTCCACCAGCCACTTCGACTCGATCTCGAACGCCGTCGCGTACAGCGCCTTCAGGTCGTCCGGGACGCGGTCGATCCGGCCCAGGCTGCCGTCGAAGTACTTGAGGTCGCTGACCATGACCTCGTCCCACAGCCCGCGCGCCTTGAGCGAGCGGACCAGGTGCGGGTTCACCACGGTGAAGTCGCCGGACATGTTCGACTTGACGTACAGGTTCTGGAACAGCGGCTCGATCGACTGGCCGACGCCGCAGATGTTGGAGATCGTCGCGGTCGGCGCGATCGCCATCACGTTGGAGTTGCGCATGCCGACGGTCTTGACGCGCTCGCGCAGCGGCGCCCAGTCCAGCGTGGTGGACAGGTCGACGTCGAGGCCGTCACCCTGGCGGGCGTCGATGAGCAGCTGCATGGAGTCGATCGGCAGGATGCCCTTGCTCCACAGCGAGCCCTCGAACGACTGGTACTGGCCGCGCTCCTCGGCGAGGTCGGTCGACGCCGAGATCGCGTAGTAGGAGATGTGCTCCATGCTCTCGTCGGCGAACTGCACGGCGGCGTCGGACGACAGCGGCACGCCGATCTCGAACAGCGCGTCCTGGAAGCCCATCAGCCCCAGCCCGATCGGGCGGTGGCGCAGGTTGGAGCGGCGCGCCTCCGGGATCGTGTAGAAGTTGATGTCGATCACGTTGTCCAGCATGCGGACGGCGGTGCGCACGGTCTTCTCGAGGCGCTGGGTGTCCAGGCCCTCGGGGGTGACGTGCTTGAGCAGGTTCACCGAGCCGAGGTTGCAGACCGCGACCTCTTCGCTGTTGGTGTTCAGCGTGATCTCGGTGCACAGGTTGGACGAGTGCACGACGCCGACGTGCTGCTGCGGCGAGCGCAGGTTGCACGGGTCCTTGAACGTGATCCACGGGTGGCCGGTCTCGAACAGCATGGTCAGCATGCGGCGCCACAGGTCGACCGCGCGGACGCGCCGGAACACCTTGATCTCGCCGCGGTCGGCCATCGCCTCGTACTCGGCGTAGCGCGCGGAGAAGTCGTTGCCGTAGAGGTCGTGCAGGTCCGGGGTCTCGTTCGGCGAGAACAGCGTCCACTGCGCGTCGGCCTCGACGCGGCGGAGGAACTCGTCCGGCACCCAGTTCGCGGTGTTCATGTCGTGGGTGCGGCGGCGGTCGTCACCGGTGTTCTTGCGCAGGTCGAGGAACTCCTCGATGTCGACGTGCCACGTCTCGAGGTAGGCGCAGGCCGCGCCCTTGCGCTTGCCGCCCTGGTTGACGGCGACGGCGGTGTCGTTGGCGATCTTGAGGAACGGCACGACGCCCTGCGACTGGCCGTTGGTGCCCTTGATGTGCGCGCCGAGGCCGCGGACCGGGGTCCAGTCGTTGCCGAGGCCGCCCGAGTACTTCGCCAGCAGCGCGTTGTTCTTGTACGCCTGGAAGATCGAGTCCAGGTCGTCGTCCACCGTGGTCAGGAAGCAGGACGACAGCTGCGGGCGCGTGGTGCCCGAGTTGAACAGCGTCGGGGTCGAGGCCATGAAGTGGAAGCTCGACAGCAGCTCGTAAAACTCTATTGCCCGAGATTCCCGATTGTCCTCGCGGACGGCCAGGCCCATCGCGACGCGCATGAAGAAGGCCTGCGGCAGCTCGAAGCGGGTGCCGTCGTGGTGCTGGAAGTACCGGTCGTACAGCGTCTGCAGGCCGAGGAAGCCGAAGTCGAGGTCCCGCTCGGGCCGGATCGCGGCGGTGATCTGGTCCAGGTCGAAGCGCTGCAGCTCGGCGTCGACCAGTTCCAGCTCGATCGCGCGGCGCAGGTAGGCGCGGAAGTACGCGGGGTACTCGGCCGCCATCTCGTCCTGGCTGGCCAGGCGCGGGGTGCCGGCGAGGTAGCTCAGCGCCTCGCCGCGCAGCTTGTCCAGCAGCAGGCGGGCGGAGACGTAGGAGTAGTTCGGCTCCTGCTCGACCAGCACGCGGGCGGCCATGATCTGGGCCAGGGCCAGCTCGTCGGCGCTGATGCCGTCGTAGAGGTTGCGCTTGGCCTCGGCCAGCACCGGCTCGGCCGTGACGTCCTCGAGGCCGGCGACGGCCTCGCCCACCACGTGGGAAACGCGGGCCCAGTCGAGCGGGCGCAGGACGCCGTCGGTGCCCTTGACGTTCAGCGCGACCTCGGTCGTGGCCGGCTTGGCGGCCTCGCGGGCCTTCGCGCGCTCGTCGCGGTAGAGGACGTAGGCGCGGGCGACCTTGTGGTGCTCGCCGCGCATGAGCGCGAGCTCGACGATGTCCTGGATCTGCTCGATGTGCAGGGCGGTCTCGGGGCCGGCGTGGCGCAGCAGGGTGGTCTCCACCTGCTGGGTCAGCTCGGCGACGACGTGGTGCACGCGGGAGGACGCGGCGGCGTCGCCGCCCTCGACCGCGAGGAACGCCTTCGTCAGCGCGACCGAGATCTTGCCGGCGTCGAACGGCGACACGCTGCCGTCCCGCCGGATGACCCGGATCGCGGTGGGTGCGTCGGCAGCGGAGGGCCGCTGACCGGTTTCGACTGACATGCGTGTCTCCAAGTTTTCGGGCGCGTTCGATCGCCGCACGGCCTCACCAGGCCGTGCGCTGCAGGTTCTTCAAAGCTGCCCGGCGACCCTCTGCAGCGGTCTCCCCGTCGCTGGGGGCTGCCGGTTCCCAGAGACTACATGTAGGGGTCGATGTGCGCGCGGAGCCCCAGATGGCGTGTCATGAGCTCACTCTGCCGTGTTACGTGATCACCCAGAGGCGCTGCTCAGGCCCCGAAACGCAGCTGTGTGCCGGGCAGGGCGAGGCTCAGGAACGGGCGTCGGCCGGCCAGGTAGCCGAGCGGACCGGCGGCGTTGACCGTCCAGTCGGCCGCGGCGAGCCGGGGCCGGATCTTCGCGCCGACCGGGGTCCGCACGGGGGTGCCGTCGCGGTCCTGGAGAACGTCGAATCCGGTGGGGAGCGCGAGCGGCAGGCCCGGCCTCGGCGTGAACGCCGCGGTGGCGATCCAGCCGTCGCCGGTCACCGCGGTGTGGGTGCGGTCGGTGAACTGCAGCGCGGCGAGGTCTTTCGGGATGGCCCACAGCTCGCGGCCACCGGCGAGGGAGATTTCGGAGTCGACCCAGATCTGCGTGATCGTGCACGTGGTCCGCTTCCCGCGCACCGGGACGGCGGCGAGCAGCTCGTGGTAGCTGAGCTGCCCGGGCTCGCGGTAGGCGATCCAGGCGGTGAACACGGAGGTGTGCCCGGCGACGGACAGGGCGTCCGGGTGCACGTCGCGCGCGGGGACCCGCCAGATCGACACGTGGGCGTCGGCGGTCAGGTGCCAGGGCTGCGGCGGGTAGTGGCTCATTTCTCCAGCCAGGGGAGGTAGGCGGGCAGGTCCTCGTCGACGCGCATGCCGAACGACGGCGGCCGCTTCTGCAGGAACGACAGGACGCCTTCGACGGCGTCCGGGCTCGTGCCGAGCCCGCCGATCAGCTTCGAGTCGAGTTCGTGCACCGGGAACGGCGAGCCGGCGCTCGCCATCCGGTAGAGCAGCTGGCGAGTGACCGCGACCGACACCGGCGCGGTCGTCTCGACGATCTCCTTCGCGAGCTCGTACGCCTCCTCGAGCACGGTCCCGGCCGGGAGAACCCGGTGCACCAGCCCCTTTTCGAGCGCCTCGGCCGCGGTGAAGACGCGGCCGCTGATCATCCAGTCGAGCGCGGTGCCCATGCCGACCAGCCGCGGGAGGAACCACGCCGACGCGCCTTCGGGGTAGATGCCGCGGCGGGTGAACACGAAGCCGAACCGCGAGTCGTCCGAGGCGAGCCGGTAGTCGCAGGACAGCGTGATGGTGATGCCGCCACCGACAGCCGCGCCGTGCAGGGCGGCGATCACCGGCTTGTTCATGGTGAAGATCCGCTTCGAGCACCGGCCGGCCGGCTCCTGCCACGCCGCGTCCGGGCCGGTCGACGGGTCGAAGTCGAAGCCACCCTGCGAGAGATCCGCGCCGACGCAGAAGTCCTTCCCGGCACCGGTCAGCACGACGACCCGGACGTCTTCGTCGCGGTCGGCGCGATCCATCGCCGCGCCGAGCTCGTCGGCCATCCGGATCGTGTAGCCGTTGCGCGCTTCCGGGCGGTTCAGCGTCACCGTGGCGACCCGCTCCGCGACGGCGTAGGTAATCTCGGCGTACTCGGCCATGCCGACGAAGCTATTCCAGTCCGGCGCTACTGGCAAGATGTCAATAGTGGGTCCGCAGCGTCCGGGGCGAGCAGGTCCGGCATCGGCAGGGCCGACTCCGTCGGCTTCGGTCACGACTGCGCCCGGGTGGACGCCTTGCCAGTGCCACGACGGGCTCGGCGGCCCGCCCATGCCGAAGCGCCGCCGACCGCGACGGCGGAAACCCACGGGAGCACAGCGCCCACGAGGACCACGGCGCCGACCAGCAGGAGAAACAGCGAAACGATCCTGATGAAGGCTTCTCGGTCGCCGGTCAAGGCAAGGTGGATCACCGAGGCGAGGAATGACGAACCGGCTTCTCCGGCGCGCCGCGGCAATTCTCGGCCCGCCGTGGCCACGATTTGTCCCGTCGTCTCGATCTCATCGCCGACGCTTTTCCGGCAGTGCATGGTGCCTCCTCGTCAGGTGCTTGTGGAGGAAGATCGTTCGCTGCTTCCGGCGAGTTGGACCCTCGAACGGGTGAAGCGGGCGGTTCGTGGGCTACGCTGCACGCTGCTTCGAGCGGTGACATCACCCGCTGCGGGCAAAGGATGGGGGCGGGGAGGGAGCCATCGCTACACGCAGTGAGCGGCGGTTGTACGACGAGCTGCGCGCTCTCAAAGGCAAGGCCGACGCCGCTCGTCGCAAAGCCGGACTCCGTCCGTTGTCGCAGGACGAAACCGAACGGATCTTGCGCAAATCGCCGTATCTCGTCGCCGATTTTCGGGGTCAGCGGTTGAGCGACTGGCTGGCGGAAGACTTTTCGAAGACCAAAACGCCATCGGCCGGCAGTTTGACGGCCGTGTTCGCGCTCGTGCGGGTGTGGAGCGAACAGGCCGGCGTCACCGCTCCCGTCGAGCGGTACTGGGCCGACTTGCTGGAGGCCGCCCAGCCCGGCCGGCCCGCCAAGGGCCGGGCCCGGACGGAGCCCCAACCCGAGCCGGCGGGCCGTCCGGCTCACTCCCTGATCGACGACTACATCGCGGCGGCCGTCCGGGCGGCTCAAGAGCATCCCTACCCGGGCGTACTGCCGGGGAACACGCCGCCGCTGACCGAGGTCTACGTGCGTCAGCGAGTCCGGGTCGGAGACATACGTACGCGGTCGGCTGTGCCCGGGAAGCTCGGCGCGGGGCCGGTCTCCTTGGCCGGCGAGTCTGCTTCCTGGACGTCCATGCCGCCGGCTCGACGCGTGGCGGGCCGGATGTCCGCCGAAGAAAATCCTGGACAGCGATCGCATCTGTGTGGTCGTCGGCGCCCCCGGCGGGGGTAAGACCAGTCTCTTCCGCACCCATCTGATCCGGGCGGTGGAGGCGAGAAGAGCGGGTGAGCTCGAGACTTCGCTGCCGATCCTGGTGTCCGCGGCCGCCTTGTCGGGCAAGCCGCTGGCGGCCGCGCTCGCGGAGGCGGCGACCGCCGAGCTGAGCGGTTTCGGCCTGCTCGAGAAGCTACCGGACGACTTGTTCAAGAAGTGCCCGTACGAGGACGTGCCGTGGCTCGTCATGGTCGACGGGCTCGACGAGATCACCGACACGGCCGGTCGCCGGAAGCTCTTGGCCGCGCTGGACCAGATCTCCGACGGCGGCCGTGGACGCCAGTACCGGTTTGTCATCGCCACCCGGCCCCTGCCCGAATGGGAGCTCGCCGTCCTCGGCGCGCAGGCTCCGGTGTACGAGCTGGAACCGTTCACCTGGTCGGACCTGAACCGCGTTTCCGCCGACTGGTTCCGGGTGCTCGGACTTGAGAACCCGGACCGGGTGGCCGAGAGGTTCGCGAGCGCGGTCCGACGGACCAGGGTGTTCGGTCTTGCCCGGACGCCGTTGATGGCGGCGTTGCTCTGCCAGTTGCACGGCGCGAACCCGGACGCGCCGTTGCCGGCCAGCCGCGGCGAAATCTACCGCAAATACGTGGAGCAGCTGACGCGGCGCATGCAGGGCGCGGACACGTCGGGTATCCAGGCCCAGGTGCGGGCCAGTTTGCCATGCTACGGGGACGAGGCCCTCGGCGAAGGTTGGCGGACCCTCGAGCGCCTCCTCGAACTGATCTCCCGGTCGGCGGCGGAGATGCAGGGTGGCAGCTCTGTTTCGATCTTGGACATCTTCTCGGGGCTGCCCGGTGCCGAGCGTCCCAAACGGGTACCGGCCACCGTTTGGCGCGAGTACTTGCAAAGTCTGCTGCAACGCAGCGGCTTGGTGATCCTGCGCGGCGGTTCGTCATCGACCAGTGCGGCGAGGTTCAAGACGCTGTCGCCGGCTACCTGCTCCGGCTGGTCGCCCGTGGCGGCTTGGCCGGGTGCGGTTTCATCGCCGTTCTGCTCCGTCTCGGCACCGATGTGCCGGGAAGCGTCGTTCTGGCGATGGCGGAGAAGCTCGTGGATCTCGTCCGGATCCTGGGTCATCCCGTGGCTTCCGCGCCTTCTCGTCGTGCTCGAGGAGTGGTTCGGGGTGATCAGGAGCGGTTCGAGAACGCCTTCCTGGCTCTCCGTCTTCTGGCCTCCACCGGTGCGGAGGACGCGCTCGACCGGCTGAGCTCGATCGCCCGCGCCGGCGACCTCTACCCCGCAATCCGCGCGCGGGCAGCCGAGGCGGTTGTCGATCTCGATGTCGACGTCGCAGCCGCGGGCCGGCTGCTGGAGGAGCTGGCGAGGGACAGGTCGATCGACTCGCGGATGCGGGCCACGCTCGCGGCGCGGGTGGCGTCGCTCGATCCGGACCACGTGTCCCACCTGCTCGTCGATCTTGCGCGAGACGCCACCTTGGCCGGGCGCGAACGGGTCGCGTTGGTCATGATCCTCCGCGGCCTGGAAGCCGGGCCGGCTGCGGATCTGTTCGCCGAGCTCGCACTGGACGGCAGGATGAGCGGGTACTCGCGAGTCCGGTCCGCCGGTGTTCTGGCCGGCGCCGGAGAGGTGCGCGGGATCGAGCTGCTCGACGGACTGGCCCGCGGGGCCGACGTTCCGGTCTACGTGCGCGAGGAGGCGGTCCGTGCGCTGGTCAAACACGGTGGCTCCAACGCGGAAAAGGTGTTGTCGAAGCTGGCGTCGGACCTTTCGGTCGATCCGCACGTGGGGATCCGGGCCGCCGGTGCATTGGCGGAACGCGGGGACAAGGAAGCGCTGAGGGATCTCGAACGCATCGCGACGCAACGCGTGAGTGACCTCAACGTGCGGATCGGCGCGGTGGAGATGCTGGCCGCCATGGCGGAGTACAACTCGACGGAGCTGCTCGAGTCGCTGGTCCGGGACACGACGCTCGACGACGACGGAAGGCTCCGGGTCCTCGAGATCATGCTCCAGATCGGTGGCCGTTGTGGTGCTGACGCGGTGAAGTCGCTGGTCGGTGACCACTCCCTCAGCGACCGCGCCCGGGTCTACGTCGCGGGCCTGCAGGGAAAGATCGACAAGCCGGCCGCGGTTCGCGTTCTCGTCGGCTTCATCGGCGACCGGAGTATGGCGGGGCCGGCTCGTGTCGACGCGGCCGAGCTGCTCGCCCATTTCCTGCTCGGCGAATACGCGCGGCCGTCGGGCACGGTGGACGTCCGGATGTCCACGTCGGACGACTTCCGGTCGGATCCCATCGGCAACGTGGATCTGGATCGTGTCGTGATCATCGATCTGCTCGACGATCTGAGCCACGATCGGAGTGTTTCGAGGGGCGATCGAGGCCGGGCGATCGAAGTCCTCCGCCGCTTCTCCTGGTGGCGGTGGCGCTAAGCCCGAACGCAACACTGCGGAGAGTTCCGGGAAGGCAACCCTTCGTGTCCGGGGCGAAACAATCAGGCGTGCTTGATTTTTCCGACCGCCGGTGCGACGCTGGCTGCCGGACGCAAGGAGGCGGGCGATGGCGGATCTCGGCGTGATCCTCGGGGATCTCGACGCGGAGACACGGACGATCGACGACGTGGTGGCGGAGCTGCCCGCGTCGGACTGGGCGCGGGCGACACCGGCCGAAGGGTGGACGATCGCGCACCAGATCGCGCACCTGGCCTGGACCGATCGCAAGGCCCTGATCGCGGCCGCGCACCCCCAGAAGTGGCAGGCCGAGGTCGAAAGCATGCTGCAGACCGGGGAAGACTACGTCGACCTCGGTGCGGCCGAAGGCGCGGAAAAGCCGCCGCGCGAAATTCTCGACGAGTGGCGACAGGGCCGGAAGCTGCTCGCCGAAGCTCTCGCCGCGGTGCCGGACGGCCAGAAGCTGCCCTGGTACGGCCCGCCGATGAGCGCCGCTTCGATGGCGACCGCGCGGATGATGGAGACCTGGGCGCACGGCCAGGACGTCTTCGACGCCCTCGGCCGGACCCGCGAGCCGACCGCGCGGCTGTGGCACATCGCCCGCTTCGGCACCCGCACCCGTGACTTCGCCTACCTGACCCACTCGCTCGCCCCGCCGGCGGAGGAGTTCCGCGTCGAACTGACCGCGCCGGCCGGCTCCACCTGGGCGTTCGGCCCGGAGGACGCCGAGCAGAAGCTGACCGGCAGCGCGCTGGACTTCTGCCTGGTCGTCACCCAGCGGCGGCATCCCGCCGACACCGACCTCGTGGCCCACGGCGCCGACGTCGAGGAGTGGCTGGGCATCGCCCAGGCCTTCGCCGGGCCACCCGGCCCCGGCCGGAAGCCGGGGCAGTTCGCATGACGTATCGCATTGGCAACGCCTCCGGGTTCTACGGCGACCGGTTCTCCGCCGTCCGCGAGATGCTCACCGGCGGCCCCCTCGACGTCCTGACCGGGGACTACCTGGCCGAGCTGACCATGCTCATCCTCGGCCGTGACCGGATGAAGGACCCCGACCGCGGCTACGCCAAGACGTTCCTGCGCCAGATGGAGGAAAACCTCGGTCTGGCGCGGGAAAAGGGCGTCAAGATCGTCGCCAACGCGGGCGGGCTCAACCCGGCCGGGCTCGCCGATGCCCTCCGCGAGCTGGCCGGGAAGCTCGGCCTCGACGTCAAGATCGCCCACGTCGAGGGGGACGACCTCGTGGCGCGCGCCGAGGAGCTGGGTCTCGGGAAACCGTTGACCGCCAACGCTTACCTCGGTGCCTGGGGTATCGCCGAATGCCTCAACGCGGGCGCCGACGTCGTCGTCACCGGGCGGGTCACCGACGCCTCGGTGATCGTCGGCCCGGCCGCCGCGCACTACGGCTGGGCCCGCGACGACTTCGACGCCCTCGCCGGCGCGGTCGCCGCCGGGCACGTCATCGAGTGCGGCGCGCAGGCCACCGGCGGCAACTACGCCTTCTTCACCGAGCACACCCTGGGCGTGCCCGGCTTCCCGATCGCCGAGATCGAGGCCGACGGCTCCAGCGTCATCACCAAGCACCCGGGCACCGGGGGTGTGGTGAACGTCGGCACGGTCACCGCGCAGCTGCTGTACGAAATCACCGGCGCGCGCTACGCCGGCCCGGACGTGACGACCCGGTTCGACACGCTGTCGCTCACCGAAGACGGGCCCGGCCGCGTCCGCATCTCCGGCGTCCGCGGGGAAGCGCCGCCGCCGACGCTGAAGGTCGCACTGAACACCTTGGGCGGGTTCCGCAACGAGACGACGTTCGTCCTCACCGGACTCGACATCGAGGAAAAAGCCACGCTGGTGCGCGAACAACTCGAAGCGTCCTTGAAGGACCGGCCGCCCGCCGACGTCCGGTGGACGCTGGCCCGCACCGACCACGCCGACGCCGGCACCGAGCAGACCGCGAGCGCGCTGCTGCACGTCGCGGTCAAGGACGCCGACCCCAAGGTCGCCGGGCGCGCGTTCACCGGCGCCGCCGTCGAGCTGGCGCTGGCCAGTTACCCCGGCTTCCACGTCACCGCACCGCCGTCGGACGCCTCGCCGTACGGCGTCTACACCGCGGCCTATGTGGACGCCGCGCAGGTGCCGCACGTCGCCGTCCTGCCGGACGGGATGCGTGTCGACATAGCACCTTCGACCGCCACCCGCGAGCTGTCCGAAGTGGACGAGCCGGCGCTGCCCGAACCCCTCGACCACGGCCCGGTGCGGCGGGTACCGCTCGGCCGGATCGCGGGCGCCCGCAGCGGCGACAAGGGCGGCAACGCCAACCTCGGCGTCTGGGTGCGGTCGGAAGAAGCCTGGCGCTGGCTGGTGCACCGGCTGACCGTCGCCGAGTTCAAGCGGCTGCTGCCCGAGACCGCGGACCTGCCGGTGACCCGCTACCTGCTGCCCAACCTGTGGGCGGCCAACTTCGTCGTCGAGGGCATTCTCGGCGAGGGAGTCGCGTCGCAGGCACGGTTCGACCCGCAGGCCAAGGCGCTGGGGGAGTGGCTGAGGTCGCGGGAGATCGACGTCCCGGAGGTGCTGCTGTGACCGATCCCTTCCGGACGCCCGAACGGGCCGAGCTGCGCAAGACCGTGCGCCGGTTCGTCGAGCAGGAGGTCCTGCCGCACCTCGACGGCTGGGAACGGGACGGCGAGCTGCCGCGCGACCTGCACCGCAAGGCCGGGGAGCTCGGTCTGCTCGGCGTCGCCTTCCCCGAGGAGATCGGCGGCGGCGACGGCAACTACCTCGACGCGCTGGTCGTCGCCGAGGAAATGCACTACGCGGGCGGCTCCGGCGGGCTGTTCGCGTCGTTGTTCACCTGCGGCATCGCCGTCCCGCACATCGCCGAAGCCGGCGACCCCGTCCAGATCGAGCGCTGGGTGCGCCCGACGCTGAACGGCGACAAGATCGGCTCCCTGGCCGTGACCGAGCCGGACGGCGGCTCCGACGTCGCCGGGATCCGGACCACCGCCGTCCGGGAGGGCGACGAGTACGTCGTCAACGGGGCCAAGACGTTCATCACCTCCGGCTGCCGCGCGGATTTCGTGACGACGGTCGTGCGCACCGGCGGTGACGGCGCGCACGGGCTCTCGTTGATCGTCGTGGAACGCGGCACGCCCGGGTTCACCGTGTCGCGCAAGCTGGAGAAGATGGGCTGGCTCTGCTCCGACACCGCCGAATTGTCCTACGTGGACGTCCGCGTCCCGGTCGAGAACCTCGTCGGCGCCGAGAACAGCGGGTTCGCGCAGGTCGCCATCCAGTTCGTCACCGAACGGCTGTCCCTGGCCGTGCAGGCTTACGCGCACGCGCAGCGGGCCCTCGACCTGACGCTGGACTGGTGCCGGCTGCGCGAGACGTTCGGCCGTCCGCTCATCTCGCGGCAGGTCGTGCAGCACAAGCTCACCGAGATGGCGCGTCGCGTGGACGTCGCGCGCACCTACACCCGCCACACCGCGATCCGGCACGTGTCGGGCGAGGAAGTCATCGCCGAGGCCTGTTTCGCCAAGAACACCGCCGTCGAGGCCGCCGAGTGGGTGGTCAACGAGGCCGTCCAGCTGCACGGCGGGCTCGGCTACATGCGCGAGTCCGAAGTGGAGCGCCACTACCGCGACGTCCGGATCCTCGGCATCGGCGGCGGCACCACCGAGATCCTCACCGGCCTGGCCGCGAAGCGATTGGGATACACCTCGTGACTGCTCTGAGGTCCACAGTGGACACGCGGGCCGCCGAGTTCGGCGCGAACCGCGAAGCGATGCTGGAGAAGCTCGCCGAGATCGACGCCGAGCACGCCAAGGCCGTCGCCGGCGGCGGCGAGAAGTACGTCGAACGCCACCGCAAGCGCGGCAAGCTCCTCGCGCGGGAACGGATCGAGCTGCTGCTCGACCCCGACTCGCCGTTCCTGGAGCTGTCGCCGTTGGCCGCGTGGGGCACCGACTACCGCGTCGGCGCGAGCCTCGTCACCGGCATCGGCGTCGTCGAAGGTGTCGAGTGCCTGATCTCGGCCAGCGACCCGACGGTCAAGGGCGGCGCGAGCAACCCGTGGACGACCAAGAAGAGCTTCCGGGCCGCGGACATCGCCGCGCAGAACCGGCTGCCGTCGATCAACCTCGTCGAGTCGGGCGGTGCGGATCTCCCGACGCAGAAGGAGATCTTCATCCCCGGCGGCCGGATTTTCCGTGACCTCACGCGAGCCTCGGCCGCGGGCTGCCCGACGATCGCGCTCGTCTTCGGCAACTCGACGGCGGGCGGTGCGTACCTGCCGGGCATGTCGGACTACGTCGTGATGGTCAAGGAACGTGCGAAGGTGTTCCTCGGCGGGCCGCCGCTGGTCAAGATGGCGACCGGCGAGGAGTCCGACGACGAGTCGCTCGGCGGCGCCGAGATGCACGCCCGGACCTCGGGGCTGGCCGACTACCTCGCCGTCGACGAGGCCGACGCCATCCGGCTGGGTCGCAACATCGTCAAGCGGCTCAACTGGACCAAGCAGGGCCCGACGCCGAAGCCGGACTACGCCGAGCCGCGGTACGACGCCGAAGACCTGCTCGGCATCGTCCCGACCGACCTCAAGGTGCCCTTCGACCCGCGCGAGGTGATCGCCCGCGTCGTCGACGGCTCGGACTTCGACGAGTTCAAGCCGCTGTACGGGTCCAGTCTCGTGACCGGCTGGGCGAGCATCCACGGCTACCCGGTCGGCGTCCTGGCCAACGCCCAGGGTGTGCTGTTCGGCGAGGAGTCGCAGAAGGCGGCGCAGTTCATCCAGCTGGCCAACCAGATCCACACCCCGCTGGTGTTCCTGCACAACACGACCGGCTACATGGTCGGCAAGGAGTACGAGCAGAGCGGCATCATCAAGCACGGCGCGATGATGATCAACGCCGTCTCGAACTCGAAGGTGCCGCACCTGTCGGTCCTGATGGGCGCCTCCTACGGCGCCGGGCACTACGGGATGTGCGGCCGCGCCTTCGATCCCCGGTTCCTGTTCGCCTGGCCGAGCGCGAAGTCCGCGGTGATGGGGCCGGCCCAGCTGGCCGGCGTGCTGTCCATCGTGGCCCGTGCGGCGGCGGAAAGCCGTGGCCAGGAGTACAACGAGGAGCACGACAAGGCCATGCGCGCCATGGTGGAGGGGCAGATCGAAGCGGAGTCGATGCCGATGTTCCTCTCCGGCATGCTCTACGACGACGGCATCATCGACCCGCGCGACACCCGCACCGTGCTGGGCCTGAGCCTGTCCGCGATCCACAATGGACCAGTGAAGGGCGCCGAGGGCTTCGGCGTCTTCCGGATGTGAGCGAGCGATGATCCAGAACCTGCTGGTCGCCAACCGCGGCGAGATCGCCCGCCGCGTCTTCCGCACCTGCCGCGACGCCGGGATCGGCACCGTCGCGGTGTTCTCCGACGCCGATGCCGCCGCGCCGCACGCCCTGGAGGCCGACGCGGCCGTCCGCCTACCGGGCAACGCACCCTCCGAGACGTATTTGCGGGCCGAGCTGCTGGTGAAGGCCGCGGCCGACACCGGCGCCGACGCCGTCCACCCCGGGTACGGTTTCCTGTCCGAGAACGCCGCCTTCGCCCGGGCCGTCCTCGACGCCGGGCTCACCTGGGTGGGGCCGCCGCCGGAGGCCATCGAGACCATGGGCTCCAAAGTGGAGTCCAAGCGGCTGATGGCCGCGGCCGGCGTCCCGGTACTGTCCGAACTGGACCCCGACCAGGTCACCCAGGACGACCTTCCGTTGCTGGTCAAGGCGTCCGCCGGGGGCGGTGGACGCGGCATGCGGGTGGTCCGCTCCCTGGACGAGCTGGCCGAGGCGGTGGAAGGTGCCAGTGCGGAGGCCGGGTCGGCGTTCGGCGACCCGACCGTCTTCTGCGAGCGGTACCTGGAGACCGGGCGCCACATCGAGGTCCAGGTGCTCGCTGATCGGCACGGCACGGTGTGGGCGGTGGGGGAGCGGGAGTGCTCGATCCAGCGCCGGCACCAGAAGGTCGTCGAGGAGGCGCCGTCGCCGCTGGTCGACGCCGGGATGCGCGAAGAGCTGTTCGAGGCCGCGCGCAAGGCCGCCAAGGCGATCGACTACGTCGGCGCGGGCACGGTCGAGTTCCTCGCCGGGCCCGACGGCCGGTTCTACTTCCTCGAGATGAACACCCGGCTGCAGGTCGAGCACCCGGTCACCGAGAACGTCACCGGCCTGGACCTGGTCGCCCTGCAGCTGCGGATCGCGGAAGGCGAGCGGCTGCCCGCCGACCCGCCGCCGACGACCGGCCACGCCATCGAGGTCCGGCTGTACGCCGAAGACCCGGCCGCGAACTGGCAGCCGCAGAGCGGCACCCTGCACACGTTCGACGTCCCCGATGTGGACCGGTCGTTCACGCACGGTCCCGGCCTGCGGCTCGACTCCGGGTTCGAAAGCGGGTCCGTGGTGGGCGTCCACTACGACCCGATGCTGGCCAAGGTGATCACCTGGGCGCCGACCCGCGCCGAAGCCGCCCGGCGGCTGGCGAAGGCCCTGGCGGCCACGAAGATCCACGGCGTCGTCACCAACCGCGACCTGCTGGTGCGCATCCTGCGGCACGCAGCTTTCCTCTCCGGGGAGACCGACACCGCGTTCTTCGATCGCCACGGCTTGGCCACCCTGGCCGCGCCGCTGGCCACTGTGGACACCGAGCGGCTGTCCGCCCTCGCTGCGGCGCTGGCGGACGCGGCGGGCAACCGGGTGGCGGCGACCACGCAGGCCAGGCTGCCGAGCGGCTGGCGCAACGTCCGTTCTTCCGGGCAGCGGAAGGTCTTCACCGTCGCGGACCGCGAGTACGAAGTGGTCTATTCGCTGACCCGGGACGGGCTGGAAGCCGGAGGATTCGACGCCGAGCTCGTCTCGGCCGAGCCGGGCCGGGTCGTGCTGGAGGTCGCCGGGGTGCGGCGAGTTTTCGATGTCGCCCGGCACGCCGGTGTGTCCTACGTGGACTCGGTGCTCGGTTCGGTGGCGCTGACGGCGCAGCCGCGGTTCGCCGACCCGGACGCCGCGCTGGCCGCGGGGTCGCTGGTCGCGCCGATGCCGGGCACCGTCGTCCGGCTCGCCGTGCAGGCCGGAGATCCGGTGAAGGCGGGCGATCCGCTGCTGTGGCTCGAAGCGATGAAGATGGAACACCGGATCGCCGCTCCCGCCGACGGCGTGGTGGCGGAACTGCCGGTCACGGTCGGACAGCAGGTCGAAGTGGGCACCATCCTCGCCGTCGTCGGAGACGCGCCATCGGACACAGTAGTGGGAGAAGCATGAACGCCATGAACTTCATCGAGCCGGAAGAGCGGATCGAGCTCCGGAAGGCCGTCGCCGAACTCGGCGCCAAGTACGGCCACGGGTACTACGCGCGCAAGGCCCGCGCGGGCGAGAAGACCCACGAACTGTGGGACGAGGCCGGGCGGCTGGGCTACCTCGGCGTCAACATCCCCGAGGAGTACGGCGGCGGCGGTGCGGGGATCGCCGACCTCGCCGCGGTCCTCGAAGAGCTCGCCGCCGCGGGCGCGCCGCTGCTGCTCATGGTCGTCTCGCCGGCGATCTGCGGCACCGTGATCTCCCGGTTCGGCACCGAAGAGCAGAAGAAGCAGTGGCTGCCGGGCATCGCCGACGGCACCAAGCGGATGGTCTTCGCGATCACCGAGCCGGACGCCGGGTCGAACTCGCACAAGATCACCACCACCGCGAAGCGCGACGGCGACGGCTGGGTCCTCAGTGGACGCAAGGTCTACATCTCCGGCGTCGACGAGGCCGACGCCGTGCTCGTCGTCGGCCGCATGGAGGACTCCAGGACCGGCCGGCTCAAGCCCGCGTTGTTCATCCTCCCGACGGGCACCCCCGGCTTCGAGTACACGAAGATCCCGATGGACATCGTCGCGCCGGAGAACCAGTTCTCGCTGTTCCTCGACGACGTCCACCTGCCCGCCGAAGCGCTGGTCGGCGAGGAGGACGCGGCGATCGCGCAGCTGTTCGCCGGCCTCAACCCGGAACGCGTCATGGGCGCGTCGTTCTCCCTCGGCATCGCCCGCTACGCGGTGGGCAAGGCCGTCGGCTACGCCAACCAGCGGCAGGTGTGGGGCACCCCGATCGGCGCCCACCAGGGCCTCGCGCACCCGCTCGCGGAGATCAAGATCGAGCTCGAGCTGGCCAAACTGATGACGCAGAAGGCGGCGTCGCTCTACGACTCGGGCGACGACTTCGGCGCGGGCGAGTCGGCCAACATGGCGAAGTACGCGGCCGCCGAGGTGGCCATCCGCGCGACCGACCAGGCCGTGCAGACCCACGGCGGCAACGGTCTCGCCACCGAGTACGGCCTCGGCACGCTCGTGACCGCGGTGCGGCTCGGCCGGATCGCCCCGGTCAGCCGCGAGATGGTGCTCAACTTCGTCGGCCAGCACAGCCTCGGCCTGCCCAAGTCCTACTAGGAGCCGATGTGTCTACTTTGGACGGCAAGACGATCCTCATGTCCGGCGGCAGCCGCGGCATCGGCGAGGCGATCGCGCTGCGGGCGGCGAAAGACGGCGCGAACGTCGCGCTGCTGGCCAAGACCGGCGAGCCGCACCCGAAGCTGCCCGGCACCATCCACACCGCGGCGGAGGCGATCGAGAAGGCGGGCGGGCACGCGTTGCCGATCCTCGGCGACGTCCGGGACGACGACGGCGTGGCTGCCGCGGTGGCGAAGACCGCCGAGCAGTTCGGCGGCATCGACATCGTCGTGAACAACGCGAGCGCGATCGACCTGACGCCGACCGAGCAGGTCAGCATGAAGCGCTACGACCTGATGCAGGACATCAACGCCCGCGGCACGTTCCTGCTGTCCAAACTGGCCATCCCGCACCTGCGTCGGTCGGCCAACGCGCACATCCTGACGCTGTCGCCGCCGATCAGCCTCGACGAGAAGTGGTTCACCGCCGGGCACCTCGCCTACAGCATCGCGAAGTACTCGATGAGCCTGGTGACCGTCGGGCTCGCGGCGGAATTGCGCGAGGACGGCATCGCGGCGAACTCGTTGTGGCCGCGCACGACGATCGACACCGCGGCGATCCGCAACGTCGTCGGCGCGGAACTGGCTGCGCGCAGCCGCACGCCGGAAATCATGGCCGACGCCGCCCACGCGATCCTCACCAAGCCGAGCCGCGAGGTCACGGGGAACTTCTTCCTCGACGACGAGGTGCTGCGCGCCTCCGGGGTCACGGACTTCGCGCGGTACCGCGTCGGCGGCGCTTCGGAGGAGGACCTCCAGCTCGACTTCTGGGTGGAGCCGGCTTGACCGGCGTCCGCGAACCCCAGCAGGAGCGCAGCCGCACGACGCGGCGGCGGCTGGTCGAGGCCGCGCTCGACAGCTTCGGCGAGCGCGGCTGGCACGGCGTGACGGTGGCCGGGATCGCCGAGCGGGCCGGCGTCTCGCGCGGCGCGGCGCAGCACCACTTCCCGGCCCGGGAGGACCTCGTGGTGGCGGCGGTCGACCTGCTCGGGGAGGCCCAGATCGACGAGCTGCGGGCCCAGGCCGCCGGCCTGCCGAGCGGGGCGTCCCGCATCGAGCACGTCGTGGAGATGGTGCTGAACCTCTACACGGGACCCCTGTTCCGCGCGGCCCTGCAGCTGTGGTCGGTGGCGGCGACCGACGACGCCCTGCGGGAGGTGCTGGTGCCGCTGGAAGCCCGGGTCGGCCGGGAGGTCCACCGGGTGGCGGTGGAGCTGCTGGGCGTCGACGAGTCCCGCCCGGGCGTGCGGGAGCTGGTCCAGGCCACGCTCGACCTGGGCCGCGGGCTGGGGCTGGCGAACCTGCTGACCGACGACACCCGGAGGCGGCGGCAGATCGTGCGGGAGTGGGCCCGGACGCTGGAGCTGCGGCTGGCCGGCACGCGGGACTGAGCCGGCGCCGGCTCACCACGGACGGCCTTCCGGGGGCGCCGCCTGAGCCGCAGGCTGGTCAACGGCGGTCCACGAGCCCGTGCTCGTAGGCGTGGATCGCCAGGTGGACGCGGGTGCGCAGGCCGAGCTTGGCCAGCATCCGCGCGACGTGGGTCTTCACCGTGCCTTCGCCGACGACGAGGGCGCCGGCGATCTCGGCGTTGCTCATCCCCTGCGCCACGTGCCGCAGCACTTCGCGTTCCCGTGGGGTCAGTGCGCCGAGGCCGTCCGGCGCGGGCCGGGGCGCGAGCTCGGCGAACCGGCGGAGGGTGCGGCGGGTGACCTGCGGGTCGAGCAGCCCCTGCCCCTTCGCGGCCGCGCGGACGGCGTCGACGAGCAGCGCCGGTTCGCTGTCCTTGAGCACGAACCCCGCCGCGCCCGCCTCCAGCGCGCCGAACAGGTACTCGTCGACGTCGAACGTGGTCAGGGCGACGACGGCGGGCGCGGGGTTGACCGATTCGCGGATCCGGCGGATGGCGGCGATCCCGTCCAGGCGCGGCATCCGCAGGTCGAGCACCACGACGTCCACACCGCAATACCGGGCCTTCTCGGCGGCTTCGGCCCCGTCGGCGGCTTCGCCGACCACCTCGATGTCCTCTTCGGCGTCGAGCACCAGGCGCAGCGCCCAGCGGACCGGCTCCTGGTCGTCCGCGAGCAGGGTCCGGATCACCGGGGGAGCCGGGCTTCGACGCGCCAGCCGGCCGGGCTGCCGGGGTCGATCCGCAGCGTGCCGCCGAGCTGCCGGGCCCGCTCCCGCATGCCGCGCAGCCCGGCGCCTTCGGCCTGGTCGCCGGGGGTGGTGGAACCGTTGTCCGCGACGGTGATCACGACGGCGTCCGGGCGGTGGTCGACGCGCAGGTCCACGCGGGTCGCGTCGGAATGGCGGAGGACGTTGGTCAGCGCTTCCTGGGCCAGCCGGTAGCCGGCGTGGTCGAGCAGCGGCGGCACGTCCGGCGAGCCGCACCGGGTGAGGGTGACGGTGCGGTCCGGGCCCGTCGCGCGCTCCACCAGGGTGTCCAGATCGGACAGTGAGGCGCCGGTCCGGGGCAGGACGGCGCGGACCTCGGCGAGTGCGGTGGCCGAGGCGTCGGCGATCGTGGCCAGTGCCCGGTCGGCGTCCGGGGGGAGGGCGCGGGTGACGTGGCGGACGGCGGTGGCCTGCAACCGGATCACGGTGAGGTGGTGCCCCACGGCGTCGTGCACCTCCCGGGCGACGCGGGCGTGCTCCTCGGCGACGACGCGCCGGGTCTCCGCCCGGTACAGGCGCGCGGCGTGCTCGGCACGGTCGCGGTGCAGCCGCAGGGCATAGCCGGCCGCGACCGGCGCGATGCCGAGGAGCACGAGATCCGTGTAGGTGGCCGCGCCCACCGGGCGGACCCCGGCGGCGGCCAGGACGACGAGCCAGCCCACGGAGCAGGCGAGCACGCCCGGCCGCGGCCGGTGGTAGGCGGCCGACCCGAACGCGGCCATGGCGACCAGCCGGCCGGGCCGGAGCGGCACGGTCGCGGCGACCACGACGGCGGCGCAGAGCACGGCGGCGGTCAGCGGGTGGCGACGGCGGATCATCAGCGGCGCGGCCACCGCACCGGCGGCCGCGGCCATGGTGCGGGGGTCGGCGGTGGGCTGGTCGGCCAGCCCGAGCCCGAGCACGACGGCGGCGGCGGCGGCGGTGACGAGCAGGTCGCCCGTGGTCGTGCCGCTGAGGCGGGCCAGTGACCGCCACGGTCCCGGTGGGTCGATGGCCATGTCCACGTTGTACACGTCCAGGGCGCCGCGGCGCGGCTCTCCCGCAGGGACATCACCTCGCGCTTTCGCAACGCGCCCCCGGTGCGGGCAGCTCCCCGTTCCACAGCCACCGGTGCACGTAATCCCGCACGCACGCGTTCCCCCGCAGGTAAAGCGCATGATTGCCGGCCGAGGACAGGTACGTCCCGTGCAGCTGCGCGGCGACGCGGCGGCCGTGCGCCGCGGGCGTCAGCGGGTCGTCGTCGCCGTTCGCCACCAGGACGCGCGGCATCGCGGGCAGCTCCGCCGGTGGGTTCAGCCCGATCGGGGGCAGCCCGGCGCACTGGCCCGACACCCGCCACGGGTGCACCGCCCAGCCCAGCCGGGGCGCCGCCACCCGCAGCTCGGCTTCGACCCGCTTGGCCGCCGGAAAGCGGTCCGGGAAGGGGAAATCCGCGCAGAACGCCGTCCGGGCGAGGCGGGCGTCGGGCGCCGCCGGCCGCGGCGTCATCGCCGACGTGTCCCCGGCTTCCGCCTGCGCCAGGCCCGTGGTCAGCGCGACCCAGCTCCGGTCGTCGCCGATCCGGGCCGCGGCCCACCGGACGATCAGCGCCCCGTCCGGCGTCGCCGACAGCCGGTCCCACAGCGCGATGACGTCGCGGCCGTGCAGCGCGCAGCCCGCGTCCGCCGCGCACCACCGGGCCATCCGGAACAGGTTGCGTTCGGCCGTCACGGCCCCGGCCCGGGCCCACGCCGCCGGCTCCGATCGGGTGTGGTCCAGTGCGCTGTCGAGGTACATGCGCCCGACGCGGGAGCCGAACAGCGCCGCGTACTCCTGCCCGTACACCGTGCCGTACGAACTGCCGAAATAGTCGAGCCGCCGCTCGCCCAGCCGGGCGCGGATCGCGTCCATGTCGTGGGCGACCTGGCGGGCGCCGAGGTGACCGCGGGCGGCACCCGCGGCCGTCGTGCAGTCCGTCGCGAACTTCGCGTTGGCCGCGGCGTAGGCGTCGTACGCGCTCTCGGTCAGCGGCCCCGGCAGAGGCGCGGGCGTCGGGGCCGGGCACGTGACGTCGAGGCCGCGCGGGTCGAACACCACGACGTCGAACCGCGCCGCGAGGTCGGTGAACTGGTCACGGAAACCCGGCACGGCGAAGAGCGGGATCGATTGCGCGGGGCCGCCGGGGTTCACCAGGAGCGTGCCGAGTTTCGGTTCACGGGCGGGGATCCGCAGCAGCGGGACGGTGACCGTGGTGCCCTCGCCCGGCCGGTCCCAGTCAGCGGGCACCCGGATCTCGGTGCACGACAAGCCGTCGTAACAGTCTCGCCAGGGCGAACTTTCGCCCGCGGCGGCGGTCCCGGTCCCGGTCATGAGCAGCGCCGCCACCGCGGCCACCGCCGTCACCTGCTTGAACAGTGCTTTCATACCTCGATTCGAGCAGCTCGCGACGCCCGGCGCGTCTGCCTTCCGGCAGACTTTTCCGCCGCTGGAACCTCGGCCGGGTCCGAAACGTCATAGTGCCGTAAGTAACACAATCGGCCCATTGGGCGAATGACAGGTTGTAGCGATTTCCAGGGGAAGGCAATCCGGTGTCCGGTTCACGAGTCGAGCTCACCTACCGCGCAATGGCCATGCTGAGGGCGGTGGCCGCGGGACGTGCGCAGATGTCGTGCAGCTGCGAACCCGACCTCTTCATCGACGGATTCGCCTGTTGCGATCAGATGACGGCCCACGCCTTGGCCCACAGTGGCTACCTGCGTCCCGCCGTGGAAGGCGCCACCGGCCGCGTCACCGCCGAACTGACCGAGGCGGGCCGCACCGCGGTGGCGATCACGGTCGCCGCCTGACCGGTGGCCCGCGTTCACGCAGGGTCGTGACGTCGCTCGTGCGTTCGATTTATCCCGAGTAGCCGACCTGGCAGTCTTGTCCCCATGGCGGAGCACCCACCACCGGTGGACGACGAGGCGACGGTCTTCTTCCCGAGCGAGCTGAGGGGCCCGCACTGGCCGACCCGCGACCCCGACGTCTCCCACCGGCCCTACGACGAGTTCGCCACCCAGATCGTCGCGCGGCCGCCCGCGTCGCCGGTCAGCGCCGGCCGCGGGGAAGGCGCCGGCTCGTCGCTGGCCCGCTCCAGCGGCCGGATGGCGGTCGCCTCGGCCGTCAGCCGCGTCACCGGATTCGTCGCGAAGCTGCTGCTCGCCGCGGTGGCCGGAGCCGGGGTGATCAACGACTCCTTCACCGTCGCCAACACGTTGCCCAACATCGTGTTCGAACTGCTCTTCGGCGGCGTCCTGGCCAGTGTCGTCGTGCCGCTGCTGGTCCGCTCCCAGGACGACCCGGACGGCGGCCGCGCCTACACGCAGCGGCTGATCACGATGGCGCTGGTGCTGCTCGCCGTCGGGACGGCCGTCGCGGTGGCGATCGCCCCGCTGTTCACCGCGCTCTACGTCGACAAATCGTCTCCGACCGCGAACCCCGCGCTGACCACCGCGCTGGCGTACCTGCTGCTGCCGCAGATCCTGTTCTACGGGCTGTTCGCGCTGCTTTCGGCGATCCTCAACGCCCAAGACGTCTTCGGGCCGCCGGCCTGGGCGCCGGTGCTGAACAACGTCGTCGTCACCGGCACGCTCGTCGTGTTCGCGCTCGTGCCGGGGGAGCTGACCCTCGACCCGGTCCGGATGAGCGACCCGAAGCTGCTCGTGCTCGGCCTCGGCACCACGCTCGGCATCGTCGCGCAGGCGGTCGTGCTCATCCCGGCGTTGCTGCGCACCGGCTTCCGGTTCCGCTGGCGCTGGGGCTTCGACCCGCGGATCAAGGAGTTCGGCGGGCTCGCCGCGTGGATCCTCGGCTACGTCGTCGTCAGCCACGTCGGGTTCGTCGTCACCACCCGCGTGCTGACCGGCGGCTCCAGCGGCGGCGTCACGGCCTACAGCTACGCGTCCCTGCTCTTCCAGTTGCCGTACGGCATCCTCGGCGTTTCGCTGCTGACCGCGCTGATGCCGCGGATGAGCCGCGCCGCCGCGAACGGCGACACGGGGTCGCTCGTCGGCGACCTTTCGCTCGCCTCCCGCATTTCCACGGTGCTCTTCGTGCCGATCTCCGCCGTGCTGGCCGTGGTCGGCACGCCGATCGGCATCGCGATCTTCACCTGGGGCCGCGGCACCCTCGACGACGCCGAGCGGCTCGGCCAGACCCTGGCCGTCTCCGCCGTCGGGCTGCTGCCCTTCGCGCTGGTCATGCTGCAGCTGCGGGTGTTCTACGCGATGAAGGACGCCCGCACGCCCACGCTGATCATGCTCGTGATGACCGCGGTGAAGATCCCGCTGCTGCTGCTCTGCCGCGGGCTGCTCGACGGCGAGCACGTCGTCTACGGCGTGATGCTCGTCAACGGCGCCGGGTTCGTGGTCGGTGCCGTCCTCGGCCAGGTCTGGCTGTGGGTCCGGCTCGGGCACCTGCGCAGCAAGCGGTCGCTGCGGGTCGGCCTGATCACCCTCTCGGTGAGCGGGCTCGGCGTGGTGGCCGCGGTGCTCGCCGGCCGTGCCGTGCCCGCGTCGCTCGGCGTGATCCCCGCGGCGTGGGTGAAGCTGCCGGTGCAGGGGCTGCTCGGGATGGCCGTGCCGTTCGGGCTGCTGGCGTTGCTGAAGCTCCCGGAGTTCACGCCGGTGACCCGGCGGCTGGCCGGGCTGCGGCGGCGGTTCGCGGCTCGTTGACGGCTACGGCCGGGAACGCGATCCGGTTGTCTCGAAACGGTAACGAGACCGCGGCGATCAGCGCGTTTACAATTCCCGCAAGGGTTTCTAGGATCCACCCGGATCATGCGGCCGCGGGCGAGCGCGGCGGCGGGGGAACAGGTGGAGGTCGTGCATGACGCGCAGTGCGCGCAGGCGGCGGGACCGGGTTACGGTCGATGAACTGCTCCGCCAGACCGGGGCGCGGCCGCGCAAACCCGGCTCGCGCGCGGCCGAGCTGGCGGCGCGCCGGGACACCGGGCCCGAGCCGGGGCCCAGCGGGGCGGCGCGGGTGGCGCTGGCGTCGGCGGTGCTCGTCGTGCTGGGCGGGCTGGTGCTCGTGCTGGCGACGCGCCCGGACTCCGCACCCAGGTCCACGCAGTTCCCGCCGCTGCAACCGGCCACCGGCGCCCCGGCTTCGTCGAGTGTGCTCGCCGTCCCGACCGAGACGACCACGCCGTCCCCGGCGGTGATGCACGCGCGCCGGTCGCCGACCCCCACCCCGACGGTGACGATCGACCTGCCGCCGCCGCCACCGGTCACGACGAAGACGAGCGCACCGCCGTCCACATGGGACCCGCGGTGGAACCCCTACCAGTGCTACCCGTACGCCTGCGGGCCCTACCCCGGTGGTCCGCGGCGCTGACAGGCCCCCGCGAAGGCCCCCTCACCGGCCCCGATGCCGGTGAGAGGGCCTCCGACGGCCCCACTACGGGCTCGGTGTCAGCCGGTGTAGCCGGCGACGATCTTGGTGAACGCGTACTTGTCCTGGCTGATGCCGCTGCATTCGCCGCCGCCGCTGCAGTCGCGGTTGGTGGCCCAGAACGTGAGGCGGGCCAGGTGGTGGCTCGCCGCGTAGCCGCGGATGGAGTTGAAGTTGGCCACCGTGACGGTCTCGCCCGCGTTGTCGGTCTTGCCGTTCATCGAGGAGAGGCCACTGTGCCGGTAGGCGGTGTCGTCGTTCCAGCCGAAGGTGGTCTTGAGCTGGTTCTTCAGCCCGTCGACCGCGGACTTCGTCAGGGCGGCCATGTCACCGCCGTCGGAGAAGTCGAACGGCATGACCGACCAGACGTCGACGCCCGCCCCGATCGCCTTGGCCTGGTTGATCAGGCGCTTGCCCCAGGTGTCGGGGCCGGTCGTGGTGGTGCCGATGGTGATGACGACCTTCAGGTTCGGGTTCTTCTGCTTGGTCAGCTTGACCGCGTTGAGGATGCGGTCCTGGACCGTCGCGTTCTGGAACTCGTCGGTGTTCTCGATGTCGAGGTCGATCGCCTTGAGGCCGTAGGCGTCGATCACCTTCTGGTAGGCACCCGCCAGCGCCGAGGCCGACGTGCACTTCGAGCCGAGTTTGGTGCCGGACCAGCCGCCGAAGGAGGGGATCACGTCCCCGCCCGCGTTGCGGATGTTCTGGATCATCGTCTTGTCCGAGCCGGTGAGCGAACGGCTGCCGTCCCACTTCGGGTTGCAGGTGCCGTCCGAAAGCACGAACGCGAGCGTAAACGCTTTCACGCCCGTCGCGGACATCGCCGCGGTCGGGCTGGTCTGCCCGCCCCACTGGTAGAGGTACGGGGACGCGAGCACCGGGTCGACCGCGGCCATGGCCTGCGGGGCGAGACCGATGACCGTCGCCATCGCGGCCGAAGCCGCGACCGCGAGGGTGAGCAGACGGCGCACTGATTTCATGGGGGTCCTCCAGACGCGCAGGGTGGAGCACCTCCGGTTTGAGGCGGCGGGATCATCCCGGGAGGAGCGCTGTGTGCCACCACACAGTGGACTAGACCAATGTTGCGTGTCAACCCTCCGGTGGTCGGAAAATGACTTACGGTGCCCGGGCCCGGGTGACGATGTGAAATTCCCCTGAAGGCGGATCGACACGGGCCCGCATTCCGGCTACTTTGCCGAAATGGTGGGGGATTCCACGGTCGCCGCCGGCGGGGAACGCCGCCCGGGCCGGCTCCTGGCCGCCCTCGTCCTGCGGCGCTGGGCCCTGCGGCGGTGGGCACTGTGGCGGCTGCCGCGCCGGGGCCGGATCTGCTACCTCGTCGTGGTCGACGCCCTCGCCGTCGCCGCCGTCGTGCTCGCCGCCCTCCGGTACCCGCCGCTCACCGCGATGCTCGCGCCGTTCGCGCTGCTCGTGGCCGGGATGCTGGTGTCGGCGGAGCTCGCGCGGCCGGTCGAGCGCCACCGCGAGGACACCCTCCTCGGCCCCGGCGTCGACACGCCGTGGGTCTTCGCGGGCGTGCTCGTCCTGCGGCCCGGGCTCGCCGTCGCGCTGGTCGCGCTCTCCGCGCTGCACCAGTGGTTCCGGGTCCGCAGAAGACCCGTGTACCGGCAGGTGTTCGGCGCCGCGGCGACCGCGCTGGCCGGTCTCGTCGCCGGGGCCTTCCTCACCGCGACCGGCGTCCGGCCGCTCGGCGAGGCCCTCGACGCCCGGACCGTCCTCCTGCTCACCGTCGCCGGGCTGGTGTTCCTCGCGGTGAACGCCGCGCTCGTGACCGGCGCCGACGGGCCCCGCCGTCCGCGCGAAGCCGCGCCGGGGCACGTCTTCGACGCCGCGATGACGGCGTTCGGCCTGCCGCTCGCCTGGGCCGCCGGAGCCGCGCCGCTGCTGGTTCCGCTGCTGGCCGGTGCCACCGTCGTGCTGCACCGCGGCGGATCGGGCGGCGGCCGCCGCGACCACGTCACCCTCGATCCCGGCACCGGCGTGCTGACCGCCGCGTCGTGGCGCGGCGCCGCCGAAGCCCGGCTGGACCGGCTCGGCGGGCCCGGCCGGGGAGCGGCCGTGTTGCTGCTCGACCTCGACCACTTCCGCCTGCTCAACGACCGCTACGGCGTCCGCGTCGGCGACGCCGTCCTGCGCGCGGTCGCCGGCGCCCTGCGTGATGAGGTCCGTGCCGCTGATCTGGTGGGCCGGTCCGGCGGCGAGGAGTTCGCGGTGCTGCTGCCGGGCACCGGCCGCTTCGACGCGCTGGCGATCGCCGAGCGGATCCGGCTGCGGATCGCTTCGACGCTGGTGGCGTTGAAGGCCTCGGGGGACGGCCCGCAGTTCGTCGGCGTGACCGTGTCGATCGGCGTGGCGGGCTGCCCGGCCGACGGCGTCCTCGCGGACGCGTTGCGCGCCGCGGAGGGGGCGTTGCTGCGGGCGAAGGCGGCGGGCCGCAACCGGACGATCGGCGCGGAGCCCGCTTCGTGAGGCTTGGACAGCGCAGCCTGGGCAGGGTCAGGTGAGCGTGATGGCGTCGAGCTTTTCGCGCAGGTAGTCCGACGCGATGACTTCGGGGTACATCCGCGTGCCGAGCGGCGGCGCGAGCGACGTGATCCGCGCGTCGTGGTCGGTCTCGTAGAAGAAGATCAGGGACACCAGGTCCTCGTCCGGGGCCGTCGTCGCCGGCGGGAGGACGCGGTGGCGCGTCGAGCGCCAGCGGTCACCCGTCCACCGGGCCATCAGGTCACCGATGTTCACCGTGAACGCGTCCGGGTGGAACGGCGCGTCCTCCCACTCGTTCCCGGCCGTGCAGACCTGGAGCCCGCCGACGCCGGCCTGGCGGTCGAGCACCGTGACCGTGCCGAAGTCGGTGTGCGGGCCGATCCGGAACTGGTCCGGTGCCGGCGGGCCGACCCGGGTCATCGGCGGGTACCAGTTGATGTTGAAGGTGTACGTCGGGTGCCCGGTGTGCCGGGTGAAGTGGCTCTGGGCGAGGCCGAGGGCCGCGGCGAAGATCTCCAGCAGGTGGTCCGCCAGCGCCCGCATCCGGCGCATGTACTCCGTGGCCGCCTCGCCCAAGCCGGGCACCTCGTGCGGCCAGACGTTGGGCTGGAACCAGAACCCGTCGATCTCGGCGACGCCGGTCTTGGCGTCCGCGCCCGCGGAATAGGACTCCTTGAGGTCCGGCGGGGTCTCGGTGCCCTCGGCGTAGCCGTTGGCCTCGACGCCCGGCGGCAGCCAGCCGCGGCCGCCGACGGTCACGGCGTAGCGCTGCTTGACGTCCTCGGGCAGCGCGAAGAACTCCCGCGCCAGCTCACGGGTCCGGCGGCGCAGGCCGTCCGGGACGCCGTGCCCGGTGACCAGCAGGAAGCCGGACTCCTGCAGCGCGTTGTCGACCCGGCCCGCCACTTCGGCCCGGCCCTCGGACGTGCCCGCGAACCACGGCGATAGGTCCACGAGCGGAACGGATGGCGGCATACCGGCTCCTCAGCAAGCTGTCCGGTCGAGCACTGTCCTATTCGGACTTCTCGACCCCGATGTCCTCGAACCACAGGTCCGGGCGCGCGGCGATGAACTCCGTCATCAGCGCGGTGCAGCCGGGGTCGTCGAGCAGGGTGATCTCCACACCGAGCCCGGCGAGCCAGTCGTGACCGCCGTGGAACGTCTTCGCCTCGCCGATGACGACGCGCCCGATACCGAACTGACGGACGAGCCCGGAGCAGTACCAGCACGGCGAGAGCGTGGTGACCATGATCGTGTCGCGGTAGTGCGGGCGGCGGCCGGCGTTGCGGAACGCCGCGGTCTCGGCGTGCATCGACGGGTCGCCGTCCTGCACACGCCGGTTGTGCCCGCGGCCCAGCAGCGTGCCCGCGGTGTCGAACAGTGCGGCCCCGATCGGCACGCCGCCTTCGGCTTGGCCCAGTTCCGCTTCTTCGCGGGCGACGGCGAGCAGGGTGTGCGGATCGATCGGCATGCGTCACTCTTTCCGCCTGGGACGGTGCCTGGCAAGTCTTTGACCGCCCGGCGGCACTATCCGGTCGATCGAGGACCGAAGTTGTCCGCGATACATGGCACACTGCGTGCCATGTACGGCACTGCGGAACGCCTGCTCCGGCTGCTCTCCCTGCTGCAGGCGCGGCGGGACTGGCCGGGCGCCGGCCTCGCGGCGCGGCTCGAGGTCGACGTCCGCACGATCCGCCGGGACGTCGAGCGGCTGCGTTCCCTCGGCTACCCGGTGCACGCGACGCCGGGGGTGGCCGGCGGCTACCGGCTCGGGGCGGGCGCCGCGCTGCCACCGCTGCTGCTGGACGACGACGAGGCCGTCGCGGTCGCGGTCGGCCTGCGCACGGCGGCGAGCGGCACGGTCAGCGGCATCGAGGAGACGTCGGTGCGCGCGCTGGCGAAGCTGGAGCAGGTGCTGCCCGCGCGGCTGCGGCCCCGGGTCGGCGCGCTGCACGCGGCGACGGTGTCGCTGCCCGGCACCGGCCCGATGGTCGACGCGGACGTGCTCACCGCGGTCGCCTCGGCCTGCCGCGACCACGAACGGCTGCGCTTCGGCTACGGCGACCGCGAAGGGGCGGAGACGGAGCGGTCGGTCGAGCCGCTGCGGCTGGTCCACACGGGAAGGCGCTGGTACCTGGTCGCCTTCGACCTCGACCGGGCGGACTGGCGCACCTTCCGCGTCGACCGGATCGCGGGCGTGCCGGTCGCGAGCTTCCGCTTCACCCCGCGCGAACCCCCGGCCGGGGACCTCGCGGCGTACGTCTCCCGGCAGATCTCCACCGCGCCCTACCCGCACCGGCTCGTCCTGCGGGTGGCCGCCCCGGCCGCCGTGCTGGCTCGGCGCATCCCGCCCACGTCGGGGGTCGTCGAGGAGGTCGACGAGCACAGCTGCCGGGTGCTGACCGGCGCGAACACGCTCGACACCGTGCCCTACTACCTGGCCCAGTGGGGTTACGACTTCGTGGTCGAAGAGGCACCGCCGGGGCTGGTCGAGCGGCTGCGGGAGGTGGCGGAGCGGTTCGCCAGGGCCGTGGGTTAGCCCGGTTCCACGCGGACGCAATCGCTTGCGCCGCCGGAGAGGAACGACGCGAGTTCCCCGCCCTCCCCGGCCACGGCGGTGTGTTCGGGCCGGGACAACCGCCGCACCGGCCGCACCACCACGTCCGCACCGTCGACCCTCCAGGTCGCCGAAACCCGGCCGTCCACCAGCACCACCCGCTCGCCCGCCACCGACAGCCCGCGGTGGGCGTCGTCGATGATCCGGGAGCGGTCGTCGTAGCCGAGGATCGCGTTGTCGAACGCCGGCAGGAACCGCACCGGCGCGGGTGTGTCCGGCTCGGGGCGCGGTGCGTCGGGCAGGTCGAGCAGCTCGCGTCCCCGCTCGTCGCGGAAGACCACCAGTTCGGCACGCAGTGCCTTCACCGCGGCCGGCAGACCGGCCAGACCGCACCACGCACGCAGGTCCGCCGTGGCCGCGGGACCGAACGCCGCCAGGTAGCGCCGCACCAGCGCCCGCCCGATCCGGTCCGCCGGGTCCGCCGGGTCCGCGGGGTCGAGCGGGTCGACGTCACGGTCCAGCCACGCCGGCAGCGGGAGGTAGCGCACGCCCGCCTTGACGCGCCACAGCCCCCGCGGCGGCAGCTGCACCGACGGGATCAGCGCGGCGATCAGCAGTTCGCCGAGCGGCCGCGGATCGGCCGCGGGCCGGCGCCGCGCGACCGCCCGCGCGAGCTCGCCCATCGAGCGGGGCTCGCCGTCGGCCAGCACCGCCCGGCCCGCCGCCGCGAGCTCGGCGAAGTCCGCCCCTTCGAGCTCGCGGCGGTAGGTGCCGAGGACACGCTGGCGCAGCATGGCGTCGAACCGGCTCCGCCACGCCAGGACGTCGTCGGCGGTGAGCAGGTGGACGGTGCGGCGCATGAGGTGGGTCCGCACCACGCGCCGGCCGGTCAGCAGGGCGTCCAGCGCCGCCGGGTCGAACGCGCGCAGCCGCGACCACAGCCCGGTGAACGGCTCCTGCGGCTCCTGCGCTTGCAGACCGCCGAGGTGCGCGACGGCGTCGAGGACGGGAAGGCCGGCCCGCTCGAGGAGCAGCTGCCGGGCGAGGGTGGCGCGGTTGAGTGCCCGCGCGTCCAGGACGGTCACTTCGCGTGGCGTTCGGTGTCGTTTCGCACGAGGACCACCCTGCCAGGCGTAGCGGACAGGGAGTGTCCGCTACTGCGGAGGGTTGAACGACTGCTTAGTCTGTGACCGGCGTCTCAGGGGTGACGCCGAGCATCCGCAGCACCAGCCCGCCGTACTCCTTGCCCAGCGCGGTCGGCGTCTGCCGGGCGCGCTCGCTGTACCAGCGGGCGACGTCGACGCCGAGCGAGAGCACCGCCCGGGCCGCGACGTGCGGGTCGGACACCGTGAACACGCCGTCGGCGGCACCCTTGGTGATGACTTCGCGCACGATCCGCTCGATCCGCCGCCGCAGTGCGGCGACGACCTCGAACTCCTGCTCGGGCAGCGCCTGCAGCTCGTACTGGACGACCCGCGCCACGGTGTGGCGCCGGGCGTGCCAGGCCACGAAGTCCTCGACGATGAGCCGGATCCGTTCGACGGGATCGGACTCCTTCGCGACGACGTTCTCGACGAGCGCGAGGGTCTGTTCGTGGCCGTACCGGCTGATGGCGAACAGCAGCGCGGCCTTGGAGGGAAAGTGCACGTAGAGCGCGGCGGGCGACATCCCCGCGGCGCCGGCGATGTCCCGCGTGGTGGTGGCGTGGTAGCCGCGCTGGGCAAAGGCTTCCACCCCGGCCAGCATGAGCCGCCGCGCGGTCTCCGGCTGCACGTCCGGCCACAGTTCGGCCGAGAGCGACATCGTCATCCGGTGATCCTCCCAGATCGCACCGACCGGGTGGCGGGCACGACGGCCAGCCTGGTCGTCACCATTGTAAGCGGCCGCTTTGCCTGGGAAATCGGGGACATATGCCGTGCCGTGCAGGCGTCGGTTGTTGTACCAGTCGAGGTACTCGACGGTCGCGATTTCAAGGTCGTCCAGGCCGCGCCATGGTCACCGGAGCGACCGGCAGTGAGTCCGAAGTGGACTGACGCCCCTGCCCGCGCGCGTCCGGACCAGGGCCCTCGGCGTGACGGTGGCAGGGGCGGCCGCGTGCTGTCGCGGACACGCTCGCGGACGCTCGTGCGCAGCTGGCGAGCTCGGCCGAAACGACCGACGGCAGCTCGCGCAGCCGGGCGACCTGGGTTCGGCCGGCGCGCCGGGTTACGAGCCGCGAGGACGTCATCAGGCGCTGCACGGCGACAGGCTGACACGCTCGCCGCTCACCGGGGCAACACCCGATCGAGGAGGCTGGTGACCGTGTCGCGGTAGCGCTGCGCGTCGAGATCGGGCTCCCAGGAGCGCTGGAGCAGGAAACCCTGGATGAGCGCGAGCAGGACGCGCGCGAACATGTCCGGCTCGACGCCGTCCGGCAGCCCGGTGGCGGTCAGCGCGCGGCCGACGTCGTCGAGCGGGGCGAGCCCCTCGGTGACGATCCGCCGGAGCCGCTCGTCGTGCTGGGCGCGGGCCCAGACGTGGACGGTGACGCGCCGCCGTCGTGCCTCCTCGGGGTCGGCCACCCAGTCGAAGTAGGCGTTCAGGAACCGGCGGAGGGCGTCCGGGCCGCCGTCGGCGATCGCCGCGGCGACGAGGTCCCGCTCGTACTCGTGCCGGTCGGCGGCGACCGCCTCGATGATCGCCTCCTTGCCGTCGAAGTAGCGGTAGAGGGCGCCGGCGCTCATCCCCGATTCGGCGACGATGTCCTGCATGGACGCCCCGTCCGGGCCGGCCTTCTCGAAGCAGGTCATCGCCGCGTCGAGGATCCGCTGCCGTTGCGCGGTGCGGCGCTCCTCACTGATGCGGGGCACGGGCACTCCTCGCCGCGATCGCGATCGCGATCCGGTAGAGCCGCGAGCCGCCGCCGGCGTCGTGGGCCGAGACGTCTTCGCGCAGGTCGAAGCCGCGCTCGGCCAGGAACTCCCCGGTTTCGGCGGGCAGCAACCCGAAGGTCCACGGCTCCCCGGCCCGCGCGACGGCCCGCACCCACCGGCGCGCCTCGGGGAACGGGCTGGGCTCGTGCAGGGCCCGGACGTCGACGTAGGTGAAGACGAGGTCGCCGCCGAGTCCGTGCACGGCGGCCAGCGTCGCGTCGACGGCGTCGGCGGTGAGGTAGTTGGTGACGCCCTCCCAGACGAACACGCTCGGCTTCCCCGGGTCGAAGCCGCTTTCGGTGAGCCGGCCGGCGAGGTCGTCGCGTTCGAAGTCGACGGACACGTAGCGGGGGCCGGCACCCAGGACGGCCCGCTTCCGGGCCTGGGTGGCGGGGTGGTCGACCTCGAAGACGGCCCGGCCGGCGAGCGCGGGCAGCCGGTGGGCGCGCGCGTCGTACCCGGCGCCGAGCAGGACGCACTGGGTGTCGCCGGTCATGGCCTCGGTGAGGGCGTCGTCGATGACCTCGGTCCGCGCGATGCCGGAGGCACGCGGCCCGGGACCGGCGACGACGTCGTAGAGGCCGGTGACGAGGTGCCGGATGCCGGGGAGCCGGGCCGCTTCGGCGAGGACACGCAGGGATGGGCGCAGGAAGGCGGTCGCATACGGGTCGTCGAAGCGGCGACGCCCGGGTGGGCGGTGGGATTCGAACGCCCGCTGCAGGGCCATCGTCTCCGCGGTGAAGCTGGCTCGGGACTCCATAGCGAATGATTGTTCGCTTTGGCAGGCGGGTCGCGCAACCCCCGGCCCGGAACGTCGCGAATGACTCATTCGCGGCAGCGCACGCCCGGGCTCGGCTGGCGCGGATGACGCCCAGGCCCAGCGGGGTGCTCTCGTGGATCTGCGACTTCCCCGACCGCGCGCTGGTGATCAGCCCGCTGGACCGCAGCACCGACGCGTGCTGGCTGCCGTTGCCAGGGGGACGCCGTCAGGTCTGCCAGCTCGCTCGTGTTGCGCCGCGTGCTCGCCGGCCGAGGCGGATGGTGAACGTCGAGCCGCAGCCGGGTGTGCTGGTCACCGACAGCTCCCCGTCGTGCGCTTCCACCAGGTGCTTGGAGATGGCGAGCCCGAGCCCGCTGCCGCCGGTGGCGCGGCTGCGGGACGGGTCGGCGCGGTAGAAGCGCTCGAACACGTGCGGCAGGTGCTCGGCGGCGATGCCCGTTCCGGTGTCGGTCACGGTGAACTCCACCTGGTCCGCGGGGCCGGTCACCGTCACCGTCACGGAGCCGCCGGCCGGGGTGTGCCGCGTCGCGTTGGACACGAGGTTGCCGAGTGCCTGGCGCAGCCGCGTGGGATCGGCCCGGATGACCACGGCTTCGGCGACCGCGACCCGAAGGTCCACTCCGGACGCCTCGGCTCGCGCGCGGTGCGCCGCAACGGCCTGCTCGGCGAGGTCACCCGCCTGGCACTCCTCCGGGTGGATGCGCAGCATTCCAGCGTCCGCGAGCGCGAGGTCCTGCAGGTCGGCGACGAGGCGTTCGAGCAGGGCCGACTCCTCCAGCAGCGATCCGACCAGCTCGGCGTCGAGCGGGAAAACTCCGTCCTGCACGGCTTCCAGGTGGCCGCGGACGTTCGCGAGCGGGGTGCGCAGCTCGTGCGCCACGTCGCTGACCAGCGCCCTTCGCTGCCGGTCGGTGTTCGCGATCGAGTCGGCCATCGTGTTGAAGGCCGCGGCCAGCTGGGTCACCTCGTCGTTGCCGTGCACGGGGACACGGGCCGCGCGGTCGCCGTCGGCCATCCGCCGGGCGGCGGCGGTGAGCGCGCGGATCGGGTGCACCAGCCGCCGCCCGGCCAGGACCGTGACCGCCGCCGCGACGAGCAGGACCGCCGCCACCATCGCCGCAGTCCGCCACCAGCCGTCCGGGGAGAACGGGTCGAACCGGTCGCTCTCACCCAGGTACAGGTCGGCCGGTGCGGCCACGTAGGGGCGCTTCGCCTCGGCACGAGCGGTCTCCACGCAGTCGATCCACTGTGGACCGGCGGCCGGCCGCTGCCGGAGCTGCCGCGTGCCGGCCGGGCCGGTCGTGACGTCGTACGCCAGATCGTGTGCGGTCAGGCAGGGCGTGGCCAGGTCCACGGTTCGCTCGTCGAGCTCGCGGGCGGCCGCCGAGGGCGCGAACATCGCGGCGGGCACGCACGGGACCTGCGCCGGGCCGCCGCCGTCCGGCCCGGCGACGCGGTGGCGGCTCGACGCGCTCCGCTCGCCGCCGGTGCGCCGCACGCAGTCGACCACCTCCCGGGCGTATGCCTGCCGCTGCCGCCGTTCCTCCTCGGTGAGCTGCCAGATGTAGAACGAGATGTCGACGCCGAGCGACGGTTCCCGGGCGACCACGTTCGGCTCGGCCCCGCCCGACCGGCCGGGCGGCCGGGTCGCGTCGATCCGCGCCGCGGGCGCCGGGGGCAGGCCGGCCGCGCCCCCGGCCGAGTCCACGAACGGCTCACCGCCGGGCGCAGCAAGGACTACGCGGCGCCCGGTGCGTTCCGCCAGCTCCCGCACGAGCGGCTCGACGCCGGACCAGTCGCGGTGCTCGTTGGCGTAGGTGACCAGCCCGGCGAGGATGTCGCTGTCGGTCGACAGCAGCGACGCGTCGGCCGTCAGCTCCTCCCGTAGCTGGCCGCCCGTGTCGTAGGTGGCGAGCAACGCGGTCGCGCTCACCGCGAGCGCCGCCACCGCCAGCGACAGCGCGACCAGCTTCAGCAGGAGGCTACGGCGCATCGTCCGGCTCCGCGAGCTTGTACCCGACGCCGTACACGGTGAGCAGGTAGCGCGGCCGGGTCGGCACCGGCTCGAGCTTGCGGCGCAGGTTCATCACGTGCGTGTCGATGGTGCGGCCGGTGACGTCCCGGTCGAAGCCGCCGACCCGCTCGAGCAGCAGCTGGCGGGTGAACGCCCGTCCCGGCGATGCCGCGAGAGAGGCGAGGATCGTGAACTCGGCGGGCGTGGTGTCCACCGGTCTGCCGTCCGCGCGGACCTCGTGGCGGGTGATGTCGACGACGAGGCCACCGACCTGGTACCGCTCCGGCGCGGCCCGAGCGGCACGGCGCAGCACGGTGTGGATCCGGGCGACCAGCTCCCGCGGCCGGTAGGGCTTGGTGACGTAGTCGTCGGCGCCGAGCGCGAGCCCGAGCAGCAGGTCGTCCTCGCCGGTCCGCGCGGTGAGCATGATGATCGGGATGTCCTTCTCGGCACGTAGCGACCGGCACACCGTCAGCCCGTCCACGCCCGGCAGCATCAGATCGAGCAGCAGCAGGTCCGGGGCCCGCCGGCGGGCGTGGTCGAGCACGTCCCGCCCGTCGTGCACGACGGTGGCCTCGTGGCCCTCGCGTTCGAGGTAGCGGCGGATCAGCTCCGCCTGCTTGCGGTCGTCCTCGGCGACCAGGATGCGTGCCGGCATGGCGAGGAGTCTCGACCACATACCTGTGAACTGGCCAAGAAAACGAGGTGCGGACCCGATCCTGACAAGATCCTGACCGGCGGTCGGCAGGCTCCGGCCCATGACCGATCGCCACCGGAAGGACCTCCCGATGAACCAGCCGTCCCGGCGCACCGTGCTCGCCACCCTGGGAATCGCCCCCCTCGCCGTCGGAGGGCTGATGGCGACCGCCGGTTCCGCACATGCCGACCGCGCACCCGACGCCCTGCGGCCGGGCGGGGAGTTCGACCGGTACCTGACCCAGCTCGCCGAGGAGGACACGTTCTCCGGCACCGTGTTGCTGACCCTCCGGGACAAAACCGTCCTGGCCCGCTCACACCGGATGGCCGACAAGGCACGGGGCGTCCCCAACGGCCCGGACACGATCTTCGCCCTGGGCTCGATCACCAAGCTCTTCACCGCCACGGCCATCCACCAGCTGGCGGAACAGGGCAAGCTCGCCTACGGCGCGTCGCTGGGCACGTACCTGCCGGGCTTCCGGCCCGAGGTCGCCGAGACCGTCACCATCCACCAGCTCCTCACCCACACCTCCGGCCTGGGCCGCCCGGCACAAAACCCGCCGAGGCCACCTGGCCAGGAGAAGTGGACGACCCTGGACGAGATCTTCGCCGGCAACATCGACTTCATCCGCACCATGCCGTTGAACTTCACCCCGGGCACCCGCAACGTGTACAGCAACGACGGCTACTACGTGCTCGCCGCGGTCGTGGCCCAGCTGTCGGGGCAGAACTACTACGACTACATCCGGCAGCACGTGTTCACACCGGCCGGCATGTCCACGGCGGGGTTCTTCACCGCGGCCCAGTGGCGCGAGGACCGCCGGATCGCCCATCCCTACGAGAAGCTCGCGGGCAGCAGCGAGTGGACCGACGTGGTGGACAGGTTCGACGGCGGCATCCTCGGCAACCCGGCGGGCGGCGCGTTCGCCAGTGCCCCGGACGTGGCTCGCTTCGCGAGCGCCTTCCAGCGCAACAGGTTCCACTCGGCGGCGTACACCTACCTCGCCGCGAGCCCGAAGTGGCCGCTGGCACCGGACAACTCGTTCTTCGAGGGCTACGGGCCGAGCACCCACTACCTGAACGGGCAGCGGATCAACGGCCACAACGGCGGCGCGATGGGCGTGTCCACCAACGTGGAGTGGTTCGCCGAGTCCGGCTGGACGGCGGTGGTGCTCGGCAACTACGGCATGAGCGCCGTGGCCGTGTCCCGCAAGGCCCGGGAACTGATCATCGCCGCGCGGTGAGGGCGGGCGCCGGGTCGGGATCCCGGCCCGGCAGGCCCAGGTGGATCAGGCGTCGTCGTGAGCCAGGGACGAGGACAGCTCGCGGTGGGCGCCGGCCTGGTCGAGCAGGAGCTGGGCTTTGCCCTCGATGTACTCGACGGCGTCGGCGCCGGCGACGAAGCGCAGTGGCGGCTCGTCCTGACCTGCGATGTGGATCAGTGCGTCGGCGAGCTTGGCGGGGCTGCGGTCAGGGGGTGAGCAGGGCCTTGATGGCGCGGCGCTCGTCCATGGCCCGGTAGCCCTCCGCCACCTGGTCCAGGGGCAGAGTGAGATCGAAGACCTGGCCCGGGTTGATGTGGCCGGTGAGGACCCGGTCGATCAGGTCGGGCAGGTAGCGGCGCACGGGTGCCGGGCCGCCGCGCAGGCCGACGTGGGAGAAGAACAGGTCCTCGCCGGCGAGCTGCACGTCGTGGGGGACGCCGACGAACCCGACGTTGCCGCCGGGCCGGGCCGCGCGCAGGGCCTGCTGCATGGACTCGGCGGTGCCGACGCATTCCAGCACCGAGTCGGCGCCGATGCCGCCGGTGAGGTCCTTGATGCGGGCGCCGCCGTCGTCGCCGCGTTCGGTGACGATGTCGGTGGCGCCGAACCCGGTGGCCAGCTTCTGGCGGGATTCGTGGCGGCTCATGGCGATGACGCGTTCGGCGCCGAGTTCCTTGGCCGCGATGACGCCGCAGAGCCCGACGGCGCCGTCGCCGACCACGACGGCGGTGTCGCCGGGCTTGACCTCGGCGGCGAGGGCGGCGTACCAGCCGGTGCCCATGACGTCGGACACCGCGAGCAGGCTCGGCAGGAACTCCTCATCCGGGTAATCGGCGGTGGCGACGAGGGTGCCCTGGGCGTTGGGGATGCGGACGTAGCCGGCCTGGCAGGTGCTCATGAACTCGCGGTGCAGGCACGAGGACTGCCAGCCGTTGCGGCAGTTCGCGCAGGTGTTGTCCGAAGTGGCGAAGGAGCCGACCACGAACTGGCCGGGCTTGACCGAGGTGACCTCGCCGCCGACCTCTTCGACCACGCCGACGTACTCGTGGCCCATCGGGTGCGGATCGCCGACCGGCTCGAGGCCGCGGTAGGGCCACAGGTCCGAGCCGCACACGCAGGTGATGACGGTGCGGATGATCGCGTCGGTCGGCTGCTGGATCTTCGGGTCGTCGAGCTGTTCGAAGCGCACGTCGCCGGGAGCGTGGATGACAGCTCCGCGCATGGGTGACTCCTCACGTGACGGTGGCGGGCCGGACGGCCCCTGAGCTTCCAGACAACCGTCTTCCCGGGCTGGGAGCGAGTCACTGACGGAGGATGTACTGGTAGTACACCCCAACGTGGGGTGGCGGCGCGTACGGTCGCGCTGTGGACAACCGTGCCGAAGTCCGCGAGTTCCTCGTCTCGCGGCGGGCCGAGATCACGCCGGAGCAGGCCGGGTTGCCAGCCGGCGGCGCGTGCCGGGGTTGCGCCGCAGCGAAGTCGCCGCACTGGCCGACGTCAGCGTCGAGTACTACGCCAAGCTCGAACGCGGAAACCTCGCCGGTGCCTCTCACCTGGTCGTCTACACGGCGGAACCGGGCTCACCGTCCGCGGAAGGGCCGGAGCTCCTCGCGTCCTGGTCCGCCGCCCCCCGCAGGGCCGGGGGATGAGCCGATCCCTCCCCCTCCTGGGTGGCGGCCCACGAGGCCAGGAGCCGCAGGGCCTCGTCGGACGGTGAGCCGGGTTCCGCGGTGTAGATGGTGAGGGTGAGGCCGGGTTCGGTGGCCAGCTCGAGACCTTCGTAGGCGAGGGTCAGGTTCCCGACAACGGGGTGGTGGAAGGTCTTCGAGCCGGTGCCGTGGTGGCGGACGTTGTGCGCGCCCCACCGGGTGCGGAACTCATCACTGCGGGTGGACAGTTCCCCGACGAGGTCGTGCAGGCCCTTGTCGTGCGGGTTGCGGCCCGCTTCGGTGTGCAGGATCGCGACGCAGACGTCGGCGAAGAGACCCCAGTCCGGGTAGAACCGGCGCGAGGCGGGATCGAGGAACTGGAACCGGGCGATGTTCGGCGGTTGCAGCGGGCTCGCGTAGACCTCCGAATAGAAAGCTCGCGCGAGGCGGTTCGCCGCCAGCAGGTCCATCCGTCCATTGCGGACGAACGCGGGTCCTTCGGTGACCGCGTCCAGCGTCCACTGCAGGCTGCGGTGCGGGGTCCACTGCTTGGTCTTCGGTCGCCGCAGGATCGCGCTCGTGCCGTCCGCGGCGTGGGCGAGGGCGAGCAGGTGGGCTCGTTCCGCGTCGTCGAGCCGGAGGGCCCTGGCCACCGCGTCCAGTACGGAAGCGGAGACACCGGCGAGGTTTCCGCGCTCGAGCTTGGCGTAGTACTCGACGCTCACGTCGGCCAGCGTGGCGACTTCGCTGCGGCGCAGGCCCGGCACCCGGCGTTTGCTCCCGGCGGGGAGTCCGGCCTGCTCCGGGGTGATCTTGGCGCGCCGCGAGACGAGGAACTCGCGGACTTCCTGGCGGTTGTCCACGCCACCACCATAGGGCCGGGCACCACGGCGAAGGGTGCTCTGCCAGTACACCTTCCGGGAGAACCTCCCCGGCCACGCGGGGTCTCTGGTTCCCTGGGATCGGACCCGATCCCGACCGAGGAGTTCCCATGTCGACCTTCGCACTCGTCGGCGCCGGCCCCGGATCGAGGCCCGCGCGTTCCCCGCCGACGTACTCGATCGCGCGTCGCTCACCGCCGCGCTGCAGGACGCCGCCGGCGCTCTCGGGCCGGTCGAAGTCTTCCAGTTCAGTCCGGTGCCCCGCGCCGACTTCATGAAGCCGGTCCTCGACACGAGCGCCGACGACCTCGACGCGCCCCTGAACTTCTCCGTGAAGGGTCCGGTCACCGCCGTGCACGCCGTGCTGCCCGGCATGCGCGCCCTCGGGCGCGGGACTGTCCTGTTCGTGAACGGCGGCAGCGCAGTGCGGCCGAACCCCGGGCTCGCCGGCACCTCGATCGCCTTCGCTGCGGAGAGCGCCTACGCCGGCATGCTGCACGACGCTCTGGTTCCGGAAAACATCCACGTCGCCCAGCTGATCGTCCCCGGAGCCATCCGGCCCGAGGCGGAGCACAGCAGTCCGGACGTCCTGGCCGAGCGCCTGTTCGACATTCACGTCCAGCGTGACGGCTTCCGGCACTTCGCCGAGCCCATGGCGGAGGACCGGTGATCCTCACCCGCGCGATCCTGACCGCGGCTCTGCTGGCCGTGGCCGCCTGCAGCCCCGAAGAGCCGCCCTCCTCGGCGCCTTCGACGACCCTCGCACCCACGACCGGGAGCACCACCGCCGTGAACACCCACCTCACCGTCGAAGGTCGCGTCGTGAACGCGACCCTGAACGACAGCGCCGCAGCTCGTGATTTCGCCTCCCTCCTGCCGCTCACGCTGAACCTGGGCGACTTCCACGATTCTGAGCGGATTTCCGACCTGCCCCGGCGGCTGTCCACCACCGACGCCCCGGAGAGCGCCGACCCGAAGGCCGGTGACCTGGCCTTCTACGCCCCGTGGGGCAACCTGGCCAGCTACTACCGCGACGCACCTCCGGCGAGCGGTGTGGTCGTCCTCGGCCACCTGGCCGACGGCGGCGCCGAGGTGCTCGCCACCGCCGGCCGGGTCACCATCGAACTCGCCCGCTGAAACCGGAGAACACTCGAGATGAATCCCACCTACGACTTCACCGGCCAGGTCGCCTTCGTCACCGGAGCCGGTGCCGGGATGGGCCTGGCCACAGCGCGCGCGTTCGCCGAGTCGGGCGCGGCGGTCGCCCTCACCGACGTCGACGAAGCCGCCCTCGAATACGCCCCGCGCGGCATCCGCGTCAACGCGATCTGCCCGGCACCATCGACACCCCGATGGTCAGCGACATGATCGCCCAGGGCGAGCGCGACCGCGCCGAGGCCGAGGCCGACCAGCCCATCAACCGCCTCGGGACCGCCGAGGAGATCGCCCAGGCCGTGCTGTGGCTGTGCAGCCCCGGAGCCGGGTTCGTCATCGGGGTGGCCCTGCCGGTCGATGGCGGCTACGTCGCCCGCTGAGGCACGGCACGGATCTTCGTCACCGGTTCAGGTCCGCTTCCGTGAGGCGAACTTTCCACACCGCGGGCGCGCCCTTTCGGGGCCGGACGTGGCGCTGATCGAGCCCGTATTCGCTGGCCGGCGCCCTACGTCGCAGAGGTTGCGCGCTCGGGCTGTGAACCCGACGTTTCGGCCGGGTGTGAAACCTTGCCGGCCTGGTTGACGCCGTTCGCCCGCCGCTGACACATTTCGCCTCATCGAGAGTGTGATCACCCGGTTTGGGGATGACGAGGTGACCATTCGGCACTCTCGGTGCAAGGGGAAGCGCTTACTGGGGAAGGCGGGCGTCGGCATGGTGAACAACGACAGGCCAACTACGACATCCGGCTGACGCCGGACTGTCCACTTTCGACGTCGTCGAAGCGCACGGCACGGGAACCCCGCTCGAGGCGCACGGCATCCACTTCCGAATCGGCGCGGTCCTCGCACGCGTCGAGCTCACCGGTGCGCTGAACACGCTGTTCGACCGGAGCGGGGACCCGCCGGTCGTCAGCACCAACCCAACCGATCGGAGAAACATCGTCGTGAATCTGAGAACGAAAGTCTTTGCTGTCATCACGTTTGCGCTGGCCGCGGTCCTCGGTGGTGCCACGTCGGCGCCGGCCGCCACGGTCCAGACCGTGGAACTCGCCGCGCCGGCCGGCAGCGGCCTGCCGTCCTACGTTGCCGTCATCAAGCCGGTCACCGCGGAGCGGCTCGGTTCCAGCTGGCGCCAGGGCTGCCCGGTCGGTCCCGATCAGCTGCGGCTG